>NC_004459.3:656373-1312746 GCF_000039765.1 Vibrio vulnificus CMCP6 | reverse complement strand
GTGTAAGATGGCGTCAACATCGCTAATGAGCCCCAATCCCCATGGGCCAATGGCCACGCCTGCCAGCAGATAACCCAGGACCGACCCCAATCCAGAGCGCTGCGCCAATGGCACCGCGACTACCGCAGCAGAGAGAAAGACCACACTGGTTTGTAAAAAATCACTGGTGAGAGCCATCAAAACCTCCTAACGGATCGTTGAGCCACTGCCGATACTGCTCGGCGTGTTGATAGCGTTCTACATCAGAGACGTTTCTCGCCCAATAGAGCACTAAGGGTTCAATCCAGTGCATTTGACACAGTGCCGCGGTTAATTCAAATGGCTGCAGAATCTCTTCGAGTGGGTATTTATTGTAGCCTTTGGCGCTAAATGCTTCTTTTTTGCCACCGGTGGTGATGACGCTGCGCCAATACTTCCCCGCCAACGCTTGGCCTTGCCCAAACGCAAAGCCCTTGCCCAACACACGGTCAATCCACTCTTTGAGTAACGCAGGGCAGGAATACATAAACATAGGGTGATGCAGAACAATAACATCGTGCTCAAGCAACAATTTATGCTCGGCTTTCACATCAATAAAGAAATCTGGGTAGATGGCGTAAAGGTCACGAATGGTCACGTGCGACAATGAGGAGATTTTCTTAATCATGACCTGATTGGCCACGGACGTGTGTGACTCCGGGTGGGCATAAATCACCAAAACTTTGGGCTGTTTTTTTGTTATCGCGCTATTGATCATCATGGCGTCTTCCATTCGTCCCATTTATCGTCTTTGTGATCGGCTCCCCTTGAACTTGCGTGGAAGCTAATAAAACAAAGTGTTACTCACTTGTTACTCATCATACTCATATTTGCATAATGATCGACATTTATCCTCTTTCCTCCTACTATGCGCAGCAAGAAAGTGCACGAATAAACAGCATTGATAAACTAAGCAGAACGACATGATTACCTTTTCAGATATCCAGCTGCTGCGCGGCGGCTCTCCTCTCCTTGACCAAGCATCCGCAACGATTCATCCGGGTGATAAAATCGGCCTTGTCGGCAAAAATGGCTGTGGTAAATCCACCCTGTTTGCCTTAATTAAAGACGAACTTTCGATTGATGCGGGCTCATTTAGCTCTCCTCAACATTGGGAGTTAGCTTGGGTCGCACAGGAAACGCCCGCTTTAGAACGCAGCGCCATTGAATATGTGATTGATGGCGATCGTGAATATCGTCAGCTTGAACGCCAGTTGGCGGAAGCCGAAGCACAAGAACAAGGGACTCGCATTGCTGAATTGCACGGTAAAATTGAAACCATTGGCGGCTACAGCATTCGTGCACGCGCTTCAGAGCTTTTGGATGGTTTAGGTTTTAGCCAAGAGCAGATGCATTGGAACCTGACCCAGTTTTCGGGTGGCTGGCGCATGCGTCTCAACCTTGCTCAAGCCCTGCTGTGTCGTTCTGATCTGTTGCTGCTTGACGAACCAACCAACCACTTAGACCTTGATGCTGTCATGTGGCTAGAACGTTGGCTACAAAGCTACCCAGGTACTTTGATGCTGATCTCGCACGACCGTGATTTTCTCGACCCAATCGTGAACCGCATCGTTCACATTGAAAACCAGAAACTCAATGAGTACACCGGTAACTACTCATCATTTGAAAACCAGCGCGCTCAGAAACTGATCCTGCAACAATCGATGTTTGAGAAGCAGCAGAAGCAGATGGCGCACATGCAAAGCTACATCGATCGTTTCCGCTACAAGGCGTCCAAAGCACGCCAAGCGCAAAGCCGCATCAAAGCGCTGGAGAAGTTAGAAAAAGTGCTCCCCGCACAGTTTGATAACCCATTTAGCTTTGAATTTCGTGAACCTGCCGCGCTGCCAAATCCGATCATGATGATGGATGACGTTTCTGCCGGTTACGGTGACAACCTCATCCTCGATAAAATTCGTCTTAATCTGGTGCCAGGCAGCCGCATTGGTTTGCTCGGCCGCAACGGCGCTGGTAAATCAACGCTGATCAAGCTCCTCTCCGGAGAGTTGAAAGCCCAAGGTGGCGATTTGACTTACTCGCAAGGCGTCAAAATTGGTTACTTTGCTCAACACCAATTGGAAACCTTGCATCCCGAAGAAACGCCACTGCAACACATGATGCAGATCGCGCCAGATAAAACCGAACAAGAACTGCGTAATTATCTGGGTAGTTTTGGTTTTCACGGTGACAAAGCACTGGAGAAAGTGGCGCCATTTTCAGGCGGAGAAAAAGCTCGCTTAGTGTTAGCGTTGATCGTCTGGCAAAAACCAAACTTACTGCTGCTCGACGAACCGACCAACCACCTAGACTTAGATATGCGCCAAGCGCTGACACTGGCACTGCAAACCTTTGAAGGCGCGATGGTGATCGTCTCACACGATCGCTATTTGATCCGCGCGACCACCGATGATCTTTACCTAGTGCACGATCGCCAAGTGGCTCCATTTGATGGTGATCTCAATGACTACTACAAATGGCTCACTGAACAGCAAAAAGCGGAGCGTCGCGAAGCGGCCGCAGAAATGCCTGCCAAAGACAGCAGCAACAGTGCCGCAGCGAAAAAAGAGCAAAAGCGTCGTGAAGCCGATTTTCGTAAGTTAACCGCACCAATTCGCAAAAAACTGACACAGTTAGAAGCGAAAATGGATAAGTTGGGCGAAGCGTTGGCAGAAGCAGAGCAGCAATTGTCTGATAACTCACTGTATGATGCCGAAAATAAAGCTAAACTTACTCAAGTACTGGCGCTGCAAGCACAAAGTAAATCCGCTCTCGAAGAGATTGAAATGGAGTGGATGGCAGAACAGGAAGTACTGGAACAGATGGAACAGGAGTTCAATAGCCAATGAGTTCAGAGCACGTCCAACCTTCACTTACCCTCGAAAGGCTGTGGCAATTCAGCCTACAATATTATTCGATTCGAGAAGTGAAAGAGGCGTGCCTTGCTTTGCAGAACAACTTTAACGGCAACGTCAACTTACTGTTGCTGTTCAAATGGCTCGATGAACAACAACTGACGTTTCAAGAGCAAGAGTGGCACCAAGTACAAGCCTGCTTGGGCCGCTCTGAAACCCTACTGCATACCTATCGCGATCTCCGCCGCCAGTTTAAACAGCATCTGCCGGATACCCTCTATCGCGAAGCACTGCAATTTGAACTGCAATTGGAAAAGCAGCAACAATCCGATCTCGTTGATTGCATCAACACCCTAACGCTGTCACCCAACCAGCAACAGCCGCTCACACAGCGCTACTGCCAACATCTCGGTGCCGCGCATCTCTACAACGCCTTCGCCGTTGCCTCACCGTCGCAGAAACTCGGTTGAAGTGTGATCCTGAGCCCGTCTCACAAAGAACATTACCCTCAATGATTGACGAAAAGTTGAGCAGAAGGACTAAATTAACTCGTATCACGCATACAAAGATCAGTGAAATGCCTCGCTGATCCAAATAACTCAAAGAGCAACACACATGACTCAGTTTACCGCCGCAGCTGGGATAAAAAATCCACACCTACAAACCTTATTGCCGCGCTTAATTCGAAAAAAAGCCTTGTTTGAACCTTTATGGCAAACGCTGGATACGCCTGACGGTGATTTTTTGGATCTCGCTTGGAGCGAATCTCCACACAATGATCAAGCCAAAAACAAACCCTTGTTTGTGTTATTTCACGGCCTTGAAGGCTGCTTCTATAGCCCTTACGCCAATGGTCTAATGAAAGCGTTTGCTGACGCTGGTTGGTTGGCGGTGATGATGCATTTTCGTGGTTGCAGCGGTAAGCCCAATCGCCTCGCGCGCGCGTACCACTCCGGCGAAGTTGAGGATGCAAGACTGTTTCTTACGCATTTGCACGACGCGTTTCCTCACACGGTCAAAGTCGCCGTGGGCATCTCCTTAGGGGGCAATATGCTGGCCAACTACCTTGCCAAGTATCAGGGAGACGAACGGCTGGATGCAGCGACCATCGTCTCTGCGCCTCTGGATTTGTCCGCTTGTTCGCAACGTATTGAGCAAGGGTTTTCGCGCGTCTATCGTCGCTACTTACTCTCCTCGCTCAAACGCAATGCACTGCGTAAGCACCATTTGCTGGCTGGCGAACTCGATCTTTCCTATCAAGCGATTAAACGAGTAACAAGACTGTACGACTTTGATGACTTGATCACCGCCCCGCTGCACGGCTTTCAAGATGCCGCCGATTATTATCAGCAGTGTTCTGGGCTCAACAAACTTCGTGATATTCGCATTCCGACTCAAATCATTCACGCGAAAGACGATCCCTTTATGACCGACGCAGTGATCCCTAAGTTTGTGCTCCCAGACAACATCGATTATCGACTGTTTGATCACGGTGGTCATGTCGGTTTTCTCAGCGGAACCGCACTGCAACCGCGATTTTGGCTAGAAGAAGCGCTGCCCGCCTACTATGAAAGTATGGCGGTTTCTGGATAATAGCGCCCCTGTCGGCCGACAAATCCACTCACGAGCATAGAATAAAGAGGTATTTATGATCGTTCCATGGCAACAAATCAGCCCTGAGGCACTGAGCAATTTGATTCGCGAGTTTGTCCTGCGTGAAGGCACCGATTACGGTGAAAGTGAATACTCACTAGAAGAAAAAATCGCACAAGTACAGCAGCAACTGGAATGCGGTGAAGCGGTGGTGGTTTTCTCTGAGTTACACGAAACCGTGGATATTCAGTTAAAACAAAAATTCTAGCTGCGCCACACTTTACCGAATCCTATCCCATGACAAGCAAAGTGAACGTGCTATAGTGGGACAAACGATTGCTCCGCGGGAGGCCGATTCCCGCTCAACAGGTAAGTTTGAATACGACAAGGTCTGTCATGTCTGCAAAACACCCAATAATAGCCGTCACAGGTTCATCCGGTGCCGGCACCACCACCACCTCCGAAGCTTTCCGCAAGATGTTCAATATGATGAGCATCAAGCCCGCATGGGTCGAAGGGGATAGCTTCCACCGTTTTACCCGTCCAGAGATGGACGTCGAAATTCGCAAGGCAAAAGAACAAGGCCGTCATATCAGCTATTTTGGCCCTCAAGCCAACGATTTCCCAGCTCTAGGCGAATTTTTCCGCCAATACGGTAAATCTGGCACTGGTGAAGTGCGCCGCTATCTGCACACGTTTGACGAAGCGGTACCCTATAACCAAATGCCCGGCACTTTTACCCCATGGCAAAAGCTACCGGAAAATACCGATGTGCTGTTTTATGAAGGACTGCACGGTGGCGTGGTGGATGGCGAAGTGAATGTCGCGCAACACGTCGATTTCTTGATAGGCATGGTGCCGATCGTCAACTTAGAGTGGATACAGAAATACGTGCGAGATACCCGAGATCGCGGCCATTCACGCGAGGCCGTGATGGATTCGATTGTGCGCTCAATGGATGACTATCTGAATTACATCACACCGCAATTTTCTCGTACTCACATCAACTTTCAGCGAGTTCCAACGGTCGACACCTCCAATCCGCTCAACGCCAAAGGCATCCCAAGCCTTGATGAAAGCTTTGTGGTGATTCGTCTTAGAGGAATCAAAAACGTTGATTTTCCATACCTACTGGCGATGATCGATGGCTCGTTCATGTCACGCCACAACACCCTTGTGGTGCCGGGAGGAAAAATGAGTTTTGCTATGGAATTAATTGTGCAGCCTATCCTGCAACAATTGATTGAAACGGGCAAAATTGGATAAAAACTCAGCACGGAGAGCGATTACTTTTCATACCGTGATCATGTGCACAGTTTTGCTTAAAAAATCCGATACTCGGCACGATTAAAATCAAGAAATCGTTTTCGAAAAAGGATACTATTTCAAACCGAAACACAAGATAGCTTGCAGCCTTAGTTAACAGCTCTTATTCTAGGAAGCCAAGATTAAGGCTTCGCTAAAATATGGATAGCGGCAAGCGTACCCTGCAGAGGAAGTGAGATATTATGGTTCTAGGTAAACCTCAAACCGATCCAACACTAGAGTGGTTTCTTTCACACTGTCATATTCATAAGTACCCATCAAAAAGCACGCTCATTCATGCGGGCGAAAAAGCAGAAACGCTTTACTACATCGTAAAAGGTTCTGTGGCGGTACTAATTAAGGATGAAGAAGGTAAAGAAATGATCCTTTCTTACCTAAATCAAGGTGACTTTATTGGTGAACTAGGCCTGTTCGAAGAAGGTCAAGAGCGTACCGCATGGGTTCGTGCAAAATCACCTTGTGAAGTCGCAGAAATCTCATTCAAGAAATTCCGTCAGCTCATTCAGGTCAACCCTGACATCCTGATGCGTCTATCTGCTCAGATGGCAAGCCGTCTGCAAGTAACCAGCCAAAAAGTGGGTGACTTAGCATTCCTAGACGTAACTGGTCGTATCGCTCAGACGCTATTGAATCTGGCTAAACAACCAGATGCGATGACGCACCCAGATGGCATGCAGATCAAGATCACTCGTCAAGAAATCGGTCAAATCGTTGGCTGTTCTCGTGAGACAGTAGGTCGTATCTTGAAGATGCTCGAAGAGCAGAACCTGATTTCTGCACACGGCAAGACTATCGTTGTTTACGGTACTCGTTAATTTCCATTAACGATGAACAATTTCAAAAGCCACTCATGGCAACATGAGTGGCTTTTTTGTTTCACAGAGACAGGTATTGGAAGTCAAGAGCACTACGCTTCAGCAGCAAACTTCCTCCTTCGAGACTAAACCCTCTCAGATTTCGAGTGTTAAAATCTCTCACAGCAAAGCATTCTCGAACCTTCAGGGCGCAGCCCGTTCTCGATTCTGTTAACCATTAGTGCTTTCGAAAATCTTATCGGCAGACGCTTCCACAAACCCTGGGTAAAGCTCACCATTGTCCATCGGGTAACGCTTGGCGAATTCGTAGAAACCACCAGGTACGATCTCACTGCCCTCGCTAAAGTGCACCGCCACTTTGTCGGCCATGGTCGAGGATTGCTCGAGCAACACCTCAGGTGAGCCTTTGACTTCACCACCCACTTCGTTAATGACAAAGCCTGCGTTGCGTAAGTGATCATTCACGCCTTTGACCGAGTCCAACGCCTTGAGCTGATTGACACTGACGGTAAAGTGATTGGCACCATAGCCATGAGCCGCCAGCCAAGACGCGTATTCACTTTCTTTTGCTAGGGTTTGGTAATCAACAAACGACAGATCCCATAAACGACCACCGTGTAAAAATGCACTGTCTTCTAGACGTGAAGCGTCGACTTGCGCCACCAATTTTTCGACGATGGCTTGTAACGCCTCCGAGCATTCATCCACTTTTAGTGCGCTGATAAACACTTTAGGTTGGGTCGGGTCGGGATGCTCAAAGTGCTTGGCAATCAACTTTTTGCTCTTAAACAGGTAATCACCACACGCCACATAGCCGAGCTCTAGAAATGGCTTGGCTAGCGTCTCGATACCCAGCGGAGCAACATTAAATGTGCGCAAAGCGATGTGGTCGTTGATCAATGGCTCATCTTCTTCTAGCAGTTGATGAACTTTTGCAGCGGAAGGACACAAACGTTGAATATAGTCATTCCATAGCGATTGAAAGAGAACAGCTGGCGTCATAACGCCTCCTTGTTGTTGTAGATTCACGTTGTCGGTTATAGCGTAAATGGAAAAATGGCGATGGCGGTTGCTGTCCAGAGTGCAACCGACATCGCCATCAACCTGTGACGGCGATGACCGAGGTGTAAAAAACCTCACTTATAGTTGGGCCACAGTGACTCAGGCTCGATCCCACTGCACCCTTGGGCGACTAACACGCCCTTATTATTATTTTACAGTTCGACGCCTGGGCTTAACGTTGCAGGGAGTGATGTCTCCTCCCCTTCCATCGAAGCCATTGGATAGGCACAGTAATCCGCGGCGTAGTACGCACTTGGGCGCAAGTTGCCCGACGCACCGGGGCCACCAAACGGAGCATCACCACTCGCGCCCGTTAGCTGACGGTTACGATTGACGATGCCAGCACGAATATGATCAACGAAATATTGCCACTCACCATCATCAGTTGACACCAAACCAGCCGATAAACCAAAGCGGGTATCATTGGCGAGCTCAACCGCTTGCTCTAGTGTTTGATAACGCACCACTTGCAGCAATGGGCCAAAGTATTCTTCGTCGGGCAACTCAGCAATGTTGGTGACATCGATAATACCCGGCGTGACAAATGCCGCCTCACCCGCTTTGGCTTCAATCAAGCTCTCTCCACCAAGCGATTGCAGGTTAGCTTGCGCCGCCAAAATGAAGTTTGCAGCAGCCACCGAAATCTGTGGTCCCATGAAGGGAGCAGGTTCTGCAAATGGCTGATCAACACGCAACTTCTTGGTCGCTTCGACCAAGCGGGTGATCAGTGCATCGCCTTTCTCACCCAATGGGATGTAGAGACGACGTGCACAGGTACAACGCTGCCCGGCACTGATAAAAGCCGATTGGATAATGGTGTAGACGGTGGCATCAAGATCGCCATAGTGATCGGTGATCACCATAGGGTTGTTGCCGCCCATCTCAAGTGCCAGCATCTTGCCCGGCTGACCAGCAAACTGGCGATGCAATAAATGACCTGTGTTGGCACTTCCCGTAAACAGCAAACCATCGATGCCTTTCGATTCCGCCAAAGCAATGCCCGTTTCCTTGCCACCTTGTACCAGGTTGATCACCCCTTGAGGCAGGCCTGCAGCTTGCCACAGCTTCATGGCAAGCTCGCCCGTCCACGGGGTTTGCTCAGAAGGTTTAAACACCACAGTGTTACCGGCTAGTAGCGCAGGCACAATGTGACCATTGGGTAAATGACCCGGGAAGTTATACGGGCCAAAGACCGCCATCACACCAAGCGGGCGGTGACGCAAAACAATCTGGTTGCCTGCGGCTTCTTTTTGCGACTCGCCGGTACGCTCATGGTACGCACGAATCGAAATGGCGATTTTACCCGCCATGGCCGCCGCTTCAGTGCGCGTTTCCCAAAGCGGCTTGCCGGTTTCTTTGGCGATCACTTGGGCGATCTCTTCACTGTTCTCTTTCACTTGCTCAGCAAAGGCCAACACCACCGCCTCTCGCTCGGCAACGGACAATGTTTTCCAGCCAACAAACGCTTGGCGCGCTGCTTTCACCGCCATCTCCACTTGTTCCGCCGTGGCTCCCTTGCCACGCCAAACAACCTGATTGTCATACGGGGAGAGAGAGGTAAACTCTTCACCTAAACCTTCGACCCATTCACCTGCAATCCACTGTGTCATCATCTCTTCCTTTCTGTTTACTGCGGCAACATGCGTACGTAGTGACCATCTTCAACGTTCAACGCTTCGGCGACGGCTGGAGATAAAATCACGCTTGATGTTGCTGGGTCATACGCTGCTTTGGCGGCAGTCGCACGAAAATCCTCAAATGAAGTATTGGCAATTAAGAACGCTTTTGAGCTCGAATGCTCACTGATCCGCACTTTCGCACGTACGGAATGGCGCACCGATTCAATATTGCGCAAATCGCATTCCACCGTTGGACCACCATCGAAAATGTCGACATAACCGCGGTTGGTAAACCCTTCTCTTTCCAACAACTTCAACGCAGGTCTTGTGTTGTCATGCACTTGACCAATCACCGCTTGCGCCTCTGGGCTGAGCAGGTTGATGTAGATCGGCAGCTTTGGCATTAAATCGGCAATAAAACCTTTCTTACCGATACCCGTAAGGTAATCCGCCATGGTGAAATCGATTGAGAAAAAGTGCTCTTGCAACCACTGCCAAAATGGCGAATTGCCTTGCGCATCAGAAACACCGCGCATTTCGGCAAAAATGGTTTGAGAGAAACGGTGTGGATGCTCTGCCATCATCAGAAAACGGCACTTAGACATCAGGCGACCATTCAAACCTTGACGAAACTTCTCGCGCAAAAATAGGGTACAAATTTCGCTACAACCGGTGTAGTTATTGCCAAAGGTCAGCAGTTTCACGACATTGTTAACGCCTAATTTCGGCGATGAGTGAACAATCTTGCTGATGTGATACGAGTAAAACGGCACATCCCAGCCAATTGAGGCTTCGATACCTGTAGTTCCCGCAACCTCACCCGTTTCACTGTCAAAACCGACCATCAGATAGCCTTCGTCACCGGGTTCGGTCACATTGGCTTTGGCAAAACTGTATTCAGAATGTTTGATTCGATTGGTTAACAACTCTTCGTTAACCGGTAGAGAAGTGAATCCATGCCCTGACTCAACAGCGCAGGTGTGCAAAGATTCATAGTCCGACATTGCAATAGGGCGAACAACTAGCATCAATACTCCCTCCAGATGCACATACCCAAACGAATTGACGTTGCAGGTAGGCGGTAAGTGAGTTCATCCCCATCAGCATAGATAGACTATGTGATTAGGGGAACGAGCATAGCCAACGCGCCTGCAACTTCAAATAGTAAGGGGATAGAAGGCCCTAGGTTCTATGCGTTAGCTCCTAGGAAAGGCATCGAACATTCACCCGCTTCCATGGGTGAATGTTCGGCATAAGCAGCGCTTAGACTAGAGAAGCGATCGCTTTGTCTAGCTTCGCGAAACCTTCTTCGATTTCTTGTTTAGTAATGACCAGTGAAGGTGTGAAACGCACCACGTTTGCGCCCGCCACCAACACTAATAAACCTTCTTTGCCTGCAGCTACCAACACATCACGAGCACGGCCTTTCCATTGTTCATTCAGTGCAGCACCAAGCAATAATCCCTTACCACGGATTTCAGCGAAGATTTGGTATTTCTCATTCAGTTTAGCTAATCCTTCACGGAACCACTGTTCACGTTCTTTCACGCCTTGTAGCGTTTCAGGTTTAGACACTTCTGTGACCACAGCCTCTGCCACGGCACAAGCCAATGGGTTACCGCCATAGGTTGAACCATGCGTGCCCACTTTTAGGTGTTCAGCCAGTTTCGCTGTGGTGAGCATAGCGCCGATAGGGAAACCACCACCAAGCGATTTTGCCGTGCTGAGAATATCGGGCGTGACGCCCAGACCTTGGTAAGCATAGAACTCGCCCGTACGGCCATTGCCCGTTTGCACTTCATCAAATACCAGCAGCGCATTGTGTTTGTCACACAGTTCACGCACGGCTTGAATGAATTCCGCTGTTGGTGGAATGATGCCGCCTTCGCCTTGTAACGGTTCCATCATGACCGCACAGGTACGGTCTGAAATGTGTGCTTGCAGTGCTTCAATATCGTTGTAAGGAAGGTGAGTAACGTCGCCCGGTTTCGGACCAAAACCATCCGAGTACGCCGCCTGACCACCCACCGTCACGGTGAAGAAAGTACGTCCGTGGAAACCTTGTTTAAACGCGATGATTTCTGATTTTTCTGGGCCATAAACATCTGCGGCATAACGGCGCGCCAGTTTCAGTGCGGCTTCGTTGGCTTCCGCGCCTGAGTTGGCAAAGAACACACGTTCAGCAAAGCTCACTTCGGTCAGTTTTTTTGCCAAACGCAACGCTGGCTCATTGGTCATAACGTTGCTCAAATGCCAAAGCTTACCCGCTTGCTCTGTCAGTGCGTTCACCATCACTGGGTGACAATGACCTAAACAGCTCACCGCAATACCACCAGCAAAGTCGATATACTCGTTACCGTTTTGGTCCCAAATTCGAGAGCCCTGCCCTTTAACTGGAATCATCTCCATTGGGTTGTAACAAGGCACCATCACCTCATCGAACAATCCACGCTCTACTTTCATTTCCACTGTCATTACACATTCCCTCTCGATACCGCAGCAGATAGCGAATTACACCGACTTTCACTGTTCGGCAAATATTGTCTTGCATTTACGCTGATGCGGCATTGTATTTACAATTAATTAACGATTTCAATAGTGATTTATTCTTTTTGGTTCGGGGTGCAAATCCTGATAGTCACTATTAATGACTATTTATGCATCAAGTTGGTAAATTATTGAAGCACTTTTTTAAAAAGTGCAGAAGCTTGCTGATGTGGTAAGAAAAATGAAAACAGAATGCAGAACGGCGCGAATAGTTTTTCACTCATCGCAAAAGCAAAAAAAGATGAAGAAAATGTTAAGAAAGGTGATCGCGATCAGGATTAGCGCGCTAGAAAGTTCGCTAGTAACTGATGTCCTTGCTCAGTTTTGATCGACTCTGGGTGAAACTGAACCGCATCAATCGCCAGTGTTTTGTGCTGATAGCCCATGATTTCGTCCATGCTGCCATCGGCATGAGTTGTCCATGCGGTGAGCTCAAAACACGCTGGTAGCGAGCCATTTTCCACCACAAGTGAGTGGTAACGCGTCACGGTCAGTGGATTGTTCAACCCTTTGAAGACGCTTCGGCCATTGTGCGTAATAGGCGAGGTTTTGCCGTGCATCACTTGTCTGGCTCGCACCACTTTCGCACCAAATACTTGCGCGATCGCTTGATGGCCTAAACACACCCCCAATATCGGCAGTTTACCGGCAAAGTGCTCAATCGCAGCCAGCGAAATCCCCGCTTCGTTTGGCGTACAAGGCCCAGGAGAGATCACCAGGTGTGTGGGGTTTAGTTGTGCGATACCCGCCAGATCAATCTCATCATTACGTACCACTTGCACCTGTGCGCCCAGTTCACAAAAGTACTGGTAAAGGTTGTAAGTAAACGAATCGTAATTATCGATGATCAATAGCATTGGAAAACAACAACTCACTCAAAGATGAACGGATAGATAAGGGCGGTATTTTGCAGCACCAGTCGCGAAAGGCAAGCCTTTTGACCGATAGAACAAAAATAAGGCCAGCAAATTGCTGGCCTTAAGGGTTTACACTTTATGCTTATAGCGAACGGCGGCGACGTAAGAAACCAAAACCGAACAGTGATAGCAGCGCACCGAAGCCAAATGCACCACCAGAACCATCATAGGCAGGTACAACTGGTTTGACGTTGCTTGAATCACGCTTCGCAACAGTAACCGTCATCGATTTGCTTTCTACCACCGTTTCATCTGCCGCTGCGCGAGTTGCTGCTGAGCGAAGCACACGCATAGTCATGGTGTATTCACCTTTTGGCAAACCAGCCACATCGAAGCGTAGTGTCTGAGCACCATCTTTACCGACAGTTTCACGCAGAGGAACCACACCTTGTGGCGCTGGCGAAATGGTGAGCTCAGCCACGTCGCCGTTCTTCACGCTTTCTGATACAGGGAAGTAAACGTCAGCACGATCACTCTTAGTGCCGATCACCACTTGGCTTTCACCCGCTTCACCGTATTTATAACCAATGGTCACAAGCGCTGAATCGTGGTCTGAAGAGCGGAACGCATCTGCTTTGTAGAATGGGTTCGCTTCATTCAAATCACCGCCTTTGTACTTGTTCGAATAGTCAAACAGCGTTGATTCTGGCGCATTGATGTGCCAATCGACGGCGTCCACAAGACGTGATTTCAACGAGGAGGTGATCAACAGGTGATCGAGTGAGCCCACTTCGTCATTGTAAGAGTAGCTCCAAGAGGTCTCACCTGCTGGCGTCTTGTAGTCAACGGCATTGATAAAACCAAAGGTTTGAGTAATGACAGGACCTTGCTCACCGTTGAACTGCCACTTATTACCCACTTTGATGTAATCCGCTGCTTTTAGTGCTTTTTTCGTCGGGTTACTCGTTAGCACCAGCATTGGATCTTCATGTGCGTAAGAGTTCATGTCGCCGAGAACGATCTGGTCACCACCAATCTTCGCCATTTCCTGACCTAGATGGTAAGTCGAAGCCACACGGAAGTTTTCACACGAGCCTTGCGCATCATCATCGACCGCTTTGGTACCAACGTAATCATCCCAACAGGTTGAGCCTTTTGATTTCAAGTGGTTCACTGAAACGGTTAGCTGTTTACCTGTATTGAGCACGCGGAAGGTCGCGGCAACGGTGTTACGCTGATAGTTTTTACCGCTTTCAGCCAACTCACCTTTACCATCAACTACTGGCTTGCCGTCTGCATCGACGATCATTGGCGCGTCCTGCCAAGGCATTGGGATCACTTTACCGGCGATCACTGACACTTTCGATGGGCGGTAAATGATGCCCGTGGTGATCGCATCCGATCCGATCGTATCAAACTGATCCAGCACTTGGTCGCCGTTTTTATCAAACCCGACAAAGACGTAACGGTTGTGGATCGACTCACGCGCAAAACGATCTTTGTAGTTTTCTTTGTAGTACTTCGCGTTGATCGCTTCTAGCAGTTCACGAATCGCCGAGAAATCACCAAAACCGTTGTTTTCCACTTCCATCAAGCCAACGATGTCCGCATCCAAGCCGTAGATCGCTTCGACGATTTTCGCTTGTTGGCGCTCAAACTCTTGCTGAGACTCTGCACCACGGTTGTCACCAAACTGGTTGTCATGACCACCGTATGGCGAGTTGAAGTAGTTCAACACGTTTTGCGTCGCGACTTTGATGGTAAAGCCATCATCCCCGTACGACTCTTTAATCACTGGCGACGATGTGCGTGGTGTGTTGTGAACAAAATTCGCTTTCGTCACATTGGCTGTTGGGATCAAACGGAACTCATTGTATGAGTAGTGAAGTACCCCAGTCATGCCTACAACGGAATCGTTAATACGGATGTAGTTGTTGTGTGGATCGCTAGCGAACTCTGGGTAGTATGGGATCTTACCATCGGCTGGTTTTTCATCCGATTCCACCACAATGCGGTAATCTTTGTTTTGCGCGGTTTGCGCCTTCGCGGCATCGCTGCCCGCTACATGGTCTTGGTTTGGTTGCGGGTTTGGACGCTTATAAGCGATGACCATATTGTTGCGCTTCGCACTGTAGTCAAAGCTAAACGTACGTGATACACGCATATCCTGGTTGCCTTCCGCGGCATCCATATCTTCCACCAGCACCACTGGCATCGCTTCAAGACGCTCTAGCGTTGAACGGAATGTTTCATCGTCGCTATCGATACGCTCCAGTTTTACCGGTGTCACTGCAACAGGTGTGCTGTTTTTCACTTCCCAAATATTGCCCGTTGGCAGCAACGTGGTCATACCGTAGTCTTCATTGACCTTAGCGCGCACACAAATCTGCTGGCCGATCATATCTTTACTTACCGCGCCCGATGTTTTCACAAAAACACCGTCCGATGTTTTCACGTTGCCATCGGCATTGTCATCGTACAGATAAAAACCTTTAACCAACGAAGTGGCCACAGCACTGACCACACCCGTGACAAGATATTCGTCTTTTGAGGTATAGCCCGATTCAATCAAAGGAGAGGAGTAAGCTTCACCTTGCACTTCGCCGATGGTTTTGTGGCTAACTGTGCCCTCTGCATCAGTACAAGGCAGATTTGCTGGAGGAGGAGGAAGTGGCTCATCGTTCACATCCGTTGGATGCCCTAAACCACCAAAGGCATTGATGCTCAGTTTCTCCCACTCCGCCTCTTGGTAAGTCGTAGATGGTTTAGATCCTGACTTACGGCGCATGGTTTGATCAGCCCAGATCTTGTCGCCACTATGTCCATAGTTACCAAAAATATCTTTAACGCCAGAAGCATCAGAGCCAACACCTAGCCAAACCGCATCATCACCATTAAAATTCATTGCTGAATGCTGAACTTGATCGTAAGTACCAGCGACAACAAGAGCATCCTTACCACCGAGGCGCTCTACGTACTGGCGAAGTTCTGTACTTGAATCACCATTCACAACCACGATACTTTTTCCTGGTGCTAAAGTGATGCCTTCAAGTACATTCTGACCTTTTGAATTCTTGATAACATTTTTATAAGACGAATAATACAGTGATAGCGTGCCATCAAAAGTGTAATTGCTTGTACCAATATTACTGATTTCTACCGCTTTGTTGCTCGCTGAACCTTCAACATACTCAGTGATGATGATGTCATTAATATCTGCCAGCGCTGCGCCACTTAACACGCTACTAATCGCACCAGCAAGCAAAGTCATTTTTTTGTTCATTTCCCTAAATCCTCTCTGACCGATTAGAAGTACACACGTGCGTATGCATACGCATCTTGTGCCGCTTCACCCGTGTTCATTTCCAATGCAATCACGGTTGACTTGGTTGGTTTGTAGTTCACACCCAAGGTGCCCCAAACTCGCTCTTTACCCCAGCTGTTGTCTTTACCATCCCAAACATCGCTGGTGTTATCCCACTTCTCGTACTGCTCGAAGTTGTACGATGCAGTGAACTCCCACTGAGGGGTAAAGATGTACTTAGCCGACACAAGCGCACCTTTGTTTTCTTCCGTTTGGAAATTGTTGTAAACGTAGCTTCTCTCACCTGTTGTCGGATCGGTTGAGACCAAGGTTTTATCTTGAGCAATGTCTTCTTTCTCAAGGAAGGCGTTAAAGCCTAAATGGATCGCCTCTGTTACCGCAAAGCGCGCACCAAAACCAAGCAGCTGCTGTTCACCGTATTTCGACTTACCATCAGAGCCACCACGGCCTTCTAGACCAACAACCGCAGAGAAGCGCTCACCAAAGTAACCCAAGTAACCATTGACGATATCGCCTAGCTCAGAGCCCGATGACGATTTACCACCGTAGGTGTATGACGCCCCCACTTTGATGTCCGAGAAGAATCGACCTTCGTATTTGATGGTCATATCTTGGTCACCCGCTTCACCAGTTTCTACCGTGGTATCAAACGTGAAGTCACCCCATTTGTCGTAGTCGTCAAACGCGGTATCGGTTAAGCCCACTTCGATGTATTGGTTGAAATCATTGCTTTCCAGCAAGTCATAGCCGAGGAACAATTTATCGATGCTCAGGACTAAATCACCCGATCCGTATTGCCAGTTTTCGCGCTCATAATCCAACTCTAAGCGGTAGTGCATTCGGCCATTCTTGCCACGCACACCCATGGTTGCGAAAGAGTCATCAATGTAGCTTTTCTCGTCGGTGTAAAACTCACCATACTCAAAGTTCGCACCAATGTGGCCACCCACGCCGACTTCACCATACAGCTTGAGATAGTCTCCGTTCTCATTTTCGTAGATGGTGGCGGCTTGCGCTGCGGACGCCATCAATAGCGAGGAGATCGCCATTGCCACTGCATTTCGTTTCAACATTGCTATTTCCTTGTATCTCGATATCCAATTTGGGAATTTGTTTGTATCGGTTAAACAGGGCTCTGTTATTTCAGTGATTGGCCAACGAAATAGATATCGGTCAAATTTTGGGCGCACAAAGCCAGTCACCTTATCTGAAGGCAACAACGGTTAGGGTTTAACCAGCACATTAATAAACTAGAGTAATGTCTCTATTTGGTGAAAAAAGAAAAGTGAGATGCAGTCTAAATGCGAAATGTTTCACAATTATAAAACTATTAATATGGGCTGATTTATATTTTCAACAGATAAAAGAATCAATATAAATAATATGAAATGAATTTAAATAAATTAGAGCTACAACTCAGTTGTAATTATTGAGATGTGATATGAAATTTAGCTTATATTAGCAATGTATAAATTAGTGGATTTATAATAATAAAAAAGGTCGCCTAACGGCGACCTCAAAATAGTCAAAAAATATGTCCGAATTAAGGGCGACCAACAAAGCCAACCACTTCGTATACTTTCTTTAGCGTTTCCGCTGCGCGTGCTGATGCTTTGTCTGCCCCTTGGCGCATCACCTCATTCATGTAGCCACGATCTTCACGAATACGGTGATATTCCGCTTGAATCGGCTCAAGCATCGACACCAATGCTTCACCGACATCCTTCTTGAATGGACCATACATTTCTACGCCTTGGTACTTGGCTTCAATCTCTTCAAAGCTCATACCAGTGGCCGCAGAGTACAGTCCCATCAGGTTGGAAATGCCCGCTTTATTGTCCCAATCATGGGCAATGCGTGGCGGCGTTTCGGTATCGGTTTGCGCTTTGTTGATCTTTTTGATGATCGATTTCGGGTCTTCAAGCAGAGTGATCACGTTCTTACGGTTATCATCCGATTTCGACATCTTCTTCGTCGCATCCTGTAGGCTCATAACACGCGCGTTCACCGTTGGAATGTACGGCTCAGGAATGGTGAAAATTGGGTTTTCTGGTGAATAGATGTTGTTGAAACGTGTCGCGATATCGCGAGCCAGTTCTAGGTGCTGCTTCTGATCGCTGCCCACGGGTACTTGATGTGCACCGTAAAGGAGGATGTCTGCCGCCATCAACACTGGGTAACCAAACAAACCAACGTTAACATCGTTGGCGTAACGGGCTGATTTGTCTTTGAACTGAGTCATACGGCTCAATTCACCCATTTGGGTATAACAGTTAAGAAGCCAACCAAGTTGAGCATGTTCTGGTACATGTGACTGAACAAATAGCGTGCTCTTCTTCGGATCAACACCAACTGCGAGACAAATGGCCAATGCGTCGAGGGTCGCTTCATGCAGCGCTTTCGGATCTTGACGAACCGTAATCGCATGAAGGTCTACCACACAGTATTGGCAATCATAGTCGTCTTGCATCTGTTGCCATTGACGTAGAGCACCCAAGTAGTTACCGATACTTAGTTCACCTGACGGTTGAACACCACTCAATACGATGGGTTTGCTCATGGGGATGATTCCTTTGACTTCTTAATCTAAATAAATGAAAAACCGTGCAGACTCAGCGCACGGTTTTCTCAGTGTACTCATTAGCGAGTATTTTTCTAGTGGTTTTCACCGCATTGAGCGGAGACGAATCGCACTTCAAGCAGAAACGAGCACCACATCAAGCAATTGCGCCAAGCTATCGGCAACGAAATCCGGCTCAGAGGCGGCAATAGGTTCGCCATGGTTGTAGCCATAGGTCAAACCAAACGAGGCACAACCAGCATTTTTTGCTGCCAGAATATCGTTCTTAGAGTCGCCCACCATCAACATCTCGGTTGGCTGAATCTGATGTTTTTCCATGAGCCAATTGAGTGCGATTGGGTTGGGTTTCTTCTCTGGGAATGAATCACCACCGAGCACATCGACAAAGTAATCAGCGATGCCGTGCTGCTGCAACACATCCGGAACAAACTTGCTGGGTTTGTTGGTCACCAACGCCAAGGTGAAGCCCGCTTGGTGCAGCTCTTTCAGCGTTTCTTTCACCGTTGGGTAGAGGTGGCTAAGCTTATGACCAGTTTGCTGATAGAAATCATCAAACAGCTCACGCGCCTGAGCTCTCAATTCATCACTCAACTCTGGGTTGATGGTTAAGCTTTGGCTCAAGGCACGACCAATCAGAATGTCTGCGCCATTACCGACGTAATCACGAACTTGCAACTCGGTTACTCCCGGAAAACCGACTGCACGTGTCGCTTGATCCGCCGCAACGGCCAAATCTGGCACGCTGTCTAGCAAGGTGCCATCAAGGTCGAAGGCGATTAATTTTATCTCTTGTTGAGTCATCACTACTTGGCTCACTAAACTTGGCTCACTAAAAACAAAGGATGGTCATTGCCATCCTTGTGTTCAATTTCATCCGCTCACTATACCGAAGTGGTTATTGTGATGCCAGTCTCTGACGCACCGCTTCAAACAAACAGATGCCAGAGGCCACGGAAACATTGAGGCTAGAAACCGCCCCTGCCATTGGGATTTTGATCAAGTCATCGCAGGTTTCACGGGTTAAACGGCGCATGCCATCCCCTTCTGCACCCATCACAATGGCCAAAGAGCCCGTCAGCTTCGCTTGATAGATATCGTGCGTTGCTTCACCCGCCGTACCCACAATCCAAATACCTTGCTCTTGCAGATGACGCATGGTGCGCGCCAAGTTGGTCACGCGCACCAAAGGCACCGTTTCGGCTGCGCCACACGCCACTTTACTGACGGTCGCGGTCATCGGTGCTGACTTGTCTTTCGGTACAATTACCGCCGCCACACCCGCAGCATCGGCATTACGCAAACATGCGCCAAGGTTGTGTGGGTCGGTCACCCCATCCAAAATCAACAACAGTGGCGAAGCGTGCTTGGCCAAAATGTCATCCAGATCGTTCTCATTCAGCTGCTTGGCCGGTTTTACCCGTGCAATGATGCCCTGATGGTTTGCGCCGTGCGCTTTGTCATCCAAGGTTTTGCGTGTCATCTGTTGCAGTGACACGCCCACCATTTGCAGCTCGTTGAGGATCGGCATCAGTCTGTCATCCTGACGCCCTTTTAGCACATAGGCTTCAATAAAACGCTCTGGCTCTTTGTCCAGAACGGCTCTTACAGCATGAATGCCGTAAATAAATTCATTACTCATGAGTTAACCTGTTTACTCGTAGAAGATACCGGACCGATTACTCCGCCGCGTTTTTACTGCGCTTGGCTTTCTTCGGTTTACTGTGTGGTTTTTTCTTCTGCGCTTTTTTCACTTTCTTTTTCTTGCCGTCTTTTTCTTCCGGACGCTTGGTCGGTTCGACGACAGGTTCGTGACGCATTGGCGCTTTCGATGCTCGAGCGACACCTTTTTTCTTCGCTTTGGCTTTCTCTTTCGCTTCCGCGACGCGCTTCTTCGCGGTTTTGCCTTCGCCGCGTAGCTTACGGCTTGTTCCCACCAATTCAAAGTCAATTTGCTTATCATTTAAGTTCACCGCCAGCACTTTCACTTTGACGGCGTCGCCTAAACGGTAAATGTGACCAAAGCTTTCACCGATAAGTCGTTGACCAATCGGATCAAATTGATAGTAGTCATTGGCCAGCGTCGAAATGTGCACCAAACCATCGATGTGCAATTCCGTCAGACGAACAAAGAAACCAAAACTGGTGACATTGGCAATCACCCCATCAAGTTCGTCACCCACGTGATCTTGCATGTATTCACATTTGAGCCAATCGGCAACATCGCGTGTGGCGTCATCGGCGCGACGCTCGGTCATTGAACACTGCTCGCCATAGAAATCCATGTCATCAAATGAATAGTGGTAACCACCCGTTGGCGTCCAGCGATCTTGATTTTGGCCTTTCTCTTTAGCGATCAGATATTTGATCGCACGATGCAACAACAGATCCGGATAACGACGAATCGGCGAGGTGAAATGCGCGTAGCGCTGCAAGGCCAAACCAAAGTGGCCGGCATTATCTGCGTTGTACACCGCTTGCTTCATTGAGCGCAGCAACATGGTCTGGATCAGCTCTTTATCGGCACGTTCGCCAATTTGCTTCACCAAATCCGCATAATCTGTCGGTGATGGCTCCAAGCCCCCTTTCAGATCTAAGCCTAACTCGCCCAAGAAATCGCGGAAGCCTTGCAGACGAAGTTCTCCTGGCGATTCGTGAATACGATAGAGCGCAGGCTCTTTGGCTTTTTCCACCAGCGAGGCAGACGCAATGTTGGCCATGATCATACATTCTTCGATGATCTTGTGTGCATCATTACGAATCACAGGCTCAATACGGTCGATCTTACGTTCGGCGTTAAAGATGAACTTGGTTTCCACGGTTTCAAATTCAATCGCCCCGCGCTGATCACGCGCTTCTTTGAGCACCTTGTACATCGCATGCAACTCTTCAAGGTGTGGCACCAGTGGCGCGTAACGCTCACGCAGCTCTTCATCCCCTTCAAGGATTTGGCTTACTTTGGTGTAAGTCAAGCGGGCGTGGGAATTCATCACCGCTTCATAGTGCTTGTAACCTGACAGCTTACCGCTATCTGAAATGGTCATTTCGCACACCATACACAAGCGATCCACTTGAGGATTCAACGAACAGAGGCCATTGGACAGCACTTCTGGCAACATAGGAACGACTTGTGATGGGAAATAAACCGAGTTACCGCGGTTGATCGCTTCTTTGTCGAGCGCCGAGTCAGGGCGAACGTAGTAGCTCACATCCGCAATCGCCACCCATAAGCGCCAGCCGCCGCTTTTTTTCTTCTCACAGTAAACCGCGTCATCAAAGTCACGAGCGTCCTCACCATCGATGGTGACCAACGGCAGTTGACGTAAGTCCACGCGACCAACCTTCGCTTCTTCAGGCACTTCTTCGCCTAAGTTCGCGATCTGTTTATCGACTTCTTCCGGCCACTCATGAGGGATTTGGTGTGTACGAATGGCAATTTGCGTTTCCATACCCGGCGCCATATTTTCGCCCAACACTTCCACCACTTTGCCCATCATGCCACGTGAGCGAGCACCACGATCGGTGATTTCAATCACCACCACGTTGCCCATGCGAGCGCCCGCTTTGTGCTCATTTGGGATGAGAATGTCATGACTAATGCGTGAATCATCCGGCACCACATAGGAATAGCCATACTCAAGGAAAAAACGCCCAACGATTTGCGCTTTGCGCTCGTCCAACACACGCACTAAACGCCCTTCCCTGCGGCCGCGCTTGCTGTTGTCCGTCGGTTGCACTAAAACGAAATCGCCATGAATCAAGGTTTTCATCTGGTGATGAGGCAGCAGAATGTCATCGTCTTTGTTCACGCTGCCTTCTGGTCTAACCCAACCGTGGCCGTCTTTGTGACCAATCACGTACCCTTTAATCATTTCCAATTTTTCAGGTAAGGCATAGCATTGACGACGAGTAAAGACGAGCTGCCCATCGCGCTCCATTGCACGCAAACGGCGTCTTAGCCCTTCATATTGATCTTCGTCTTTTAACTGCAGTGCTTCGAACAAATCATTGCGATTCATCGGTACGCCAGCTTGTTCGAGAAACTCTAAAATAAACTCACGACTTGGAATGGGATTTTCGTAATTTTCTGATTCACGATCGGCAAAAGGATCGTTTTGAATAACGTCTGACATAGGCACGCCTATTTAGCAAGGAAGGTATGGTTGTAGTATATCTGACTCTGCTCATAAGCTACAGCCACGCGTCGCAGTTTCAGCAAATTAACACTTATTTTTCATAGTTTTTCATCATTCTTCTGATTCGTTTACATCTCCGTGCCAAGATCACAGAAGTATGCAAACCAAAGAGCAAACGTTTGCAATTCATCATGAATCTCTTACTATCGCGGCAAACTATACCGATGCCTGTTCCAAGGAAAATAGAATGCTGAAACGTAACGTAATTGCTGCTGCCATCGCAGGCATGAGCCTGTTTTCGTCCATGAGTTATGCCGCACAACCTGCGGATCTTATGATCACCGATGCCATGATCCTCACCATGAACAAAGACAAAGTGGTGTATCAAAACGGCACTGTAGTGGTAAAAGAGAACAAAATCATCGCGGTGGGTGATGCGGATGTGGCAAAGCAGTATCAAGCAAAACAAGTGCTTGATGTCGATGGCGATATCGTAATGCCGGGTTTAATCAACACGCACACGCATGTGTCGATGACGGTATTTCGCTCATTAGGTGACGATGTGCCTGACCGCCTGCATCGCTACATTTTCCCATTAGAAGCCAAACTGGTGTCACGCGATATGGTGCGCATCGGCGCAAATTTGGGGAACGTTGAAATGCTCAAAGGCGGCGTAACGACCTACGCAGACATGTATTACTTCGAAGACGAAGTGGCGAAAACGGTCGACCAAATTGGTATGCGTGCCGTGCTTGGCCAGAGTGTGATTCAGTTTCCTGTCGCCGATGCCAAAAACGCAGATGAAGGCATTCAATACGCTCTGAACTTTATCGACCAATACCAAGATCACCCAAGAATTACCCCAGCGTTTGCACCGCACGCGCCCTACACTAACACCACAGAAACGCTACAGAAAATTGCGAAGCTCTCGCTAGAAAAGAACGTGCCTGTTTTGATTCACTTAGCCGAATCCACCCGTGAGCAAGAAAAGATTGCTGAACGATCAAACGGTTTATCACCGGTGCAGTACATGCATCAAATCGGCGCATTGAATGCCAACCTCGTCGGCGCTCACATGATTTTGGTCGACGACAAAGACATTGAGTTAGTGAAGCAGGCCGATATGGGCGTGGCTCATAACATGAGTGCCAACATTAAGTCCGCCAAAGGTGTCGCCCCAGCCCTCAAGATGTACGACGAAAACGTGCGTATTGGTTTGGGTACCGATGGTCCAATGTCGGGCAACACGCTGAGCACCATTGATGAATTCAACCAAGTGGCGAAAGTACACAAACTGGTCAATCACGATCGTGCAGCCATGCCACCACTCAAAGTGATCGATATGGCGACCATGGGCGCAGCAAAAGCACTGCATATGGAAGATAAAATCGGTTCTCTTGAAGTCGGCAAACTAGCGGACATCATCGTTATCGATACCAAAGCGCCAAATATGGTCCCCGTTTACAACCCATACTCTGCTTTGGTTTACTCAGCCAACAGCGGCAATGTGCGCCATGCCATTGTTGATGGCAAGCTGATCATGCAAGAGCGCCAAATCAACACGGTGAATGAGGAACAAATTCGCCAAGAAGCACTGGCCTTTACCGACATCGTTCGCAAAACCGTGCTCGACTCGGGCGAAGAGATTCGCTAACTCCGCGACGTTCTGCAGCAACAGTGTGCTCTATCTTTGGATAGGGCATACTGGCAACGCCAGTTAGGCTTTTTGCAGCAAGATCAGGAGCTCTGCGTTGTCATCCAACAGCTCAGCGATCGAGCAATCATCCAACTCCGCCAAAAAGGCCAGCTTCGCGCGATATAAGCGCTCCTTCAAACGGCATGCGGGTGTAATATGGCAAAACTCCACCGAGCAATTGACAAGATCCAACGGCTCCAAATCTCGCACAACCTCTCCAACTAAAATCGTCTTCGCCGGGCGATTCAAGCGGATCCCACCATTTTTTCCTCTTACGGTTTGAATGTAGTTTAACTGCCCCAAACGGTTGATCACCTTGACCATATGGTTGCGTGAAACACCAAATAGCTCAGTCACATCGGTGATATTGGTCTGTTCATTATCCGGCAACGACGCGAGATAAATCAGGGTGCGCAAGGCGTAATCAGTAAAGCTCGTCAGTTGCATGGTGGGCTCCTCTCTGGTGAAGAAAGTCTAAAACTTTTCTTGATTGAAAGATACATTTGAGATACAACTTTAAACATGCATTACAGATGCAACTTAAAATTAAACAAATAATCCTAATAGGAAGCCCGCTATGCTCAGCGAAAACACCATTAACATTGTAAAATCGACCGCCCCCCTGTTGGCCGAAACAGGACCAAAACTGACCGCCCATTTCTACCAACGTATGTTTGAGCACAATCCTGAACTCAAAGATATCTTTAACATGAGCAACCAACGCAATGGTGACCAACGAGAAGCGTTGTTCAACGCCATCTGCGCCTACGCCAGCAACATTGACAATCTGCCTGCACTCTTAGGCGCGGTAGAAAAAATCGCTCACAAGCACTCCAGCTTTCTGATCACTGCCGATCAATATCAAATTGTCGGCGGTCACTTGCTGGCAACCATTGATGAACTTTTCTCTCCGGGGCAAGCTGTGCTCGATGCCTGGGCTGAAGCTTATGGTGTGCTGGCGAATGTCTTCATTCAGCGAGAAGAGCAAATTTATCAAGACAACCAATCGCAAACCGGCGGCTGGCGTGGCTTGCGAGAGTTTGAACTGGTCGAAAAACAATACGAGAGTGCGCACATCTGTAGCTTTGTCTTTAAGCCCGTCGATGGTGGCTCTGTCGTTAGCTTCAAACCAGGGCAATATTTAGGGATTTACATCAACGATGAGCAGTTTGAAAATCAAGAAATTCGCCAATACAGCTTGTCATCCTCTGTACGTCCTGATTGCTATCGCATTTCAGTGAAACGTGAAGAAGGCGGCCGAGTCTCTAACTATCTGCACGATCATCTCGACGTTGGCAGCAAAGTCAAACTCGCGGCGCCTGCCGGTGACTTTTTCCTTGATGCCGCGCCAACGGCACCAGTCGTGCTTATCTCTGCGGGTGTCGGCCTCACGCCAACACTTTCTATGCTTGAAAGCCTAACCGAGCATCAAGCGCCGGTGACTTGGATTCATGCAACTGAAAATGGCCAACAACACGCATTTAAACAACACGTCAAACAATTGGTTGAAACGCATCCGCATTTCAATTCGTTAGTTTGGTACAACCAACCAAACTCAGACGATAAAATCGGTGACGATTTCCAGTTCAGTGGATGGGTGAACCTGCATGAGATTGAAACCGTCCTCAAACAGGCTGATGTACAAGTGTACTTCTGTGGCCCTGTTGGCTTTATGCAGTTTATAGCCAAACAATTGCTTGAGATGGGAGTGCCTGAACAACAGTTCCATTACGAATGTTTTGGCCCACACAAAGTGGTTTAGTACTAGAGTGCGACAAGGTTCGTTGAACTCAACCACACAAGACACAAAAGCCCACCGAGTTGGTGGGCTTTGGCATTCAAAGAGAGAAGAGTGATGACAAGGTATTACCAGAACGTATCTCGCCTTTTCGCTCGGGCGATAATATTCTCTGGCATGCGCTGCTCTAAACCTTGGCGCAGCATTGAAATTCGTTGGTGCTGACGTTGGTCAGCAGTGACTGAGTTGTAGAGCCAGCGATAGGCATCTTCGTAATCCAAAGGGCTGCCATAATCACGCAGCAACAGTTCAGCAAGATGGATACGCGCATTGAGGTTACCCATGGCCGCCGCTTCGCGAAGGTAGGGAATCGCTCTTTCTTTGTCTTGCTGCACTAAGGTACCACGTGAATAGTAGCGCCCCAGTTGCTCTAACGCTGCCGGTAGCCCTTGGTGGGCTGCGTTTTCCATGTAGTAGAGCCCGAGTTCAACATCTTGCTCTACACACACACCCCACGCCAGCATATCACCATAAAGGAACTCGTACGCAGGTAGGTTAATTCTCGTTGCCCGCGCCACGATATCTTCCACCAGCTGGCAATTATCCGCGCGCACACGCTCAAGGTGCTTATTTTGCTCAATCAGCTTAATAAGCTCTGCTTCGGTATAAATCGGTACGGGCGCTCCGACTTCTGCGACATTCGCTTTAGAAAAAGGAGCACTCAACACCAACAGCAGCGAAGCAGCTACTGTTCGTAATCTCATATTCATCACTCTTTAATGTTTATCCTCAGCCAACGCGTCTCTTTGAAATCACAGGCTTGATAACATTATCGGCAAAAGACCGCTTAGCTTTAGACAAAAATTGCCGCTTATCGGCAATAGCTTGCCACAGCTAGTATAGTTTTTCACCAGCTTGAGTGCAGTGGAAAATGACTCCCATTAGAGAATACAAAAAACCGGCCAAGAGGCCGGTTTCGTTGTCATCTGAGTTCGCGATTAAGATTCGAATGGATGAACCTTAACGATCGTTTCGTTACGATCTGGGCCTGTAGAGATGATATCTACTGGCACGCCAGTCAACTCTTCAATACGCTTGATGTAGTTGATCGCCGCTTGTGGTAGATCTTCTAGAGACTTGGCCCCGAAGGTGTTCTCAGACCAACCTGGCATGGTTTCGTAGATTGGCGTCACTTTCTCAAACGCTTCTGCCGCCATTGGAGAAACTTCTAGAACAGAACCGTCTTCCATCTGATAACCAGTACAGATTTTCAGTTCTTTCAAACCATCTAGAACATCAAGTTTGGTTAGACAGAAACCAGAAACAGAGTTGATTTGGATTGCGCGGCGCATTGCCACAGCGTCAAACCAACCAGTACGACGTAGACGACCCGTTGTTGCACCAAACTCGTGGCCAACAGTACCTAGGTGTTTACCCACTGGATCTTGCTTTTCTTGACCATCGTAAAGCTCAGTCGGGAATGGACCAGCACCTACGCGAGTACAGTAAGCTTTTGCGATACCAAGGATATAGCCAAGGTAACGAGGACCAAAACCAGAACCTGCTGCAACACCACCAGCGGTTGTGTTAGAAGAGGTTACGTATGGGTAAGTACCGTGGTCGATATCTAGCAGAGTACCTTGAGCACCTTCGAACATGATCTTATCGCCACGCTTGCGTGCTGCATCTAGTTCGTCAGTAACATCAATCACCATTGAAGTCAGTAGCTCAGCATAGCCTCTCGCTTGCTCAAGCACTTCTTCGTAGCTTACTGCTTCTGCTTTGTAGAAGTTCACTAGCTGGAAGTTATGGAATTCCATTACTTCTTTTAGTTTTTCTGCAAACGCTTCCATATCGAATAGGTCGCCAACACGTAGACCGCGGCGAGCCACTTTATCTTCGTATGCAGGACCAATACCACGGCCTGTTGTACCGATAGCTTTTTTACCGCGAGCAATTTCGCGAGCTTGGTCCATAGCAACATGGTAAGGAAGAATGAGAGGACAAGCTTCAGAAATGAATAGGCGTTCGCGAACTGGAATACCGCGCTCCTCAAGAGGTTTCATTTCTTTAATTAGCGCTTCAGGTGAAAGTACTACACCGTTACCGATAACACATTTTACGTTATCGCGTAGGATACCTGATGGAATTAAGTGAAGAACGGTTTTAACACCGTCGATTACTAGTGTATGACCAGCATTATGACCGCCTTGGTAGCGAACCACATACTTTGCATCTTCAGTCAAAAGGTCAACGATTTTACCTTTACCTTCGTCACCCCATTGGGTGCCCAGAACGACTACGTTATTTGCCATCTTTCCAAGTCTGATTGATAGTTAAAAAAGGATTCTAGCACCGAATTACGCATCTTGCAGTCATTTTTTGTGCACAGCGATCCCTTCCGTTCAGTCATTCCTCAGCACGGCCACTTTTGCCACCATCATATCACTGATAATATTTCACTTTATTTTCACTGCGGATTTATGCAATGTCGAACTCACTTTGGGTGGCGCTTGGGCTGGTACTGATTGTGGAAGGATTGGGGCCATTGCTGGCTCCGAGAGGGTGGCGAAATATGGTAGCACAGTTAAGTGAGCAACCCGATAATCAGTTACGCCGCATTGGAGGCTGCCTTGTCGTGGCTGGTGCGGTTATCGCTTACATGATGAGTTAAATTTATCCCTTAATACGCCAGTTTTAGACAAGAAAAAAGGCTCCAACGGAGCCTTTTCATCAAAACACAAGGTCACCGTGTTAGTTTGCTGCGGCGCCTTTTGCGTTGTTCATATACTGGAAGAACTCACTCTTTGGATCCAACACAAGAATATCGCTCTTAGTGCCAAATGACTTCTCATACGCTTTCAATGAGCGCATGAAGCTAAAGAACTCAGGATCTTTGTTGTAAGAATCAGAGTAAATCTTCGCTGCTTTAGCATCCGCTTCACCACGTGTGACACGCGCTGTTTTGTCCGCTTCAGCTAGAATAGTCGCCACTTCTAGCTCAGCTTGAGCACGGATAACTTCCGCTTTCTCACGACCTTGAGAACGGTGCTTACGCGCAACTGACTCACGCTCTGCACGCATACGACGGTAGATAGATTCACTGATTTCATCCGGAAGATTGATTTTCTTCATACGGAAGTCCACCACGTGAACCCCCAAGTCTTTCATGGCACTTTCACGCGTATCCTTCAATACATTCGACATGATCAGGTCACGTTCACCATCGATCTCCAGAGCTTGACGCGCCGCTTCAGTGCTCACTTCCGCGCTGGTCACGCTTTCTGGCAACACATCGCCGTTACGCGGACCAGACACAATCTGTTTGATCTCACGAGCACCGATTTCTGCACGTAAAATATCGGTCACTTTACGCTCAAGTAACGCTTCTGCGGTTAGCGTATTGCCACCGCCCGTTGCAAGATAGTAGCGGCCGAAATCTTCAATACGCCATTTCACATACGAATCGATGATGACGTCTTTTTTCTCTGACGTCACAAAACGGTCTGAACGTCCGTCCATTGTCTGAATACGTGCATCTAATGTTCTCACACGATCAAACAACGGCATTTTGAAATGCAAACCAGGTTCGTAAACTCGGGTAACGTCATTGGTATCTTTGAGTACTCGACCAAAACGAACCACAATACCACGCTCACCTTCTGGGATGACAAACAACGACATTAATAGGGTTGCAAGTACAAGAACCAGTACAGGGATCATTAACTTACGCATTCTTAGTATCTCCCTTGACGTGAACCTGTTGAACGAGACTGCGTGTTCTGAGTGTTGTCAGCCGAGCTCTCTGATTCCAATTGGATTTGATCGTAAGTCGAAGATGATTTCGTTTTACGCTTCGTATCCGTTTGAGAGTCTTGACCCGCCAACTTATCAATCGGCAAGTAAAGTAAGTTGCCACTTGATTCAGAATCAATCAGCACTTTCGATGTGCTTGAATACACTTCTTCCATCGTATCTAGGTAGAGGCGATCACGCGTAACCTTCGGTGCAGCTTGATATTCAGGCAGCAGCTTTTCAAACTGAGCCACTTGACCCAACGCTTCGTTGATGGTGCGTTCACTGTAACCTTGAGCCTCTTTCTTCAGACGCTCTGCGCGGCCTGTTGCTTTTGGCAAGATTTCATTTTTGTACGCTTCGGCTTCACGAATGAAACGCTCTTCATCCTCACGCGCCGCAATCGCATCATCGAATGCATCTTTTACTTGCTCAGGCGGACGAGCCGACTGGAAGTTCACATCCACAATCACTAAGCCCATGTCATAGCTGTCGATGATTTGGTTTAGCGTCTGTTGAGTGCTTTGACGAATTTGCTGACGACCACTGGTCAAAATGCTGTCCATCAATGAGTCACCGATCACGGCACGTAGTGCCGAGTCTGTCGCTTGACGTAAGCTGTCATCCGCATTAGTCACTCGGAACAGGTACTTGTAAGGATCCGCAACACGATACTGAACATCCATCGAAACCGTCACAACGTTTTCGTCTTTAGTCAGCATCGTACCTGATGAACGCAGCGAGCGAATGGCTTGCACGTTCACAGGTGTGACTTCGTCAATAAAACGTGGGCGCCAGTTTAGACCAGGATCAACGATACGATCGTATTTGCCTAGACGTAACACCACGCCACGCTCCGCTTCACCAATGGTGTAGAAGCCTGCGAAAACCCAGACAAGTACGGCAATAACGGCAATGACACCAAAGCCAATTGCACCGCCACCACCAATTGAAGGCCCACGCCCTCCCTTGTTGCCAAACTTACCACCCAGCTTTTGACTCAGTTTGTTAAACACTTCATCCAAATCCGGCGGCCCTTGGTCTCGTCCTCCCGGACGCTGACCACCACGATTATTGTTACCCCAAGGGTCATTATCGCGGCCATTGTTGCCGTTGTTATTTCCAGGCTCATTCCACGCCATTAGAAAGCTCCATCATTTGATATGACGTTATACTGTAGCAGTCCTTTAAGTAACGATAAAGTCACTCAAAACTGCCCCTTCTCTTTTTTCAAGTCTAGACCAATCTACTTGCTGCATTCGAATATCGATCAACAAGTTACCATCCTGATCATATTCTTCCTGTTGAATACATTTCATCTGGAAGAATGTACTACGAAACCGTCCTTGATGTTGTGGAGGGATTCGCAACTGGCACTCCACCATGCTTGAAGCCAAACGTTCCGTCAGCGCTTCAAACAGAAGATCGATACCTTGACCATCCATCGCAGAAAGCCAGACGACTTGGGGTACCCCTTCATCATCGCGCTCAATACGTGGACGTTGGTCTTCCATATTGTCTATCTTGTTCATCACCACGAGTGTTGGTATCTCGTGAGCATTGATTTCTTCTAGTACTACGTGAACAGCTTGAATATTCTCACGAAAACGCTCATCACTGGCATCAACAACATGTAACAAAATGTCAGCTTCTTGCGTTTCTTGCAAGGTTGCTTTAAATGCTGCGACCAGATCATGTGGTAGATGTCGAATAAATCCGACCGTATCCGCCAAAATGGCTGGCCCTACATCCGCCAGTTCAATCTTACGCAGAGTCGGATCCAACGTCGCAAACAATTGGTCGGCAGCATAAACCCCAGCTTCAGTGATACGGTTAAACAGGGTGGATTTCCCTGCGTTGGTATACCCGACCAAAGAAATGGTTGGAATTTCTGCACGATTTCGGGCACGGCGCCCTTGCTCACGTTGTTTCGCTACTTTTTCTAGACGACGCAAAATCGCTTTAATACGCTCACGCAGTAAACGGCGGTCTGTTTCAAGCTGAGTTTCCCCAGGTCCACGCAAGCCAATACCACCTTTTTGCCTCTCAAGGTGCGTCCAACCGCGAATTAAGCGAGTAGAGATATGTCGAAGCTGAGCCAACTCCACTTGAAGTTTACCTTCGTGGGTACGAGCTCGTTGGGCGAAAATATCCAGAATCAGACCGGTACGGTCGATGACTCGACACTGACACAATCTTTCGAGGTTGCGCTCTTGGGCAGGAGAGAGGGCGTGATTAAATATCACGATTTCAGCTCCGGTCAATTGCACAGCTTGAGCAATTTCCTGAGCCTTTCCCTCTCCGACGTAGTATTTGGCGTGTGGTGATTGACGACTTGCAGTAATGACCTGTAACGTTTCTACCCCTGAGGAAGAAACCAACATTTCACATTCTGCAAGGTCTTCCCACTCGCCTTGTTGCGTGAAGTTGACATGAACAAGTACGGCTCGCTCACCGGATTCATAACGGTCAAACAAGCAATCAACTCCTTAAAGTGTTTAAATGATCGATAACGAAATTAATCTTCCGATTTCTCGCTTGGACGATCTGAGCCACGCTCGCCGCTGTGGTGACTCACTGGACGAGCAGGAACCACAGTAGAAATTGCGTGCTTATAAACCATCTGGTTTACTGTATTCTTCAGCAGGATCACAAATTGATCGAACGACTCGATCTGACCTTGCAACTTGATACCGTTTACTAGGTAAATCGATACAGGGATACGCTCACGACGGAGTGCGTTTAGAAATGGGTCTTGTAGAGATTGCCCCTTAGCCATTTTATTTTCCTTATTTAATTTGTAGTTGTAATTATTTAGCTAGTGGTGCACTGCAAAAGAAAATGCCTTTGCATCTGAGCTAAACGAACAAAAAACACCCTTAGTTACTAGCAGCCTAAACAGCAAGTTACCAGAAACTGATCCTTCTTAGAGTGTATTCACGCAAAAACGATCACATTATACACAGCTATCTCTATCAGATGCTATGGCTTCTGAGAGAGTTTCTAGTGACTGTTCAATGTTTTCGCTATCCAACCAAGTTAAATTATCCCAGCTGCGCAACCAGGTAATTTGTCGCTTGGCCAATTGACGAGTTGCACAGATACCACGATAGATCGCTTCATCTAAAGTGCAATTCCCGTCTAAATAGTCCCACATCTGTCGGTAACCGACGCATCGAATGGAAGGAAGATCCGGATGAAGATCCTTGCGTGTATACAAGGCTCTCATTTCTTGTTCAAATCCGGCTTCCATCATTTTATCGAAACGCAGTTCAATACGACGATGGAGCTCTGCCCTTTCCTTGGGAGCTATTGCGAACTGCTTGACACGAAACGGTAAACTTTCCCCTTTCGTTTCCGTCAGCTCAGTAAGAGTTTTACCTGAAATTCGATAAACTTCCAATGCACGCGACAATCTTTGCGGATCATTCGGGTGTATTCTCGCTGCCGATACAGGATCAATCTCTTGAAGCTCATCGTGCAATACTGACCAACCTTTCGTCAATGCTTCTTGTTCAATTTGCTGACGTATTTCAGCATTTGCAGCAGGAAGTGGTGACAGACCTTCGAGTAACGCCTTGAAATACAGCATAGTTCCACCAACAAGCAGCGGAATTTTGCCTTGTGCAACGATCTCGTTCATTGCTGCGAGAGCATCACGACGAAAATCAGCCGCAGAATAGGCTTCGGTCGGATCTAAAATATCGATCAAACGATGCGGTGCCAGTTGTTGCTCGCGTTCATCAGGTTTGGCAGTGCCAATATCCATGCCCTTGTAAATTAGAGCAGAGTCGACACTGATAAGTTCAACTGGATATCGTTGACGCAATCGGATTGCTAATTCCGTTTTTCCCGATGCTGTCGGCCCCATTAAAAACAGAGCTAAAGGTAATTGTTCAGTCATGGTGTCATGTCAGTTGTGCAATCGTTGCCGAGAAATCGACACTCGTGACCAGTTGAGAATCCTGTAGCGGGAGCTTCTCTTGCCAGAGTTGTTCGAGTTCCGAAATAATTTGTATCGCCTCAGAAAGTGTATAGTGGCTTTTCACTTTTGCCACACGCAACGCCAACCACTGCGCCATCGCCGTGTCATTTTGTGCCAGCTCTTCCTTCTGGGCTTGCGAAGCGGCGTAAGATAACAGATCTGGAATAAGAAGTTGTAAATTTTGTTGCCTTAATGGCGCAGGCACCCCCATCACCATCAGGGCTTTCTCATTACGCATTTTGAAGAGGATCCCCATGCGAGCAAAACGATCTTGATGCTCTTGCGCGGCATGAACCAACCCTTTTTCCAGTTTTAGCGAAAGCGGCACCAACAAAGGCTGAGACTTCAATGGCGCTTTATCGCCATTCAGTTGCCCAAGGGTTCGATAGAACTCTGCACGAGCAAGAGAAATCAGTTGGCAACCCGCCTTCGTTGTCGTCAAAAGATAACGTTGCGCCACCACAGATACCGCCTTCCCTAACTCTTGGACAGGAGAGGCGATAGAGGGCGACGGATGACATTCCACATTCTGGGACGGAAAATCCGGGGTATGAAGTAACTCAGCATAGGCTTTGACTTGCTGTTTGCTGGGTGCTGGCTCGCCATAGCGTTCACTCTGATTTGAAGATGTTGTATGGCGCGCAGGGGATCGTGACTCCATCCAAGCCTTGCGCTCATTGTGTGGCGCAGGTGAAACTTCACGGCCTTGTTCACTAGAAAACGAGCTTTCCAAAGGTGCTACTGGCTGTAACTGTTGCTCTTGTCCTGCTTTTCGTGGATAGGCTGGCGCTTTTTCAATCGCATGATAAACCGCTTGTGGAACCTCATTACTTTCGGCAGGAAAGCTGCCTTGTGGAGCAACTTCTGGCTCGGCTTGATAATGAAAAGCTGACTCATTGATTTGCGGTTGCTCGATACTGTCACTTTGCGCCAACGCACTTGCAAGCGCTTGATAAATAAAATCATGCACCAAGCGGGCTTGATGGAATCGCACTTCATGTTTGGCCGGATGAACGTTGACGTCAACTTGATGTGGGTCCAACTCAATGAATAGAACATAAGCGGCAAATTGCTCAGGCTTTAAGCTCGTCTCATAGCTTTGGCGAATGGCATGATTGATGAGCTTGTCGCGCATCATCCGGCCATTAACATAACAATATTGCAGATCACTTTGCTGGCGAGCCCCTTCTGGCGTGGTGATCCAACCGTGAAGTTTGAGGCCTTGATGTTCTAGCTCTATTTTCAGCATGCAACGTACAAACGCTTGACCACAAACGGTGGCTAAGCGTTTTTCTGCCTGAAGATCATTGTGTGCAGCACGGTATTGGCGGATCACTTTGCCGTTGTGGCGTAAGGTTATCGACACATCAAAGCAGCTGAGTGCAATCCGTTTTAGCAGCTCATCAATATGAGCAAATTCGGTTTTCTCAGTACGAAGAAATTTGCGTCTGGCGGGGGTGTTAAAAAACAGGTCGACCACTTCAACGGTGGTACCAATCGGGTGAGCGGTAGGCTGCAGTTTTACCTGCATATCCCGCCCTTCCGTATAAGCACTCCACGCTTGCTCTTGCGTTGCAGGGCGAGAGGTAAGGGTCAAACGCGATACTGAACTGATACTGGCTAACGCTTCTCCACGAAACCCAAGACTCATGATCGCTTCCAGATCGTCCAAGGTGTGGATTTTTGACGTTGCGTGTCGACTTAGCGCAAGGCCCAGCTCATCTTTCACAATACCAGAGCCGTTATCACGGATACGAATCAGCTTTGCGCCGCCTTTCTCGATATCGATGTCAATCTTAGTTGCCCCTGAGTCAAGGCTATTTTCCACTAACTCTTTGACCACAGAAGCGGGGCGTTCAACCACTTCACCAGCCGCTATCTGGTTCGCCAAACGCGCTGGTAGTATCCGGATCGTCATCTCTCTGCCTATTTATTTGGAATAATCAATACCTGCCCAATTGCCAGCTCATCGGAACGCAAGTTGTTCGCTTGGCGGATGCTCGAAACACTCACACCATACTTGGCTGCAATTTTACTCAGAAACTCTCCACGAGCTACCGTGTGTTTGCGGATCGGTTGATCTTTCAAGTTCACGGTGATGCTCAATTTCTGCCCTACCCATAAGGTGTCAGACTTGAGCTTATTCTCTCGACGAATATCAGCGACCGACACTTTATAACGATCGGCAATCATGCCCAAAAATTCACCTTTGCTGACCTTGTGGGTAATGGTCTTGGTTTCCACGGTATTCGGTTGAGCCGCAATCACCTTAGGTCCGGGCACACCACGGTGAATTTTCAACGTTTGACCAATCGACAGAGTTGAAGATTTTAACTGATTGTCTTTCATGATCGTTTGCGTTGAAGTGCCATAACGCTCAGCGATCACACTTAACGACTCACCCCGTTTAACGGTGTGAACAATCGGCTTCGCACTGGAGGCAAACACCGTTCCTTCCGGTGGATTATCTTTCAGGTATTTCAGCACTGCCTTTGAGATCGCTTTAGCCAGCTTATCTTGGTGTGCGCGCTGAAACAGCAGTTTTTCCTCGGTTGGGTTGGAGATAAATCCTGTTTCTACCAGTACTGAAGGGATTTGTGGGGAGCGCAAAACCGCCAAACTGGTGTTGATTGGCTGGCTGTTATGCAACTGCGCAACTTTTCCCATTTCCGACAAAATCTCTGTGGCGAGTTTGTAGCCCTCTTTCTGCGAGTGGCTAAACTGTAAATCCAGTAAGGTTTGGTTGACGTTCTTATCATTGATGTTCGTAAACGCCGCGCCTGAACCACCCAAGATTTCAGATTGCTTTTCGTGATTCTCAACCCAACGTGCAATTTCCGTGTTCGCGCGACGGGTATTCAACACAAACACCGATCCACCACGTGGTTGCGGTGAAGTAAAAGCATCCGCATGCACAGAGATCAACAGGTGTGCGTCGTTTTCACGAGCAATCGCCACGCGGCGGTTGAGGTTGACAAAGTAATCCCCAGAACGCGTCAGCTTGGTTTTGATACCAGGAACCGCGTCAAGCTCTGCGGCAATTTTGTGTGAAATGCTCAATGTGGCATTTTTTTCATAGCGACGCGTCGGACCAATCGAACCTGGGTCTTCACCCCCATGGCCGGGATCAATCACGATCAAAATTTCTTCCGCTCGTTGAACAGATTGAATGTCCTTATTCACCGTTTGCGGTTTCGCATTATTGTTGCTCGATGTCGTTGTACTGCGAGCTTTGTGCGGTAAGTCGATCACCAAGCGGTGCCCGTAGTCACCTCCAGGGGTTGGCGCCAACTTGAACAATTCAGCCGGGGCGCTTTTCTTCAACTCAAACACCAAACGATAGGTGCCTTGCTCTGGCGGTGAGCTTTGACGGATGCGAGACAGCACCGGGCTATCACTGACGGTAATCGGCAGCTTAGTTTTGAGTGATGTACTTTTCAGATCCACCACTAAACGATCAGGCTTGGTCAATGAGAAATAGCTGAAGTTTGCTTCGTCCGCTAAATCTACTACCACTCGAGTTTCATCCGGTGAAGGCCATACCCTCACGCCTTGTAAAACATTGGCCCAAACTAAAGAAGGGATCAAAAAGTAAAGAGCAGACAGCCAAACTGCTGCTTTTTGAATGCGCTTTAAACTCAACATAACTCCAATTTACTGAGCAGCTTTAGGCCATAGTCATTATTTGCTTTTACCTGAGCAATACGTTGTTCACCTTGATAGCGAATATCAATATCCAGATCCGGTTTAGGGAGGAGACCTTCCCCTTTCTCCGGCCACTCCACTAAGCAGATCGCATCCGCGGTAAAATAGTCGCGAATGCCCATGAATTCGAGCTCTTCAGGATCGGCCAAACGGTAAAGATCAAAATGATACACTTGCCAATCGGCTAACTGATAAGGCTCGACTAAGGTATAGGTTGGGCTTTTTACGTTACCAGCATGACCAAGCGCTCTTACAAAACCACGGCTAAAAGTGGTTTTTCCAGCCCCAAGATCACCGTGTAAGTAAATCGTGGTCTGTTGAGAACAAAGATGGGCGAGTTGTGTTCCAAGCAGTATGGTCGCCTGCTCATCTTTCAGTTCGAACTGTTTTGCGTTCATGATCATGTATCTCTGAATATCGAAGTTGACTATATAAAAATCAAAAGAACACGAATAGTAAACCGTGTCCATTTTGAGAGACAAGCACCCAATTGTCATTTCAACGAAAAATCGCTCTCGATTGAGGGTTGTGCTAGAACCTAACGTGAAGATCCAGTAAGATCCGCGTCCGTTTTGAACAGGCAGTCACCATGGATTACCAGCAACTTGCACAGCAAATAAAACAATGGGGAAAAGAACTCGGCTTTGAAAAAGTCGGGATCTGCGACATTGATTTAACGGAGCACGAAGCACAGTTGCAAAAATGGCTCGACGCAGGTTATCACGGCAGCATGGATTGGATGGCAAGACATGGCATGATGCGCGCACGTCCAGCCGAACTCTTACCAGGAACCGTAAGAGTGATCAGTGTTCGTATGAACTACCTGCCTCCTCAAGCGCAATTCGCAGCCGATCTCGCGGATCCGACACAAGGTTATATTAGCCGCTACGCTCTCGGCCGTGACTATCATAAATTAGTGCGCAAGCAGCTTTCTGCCCTCGCAAAAAAAATTGAAGCCGAAGTGGGTCAATTTGGCTATCGCCCTTTCGTTGATTCAGCACCGATCCTAGAGCGCCCCTTAGCTCAAAAAGCTGGGCTTGGCTGGACAGGAAAACATTCGCTCATTCTCGATAAAGACGCAGGTTCATGGTTCTTCCTAGGCGAGCTGCTGATTGATTTACCATTACCAGTAGACCAAGCCAGTGAAGAGGCGTGCGGAAAATGCCAAGCCTGTATCACCTCTTGCCCCACCCAAGCTATTGTCGATAACAAAGTTGTCGACGCTCGTCGCTGCATTTCTTATCTCACCATCGAACACGACGGAATCATCGCGCCAGAGTTTCGTAAAGCAATTGGCAATCGAATTTATGGCTGTGATGACTGCCAATTAGTGTGTCCTTGGAACCGTTACGCAGACTTGACGCAACAAGGTGACTTCCACCGGAGATCGCCCTTGAACAACGCCTCGCTCATTGCATTGTTTCAGTGGGACGAACCGACTTTCCTAAAAAACATGGAAGGCTCCGCGATTCGCCGCATTGGCCATCTGCAATGGCTCAGAAATATTGCCGTCGCGATGGGCAACGCACCTTTCTCTCCACAAATCGTCACGGCTCTTGAGTCTCGCAAGGGAATGAGTGAATTACTGGATGAACACATCAACTGGGCATTGGAAGAACAAGCAGCCCAAGCTGGCCACTTCTCCCTTGATGTAAAAAAGCAAAGACTGATACGCATCGTCGATAAAGGGCTACCAAGAGATGCAAGATAACAACCACACATTTTTGCGTTGCAATATTTGATTCCCATCTCAAATTTCAAAATGTGGAAAAAATTAGCAAAGTTACTTACAAACTCGAAGACAAAAAAAGTTAAACACATATCCAATCAATGACTAGGATCAATAAAGCAGAGCTTAATGATCAAAAAGCAACGTCATTAAAATCAAGAAAAAACGCAAAAACCCTTTAAAAACAAATAAATACAAATTTACGCATTTAAACATTAATTGTAAAAACGAAAAAAGATCCTTTCTTGACAAGAGGAATATGTTGTCTACTCATTGTTATCAACCAAGTTATCCACATTTCATTTTCTGTGGATAAGTCTGTTAATGAACAAGGGAAACACCCTATCTTTCTATGCTAAGAGAGACAGTGGTTTTTAAGGTAGAAAAGTGAAACGACAAAAACATCCGAACATCTGTATCGGACATGGGTTTCATTTTAGGGATTCATGCTTCGCAGCATTATTGAAAGAGCAGTACAGAAGGTGATGATCACCGCCTCATTGCATGACGGGATAGCATCTTTCGCACAAAACAAGGAATTGTCATCGTCCGAAAATTGGTTGCGGGGGCCGGATTTGAACCGACGACCTTCGGGTTATGAGCCCGACGAGCTACCAAGCTGCTCCACCCCGCGTCCGTATTGTGTCACCGTTAAGCACAGTGAGAGCTTTGAAATTGGTTGCGGGAGCTGGATTTGAACCAACGACCTTCGGGTTATGAGCCCGACGAGCTACCAAGCTGCTCCATCCCGCGTCCATGTATGTCATCGTTAAGCACAATGAAAGCTTTGAAATTGGTTGCGGGGGCCGGATTTGAACCGACGACCTTCGGGTTATGAGCCCGACGAGCTACCAAGCTGCTCCACCCCGCGTCCGTATTGTGTCACTGTTAAGCACAGTGAGAGCTTTGAAATTGGTTGCGGGAGCTGGATTTGAACCAACGACCTTCGGGTTATGAGCCCGACGAGCTACCAAGCTGCTCCACCCCGCGTCCGTATTGTTATCGTTAAGCACGATAAAGGCTATTTCATCCACTTGAAAGAAAGTGGAGCGACACACGAGGTTCGAACTCGTGACCTCAACCTTGGCAAGGTTGCGCTCTACCAACTGAGCTAGTGTCGCAATGTCATCGTTAAGCACGATAAGGGCTGTAAACTGGAGCGACACACGAGGTTCGAACTCGTGACCTCAACCTTGGCAAGGTTGCGCTCTACCAACTGAGCTAGTGTCGCATGTCATCGTTAAGTACGATGAGAACTGTAATTTGGAGCGACACACGAGGTTCGAACTCGTGACCTCAACCTTGGCAAGGTTGCGCTCTACCAACTGAGCTAGTGTCGCATGTCATCGTTAAGTACGATGAGAACTGTAATTTGGAGCGACACACGAGGTTCGAACTCGTGACCTCAACCTTGGCAAGGTTGCGCTCTACCAACTGAGCTAGTGTCGCATGTCATCGTTAAGTACGATGAGAACTGTAATTTGGAGCGACACACGAGGTTCGAACTCGTGACCTCAACCTTGGCAAGGTTGCGCTCTACCAACTGAGCTAGTGTCGCAATCAACAACGTTTTACGTCGTTCAGGGCTGCGAATTATAAGAGCATTTTTTTGTGATGCAAGTCCTTCGTAGAAAAAATCCTTAAATTTTTTCCGTTCGATGAAAAAGCGCACAAAGCAGCTAAAAATTCATCGCCCTAGCGCGTGAAATCAATACTAAATCTTAAAAATGGTTTGGCGATAGAACTTAAGTTCTGCAATAGATTCCCGAATATCGTCGAGTGCTAGGTGAGTTCCCTGCTTAGAAAAACCTTTCAATACTTCCGGATTCCATCTTCTAGTCAATTCTTTCAAAGTACTGACGTCGATATAACGGTAGTGAAAATAGCCTTCAAGCTCAGGCATATGGCGGTACAAAAAACGACGATCTTGCCCAATGCTGTTACCGCAGATTGGCGATACTCCTTTAGGTACCCACTTTTCTAAGAAAGCGATGGTTTGTTCAACCGCCTCCTGCTCAGTAATTTGACTACCACGCACTCGCTCTACGAGACCACTACCCGTGTGTGTATTGGTACACCACTCATCCATTTTTGCGAGTTCCTCTTCTGACTGATGAATCGCAAGTACCGGTCCTTCGGCTAAAATGTTTAGCTCGCTATCGGTGACGATAGACGCTATTTCAATAATTTTATGAACGTCAGGATCCAAGCCTGTCATCTCAAGATCGATCCAAATTAAGTTCTGATCGCTAAAGGACATAGATGAGTTGCCTATTTGTTTGCTGCTAAAAGAGGTACTATACCTCAAAATAGTAATAACAAGATACTTCGATAATGTAGCGAAAGTCGTCATACTTAGCTCGTTATCAGCGAACAAATAAAGTAGATATCGTGGCAAAAAAGAAGAAGTTAACTCAGGGTCAAGTACGTCGTGTACGCGACAACCAACAAAAAAGACTGAAGAAACAAGCCGACACCATTCAATGGGATGAAGCAATGTTGGGTGATAGCCGTAGAGGGCTAGTGATCACACGTTTCGGTCAACACGCAGATATTGAAGATGCCGAAACCGGGCTGATTGAGCGCTGTAATTTGCGTCGAGGTATTGAATCACTGGTTTCCGGTGACAAGGTCATTTGGCGCAAAGGCTTAGAGTCAATGGCCGGAATTTCAGGCGTGGTTGAAGCTGTAGAGCCGCGTACTTCAGTGTTAACTCGACCTGACTATTACGATGGTTTAAAACCCGTTGCGGCCAATATTGATCAAATGGTCATTGTCTCATCGGTGCTGCCAGAGTTGTCACTCAATATCATTGATCGCTACTTGATTGCGGCAGAGACCCTTGGTATCGAGCCGCTGTTGGTGTTAAACAAAATCGATTTGTTGCAAGAAGCCGAGCTCGCTACGTATCGTGAGTGGTTGGCTGACTATGAGAAAATTGGCTACAAGATCCTTTATGTGAGCAAACGCTCTGGCGCTGGCATTGCAGAGCTCGAAGCGCAATTGCAAGATCGCATCAATATCTTCGTCGGACAATCAGGCGTGGGTAAGTCGAGCTTGGTGAATGCGCTCATTCCTGAGCTGGATATCGAAGAAGGGGAAATCTCCGAGCTATCCGGTTTGGGCCAACATACGACAACAGCAGCACGCCTCTATCACATTCCGTCAGGTGGTAACTTGATCGACTCTCCAGGGGTTCGTGAGTTTGGGCTCTGGCACTTGGAGCCAGAAGAAATCACCAAAGCCTATCTTGAGTTTCGTCCTTACTTGGGTGGCTGCAAGTTCCGAGATTGCAAGCACGCGGATGATCCAGGCTGTATCATTCGTGAGGCTGTAGAAAATGGTGAGATCAGCGAAGTACGCTACGATAATTACCATCGCATTATTGAAAGCATGGCGGAGAACAAAGCCAATCGCCAATATTCGCGCAATAAGAAAGCGGACTTATAACGCGTATTGTTGTGTAAGTTTTCGTCACCGATTACTGACAAGTGGAATAATTTTCAGTAACATCACGCGCCCGAAACAAGAATCAAACAGACATCATCGGTATTTATAATGGATAAGATTAAAGTTGGACTGCAGTACTGGATCCCACAACATGGCCTGACTCGCCTAGTGGGTAAATTGGCTTCCGCCAAAGCAGGCAGCCTGACCACAGCGATCATTCGCTGGTTTATCAAGCAGTACAACGTCAATATGGATGAAGCGAAACACGCCGATCCTAAACACTACAAGACGTTCAATGAGTTCTTTGTGCGTGAGCTAAAAGAAGGCGCACGTCCAATTGCTGAAGGTGATGCGATCATTACCCACCCAGCGGATGCTTGTGTCAGCCAGTTTGGCCCTATTACCAACGGCCAATTGATTCAAGCGAAAGGGCATGACTTCTCCGCTCAAGAGCTGTTAGGCGGTGATGCTGCTCTTGCTGAAGAATTTAAAGACGGTAGCTTCGCGACGTTGTATCTGTCACCTCGTGATTACCACCGTGTACACATGCCATGCGATGGTACTCTGCGCCAAATGATTTACGTTCCTGGTGATCTTTTCTCGGTGAATCCTCTGACAGCAGAGAATGTACCCAACCTATTTGCTCGCAATGAGCGCGTGGTGTGTATCTTTGATACTGAGTTTGGTCCTATGGCTCAAGTGCTTGTTGGTGCGACCATTGTTGGCAGTATTGAACAAGTATGGGCGGGTACCATTACCCCACCTCGTGGCAATACGGTATACAAATGGGATTATCCTGCTTCTGGTAACCATGCGGTTATCTTGAAGAAGGGCGAAGAAATGGGTCGCTTCAAACTCGGATCAACCGTCATTAACCTTTTTGCCAAAGACGCGATTCGCTTTGATGAGTCGATGGCCAATGGCCAACCAACGGTAATGGGCACCCCATACGCCCACCAGCAATAAGTTTATTTTTAGCCCCAACAACCGTTGGGGCTTTTTCTTGACGAAAAACAAAACTCTTCATAAAAAATCAACGGAATTCAGAAACTTCAACCCGCCTCTAAGATGTTCTTTGCACAATGAATTAACCTAAGTTTTCACGTGAAATCTTGAGGTGTGATGAATGCAGAAATTGAACATGACTGTGGTATGGAAGCTGCTGGTTTGTTTTGCGCTCCCTATCGGCATTTTGTTAATGCCCATCGATGCGATTCCTATCGATGATTTGACGCTCATTCAACATCGACTACTGGCCATCTTTCTACTTGCAGCCTTACTTTGGGTTTTAGAGCCCGTGCCCGTTTTTGCCACTTCAATTCTGATCATCGCTCTCGAGCTGATCATGATTTCCGATAAAGGATTACACCTGTTCCGTACCCCGCCCGCCGGACACGATCTCGGTGAGTTGATTGGTTATACCGACATTTTTTCTGCGTTTTCCTCGCCAATCATCATCCTTTTCATGGGCGGATTTGCACTCGCCATTGCCGCATCAAAATACGAGTTAGATAACAACCTCGCTCGGGTACTGCTCAAGCCTTTTGGCCAGCAACCCAAATTTATTATGTTGGGATTGATGCTGATTACCGCCGTGTTTTCGATGTTTATGTCCAATACCGCGACTACGGTCATGATGCTGGCGTTATTGGGGCCCATCGTTGCCTCGGCACCGAAAGGCGATTTGGGCATTAAAGCGCTAGTATTGTGCATCCCAATTGCGGCGAACACGGGTGGTATTGCGACCCCGATTGGTACCCCGCCCAACGCCATTGCGTTGCAATATTTAACTGGAGAAAACAGCATCGACTTTCTCAGCTGGATGGCAATGGGTTTACCCTTTGTTCTTGTTCAGTTGACCATTGCTTGGCTTTTATTGCAGAAACTCTTTCCTTCTAGCGAAGCGAAAATGACGCTGAAATTAGACGGCAAGTTCAAGAAAAGCTGGCGTGCCGTGGTGGTGTATATCACCTTTGCCGCCACGATTTTGCTATGGATGACCACGCAATTGCACGGCATGAATACCTATGTAGTGGCCATCATTCCGCTGGCAGTGTTTACATTGACGGGCATTATGGGCAAAGAAGAACTCAAGCTGATCAACTGGGACGTACTTTGGCTGGTCGCGGGGGGGATTGCCATTGGTATCGGCTTGGAAAAAACCGGGCTGGCGAAAGCCTTAGCGCATGCCATCAATTATGAAGCTTTGTCGCCTTTTGCCATCATCGTATCGCTCTCCTTAGTCTGCTGGCTTATGGCGAACTTTATGTCCAATACCGCGACCGCCAACTTGTTGATGCCAATCGCGGCCGCCATCGGTACCTCAATGAGCAGTTTAGAAGCCGTCGGAGGCTTACAAGGCTTGCTGGTGGTGGTGGCATTCTCAGCCTCGCTCGGGATGATTCTTCCTGTATCAACGCCTCCCAACTCGCTCGCCTACTCTACCGGCCTAATCGAGAGCAAAGACATGGCCAAAGTCGGCTTGCTGATCGGTGTGATTGGCTTAGCCATCGTCTATGGGGCCGTTTTGATTCTCGCTTAATGAGAGAGGATAATGAGAAAGCACGACCACAAGGCGGAGAAAGTCACGTCTGTGCTTTGCCAAGATGATAACTTGAGGCATATTGTCGATCTCTTCAATTAGGGATCACACAATCAATGGGATTTGAATGGCTTGCACTGGCCGCAGCACTACTGTGGGCGATCGCCAGTTTACTTTCGGTCACGCCGGCTCAGCATTTGGGGTCGTTTGCTTACAGTCGTTGGCGAATGGGATGCACGGCGGTCATGCTCTCCAGTATGGCTCTGTTTACCGGAGGCTGGTCGAGTGTCATGGCAGAGCACATCACGCCCATGATGTTTTCAGGCTTAATTGGCATCTTTATTGGCGATACCGCGCTATTTGCTTGCTTAAATCGTATGGGACCTCGCCAAGCGGGCTTGCTCTTCTCTTGCCATGCCGTCTTTTCCGCCATTCTCGGTTACTTTCTATTTAGCGAAAGTATGACGTCAATGGAGCTACTCGGATCGCTGCTGGTGTTTTCCGGCGTTGTTCTGGCGATCTTTTTTGGCCGACGTGGACAAAGTCAGAATGCACTGGAAACCGTCAAAGGTGCAGCTTGGATCGGCATCGCCTTGGGGTTACTGGCGGCTCTATGCCAAGCACTAGGGGGCATTATTGCCAAGCCAGTGATGCAGACTGACATCGATCCTGTCGCAGCATCAGCGATTCGTATGATCAGCGCTTTTGTGGCACATTGCCTCCTACGAGCCACTGGCGCAAAAATTTCTCGGGCAACACAAAAAATGAATGGGCGTATCTTTACCATTACCGCCATTAACGGCTTTCTCGCCATGGCGGTGGGCATGACGTTGATCCTGTACGCTTTGCGCGATGGGAATGTCGGAATGGTCGCCTTGCTCTCCTCGACAACCCCAATCATGTTATTGCCAATACTGTGGATCTACACCAAACAACGCCCCAATCGTTACGCGTGGCTTGGTGCCTTCGTCGCAGTGGCGGGGACAGCCATCTTAGTTCAGTGACGCACAGAGACAAAAAAGCCCGAGTCATGCTCGGGCTTCCATTTAGCTGTTTAGCAAGCTTACTTAACCAATACTTGGCCAGTCATCTCTGCTGGAATCTCTAGACCCGCTAGAGACAGCATAGTTGGTGCTAGGTCAGACAGTTTACCGCCTTCCTTGAACTCAACAGCTTTGTCACCGACATAGATAAGTGGTACTGGTAGGCTAGTGTGAGCTGTGTGGATACCGCCGGTTTCTGGGTCAACCATCATTTCTGCGTTACCGTGGTCTGCTGTGATCAATAGCTGACCACCCACTTCTTTGATCGCTTCAACCACTTGGCCAACGCTTGCATCCAGCGCTTCAATCGCTTTTTCTGCAGCTTCATAAACACCAGTGTGACCAACCATGTCCGCATTCGGGTAGTTACAGATAATGGTGTCGTACTTACCAGACTTAATCGCCGCAACCATTTTCTCAGTCAGCTCAGTTGAGCTCATTTCTGGTTGAAGGTCGTAAGTCGCCACTTTAGGAGAAGCGACAAGCTGACGCTCTTCACCTGCAAATTCCGTTTCCACACCACCGTTGAAGAAGAAAGTCACGTGTGCGTATTTCTCAGTTTCAGAAATACGTAGCTGCGTTTGACCCTGCTTAGACAACCACTCACCGTAGGTGTTTTCTAGCGATGCAGGTGGGAATGCGATAGCAAGAGGAATGTCTGCTGCGTATTGAGTCAGCATCACAAAGTTCACTGCAGGGAATACTGCGCGTTCAAAGCCAGCGAAATCAGCGACGAAGGTACGGGTGATTTGACGTGCACGGTCTGCACGGTAGTTCATGAAGATCACCGCATCGCCATCTTGCATTGCGGCACTTTCTTGGCCTTCCGCTTTGATTTCTGTCGCTTTAACGAACTCATCGTTTTCACCACGCTCATACGCGGCAGCAAGACCTGCTACTGCTGAGTCATAAGTGAAGTCTGCCTTCGCTTGAGTAAGAAGATCGTAAGCCACTTGAACGCGATCCCAGTTGTTATCACGGTCCATGGCGTAGTAACGACCCACCAAAGATGCCACGCGGCCTTTACCTAGCTTAGCGAATAGATCTTGGAAGCGTTGTAGAGAACCTTCTGCACTACGTGGTGGTGTATCACGACCATCAAGGAAGCAGTGTAGGTAAATCTTCTCAGCGCCACGCTCTGCTGCCATTTCTACCGCAGCAAGAATGTGGTCTTCGTGTGAGTGAACACCACCAGGAGACATCAGACCCATGATGTGAACCGCTTTTTCCGCTTTCACTGCAGTGTCAATCGCTTCAACAAGCGCTGCCGTTTGCTGGAATTCACCATCTAGGATTGATTTCGTGATACGAGTGAGATCTTGGTAAACCACGCGACCTGCGCCAATGTTGGTGTGACCCACTTCAGAGTTACCCATTTGGCCGTCAGGCAGACCGACATCCATGCCAGAAGCAGAGATAAGCGTGTTTGGTTGATTCGCAATCAGCGCGTCCATAACTGGGGTTTTTGCGTTTGCGATAGCGTTGCTTGCTGTGTCTTCACGGTAACCGTAACCGTCAAGGATAACTAGAGCCAAAGGCTTCTTAGCAGACATAGTGATGACCTCGTCAAATTTCAGTAACTTTCGGCACTTAGGGCTCATTCCCTGTTTGCCTTGAAACAAAACTAGCGTAATTTTACTACACTTTTTAAGCAAAACTGTAGGATAAGATCAAATTATGTTGGCGAACCCCCGTTGTATTCTTACAGGCCATAAAGAAAAAGGCGCTTAACCAACCACCAATTATAGTTTCGCTTGGGCAGAAAGATTTCATTGCCATTATAATCCACCACTTCGACTCTTTTCTAAAGTCGATATCGCCAATCACTTCGATAGCCCAAACCGACATGAGGCGAGATAAGATCCCATTTATTGGTTAGAAAGTTTTAACTCACTCGCCACTCGCGACTAACCTCGTTATACTCCTTGCCACTTTATTTTTCCGCTTATGGTTCGAGAGCAAACAAGATGCAAGAGTACATCGACTTTATTCAGCAAAATATGATCATGTTTTTGGCATGGGTTGGCCTAGTGATCGCCGTGATAATGAGCTTCGTGAAATCGGCTACCGCCGCGTACAAGATCATTACTGTCAACGAACTTACCGCATTGGTAAACCGTGAAAACGGCCAAGTGATCGATATTCGTGCGAAAGACGAGTTCAGAAAAGGTCACATCACCGACGCAGTTCACATTTTGCCATCAGACATCAAGAACGGTAACTTCGGTAGCCTTGAAAACCGTAAATCTGACCCAATCATCGTAGTATGCAAAACAGGCCAAACCGCGCAAGAAAGCGCTAACCTGTTGGCTAAAGCGGGTTTTGAAAACGTCAGCGTATTGAAAAACGGTCTGATTTCGTGGAGCGAAGCAAACTTACCTTTGGTACGTAGCAAACGTTAATCCCCACTAAAACCCGTCAGATAACTGGTTATTATCAAAGCAGTTAATCATCTAAGTTGTGATACTTGGCACGTAATGACGGGTTGATCTGGTCATTGATGAATGGCTCGGTTAGTCTCAGGGCAGACACATTCAAGGCTTGAAGCGACAAGTCTGATTTAACGAATATTGAAGGATTTAAAAATGGCTGAAGCAGCACCACAAGATACCCAACAACACTTTGCTATCCAACGTATCTTCCTAAAAGATGTTTCTTTCGAAGCGCCAAACTCACCAGTCATGTTCCAAAAAGAGTGGAACCCAGATGTGAAACTGGATCTAGATACGCAAAGCCGTGAGCTAGGTGAAGGCGTTTACGAAGTCATTCTACGTTTGACGGTCACCGTGAAAAACGCAGAAGAAACGGCATTCCTATGTGAAGTGCAACAAGGCGGTATCTTCACAGCAGAGAAGATGGAAGCAGGTCAATTGGCTCACTGCCTAGGTGCATTCTGTCCAAACATCCTATTCCCATATGCGCGTGAAACCATTTCAAGCCTAGTGGTGAAAGGTACGTTCCCTCAACTGAACCTAGCGCCAGTAAACTTTGATGCGCTGTTCATGAACTACCTACAACAGCAAGCTGCACAACAAGGTGCAGAACAAGCTTAATTCCGTATGGAATTCCCCTCTCACTGGCCACAGTGAAAGGCATTAAAAGAAATGCACATGCATCCTAAAACACGATGTTATGTGCATTTTTTATTGGATCTAACTTAGGTAAGCGATACCCAAGCTCGCTTTAATGAGGGTATACTCTGCCAATCATCATGAAACCAACCATCAGGTAAACGCATGACTCAAACACTGGTTAATAACGCCTACGGCAAAGAGATTTCAATGACTGTGATCGGCGCAGGTTCGTACGGCACATCATTAGCAATCTCACTTTCACGTAACGGTGCCAACGTTGTCCTTTGGGGACATGAACCAGAGCATATGGCTAAGCTCGAGGCGGATCGCGCAAACCACGAATTCCTGCCCGGTATTGAGTTCCCACCGAGCCTGATTGTGGAATCCGATTTAGCAAAAGCCGTGCAAGCGAGCCGAGATCTGTTGGTTGTCGTACCAAGCCATGTGTTTGGTATTGTGCTCAATAGCTTAAAACCCTATCTGCGTGATGATTCTCGTATCTGCTGGGCCACCAAAGGTCTTGAACCTGAAACCGGTCGCCTTCTAAAAGACGTCGCGTTTGATGTACTGGGTGAACACTACTCGTTGGCCGTGTTGTCAGGCCCAACCTTTGCCAAAGAGCTGGCTGCAGGCATGCCAACTGCGATTTCAGTCGCCTCACCAGATGCGCAGTTTGTCGCAGACCTACAGGAAAAAATCCACTGCAGCAAAACCTTCCGTGTTTATGCCAACAGTGATTTCACTGGCATGCAACTCGGTGGCGCGGTGAAAAACGTCATCGCCATTGGTGCAGGGATGTCTGACGGAATTGGCTTCGGTGCCAATGCTCGTACCGCATTAATCACTCGTGGTTTGGCGGAAATGTGTCGTTTGGGGGCTGCGCTTGGAGCACAACCAGAAACCTTTATGGGCATGGCAGGTTTGGGCGATCTGGTGCTGACGTGTACCGACAACCAATCACGTAACCGCCGCTTTGGTCTTGCACTTGGGCAAGGAAAAGACGTCGATACGGCGCAAGCGGATATTGGCCAAGTGGTCGAAGGCTACCGCAACACCAAAGAGGTGTGGATGCTGGCACAACGTATGGGCGTTGAGATGCCTATTGTTGACCAAATCTATCAAGTATTATATCAAGGAAAGGATGCGCGCCTGGCAGCGCAAGATCTGCTGGCTCGCGATAAGAAATCCGAAGGAAAATAAGGACACTTTGGCCCCATTCCAAAGTAGTGAGAATACGCCATGAAACACTGTGAAAAACAAAAAGTCTGGCAGAGCATTGTCAAAGAAGCCCGTGAGCTATCGGAGCAAGAGCCGATGCTTGCCAGTTTTTATCACGCCACCATCATCAAGCATGAAAGCTTGTGTGCTGCGTTGAGCTACATTTTAGCCAATAAGCTGAACACAGCCTCCATGCCGGCGATGGCAGTGCGTGAAGTGGTTGAAGAAGCCTTTGCGGCTGACCCTAACATCACCGATTCTGCCGCCTGCGATATCTGTGCGACGGTGAATCGTGACCCGGCTGTTTCTATGTATTCTATCCCACTGCTTTACCTAAAGGGTTACCATGCCTTGCAAGGCTATCGCGTGGCAAATTGGTTGTGGAAACAAGGCCGCTACGCGCTGGCGACCTATCTGCAAAATCAAATCTCGGTGGCATGCCAAGTGGATATTCACCCTGCGGCTCGTATCGGCAAAGGCATCATGCTGGATCACGCAACAGGTATCGTGATCGGGGAAACCGCTGTCGTCGAAAATGATGTATCCATCCTGCAAGACGTGACGTTAGGTGGTACTGGTAAAGAGTGCGGCGACCGACATCCTAAGATCCGCGAAGGGGTGATGATCGGAGCTGGGGCAAAAATCCTTGGCAATATCGAAGTTGGAGAAGGTGCAAAAATTGGCTCCTGCTCCGTTGTACTTCAACCCGTTCCACCGCATACTACCGTCGCTGGTGTACCCGCACGAATTGTAGGGAGACCGCAATCCGACAAGCCTTCTCTCGATATGGATCAAGGCTTTAACGGGAAATACCCTAACTTCATTGACGGTGACGGCATCTAACAGCGCGCCTAACAAGCGCAATGCTTATTTCATTGATAGCTCAGGAAAGAACGTACGTGGCAAAACAGAAAACCAACAAATCAGGCTTTTTTTTCCTTTCCACCTGCGTTCTTCTTACTGTTCTGAGCTTCCCGACCAATGGGGCGAGTCCAAGTGAGCTACAAGGGGTCAAAAATGAAATTTCTCGCCAGCAAAAAGCCTTATCGAATCAAGAGAAGCAGCTCGACGAGTTGCAAAAATCGCTGCGCAGCCAAGAGACAAGCATCGCGCAATTAGAGAAAGAGATTAAGCAAACTAAGCAAGCGTTGGCCACGGCAAAAGCGAATGTGGGGCAGTTGCAACGCAAAATGGATGAACTTGAAGGCCAAAAGAAAGCGCAAACTGAACGCTTAGAAACCCTCATCCAGACCTACTATGTCACCCAAAGAGCCAATGCCTCTGCCTCATTACTGCAACAGGGCGTCGAAGAAGATCGCATTAGCCAATATTTCCAGCATCTCGCCAAAGCGAGAGCGGAAACCATCAACGAGTTAGAATCCACCAAGAAACAACTTGAACAAAGTCAGCAGCAGTTGCTGAATGAGCAAAGTCAGATCGAATCTTTACTCAAGCAACAATCGACGAAACACGAACAACTGGCGAAAACTCAAGGCCAGCGTAAAAAGACACTCGGTAACATCAAACAAAGTATTTCCAGCGACAAAAACTACCTCGCAGAGCTGCAGCGTAATGAAACTCGTCTGAAAGCAGAAATTGCTAAAGCGGCTAAACGCAATGCCATTCCTATGGACGGTTTGGCCAAACAAGCCGGGAAGCTCCCTTGGCCATTAAAAGGCTCAATACTGCACCAATTCGGAACCAAACAGACGGGACAAATCAACTGGAAAGGCATTGTTATCGCAGCTCGCTATGGTGAACAAGTCAAGTCGGTTTACCCTGGTACGGTGGTATTTGCTGAGTATTTAAGAGGCTATGGCCTCGTGGTGTTGATAGACCACGGCAAAGGCGACATGACCTTGTATGGCTACAACCAGGCTTTGTTGAAAAAAGAAGGCGACAAAGTCACCGCTGGCGAAGTGATCGCCCTTGCTGGCGACACGGGCGGGCAAGATCGAGCTTCACTTTACTTCGAAATTCGCCGCAATAGTGAAGCGCAAAACCCGCGTAACTGGCTGGTCCGTTGAGGTGTGAACCTCAATCCTTGCCAACAAAAATGGGAGCCAAGGCTTAATGCCAGTCAGTTAAGCTGACTGGCTTTTTTATTGGGGTATTTCTTTGCCTTTGGTTTTATTGCTCTCGGATATATCCGCTCTTCTCGTTTAATGGACAAAACATGGTGTATCGCCTCTTCTTGCAAGTGAGTAATGCGCTTAGGGATTGTTCCCGCTGACTCCAACCAGAACCCCAAAATTACGTGAATGATAGAGTGAGCACACGTTGTGAAGCTCAGTTGGTTGGGGTAGATGCCAGGCACAGCTTTAGCCATGTTAACCATCTGATATCTAATAATGTTATAGCTAAGCAATAAGCCCCATAGTTCTTGTTTTACCATCTCTGGCTTCTTACTTCTCAGTGTGAACTCGTTGTTCAGAAGTGAAGACTTCATTTCACGATATCCCACTTCGATTTCCCATCTATGACTGTAAAGCTCTGCTATTTCCGCTGGCGGATAACGACGATGATCAGTCATCGAGGTCAAGATACTCACTTCTTTCCCTTTGATAGTTTTCTTTATCAGGCGAACTTCGATGGTTTCAGGTAGTGACAGGGACTTCTTTCTCGCTTGAGGCGTTGTCTTGAGTTCGACAATCCGATCATTGCGACCCAGCTTTCTAACTTCAGTAAATTGAGTATTCTTGCGCATTGGCATTAGCCAATGCCTTTCATTACCTGTATTTGCCCAACGATGAAGAAGGCTAAGAGAGTAAAAACCTCTGTCAAACATTGTGAGGCTGTAGTCTGGTGTTGTTTCAATCAACTGTTCCGCCAATATCATCTCATTGGTTTTGTAACTCGCGAAAGCACTGGCGACCAGCATGTGACTGGTCAACTCCATCTGGCAAACCATACGCACCTGAGGAAAGCTACCTTCACCATTCTGATTTGACGCAGATTGAAACGCATCACGGTTTTCCTTAGTGTCTGGCGTTCGCCATACCACGCCATCGACAGCGAGGAGTTTTAATCCACACCAAGTCGGATGGTCAGCTGTTTCATTCCATAAGCTCTGGCTTTGATGAAATACTTCTTTCATTGCATCAGCCCCGAGCCGTTGTCTCGCTTGAACGATAGCACTAGGGGCAACCAGACTTCGCTTCCCGGGCAACATTAATTGCGCTTTGGAGACAATTGACCACAAAGGCTCTTGTCGGTAAAGCGACATAGCAACGACCGCCCAAACGGCCATGTCGAGAGGGATACGACGTTTACGAATAGTGGCCACACCAGAAGCTTCTAAGCATTGGTTGATGAAATCAGGGCAAAGAATGTCACTGAGTTTTCCAAGTTGTTCAGTATTGGGGGCATAACGATTGGCGAGTGTTAGGGCTGTAGTTAATTGCAAAATAAAAGGCTCAAAGTTTTAGAAACTTAGAGCCTTTATAAGCCATCTGCAGGATCGTTCAACCGATCATTTATCTCTTAACTGATCGGCATTAAGCCAAGGCTCCCATTTTTCGTTCGCGTTGCCACCTAGTAGTAGGCTTCCACCACCTCAATAAAACGGGGCAACTCTTCTGCGGTTAAGGCATTAATGCCTGCTGCTGCTGCTCGCCCCCCACCCGTGGCAAACGAGCTGCAAATATCACCCGCCCCTTGTTTATTGGTTAACGGAGCACGTAGAGAAACAGTGTAAGTGTCATCTTGATTGCGCGTCAGAACCGCATGAGCTCGCTCTGGTGTCTGATTTGCCAATAAATTACCAAACACCCCACTGATTCGGCGCGACGCTGGCGTATCTGGCAGCTCTATCAAAGCCAACTTGTCACTTTGATGCTTTGGTAACACAGCTTGCGCTACATATAAATCGTGCTCATAGGCTTGTTTTAATCGATGGTAAGGCGAGCTGGCATCGGCAATCACATCGAAAGGAGATGAGTAGGCGAGCAAACTCAAGAACAGCTCAGCGGGGTCAAAATGCAAATCAGCCAACTTCTCACCATAACCGTTGTAATTGATTAACGTGCCCAACTCGCACAACTGCGCTCTCTGTTGTTCATTCAAACCCGCCTTGATGGCGAGCTCATCAGCGCGCGCGATCAAGTTGTCGCCATACGCGGCGGTAATGGCCCAGTGATGAAAACGTCCGTCTAACAGCTTATCCACTATCAATGCTGTACAAATGTTGGCATCTAAATCGATATGAGCATCGAGATGGGGGTGAGCCGGAATCTCTCCCGCTTTGTGGTGATCGGCATAAAACAGTTGCGCCCCGGCCGCTAAGGCGGCTTGCACTCCAGCGATGTTTTTCTCCATCGAAATATCGAGGATCGTCAAATGATCGCCCGCTTGTGCTGCCACTTTCTCCACCAGCTTGATATCGCGTTTTACACCAGTGACCAACGTCGCGGATCTCGGCTCGGCAAGTCTCAGTTGCAACAAGGCAATAATGCCATCAGCATCGCCATTAAAGATGTCGTAATTCATCGGAGAAGATATCCATATCTGTTTGATTATTTATTGGATATTTTCCGATGTGAGGGAGAGAAGTCAACGACCATAAAGTCATGAATGATGCTTTATGGTCATATATAAGAGGGATGTCTTGAATGTGAGATGTTTAGCCGTGCAGGGCGCGCACGCCATCTTCGAGCAGCAGTAACTGCTCCATACCTTGCTCCGTCGCAATCGGCTTCACCACGGCAATCATTTGCAACATGCCTTGCTGTACCATTTGCTCGGTGATCGCAACTTTGGGCGACATAGCGGACTGATACGCTAACCAACTGCACGCAATCAGGTGCAAAGTTCGCACTAAGGACTTGAGTTCATCTTCATTTAATTCAAGTAGTTGAAGGGAAACAAACTCGCGCATAATCGCCACTAGGTTGGCTTGTAGCTTATCTTGAACTTCAATGTATTGTTGATGCAACTCTTCATCGCGAGAGAGGATTTCAGGCAAATTGGCGTAGAAAAAACGGTACTTCCACATCAAGGTGAAGATCGAATCAAGATAGCGCTTCAACAACACCAAACTTTCTTGGTTTTCTTGAACTGGAGTAAAGCGCTCAATCAGTTCTTGCGCATACAAAGCAAAAATTTCGCGCACAATCTCTTGTTTATTGCGAAAGTGGTAGTAAAGGTTACCTGGGCTAATATCAATATGATCAGCAATATGGTTAGTGGTGATGCTGCGCTCACCGTGCTGATTAAACAGCTCAAGGGCAGCATGCACGATCTTCTCACGTGTTTTCATTATTGTGGTGTAATCCCTTTCTTAGAAAGATAAAACTTGCTCACTGGGCTCGCCTATCTTCCCCTGCTAACCGATCCTATTCCGTGAATAAAATCGTATATTAGGAAAAAGAGAAAAACGACCTAGTCATTGGAGTATATCGATTTCACATTTCGAGATCGATAAACGCAATAGAGCTTATACGTTAGTAAGCCTAGTATAATCCCAGATAAGTTCGCCAACAGATCAAACCACGAGCTTTCCCTACCGACGTAAGCTTGTGCCAGTTCGATCCCTCCGCTAAAGAGAAAAATGGCTAAAGCAGCCACACCACGTTGCCACCAATGCCTTACACTGACTGCTGCGAGCAGCGAGAAACAGCTATACGCCATGAAATGCTGCAGCTTATCTAGGTTCGGAATGTCGCCCCAATCTTGTAATCCGCTCGAAGAACGTAATGATAAAAATGCGATTAAGGACGCATAAATAAGCAACAAATACCGTTTTTTCATAGCGATTCTCACGCAATAGGAAAAGGAAAAGCGGTGATCTCATCAATGTGAGTACAACCAAGCGACAACATAATCAAGCGATCAACGCCCAATGCCACTCCCGCGCAAGCCGGTAAGCCCGACTCCAATGCCGCAATCAGATGGTAATCTATCGGTTGTGGAGTCAGCCCCATGTCAATACGCTTCGCGTTGTCTTGCTCAAATCGTGTCAGCTGTTCTTGTGGGTTGTCGAGCTCATGGAAACCATTGGCTAGCTCAATGCCCTTAAAGTACACCTCAAAACGATCTGCAACACGAGGATCATTCGGGTTAATCTTTGCCAATGCTGCTTGAGAGGCAGGAAAATCATAAACAAATGCTGGCACCTGCTGACCAATCTTTGCTTCCACACCGATGCTAAAGAGCAGTTGTAGCAAGGTATCGCGATCCTCTTCTGGTTCTGCGATATCACTCAAACCCAACCTTGCCGCAACGCTTTTCAGCTCCGCCATGGAGCCTTCTAGCGGACAAACACCCAGCACAGTTAGAAACGCTTGCTGATACGTCATGCGCTCAGCAGTGCCACACTTGAGTATCAGTTGCAGTAAATCATCCATTTCATCCATCAGTTGGTGGTGATCAAAGCCAACGCGATACCACTCCAGCATGGTGAACTCAGGATTGTGGTGACGGCCATTCTCTTCATTACGAAATGCCTTGGCCATTTGGTAGATACAGCCACTTCCAGCCGCCAATAAGCGCTTCATATGGAATTCTGGGCTGGTCATCAAGTGAAGGTGGCGACCTTGAGCATAACCGGGCCCCACAAACTCGGTTTGAAACGTATGCAGATGGATATCGGTAACCGTGGCGTGGCTCATCGCTGGCGTATCCACTTCCAACACCCCTCTCTGGGCAAAAAATTGACGGATATTGGCAATCAAAACGGCGCGTTGACGCAGTTGTTCGATTGATGCGGTCGGTTTCCAATCGGCTTGCATTTTTGACTCTCAACTCAATAACTCTGCGGTGGAACTTACCACCTTCTTCAGCCTTTGCAAGCAACTTCTCAAGCGCCATTGAGCACAAAAACAACGTTGTACAAGCTAAAAACAGCAACAAATTGGTTGCGATTATTGATGATAAAAATCATCGGCAACATCCAATTAACACCTTGCCGCTCAAGCAGTTGAATCCTCAAGACAAGCTGCCGTGACAGTTATCACATAACCTATAAATTCTATGCTCATATTTGCATTTCCGAAGCAAAAACCTAAATACATCAATTTTTCTATCACAAAGCTCTTCTACACTGTCACTACTACTTTTGGGGAGTATGCGTTTGCCTACGCCCCTATCTCACAATAACAAGCGGATTTCCGCACTCACACACTGGAGGATAACTGTGCAAACTATCATCACAGATATCGCAGTCATCGGCGCAGGCGGCGCTGGTCTTCGTACTGCTATTGCAGCGGCTGAAGCAAACCCGGATCTGGAAGTAGCCTTAATTTCTAAGGTTTACCCAATGCGTTCCCATACGGTCGCAGCAGAGGGTGGCTCAGCAGCAGTTATCAAGGATGAGGATAGCCTAGACAATCACTTCAACGATACCGTTGGTGGTGGTGACTGGCTTTGTGAACAGGATGTTGTTGAATACTTTGTTGAAAACGCGACGCGCGAAATGATCCAAATGGAGCAATGGGGGTGCCCATGGAGCCGTAAGGAGAATGGCGAAGTCAACGTTCGTCGCTTTGGCGGTATGAAAGTTGAGCGTACGTGGTTTGCGGCAGACAAAACTGGCTTCCACATGCTACACACCCTATTCCAAACTTCGATGAAGTACTCAAACATCAAACGCTTTGATGAGTACTTTGTGGTGGATCTGCTTGTTGATGAAGGTGAAGTTCAAGGCCTGATCGCCATCCATATGGCAGAAGGGGAGTTGGTCACCATCAAAGCAAAATCAGTGGTACTTGCCACAGGTGGTGCTGGTCGTGTTTACCACTGCAATACCAACGGCGGTATCGTAACGGGCGATGGTATGGCTATGGCTTACCGTCACGGCGTTCCTCTACGTGATATGGAATTCGTGCAATACCACCCAACGGGCCTACCAGGCACTGGTATCCTGATGACCGAAGGTTGTCGTGGTGAAGGCGGTATCATTGTCAACAAAAACGGCTATCGTTACTTGCAAGACTACGGCATGGGCCCAGAAACACCGGTTGGTCAGCCGAAGAACAAATACATGGAACTTGGTCCACGTGACAAAGTTTCTCAAGCATTCTGGCACGAGCAGCAGAAAGGCAACACCATCAAGCACCCACTCGGTGACGTGGTACACCTAGACTTGCGCCACCTAGGTGAAGAGTATCTGCAAGAGCGTCTACCGTTCATTTGTGAACTCGCCAAAGCGTATGTCAACGTTGACCCAGCAAAAGAGCCGATTCCAATTCGTCCAACGGTTCACTACACCATGGGTGGTATTGAAACCGACAAACAGTGTGAAACACGCATTAAAGGCCTGTTCGCGGTGGGAGAATGTGCTTCTGTTGGTCTGCACGGTGCAAACCGCCTTGGTTCGAACTCACTAGCAGAATTTGTAGTGTTTGGCCGCGTTGCGGGTGAGCAAGCGGTGAAACGCGCAGCGGAATTCAAGGGCTGGAACGAAGCGTCTATCGCTGCACAAGTGAAAGCGGTTGAAGAGCGTATCGCAGCGCTAATGAACCAAGAAGGCGATGAAAACTGGGCAGATATCCGCACGGAAATGGGTCACACCATGGAAGCGGGCTGTGGTATCTACCGCCAAGAAGATCTGATGCAAGCAACGATCGAGAAAATCACTGAACTGAAAGAGCGTTACAAGAAAATCAGCATCAAAGACAAAGGCAAGGTATTCAATACTGACCTTCTCTACGCAATCGAAGTGGGTTACGGCCTAGAAGTGGCGGAAGCAATGGTTCACTCCGCGATTCTACGTAAAGAATCTCGTGGTGCTCACCAACGTCTTGACGACGGCTGTACCGATCGTGATGACGTGAACTTCCTCAAGCACTCTTTGGCTTTCTTCCAAGAAGATCAAGCACCAAACATCAGCTACAGCGACGTGACCATCACTAAGTCTCAGCCTAAAGCACGTTTGTATGGTGAAGCAGCAGAGAAAGCTGCCGCTGAAGAAGCCGCTAAGGCCGCAGAGAAAAACGCAGAGGAGCAAGCATAATGTCGGCAAACCGCATTCAAAAAGTAGACATTCTGCGTTACGACCCAGCAACAGACGCAGAACCTCGTTTTCAGGCTTTCGAAGTCCCGTTTGATGAAACCATGTCGGTACTTGATGCTCTGGGCTACGTCAAAGATCATCTCGACAAAAACCTCTCTTACCGTTGGTCTTGTCGTATGGCGATTTGTGGCTCGTGCGGCATCATGGTCAACGGCGTGCCAAAACTGGCGTGTAAGAGCTTCCTGCGCGACTACCCAGACGGCGTGAAAATCGAGCCATTAGCAAACTTCCCAATCGAGAAAGATTTGATTGTCGATATGACGCCGTTCATCGAGCGCCTAGAAGCGATCAAACCTTACATCATTGGCAACGACCGCAAGCCAGAAGATGGTACTAACCTACAAACCCCTGAACAGCTGGCAAAATACAAGCAGTTCGCGGGTTGTATTAACTGTGGTCTTTGCTACGCAGCGTGTCCGCAGTTCGGTTTGAACCCAGAGTTCATTGGTCCAGCAGCACTGACTTTGGCACACCGCTACAACCTAGATAGCCGTGACAATGGTAAAGCAGAGCGTATGAAGCTAATCAATGGCGAAAACGGTGCGTGGGGCTGTACGTTTGTTGGCTATTGTTCTGAAGTTTGTCCGAAGAATGTTGATCCTGCTGCCGCGGTTAACCAAGGCAAAGTCGAGTCATCAATGGACTTCGTCATTGCAATGCTGAAACCTGATGGTTCACCAAAGAAAGTGGAGGCATAAGAATGAGCAATCGTAAACCTTACGTTCGTGAAGTAAAACGCACTTGGTGGAAAGATCACCCATTCTACCGCTTCTACATGCTACGTGAAGCCACTGTGCTGCCATTGATTCTCTTCACCTTGTTCCTGACTGTCGGTTTGGGTTCTCTGGTGAAAGGGCCAGAAGCTTGGCAAACGTGGTTGAACTTTATGGCGAACCCAGTGGTGATCGCGATTAACATCGTCGCCTTACTCGGCAGCCTACTGCATGCTCATACCTTCTTCAGTATGATGCCTCAGGTCATGCCAATTCGTTTGAAGGGCAAACCTGTTGATAAGAAAATCATCGTGCTCGCTCAGTGGGCGGCGGTGGCATTTATCTCACTGATCGTACTTATCGTGGTGTAAGGAGCTTTAACGATGAAACCGAATTACAACGTAGATAGAGCGCCAAAACGTTCTGATGAGCCAGTTTGGTGGAGCTTGTTTGGTGCAGGTGGTACTTGGTTTGCCATGATCACACCAGTTACTGTTTTGGTGCTGGGTATTCTCGTGCCAATGGGCGTGATCAATGCAGAAGCACTGAGTTACGACCGAGTGGTGAGCTTTGCCACCAGCATCATCGGCGCATTGTTTATCATCGCGACACTGGCCTTACCAATGTGGCATGCGATGCACCGTGTTCACCACGGCATGCATGATCTCAAATTCCACACTGGCGTGGTCGGCAAAATTGCCTGTTACGCGGTTGCTGGATTGATTTCAGCATTGGCGGTGGTGTTCATTTTCATGCTGTAAGCATGGCGCACTGAAAAAGAAAAAGCTGGCTTGTCGCCAGCTTTTTTATTGTCACTGCTTCAAGTGGTTTATTTATTGACCACTTTCTTGGTTTGGTCCATCAAACCAAGTGCGCCGAACCCTGTAATGACGTCTAAGTTTGTTTTCAAACCCGTTTCATCGCTACCACCAATGTAGTTCTGTGGCATCTGCACTTGGAAGTTTTGCAGATTATTGTACAGCGAATTGGCCACATCTCGATTTAGCTCAGCCAAATACACTTCTCGGTTGGCCCCTAATGCCGCGTATTTCGCTTTAAGCACTTCCGCTTCAGCACGACCTTTTTCTAAAATCGCTTTCGCTTCAAACTCAGCAGAAAGTGAGTTGGCTTTTTGAATCGCAAGGTTAGCTTCCGCTATCGCCAGCTCTTTCTCTTTTTCCACTTCCGCAAGACGCTTGGTCTTCTCCACTTCGACGATCTCTCGTTCAGCGATTTGGCGCGCAACTTCCACCTCTTTCTGCTGAGAAATGATCGCCAACTCTTTTTGACGCTGAGCGTCTTGTACTTCACGAGTACGCTGAATTTCTTTACGAAGTTGTTCTGTTTCCGCCTGTGCTTTCGATGTTTCTTGCTCTTGAATGGCTCGAATACGATCAGCCACTAAGCGCTTCTTATCCGCCAGTAATTGATCCAACTGTTTTTCAGGCTGGGGATCACCAATGGTGACCTGAGTCACCTGAATACCATATTGCTGCAGTGGATTATCTTGGCGAATCGGCTGACCAGTCCCATCCAACACTGGTACGGTTTTCCATACTAGCTGATTAGTACGCTGTAGCTGATTCGCATTTGATTGATCAACGCCAACCGGAGCCAAATCCAACTCTTCCACTTCTACTTGGCGACGCTCGGTCAGATAAATCCCTTCACGTAATTGATCACCCAGTTTCGACTTGAACTGGTTTAAGCCACCTTGGAAAAACTCTTCACCCGTGTACTGGGTAGCGGTTATCACAGTGACGTTACGCGCGTTTTTCACCAACAGTGCATCAATCAGGTTGCTATTGTTGCGAAACTCGCGGTGCATTTTGATTAACGCATCCGGATCGGTGCTCAACTTAAAGCGGAACGTCACTGGAATTTGCCCTATATACGTATCGGCAAATCGCACTTGCACCGGGTCCAAACGCTGATAGAAATCCTCACCTGCGTTGTTGCCAAACGACACCGTGATCACCTGATCATACTGCGTGATTTTCGATAAAAATGGCATGCGAAAATGAATACCGGGCTCGGTAAACACATCCAACTCACCAGTAATATTGTTCTGGTGCACGTAGCTATAGCCCGCATCGGTCATTAACACCGAGCTATTGATGGTAAGCCCTAGCGCCAACAACGGCACACCAATAATCGCCGTTTTGATGCCACGACGAAGCAACTGACGTCTTTCTTCCACTTTCAAACTTTGTCCTAGGTTTGAGTTGTTCATTATTATTCTCCTTTGCATGGTTGTTTATGAGATAAAACTAAATAAACCAAGGTGTTATCTACCTCATCAACAACAGGTACAAATGTAACAATTTAAGACAGGAAGGAATAGTCGAAAGATTCACCAAAATAATTAACTTTTTCCGAATATTGGACGGAGTTATTGTTTTGAACAAAACGCAAAAAAGGTCGCCAAGGCGACCTTTTTAGAAACTATCAGGCTGATATTACTTCACGCGACCCACGTACTCTGAGCTGCGCGTGTCGACTTTGATCACTTCACCGATTTGGATGAATAACGGTACACGAACAACAGCACCGGTTGATAGTGTTGCAGGCTTACCACCTGTACCCTGAGTATCACCCTTTAGACCAGGATCGGTTTCAATCACTTCTAACTCAACAAAGTTTGGTGGTGTTACCGCGATAGGGTTACCGTTCCAAAGTGTCAACATACAAGTGTTGTTCTCAACCAACCACTTAACGTTCTCACCAACAGCTTTTGCGTCTGCTGCAATTTGCTCGAACGTTTCGTTGTTCATAAAGTGGTAGAATTCGCCGTCTGAATATAGATAATCTAGGTCGATATCCATTACGTCTGCCACTTCACAAGTGTCACCAGACTTGAATGTTTTCTCTAGCACTTTACCAGAAAGAAGTTTACGAATTTTAACGCGGTTGAACGCTTGGCCTTTACCCGGTTTTACGTACTCATTTTCCAAGATAACGCAAGGCTCGCTATCGATCATGAGTTTTAGGCCGCCTTTAAATTCATTAGTGCTAACTGTAGCCATTTTGTCCTCTTACATTCTTAGAGCTAAATTCAATGCCGCACATAATACCCCGAAAAGTCGAATCTGTTGAGCAAAACTGGCTCAAACAGCTAGCGAATGGGATCTCTGATCCTGCAACCTTGCTCAAAATGTTGGAAATCGATCCAACACCTTGGCAAGACGGGTTCTCAGCACGTGGATTGTTCGCACAACGCGTGCCGCAAAGTTTTGTCGAAAGAATGGAAAAACGTAATCCGAATGATCCACTCTTGCGCCAAGTGTTACCCGTTAGCGAAGAGCATGAAATCCATCCGGGTTATTCTGTCGATCCCCTTGAGGAGCAAGACAATGCGATTCCTGGCTTACTCCACAAGTACCACAATCGTGCGCTGATGATCGTCAAAGGAGGATGCGCGATTAACTGCCGCTATTGTTTCCGCCGTCACTTTCCTTATCAAGACAACAAAGGCAGCAAAACGGTTTGGCAGCAAAGCCTCGATTACATTGCACAAAATAGCGCACTGAATGAAGTGATCTTTTCCGGTGGCGATCCCTTGATGGCCAAAGATGATGAGTTACAGTGGTTAATCGAACGTATTGCTGACATTCCCCACATCAAGCGACTACGCATTCACTCGCGTTTACCTGTGGTGATACCCGCACGCATCACAACGGCACTGTGCCAGTTGCTAGAACAAACGCGTTTGCAAGTCATTTTGGTCACGCACATCAACCATGCCAATGAGATCAACGCCGAATTAACCTCGCAACTGCATCGGTTAAAACGCATAGGTGTGACATTATTGAATCAAGGCGTGCTGCTGAAAGGAGTGAATGATAGCGTCGAAGCGCAAGTGCATCTTAGCGAAGCACTGTTTGATGCTGGCATTTTGCCCTATTACTTACATGTGTTGGATAAGGTTCAAGGCGCGGCACATTTTTATGTTTCCGATCAAGAGGCCAAAGCGATTATGCACGGCTTGATCACGCAAGTGTCTGGCTATCTTGTCCCAACCCTGACTCGAGAAATCGGTGGCCGTCCAAGTAAAACCCCACTGGATCTCTATCTTGAATAACTCACGCTTGTTCATTGCGTTTTCTCTGTTCTTATTTTAGGAAGCCTTTATGTCATTAACCTTAGATTCCCTACTCAGTATTGAGCCGTTTAGTTGGGTCGCCTTATTGTGCTGTGCGGTCAATGGGCTCTTAATCGGTGCCGAGCGGCAAACTCGTGGCAAGCCAGTGGGTATTCGAACTTCTATTTTGATTATTTCTGGTACCTACTTTTTTATGTCTATGGCGGTCTACCTCTCGCCGAATACTCTTGATCAAGCCCGTGTGCTTGGACAAATCATTACCGGTGTGGGCTTTTTAGGTGCAGGTGTGATGATGACTCAAGATGGGAAAATTCACGGAGTAACATCCGCTGCAGTCATCTGGGTGTTGGCGTCGATGGGAATGATGATTGGTTTAGGGCTGATGCAACAATCTGTGATCATGACGGTGCTTGCCCTGACAGTGTTGCTCGGCGTCGACAAAGCAGAAAACCGCATTCAAGCGCTGCGCCGAGGCGTTCACCAAAAAATTCAGCAGCGCCGCAGTTCACGCCTGATTAAATAAACCAGTATATGGCTATCTTTGCTCACTGCTAAAAACAAAAACCCCAGACCATTATTGGCTGGGGTTTCTTTATACTATCGAGAACTTAACTCTCGATTGAGCTTACTTCGCAAAGTTAATGATTGGGAAGCAAGGGAAGAAACCGTTGTCCGCACAGTTGATTAGGCCAATTTGCACGCCTTCAATTTTTGCGGTTTTGTTGAATACGCCCACCTGAACAGTCGAAGTATCCGAGAAGTTTGCCGCACCCACATCGACCATGGTGTTGCCTTCCGAGTAGTTCACAAAACTCACGTTTGCGCCTTTAACATCATTGGTCAAGTTCACTGCACCAAGGTTAACACCTGTGGTTTGGCCAGTATTCCAGTTGAAGAAACCCAATGACGCACCAGTCATTTCTTGGTTTACTTTCGATGCACCAAAGATACCTAAGTTAACACCTGTTGTTGTGTCGGTTTCAGAGAGACCAACCACCGCTAGATCAACACCTTTCAAGTTATCGACTTTACCGTAGAGTGCGGCAACACGAACACCCGCCACAGCGCTGTCATCTGGCGCGTTAAAGTTATTGATTGAAGAAAACATTACAGGCGTTGCTGCCATTGCCGCTGTTGACGTTAACGCGGTTACCACTGCTGCTGTTAAGATTTTTTTCATTGGTTGAGTCTCCACTGACTATGAGTTGTTAAGTACCGGCGGCGCGATGCCGACTCCCGTACCCATCGACTTATTATGTACGCCGTTCAATTTTGCCAAGTCATTGTTTTGTCAAATGTCTGAATGTTTTTTCATCCATTTGACAAAACCATTTTAAAACATTCTATTTTTCATGCACTTACCAAGTTACATTCATATGCATCTCAGTAGCAGTGTAGAATATGAATCTCATCTTATATCGGATATTGTTCATATTCTTGAATAAACGACACATTCTCAGCGATAAAAAAAAGCTGAGGATCGCTCCTCAGCTTTTTCAAATATTGACAGCGGGTAGGCTGATTACATCATGCCCATGCCACCCATACCGCCCATACCACCCATATCTGGCATACCAGAGTCTTTCTGTGGTAGGTCAGTCACCATTGCTTCAGTGGTGATCATTAGGCCAGCAACCGATGCCGCAAACTGCAGCGCAGAGCGCGTTACTTTTGTTGGGTCTAGGATACCCATCTCTAGCATATCGCCGTATACACCCGTTGCTGCGTTGTAGCCGTATGAACCTTCACCAGCGCGAACATTGTTCGCAACCACGGACTCTTCATCGCCCGCATTCTTGGTAATTTGACGAAGTGGCGCTTCCATAGCACGCAGTGCTACACGGATACCGACGTTTTGCTCTTCGTTGTCGCCTTGTAGGTCTACAATCTTAGAAGCCGCACGGATGAGGGCAACACCACCACCAGCAACAATACCTTCTTCAACCGCTGCGCGAGTTGCGTGTAGTGCATCTTCTACGCGGTCTTTCTTCTCTTTCATCTCAACTTCAGTCGCAGCGCCAACTTTGATAACGGCAACGCCGCCAGCCAGTTTAGCCACACGCTCTTGCAGTTTCTCTTTGTCGTAATCTGACGTTGCATCTTCGATTTGCTGACGAATTTGAGCAACACGGCCTTGAATCATCGCTTCTTCACCCACGCCATCAATGATGGTGGTGTTTTCTTTGGTGATAGAAACACGCTTCGCCTGACCTAGATCTTCTAGAGTTGCTTTTTCAAGCTCAAGACCCACTTCTTCAGAAATCACCGTACCACCTGTTAGGATAGCAATGTCTTGTAGCATAGCTTTACGACGATCACCAAAGCCAGGCGCTTTCACCGCCGCCACTTTCACGATGCCGCGCATGTTGTTCACAACCAGTGTAGCGAGCGCTTCACCTTCCACATCTTCTGCGATGATCAGCAGTGGACGAGAGGCTTTTGCTACCGCTTCAAGTGCTGGTAGAAGTTCGCGAATGTTCGAGATCTTCTTATCAACCAATAGGATGAATGGGCTCTCTAGTTCAACACTGCCAGACTCTTGATTGTTGATGAAGTATGGTGATAGGTAACCACGGTCAAACTGCATGCCTTCTACAACGTCTAGCTCATCGTGCAGTGCTTGACCTTCTTCTACCGTGATAACACCGTCACGGCCCACTTTTTCCATTGCTTCCGCAATGATTTTACCCACGCTTGAATCGGAGTTCGCAGAGATGGTGCCTACTTGCTCGATTTCAGTGCTGGTTGAGCAATCTTTGGATAGCGCTTTCAGTTCTTCAACTGCAGCCGCCACAGCTTTGTCGATACCACGCTTAAGGTCCATTGGGTTCATACCCGCAGCAACCGCTTTAAGACCTTCATTTACGATAGCTTGCGCAAGTACCGTCGCCGTTGTCGTACCGTCACCCGCGACGTCGTTTGCTTGTGAAGCCACTTGCTTCACCATTTGTGCGCCCATGTTTTGGAACTTGTCTTCAAGTTCAATTTCACGCGCGACCGATACACCATCTTTTGTAATCGTTGGTGCACCGAAAGATTTGTCGAGTACCACGTTACGGCCTTTAGGGCCCAGTGTTACTTTTACTGCGTCAGCTAGAATGTTGACACCTTCTAGCATTTTTACGCGAGCGTCATTACCAAATTTAACGTCTTTAGCAGCCATCTTTGATTTCCTTTCTAAATTCTGTTTTGGATTTCGTTTTGAATCAGAGCAAAAAATTACTCAACGATTGCTATTAGTCGACAATAGCCATAATGTCGTTTTCAGACATGATAAGAACTTCTTTACCGTCGATCTTTTCAGTCTTAGTGCCGTAGCTCTCTGCAAAGATAACAGTATCACCAACTTTAACGTCCAGCGGCTGAACAGTGCCGTTTTCTAGAATGCGGCCTTTACCTACAGCTAGAACAACACCGCGAGTTGATTTTTCCGCAGCAGAACCAGTTAAAACGATGCCACCAGCAGATTTAGATTCAACTTCTTGGCGCTCTACGATAACTCGATCATGTAATGGACGAATGTTCATCGGTCGTCTCTCCTGAAAAATTCCATGTTTATTTGATAATTACCCTGAAGCAGGGCTTCTAGGCCTAGTGCTAACTATATAGGGGGTGATCATGACGATCCCAAGGGGGCGTGAGGATTTTTTTGTGACTAAGTTAAAAGTTCCGAGGCTTTGGCAAAGGATTGCTTAAAAACAGCTCGCTCGCCCCTCGCACACATTTCTTGTATCCTAGCGCTTTTGCACCTTCTGGTGATGCCTTCTGGTGATGATTGATGCTTGATAAACATGGCTTGCTGAGCGCGCCCATCGCGGAAACGCTACGAAAAATGACCGTCCCCATGATATTTGGCATGGTGGCGATCCTGATGTTTAACTTGGTCGACACCTTTTTCATCTCACTACTTGGCACCGAAGCACTGGCGGCGATCAGCTATACCTTCCCCGTCACCTTCGCCGTTAACTGCATTACGATGGGCATCGGGGTCGGACTATCGACCAGCATCGGTCGTCTATTAGGTCAAGGAGAAGCGCATCAAGCCGCACGTTTTACTACCCATGGCTTGCTATTGGCGGTTGTGCTGGTTGCGCTCGCTTCCACACTCGGCTTCTTTACTGTCACCCCCTTATTTACCTTGCTTGGTGCGAAAGAGGAACTGATTCCCCTCATCGGCCAATACATGCATGTCTGGTACCTCACCATCCCATTACTGGTGATTCCGATGGCAGGAAACAGTGCCATTCGTGCCACCGGAGATACTAAGACCCCAGCCAAAATCATGATGCTCGCTGGGCTTATCAACGGCGTGCTCGACCCGCTGCTGATTTTTGGTATCGGCCCATTTCCTGAGCTCGGTATTCAAGGCGCAGCGATTGCGAGTGCGTTGAGTTGGCTCGGTGCGCTGATTGGCTCTTTCTACGTTTTGATTCAGCGTGAGCGGCTGCTCGGCCTGCCACAATGGCAACGCTTAAAAGAGGATTGGCAGCAGATTCTCAAGGTCGGCACTCCGGCTGCGCTTTCCAACGCAATGAACCCTCTCTCTGGCGCCATTTTAATGATGATGCTGTCCAGCCACGGCACCGCTGCTGTTGCCGCTTATGGGGCGGCACAACGCATTGAATCGATTTTGATTTTGGTCCTCATGGCACTCACCTCTGCTCTGACGCCTTTTATGGCGCAAAACTTTGGCGCGAAAAACCCACAACGAGCGTTCCAAGGATTGTTCGTCAGCATGCGCTTTTCGGTGCTGTTTCAAGGTTTGGTGTTTTTGATGATGGTGCCGCTCAGTATTCCGCTCGCCGCTCTATTCTCACAAGAGCAAGCGGTAAGAGATTTGCTTTGGCATTACCTGCTGGTGGTACCGATCAGCTACGGTTTTTTAGGCATTGTGATGATGCTGGTCAGCGGTTTAAATGCCATGCACCAACCACTCAACGCCTTCCGCTGGAGCGTAATTCGGCTGTTTGTGTTTACCCTGCCAGCGGCATACCTAGGCAGTTGGCTCTACGACATTGAAGGGCTGTTTATTGGCATTGCGGTGGGCAACATTTTGGTCGGGTTGTGCAGCTATCTTTACGCCCTTAAGCAACGCAAACAGCAATTGGCCACATTAGTGCCTTAGATTTGACGTCTGGTAGAAGCCACCGATATGAAAAAGGCTGCGATAACGCAGCCTTTGCTCAGATAATCAGTTTATTCTGCTTAGAATAGCTCTTCTGCTACTTTGAACAGATCATTGCGAACTGGACGCTTCATGTTCTCGATTGCATCGATGATGTCGTGGTGAACAAGTTGCTCTTTCACGATACCAACACAACGGCCACCATGACCTTCCATCAATAGGTGAACCGCGTAGTTACCCATACGAGACGCAAGAACACGGTCGAACGCCGTTGGACGGCCACCACGTTGGATGTGACCAAGAACCGTGGCACGAGTTTCACGACCCGTTCCCGCTTCGATCTCTTTTGCCAGTTCGTTCGCGTCCATCATCAGCTCAGTCAGCGCGATGATCGCATGTTTCTTACCTTTAGAAATGCCGTCTTGGATGTTGCCAATCAGCTTCTCTTTATCTAGGCCAGTTTCTGGTGTGATGATGTATTCACAGCCACCTGCGATAGCAGACATCAGAGTGAGGTCACCACAGTGACGACCCATGATTTCTACGATAGAAATACGCTGGTGAGAAGATGAAGTATCGCGTAGACGGTCGATCGATTCGATAACCGTGTTCAGCGCCGTTAGGTAACCGATGGTGTAATCCGTACCTGCGATATCGTTGTCAATCGTGCCTGGTAGACCGATACATGGGTAACCCATTTCAGTCAGTTTCTTCGCACCCATGTACGAACCGTCGCCGCCGATAACCACAAGCGCATCAATACCGTGTGCTTTTAGGTTTTCAATCGCTTTTTCACGTACCGCAACTTCTTTAAATTCTGGGAAACGAGCTGATCCCAAGAACGTACCACCACGGTTAATCACATCAGAAACGCTTGAACGATCAAGTTGTTTAATACGGCCTTCGTACAAGCCTAGGTAGCCATCATAGATACCATAAACTTCAAGACCAGCACCCAGTGCAGTACGTACCACACCACGGATTGCTGCGTTCATACCAGGGGCGTCACCACCACTTGTCAAAACACCGATCTTCTTAATCATGCTCACCCTCGATCTTTAGAAATCAATATTTAATAATCTTTAAAAAATAGCTGTTAGTCAGCTACCAATATAATCCGAAAAACTGTGCGTAATGTTACATTTCCTCTACAGGAATACCAATGAAAACACACATTTTTATGTAACTTTTCTACTTATGTAAGAGTATTACAGTTTTGCACTCAAACTTTGTTGATTCACATCAGGATCACGAATCTTAATAGAGGCTGTTGGAAAGATAGTCAACAACCGCTTATTTGTCCTGAAGATAAGCGTATTTTTTCGAGCGTTACCACTGTTGTTCTATCTGTTCTTTTTCACTGACAATCACCACAGAATAAGGATCTTGGTGGATTAATACATCGGCATCAGGGAAACACGCCAGCAACCGCTCTTCCACTTCGTCGGCAATTTGGTGCGCTTTGATCAACGGCAGATCATCGTCCAACTCAAGATGAAGCTGAATAAAGCGCGTCGGCCCTGACATTCTAGTGCGCAGTTGATGCACCCCCAGAACATTCTCTACCGCGAGACATTCACAGCGAATTTGTTCTAACTCTTCATCAGGCAGCTTGCGATCGAGCAAGGTTTGGATCGCTTCCATCACCATTTTGAAGGCGCTATACAGAATAAACAGCCCGATTCCGACGGCAAACACCGCGTCGGCTTGGCCAACGCCATAATAGCTTAGCCCCAACGCCACCATAATGGCCGCATTCATGAATAGGTCACTTTGATAATGCAGAGAGTCCGCCGCAATGGCTTGGCTACCGGTCTTCTTCACCACGTATTTTTGGAATGTCACCAAGGCGAATGTCACCACCATAGCAAACAAGCTGACGAATACGCCATATTCTGGAGAGTTCAACTCATGAGGACGGAAGAAGCGATCAATACCATTGAGGATCAAAAAGACCGCGGAACCTGAGATAAACATCGCTTGAGCCAACGCCGCGAGCGATTCCGCTTTGCCATGGCCAAAAGTGTGTTCCTCATCAGCAGGTTGCAGCGCATAACGCACCACAATTAAGTTGACGACAGACGCCGCAATATCGAGGAATGAATCGATCAGCGAGGCAAGTAAGCTCACAGAGCCGGTCACCCACCAAGCCACTATTTTAACGAGGAGAAGTAGAGTTGCGACTGCGGTTGCCGTCCAAGCAGCCATCGTCACTAAACGTGCGTATTGGTGTTTCATAATCATTCGATGAAAAAAGCCTTGCTCGCAGTATAACGCGCTCAAGCGGGAATGAGTACGATACATTTAAGGCGATCCGAAGATCGCCTTTTTGCTCAAGTCAGTGAATACCGCACAGATCAGTTTTTCGCGTGCTTTTCCATGCGTTTTTGCATTTTGTCGCCACACTCTTGCATACGCTCGTTTTGCAATTCAACGAACTTTGCTTTTTGCTCTGGAGTCAAAATGCTCAACATTTGATGTTGTTTTTCCAGCATTTTCACACGGCGCTCTGCCTGTTTCTCCGCCATCTGTTTCGCAAGCTCATTGGCCGTGGCTTGGTCGAAATTGTCCGCCAGTAACAAGGCCTGTACTTTAGCGTGCTGTGCTTGACGCTCAGCCTGGTTTGCTGCGAAGTTGCCTTGATACATCTCTTTCATTTGTGCACGGTTGCTGCCACGCATCGCATCCAACTGCTCTTTCTGTGCATCGGTCAGGTCAAGTTGACGTAAGATGCCACGATCCATCCCCATGCCACATTCGCCGTCAGGCCCTTTGTGATGACCTTTACCGCCGCCAAAAGCAAAAGCGCTGGCAGTACCTAGTGTTAGTGGAAGGACAACAGCAGCGAGTACCATTTTTTTTGCAAGTTTCATAATCAATTCCTTACTCATGTCGGTGGTTCATTTGAGCTGTTCTCACAGCGCTTGAGTGTAGAATACAAACTGCAAGGTAAAGTGACGTATAGAGAGCGTAAAGTATCGTAAAGAGCGACTTTGCTCCTCTTCCCTGCGGTCATTTCACAGTAATATTAAAGAGAACTGATTGAGAGAAAGGCCCTACTATGGCAAACATCCTGTTGATTGATGACGATACCGAACTGACGAGCTTGCTGACAGAAGTCTTAAGCTATGAAGGCTTTAATGTCACCGAGGCGAACGACGGTGAGCAGGGTTTACAAGCCTTATCGGCAGAGATTGATTTGATCTTACTCGATGTCATGATGCCCAAACTCAACGGCATCGATACGTTGAAGAAGTTACGTGAACAGTGGGACACGCCAGTATTAATGCTGACAGCCAAAGGGGAAGAGATCGATCGTGTCATCGGCTTGGAGCTGGGTGCGGATGACTATCTGCCCAAACCTTTCAGTGATCGTGAACTGCTGGCACGTATCAAAGCGATTTTGCGCCGCACCAGTGCGACGAAAGCCCCGAAAAGCAGCGATTGCATTGAGTATCAAGATCTGAAAATTTATCCGGGCCGATTGGAAGCGTATTGCGCTGGCACTCAACTTGACCTCACTGCGACCGAGTTCGCCTTGCTGAGCCACTTTATGCAAAACCCAGGGAGCACATTAACCAAAGAGACGCTCAGCTTGGATGTGCTCGGTAAACGCCTAGCGGCTTTTGACCGTGCCATTGATATGCACGTTTCGAATTTGCGGAAAAAACTCCCTGAACGTGCGGATGGCAAATCTCGAATTAAAACCTTACGTGGCCGTGGCTACTTAATGATTGTGGAGTAACCGATGCGCTTGCCGAAAATCACCAGTTTGTATGGGCGAATTTTTGCGATCTTCTGGTTTACCATGTTTTTGGTGCTGATGGCCGTCTTGGCTTTGCCCCACCTTGATCCTCGTAAGGCACGCAATATTCCGGCCGATCAATACGATCGCTTTATTGAAGCCAAGCAGGAGATCGAGAAGCAATATCGTGGCGAAACTGATCTTGGTCGCATTCTCTTTCGCATGGAGCGCCCCGGCGATCGCCATGGGCGAGATGGCCGGCCGCGCTTTTTCATCACCGATTACGATGGCAATATCCTCACCACCTTGAAGCAAGGGGATTTTCAACTCAAGGCGCTGAAAAACTTCGTCACCTCGATTGAACAACCCGATCAACCGAAACAAAAACTCTATGGCCGCTTTATGCTCTCAGGGCCACTGCCAGTGACGCTAGCGAACAAAGAGTACTTACTTTACGTTGGGATGCGCTGGAACCAACCACCGCCTTTTTTACTGCGTATGTTTGATCATCCATTTCAGCTACTACTGGCTGTGATGCTGGTCAGTACCCCTTTACTGCTGTGGCTAGCGTGGGCACTCAGCCAACCCGCACGACGCTTAGAAAAAGCGGCGCAACGTGTCGCTAAAGGGGAATTTGTCACGGATCCCTCTTTAGAAAAAGGTACCTCGGAGTTTCGCCAAGCCGGCGCCAGCTTCAACCGCATGGTCGAAGCGGTCAATCAGATGATTTCAGGTCAGCAACGGTTGCTGTCGGATATTTCCCATGAACTGCGCTCGCCACTAACCCGCTTGAGAATGGCCAATGCGCTTGCGACACGCAAACAGGGCGAAAGTAATGAGCTGCAACGAATTGATACCGAAGCGCAACGTTTGGAACAGATGATCAGTGAACTGCTGGAGCTGTCTCGCATGCAGATGAACAGCCATTTGGATCGTGAAGAGCAGCCCGTCGCCAGCCTATGGGAAGAGATCATTCAAGATGCACAATTTGAAGCGGAACAAATGGGCAAAGTATTGCAATACACCCCGTTACCCGAGCGACATATTTCCGGTAATCCTAAGCTGTTGATGAGCGCGATCGAAAACATCATTCGCAATGCCATCTACTACGGCAAAGACCAAGTGATCATCGCTATTCAAGCCATCGACGACACACTACATATCGTGGTGGATGATAATGGTGAAGGGGTACCTGAAGAGGAACTCGAAGCCATTTTCCGTCCGTTTTATCGAGTCTCTACCGCTCGGGATCGTCATTCTGGAGGAACCGGGCTCGGCTTAAGCATCACCGAAAGCGCGATTCGTCAGCACAGCGGCACCATAAACGCTGAGCGCAGCGATCTTGGCGGTTTGCGAGTCACCATTACTCTTCCACTGGTGAAAAGGCGTTAATACCCTTACAAAGATCGCAGTTGATAATGGTTATCATTAAGATTATGGTAAATCCTTCATCACCGGAGGATTTACCATGTCACACACTTTCCCTGAGCTTCCCTATTCCTACGATGCATTAGAGCCATACATCGATGCAAAAACCATGGAAGTGCACTACAGCAAACACCATAAAACCTATTACGATAAGTTTCTCGCGGCGATTCAAGGCAGTGAGCTTGAGCATCAAACGCTCACTGAGATCTTCTCAAGCATCTCTCAACACAGCCCTGCAGTGCGCAATAATGGCGGTGGCTACTACAACCATATTCTCTACTGGCAGTGCATGTCTCCCAATGGTGGAGGGCAACCTCAAGGCGCGCTCGCCCACGCGATTCAAGAAAAGTTTGGCACTTTTGCGGCGTTCAAAGAGGCCTTTTCCCAAGCCGCCGTCAACACCTTTGGCTCTGGCTTTGCATGGTTAGTGGTCAAAGAGGGTGATATTCATATCACCTCCACCAGCAATCAGGATAACCCACTGATGGATATTGCCAGCGTACGTGGCGAACCGATCCTCGCCCTCGATGTTTGGGAGCATGCGTACTACATCCGCTATCAAAATCGCCGCCCAGAATACATTGATGCTTGGTGGAATGTGGTCGACTGGCAAGTGGTGGAGCAAAATTATGCTCAAGCAATAGGCTAAACATCACCGCTCACCGGAGCACCGTCGCTTATCGGGCACTTTTATACCCAAGCCTTCAAACTTGGGTATATACTGGCCCCCTCTTTTGACCATATTCGCTCGATACCATGTTTGATATTGCTCTATACGAACCAGAAATTGCGCCAAACACTGGCAACATCATCCGCCTTTGTGCCAACTGTGGCGCAAATTTGCACTTAATTGAACCGCTTGGGTTTGATCTTGAAGAGAAGAAGGTGCGCCGTGCTGGCTTGGATTATCATGATCTTGCTCGTGTCACACGCCATAAGAACTACCAAGCGTTCCTCGACTATCTCGAGCAGCGTGGTGAATATCGTATTTTTGCCTGCACCACCAAAACCACTGGCCATCATGTGGACGCGCAATATCGTCAAGGCGATGTACTGCTGTTTGGTCCAGAAACACGTGGTCTGCCGATGGAAGTGATTGAAAGCCTACCGATGTCGCAACGCATTCGTATTCCTATGATGCCTGACGCGCGCAGCTTAAATTTATCGAATGCTGTCGCGATCATTGCTTTTGAGGCATGGCGTCAGCTAGGGTTCCAAGGGGCGAAATAACATCACCGCCTAGCCAACAAGATCAAAAAAGCCGGAATACTCCGGCTTTTCTATGTCATCAAACTTCATCACACGAGAATTTGTTCAAATTAACGCAGACGATTCTGTTCATCGTCTTGTTTGTCTTTGCTTTCATATTCCCCTTCGAACGTCTGGCCTTGCTTACCATCATTAAAAGGCTGACGATAAAACGGGTCTTGTTCGAACGGGCTGCGGTCGAAGCCTTCGCTATGATAGTGAGAGTGAAACCCACCGCCTGCACCATTTACCACTACCTTGCTCATCAAGTAGCGGGCAATCGCAGCTCTTGGACCTGGAATCAACACAATCATGCCCATGGCATCGGTCATAAAGCCTGGAGTGAGCAACAATACGCCCGACACCGCCAGCATCACACCTTCGACAATCTGTTGCGCTGGTAACTCACCTTGCTGCAAACGTTGTTGCACCGACATCAGAGTTTGCAACCCCTGACTGCGAACCAAAGACGCCCCAACAAACGCCGTAATCAGCACTAAGCCAATTGTCGGCCATAAACCGATAAAGCCACCAACTTGAATGAAGAGAGCGATCTCAACAATGGGTACACAGATAAACAGTAGTAATAATATTGGAAACACGAGCTCCCCCTTAGTTGATTTCAGTGTAATGGCAAATCGTGCAGTGACTCAAATTTATCCTGTAAAAATGCGTGTTTTTTGACTACCCCTTTAGAGTTATTCACATGCTGTTCATACTTTGCAAAATATTGACGAAATAAAAGCGAAAAAGGTGATCCACTTACTATTTTTATGCGCAAGGTACAGTATCATGTGCCACATAAGTCAGGACGGATTTTACAGCCAAATACTCTGATGAATGGATTCTGATTGCAGAAAATGGCTAACCAATCACTTAAATATCAGAATTATTATCTAAGGATCCTGTTATGGCTACCCTAACTGAAGCTCCAAAAGCATCAACTCCGGCCACTCGTATTGAAGAAGATCTATTAGGCCAACGTCACGTTCCGGCTGACGCTTACTACGGTATTCACACGCTGCGCGCCATCGAAAACTTCAACATCTCAAATGTCACTATTTCTGACGTACCAGAATTCGTTCGTGGCATGGTTATGACCAAAAAAGCCGCTGCGCTTGCTAACAAAGAATTGGGCGCAATTCCTAAGAATGTCGCGGATTACATCATTCAAGCGTGTGACCTAATGTTGGAAACTGGCAAATGCATGGATCAGTTCCCATCAGACGTATTCCAAGGCGGTGCGGGCACTTCTGTGAACATGAACACCAACGAAGTACTTGCCAACATTGCTCTAGAATTAATGGGCAAAGAGAAAGGCGATTACGACGTGGTGAACCCAAACGATCACGTGAACAAGAGCCAATCAACCAACTGTGCCTACCCAACGGGCTTCCGTATTGCGGTTTACAACAGCATCCATAAATTGATGGAAGCGATTGAATACCTAAAAGGTGCGTTTGAGCTGAAATCTCAAGAGTTTAACGGCATCCTAAAAATGGGCCGTACTCAGTTGCAAGATGCGGTTCCAATGACAGTAGGTCAAGAGTTTCACGCTTGGGCAGTGACGCTAAACGAAGAGATCCGTGCGCTAGACTACACCTCGAAGCTACTTCTTGAAGTGAACCTAGGTGCAACGGCAATCGGTACTGGCTTGAACACACCTCCTGGTTACCAAGCACTTGCCGTGAAACACCTAGCGGAAGTGACTGGCCTAGCAGTGGTTCCAGCAGAAGACCTTATCGAAGCAACTTCAGACTGTGGTGCTTACGTAATGGCACACGGCGCTCTAAAACGCCTAGCGGTGAAATTGTCTAAGATCTGTAACGACTTGCGTCTGCTTTCTTCTGGTCCTCGCGCTGGTTTGAACGAACTTAACTTGCCAGAAATGCAAGCCGGTTCTTCAATCATGCCAGCAAAAGTTAACCCAGTTATCCCAGAAGTGGTTAACCAAGTGTGTTTCAAAGTACTGGGTAACGACAACACGATTTCTTTCGCAGCCGAAGGCGGTCAGCTACAGCTGAACGTAATGGAGCCTGTGATTGGTCAAGCGATGTTTGAATCGATTTCACTACTACAAAACGCGTGTGTGAACCTACGTGACAAGTGTATCGACGGCATCACTGTGAACAAAGAGATCTGTGAAAACTACGTTTACAACTCTATCGGTATCGTTACTTACCTAAACCCATACATCGGCCACCACGAAGGTGACATCGTTGGTAAGATCTGTGCGGAAACCGGTAAGAGCGTCCGTGAAGTAGTGCTTGAGCGTGGCTTGCTGACATCTGAAGAGTTGGATGACATCCTGTCTGTGCAGAACTTCATGCACCCAACTTACAAAGCAAAACGTTACGAATAATCGTAAAGAGAAAGGGCTCCTTAGCGGGCCCTTTTTGCCGTTCTTTATTAATAACCATAATAATAACAAGTATTTATTTTACTTCTGATTATTCAAGCGCTTTAGGCAAAGCGTTTCGCTAATCAGAATCAATAAAATATATGAGGTAACAATCTATGGTAGCGGTCGAGTTATTAGTCGTTCTGCTCTTTATCTATTTAGGGGCACGAATTGGTGGCATTGGTATTGGTTTCGCTGGTGGTGCGGGTGTTATTGTCCTGTCGCTGATTCTAGGCGTACCAACCAAACAAGCATTTATTCCTGTTGACGTTATTTTGATCATCATGTCTGTGATCACAGCCATTGCGGCAATGCAAGTGGCTGGTGGTATGGATTGGCTGGTTCAAATTGCTGAAAACTTCCTGCGCAAACATCCTGAACGTATTACCTTCTACGCGCCTATCGTCACTTTCTTAATGACGTTGATGGCGGGTACCGGTCATACCGCATTCTCAACGCTTCCTGTGATTGCCGAAGTAGCAAAAGGGCAAGGCGTGCGTCCTTCTCGCCCATTATCGATTGCCGTTGTCGCATCACAAATCGCGATTACCGCTTCCCCTATTTCTGCGGCCGTGGTGGCATTTGCGGCCATGTTGGCACCGTTTGGTGTGGACTACTTAACACTGCTTGCGGTTTGTATCCCAACCACATTTGTGGCGTGTATGATCGGCGCTTTGGTGGCGAACTACATGGGTAGCGAGCTGAAAGACGATCCTGAGTATCAAGATCGCCTTGAAAAAGGTCTGATCAAGCTCAGCACTGAAACACAACGTGAAATCCTGCCAACGGCTAAAACCGCGACTTACATCTTCCTTGGCGCGATTGCGTTTGTGGTTTGCTACGCAGCGGCAATTTCCAGCTCTGTTGGTCTAATTGAAAACCCAGCGCTTGGCCGTAACGAAGCGATCATGACAGTGATGTTGGCTGCCGCGGCAGCGATTGTGATGTTCACTAAGATCGATGCATCGAAAATCCCTTCGGCAGCGACGTTCCGTTCAGGTATGACTGCATGTGTGTGTGTACTAGGTGTGGCTTGGTTAGGTTCTACCTTCGTTAATGCTCACGTCGATGGCATTAAAGATGTCGCTGGTGCTTTGCTGTCTGACTACCCTTGGATGCTGGCATTGGTGCTGTTCTTTGCCTCTATGCTGCTGTACTCACAAGGCGCAACTACGGTTGCGCTTATGCCTGCGGCACTGGCGATTGGTGTAGCGCCACTTACTGCGGTCGCTTCTTTTGCTGCCGTGAGTGCGCTGTTTGTTCTACCAACTTACCCAACACTATTGGCTGCCGTAGAGATGGATGATACAGGTTCAACCCGCATTGGTAAGTACGTGTTCAACCACCCATTCTTTATTCCGGGTGTAGCGACCATCGCTTCTGCGGTTGCGCTTGGCTTTGCCTTCGGTAGCCTGTTTATCTAAGTAAAACGAGTCTTACTCATGGGAGCTTCGGCTCCCTTTTTTAATTTTCTGCACATAACCTTCCTATCGCTGAAACTTTCTGCACCGTTTCTGGGTCTGATTGGGTTAGACTAACTCCATTCACTCCCATATTTTGTTCACTATGCGCGCATTATTGACTTTCTTTGTTGCTGGATTGCTTGTGCTTTCCTCACCCGCCATGGCGCTGTTTGGCAATAACCAAAACAGCAGTTTTGCTTCTGGCTCGAATGATTTTGTGCCTGTTGATCAGGCTTTTCCTTTTAACTATTTCCAGCAAGATCACCGCATCACCCTAGACTGGCAAGTCAAAGAGGGTTACTACCTCTATCAACAGCGTCTTTCATTTAGCGCAGAAAACGTTGTATTGGGTGACATTCAAATGGAAAACGGTCAGCCCTACCGTGATGAATTTTTTGGTGATGTGAATATTTATACCAACCCATTGTTCGTTAACATCCCAATGCAAGACTGGCAGCCGGGTGCAAAATTGATCGTACAATACCAAGGCTGTGCCAAAGCGGGCTTTTGCTATCCACCTGAAACACGAGTGATCGACATTACCTCGTTTACCAATGGTGACATGGCACCAGCAACAATGCCGACACAGACCGCCAACCCTCTCGATACATCAACGCCTCAACCTCTGACCCAGCAAGATCAGTTGGCTTCGGGCTTAGCGGATAACTGGTGGACGCCACTGCTGTTTTTGGCACTGGGTGTTGGCTTGGCCTTTACCCCTTGCGTATTGCCGATGTACCCGATTCTGACCAGCATCGTATTAGGCAGCGGTAAACTGAGTCAGCGACGCGCGCTTGGGCTCTCTCTGGTCTATGTTCAAGGCATGGCATTGACCTATACCTTACTGGGTCTGGTTGTCGCTTCCGCTGGCTTACAGTTCCAAGCCGCCATGCAGCACCCTTATGTGTTGATCGGCCTGAGTATTCTTTTTGTCACCTTAGCGCTCTCGATGTTTGGGGTGTACACCTTACAACTGCCTAGCAGCGTACAAACTTGGCTGAACAATTTGAGCAATAAGCAGCAAGGGGGCAGCAGTGCAGGTGTTTTTGCCATGGGTGCCATTTCCGGTTTGGTGTGCTCGCCTTGTACCACCGCCCCACTTTCTGGGGCACTGCTGTACGTGGCACAAAGTGGTGATCTCTTAACGGGGGGCGTTGCGCTGTATGCCTTAGCCATGGGCATGGGTATCCCTTTAATTTTAGTCGCGGTGTTTGGAAATAAACTGCTCCCCAAAGCGGGCGGTTGGATGGATCGCGTTAAAACGCTGTTTGGTTTTGTATTGCTGGCAGCGCCAATCTTCCTATTGGAGCGCATCCTTCCTGAAATGTGGTCAACCGCGCTGTGGTCTGCCTTGGGTATCGCGGCGTTTGGCTGGCTTTACCATGTGAAAAATAGTTTGGAGTTTGGTGGTTGGAAGCAAAGCGCGGTGGGCATCATTGCCGTGCTGGGTCTGTTTGCGTCCGCTCAGCCTGCCCTCAATTATTGGTTTACTGACAGCTCTCAACAGACTCAAACCAGTGAAGTGAGCTTTATTAAAATCCGCAACGTCGAAGAGCTTCAACAACAATTGGCGTTAGCCAAGCAAGCCAAAAAACCTGTAATGCTCGACTTTTATGCCGATTGGTGTGTGGCGTGTAAAGAGTTCGAGAAATACACTTTCCACGACCCAGCCGTGGCAGCTCAACTCAAACAATTTGTGTTGCTTCAAGCCGACGTGACGCGTAACCAAGCACAGGACATTGAGCTGCTACAGGCCCAACAAGTGCTCGGCCTACCAACGATCGATTTTTGGGATGCGCAAGGTAATCCGGTTTCAAACGCTCGACTCACTGGCTTTATGCAAGCGGCGCCTTTCTTGGAGCATATTCAACGAATTTCCAACTAACCGATTCAAACGCCAGCAAACCTTGCTGGCGTTTTTTCTTACCACATTCTCACCTTCACAACGGAGGTATATGCAAACTCTCTAATAAAAGTCGATTTACATCAGACTTTTAGCGTATAAAGATTGTCCACACTCTTAAAGCTGCAATAATTCCATTAACGAAATAGTTAAAAGTGTTTAACGTCATGGATTCGACCTACACCATCATCATCGCTGATGATCACCCCCTGTTCCGTAATGCGCTGTTTCAGTCTGTGCATATGGCGGTCAGTGGGGCCAACTTGCTAGAAGCGGACTCACTCGATGCGTTGCTGAACCTTCTTATACGCGAAGAAGAGCCGGATTTACTGCTGCTTGACCTCAAAATGCCTGGAGCCAATGGCATGTCAGGTTTGATCCATCTCCGTGCAGAGTATCCCGACCTGCCCATCGTTGTGGTCTCTGCTAGTGAAGAACCTGCGGTGGTCACACAAGTAAAAAGCCACGGTGCTTTTGGCTTTATTCCTAAATCGAGTGATATGCGCACACTGGTTTCCGCACTTAACCAAGTTCTCAATGGCGATCCTTATTTCCCTGAAGGATTGATCACCAATAACGCCGCCTGTAATGACTTGGCCGAGAAAATCGCCGCGTTAACACCACAGCAATACAAAGTACTGGGGATGCTTTCCGATGGTTTGCTCAACAAGCAAATTGCTTATGAGCTGAATGTTTCTGAAGCCACCATCAAAGCACATATGACGGCTATTTTCCGCAAACTTGGGGTGAAAAATCGTACCCAAGCGGTGATCTTGTTACAGCAGCTAGAGCCCGAGCAATAACTCAACGCCAAACTCGGTATTCAGAAGTTTTCGTTATATTAGTTCACATTTTAATGACGCAAATTTTTAATACCTTGAGTAAAATACCTCGGCAGCCAAATGGGCTGTCTTTTTCATCCCTCTGTTATTAACTCTGGGAGGCCATACCTTGCTCAGTATTCTCATCACTCAATTTGTTGTTCTTTGGGCCGTGATTGACCCTGTTGGTTCAGTGCCTGTTTATCTTTCGCAAACCCAACATCTGACCGCCAAGCAGCGTCGTCTCGTCGCGCTCAAAGCGGTTGGTATCTCAGCAGGGGTATTGCTGTTTTTCTTAATCGCCGGGCAAATGCTGCTTGAAGCGATGCAGATCCCACTACCCGCCTTTCAGGCTGCGGGTGGGCTGGTTTTATTGCTATTCGCACTGAGTATGATTTTCGGTGAAAGTAAACCTGAGCAAGAGCAGAAGCTAAGCGAAGAGTTGGATAAATCCGCCCTCGCAGATTTGGCCGTCTACCCGCTGGCCATTCCTTCCATCGCGTCACCTGGCGCCATGATGGCGGTGGTGATGCTGACAGACAACCATCGCTATTCCTTTGCTGATCAAGCGATTACCGCGGGCGTCATGTTGGCGGTCTTGCTGATCACACTGGTTCTGTTACTCGGAGCCAACACGATTCAAAAATGGATTGGCAATGTTGGCGCTGCCATCATCAGCCGTGTGATGGGTTTGATCCTCGCCGCCGTCGCACTCAACAATTTGCTGCAAGGAATTAAAGATTTTTACCTGTAGCACGTGCGATGTTTTAGACCTTTGGCTAATTTAACATCAAATTAACATCCTCAAATCTGCTATCCATCTCACTAAACGCCCATTTTTCGGGCGTTTTTGCTTTTTATCGCCCCGACTAAAGTTGCACAGATCCCTTGACTCAACACTGCTATCTTAGGAAATGCAACATTACGTTAACACTTATCTATTCAGACGATAAACACAAGGAGAAGGCCATGGCGTTCGAATCAACAGAACATGCTCAAGCCTACTGGAAGGAAAACTTGGGGATCATGGGATCACTGCTAGCAGTATGGTTTTTAGTGTCATACGGCGCTGGAATTTTATTTGTCGATGCACTTAATGCCATTCAGTTTGGTGGCTTCAAGCTCGGATTTTGGTTCGCTCAGCAAGGGTCGATCTACACCTTTGTGGCGCTGATCTTTGTCTACGTTGTCCGCATGAATGCGCTGGACAAGAAGTACAACGTGCAGGAAGACTAAGAGGTTTAGGAAATGGATATTCAAACTTGGACGTTTATTCTTGTCGGTATCACTTTTGCTCTGTATATCGGCATCGCAATCTGGGCCCGTGCGGGATCAACCAGTGAATTCTATGTTGCTGGCGGTGGTGTTCACCCAGTCGCCAACGGCATGGCAACCGCAGCGGACTGGATGTCTGCGGCATCATTTATCTCTATGGCAGGTATTATCTCGTTCATCGGCTACGATGGTACGGTATACCTGATGGGTTGGACCGGTGGCTACGTACTTCTCGCCCTTTGTTTAGCCCCTTATCTACGTAAGTTTGGTAAGTTCACCGTGCCAGATTTCATCGGCGACCGTTACTACTCAAGAACGGCGCGTTTGGTTGCGGTATTCTGTGCTATTTTCGTATCGTTTACTTACGTTGCTGGTCAAATGCGTGGTGTGGGTGTGGTATTCGCACGCTTCCTCGAAGTTGACATCAACATGGGTATCATCATCGGTATGGCGATCGTGTTCTTCTACGCGGTTATGGGCGGCATGAAGGGCATCACCTATACGCAGGTAGCGCAATACTGTGTGCTTATCTTTGCCTTCATGGTTCCAGCGATCTTCACTTCCTTGATGATGACTGGTAACCCTGTCCCTCAGCTTGGCTTCGGTTCGACCATGGCAGGTAGCGATGAGTATCTACTCACCAAACTGGATGGTCTAACACAGGAGCTCGGTTTCACCGCCTATACCGATGGATCGAAGAGCATGGTTGACGTCTTCTTCATCTGTGCGGCGCTCATGGTAGGTACTGCCGGTCTTCCACATGTTATTATTCGCTTCTTTACCGTACCGAAAGTATCTGATGCGCGTATCTCTGCTGGTTGGGCATTGGTGTTCATCGCGATTCTTTATACCACCGCACCGGCTGTGGCAGCGTTTGCACGCGTTAACATGATCGACACCATCAATGGTCCAGACATGCAAGGTGTCGCAGGCACAGAAGCACCGAGCTGGTACAAAAACTGGGAAAGCACTGGCCTAGTGGCTTGGGAAGACAAGAATGGCGATGGCAAGATGTTCTACTCTGGCGATGAGCGCAACGAGATGAAGATCAACCGCGATATCATCGTACTGGCTTCTCCAGAACTAGCAAAACTACCAAACTGGGTTGTGGCACTATTGGCAGCGGGTGGTCTGGCAGCAGCACTCTCTACCGCAGCAGGCCTACTATTGGTTATCTCAACCGCCATTTCGCATGACTTGTTGAAGAAAGGCTTTAGGCCCAATATGACCGATAAACAGGAGTTAATGGCCGCGCGGATTGCGTCAGCGATTGCCATCGTCGGTGCGGGCTACTTGGGTATTAACCCTCCAGGCTTTGTAGCACAGGTTGTGGCATTCGCCTTCGGATTGGCAGCCTCATCCTTCTTCCCTGCGATTATCTTGGGTATCTTCTATAAGAAGATGAACAAAGAAGGCGCTATCACGGGTATGTTGGCAGGTATTACCTTTACTGCGGCTTACATCGTGTACTTCAAGTTCATTAACCCAGCTGCGAGCACACCGGATAACTGGTTGTTCGGTATCAGCCCTGAGGGCATTGGTACACTAGGTATGTGTCTGAACTTTGTGGTAGCAATTGTCGTGAACAAGTTCACTGCCGAAGTACCGTCAGATGTACAAGAAATGGTTGAGTCTATCCGCTACCCGAAAGGCGCTGGCGCAGCTCACGACCATTGATCCACACTTTAGAGCTTTATTGTAGGGATTGAGCTCCGAGGAAAAGCAAAGCCGATGCAACTGCATCGGCTTTTTGTTGTGCACAAAGTATCAAACTTATTAATTACACGACAAACACGATATTAATCTCAAAAAAAACATTCTTTCTTATCAAGAAAAAAACATCCTATATATTAGTCACCATTTGTTTTCGGACTAAAAATGAAAATCACTAAGATAATATTAACCCTGCTCTTAGTTTCTTTCCCAATAGTAAGCAAAGGTAATATGTTGAGCATTTTTGATTTATTTAAAAAAAATGAGTATGTCTTAAGTCCAGAGATCTCTGGACACCTGACTCAAGACGGACAAGCATTTGCGAATAGAGACGTTTATCTTGAAGGCGGGTTCTTAAAACATCGATATAACGATAAAACCAAAACTAATCTGAATGGGTATTTTCATTTTGATCCCATGATTCATTCTCAATGGTTGAAGAAATCCCCGTTAAATCAAGCTTATTCTTATATTGGTATTTACATTTTAATTGAAAATGAAAAGACATATCTATGGGAATCCATATTGGGATACGAACAACCATTTAATTTCATTAAAAACAACTTAAATAACCTTAATTGCAACATCAGAACACCTGATTATCTCTACTATTTTAAAAACCCTGTAGTACCTAATGGCGTTGATTTGATGCTACTAAGCAGATGTGAAATTAAGGGATATAAGCGTAGAGAAAAATACGAGAGTATTTAAAAAACGTCTCATATAAAGCGATCATAATTTAAATCTCACCAATATTGAGTATAAATAACATGATAAATATTTTGGGTTTCTTAAAAAAGAATGATTACATCTTAAGTCCAGAGATCTCTGGACATCTTACTCAGGATGGAAAAATCTTAGCAAATAAAGAGATTTATCTTGAGGGTAGTTTTTTAAAACATCGATATGAAGATAAAACCAAAACTGATCTGAATGGATATTTTCATTTTGAACCCATGATTCATTCTCAATGGTTGAAGAAATTCTCGTTAAATCAGGCTTACTCTTACTTTGGTATTTACCTAGTAAATGAAGAAGAGAGAATATATCTATGGCATTCAATACTAGATTACGATGAGCCACTTGATCTTATTGTTGACAATCTTAAAAACACAAAATGCGAGATAAACTCTAATCAATATCAATACTATTTTAAAAACCCTGTTGTTCCACATGGTGTCGATTTGATGGTACTAAGTAGATGTAAAATTAATGGATATAAGCGTAGAGAAAAAAGGCAAAAGGATTAAAAAGGCAATACATCATTTAATAATACTTTTTTCTTAACCGTCTCCTACCAGGTCTACGTCATGGACATATTTAAACAAAAAACATATGACTTAACACCAAAAATTCACGGGAGAATTTTTAATCATGGTATCCTTGCGGCAAATATTGAAGTCACCCTTGAAATCAGTGCTCTGAATGACACAAAAGAATTAAAGGCATATACTAATCAAAATGGTGAGTTCTTTTTTGAAGCTGTCAGTATTTCAACAATAAAGACACCAAGCATTTTTGACCCCAAAATGGTCAGCACATCATTAAGCATAAAACGTGACCTTGAATACAAATACTTATGGCGTTCATATTTACCTGGATATAGCATATTTACTTTCATGTCAGAAAATTTATCCAATCTCACTTGCGACATTAATTCAAAAGAGAAATATTTTATATTTGATGCTAAGAAAAAAGATCATGATGGGTATGAAGTTCATACTATCTGCGACCTTCATGGTGCATTAGAGTCAGGATATATAGAGAATTAAGCAGGTGATCATTATTGGCGTATCAACACAACTTTTTTCTTAGCCAAGACATTCACAAAGAGCTGCCATTTTAATACCAACCATGGCAGCTCTTTTTGGAGAAGGCACCTCACGCCACTCGGTTCAACACCGCTCTCAGCTTGAGCGGTTTAACGGGTTTGGCAATAAAGCTAAAACCATTGGCTTTGATGCCTTGCATCATGTCATCGGTGCGATCGGCGCTGATGATCACCCCTTCAAAACGGCTGCCTAATCTAAGCTTACATTGCTGGAGCACTTCTAAACCTGTGCGACCTTCATCAAGACGATAGTCGGAGAAAATCACATCCGGATGCCAACCACCGTCCAGTGCTTTCAAACTTTGCACAATGTCAGTAGCGGTTTTCACTTCACACCCCCAACGCGCCAGCAGATTCTCCATGCCAACCAAAATATCGGGCTCATTATCGACACACAAAATACGTAAGTGACTTAACTCAGAGTGCGCTTGGGCAGGCTCTGCCGTCGGCAACGCTTGCACTTGCTGAGCACGATCCAGAGTAATAGAAAACACACTGCCGCGGCCATGCCATGAACGCATCGAAATCTCATGCCCCAACACTTGCGCGATGCCTTTGGAAATCGCGAGCCCTAAACCCAATCCTTGATCGGAGCGCACTTGGGTACCACGGCTAAACTCTTCGAAGATCTCTTGCTGCTTATCTTCTTCAATGCCCATCCCGTTATCCCATACGTCGATACGCACCCGCTCACCGACTCGGCGCACCCCAAGCGCTACCTTGCCATTAGGGCTATATCGAAACGCATTGGTCAGGAAGTTCTGCACCACACGGCGCAGCAATTTTGGATCAGACGTGACATTGAGTGACGACGGGATCATGCAGAACTCGATGCCTTGCTGTTTGGCCAGTGCGCTAAATTCCGCATTCAAATTCGATAACACATCATTGATGGCAAAACCGTGCACGTGTACATCCAACTTACCCGATTCCAGTCGCGAGATATCCAACAAATCACCAATCAAATCTTCCGCAGCCCCGAGGGCACTTTCAATGTGATGCGCCAGCTTGCGGCTTTCATCGTCCTTGGCCACTTCCGAGAGTGATGAGGCAAACAGACGCGCTGCGTTGAGTGGTTGCATCAAGTCGTGACTCACGGCAGCCAAAAAACGCGATTTAGAGCGTGATTCCAGCTCCGAACGCTGCGTTGCCACCACCAGCTGTTTATTCAACTGCTCAAGCTCTCTTGTACGTAAATGAACACGTTCTTCGAGCGTTTCATTGGCTTCTTTCAATGCTTGTTCTGCATCACGGAACACAGTGATGTCGGTAAAGCTCATCACAAAGCCGCCGCCGGGCATGGGGTTACCTTGCACTTCAATCACGCGTCCATCGGGGCGAATGCGTGACGAGGTATGCCGCGAGCCTTGTTCCAAATGATAGACTCGGCGACGCACATGATCTTCTGGGTCTCCCGGGCCACATAAACCCTGCTCGGCATTATGGCGAATCACATCGGCAATCGGCCGGCCCACTTGTATCAGCCCAGGCGGAAACTCAAACAGCTCCAAATAGCGTTGGTTCCATGCCACCAGCCGAAGCTGTTTGTCCACCACGGCAATGCCTTGACCAATATGCTCAATCGCCCCTTGCAATAAGCCTCGGCTAAAATCATACAACTCAGACGCTTCATCCACGATGGTTGCGACTTCCTCCAATTGCATGTTTCTGCCTTGCAGCGCCGAAGTAAGGACTAACTTCGCCGACGAAGCACCAAACACCCCCGCCAATACCCGCTCAGTATGACGAATCAAGGTCGAGGGAGCTTGTTGGTTCGGCAATAAGGTTTCTCTTTGCTGCGACCAATAGTGAGCAAAGGCATTTTTCACCCGATTGCGCCCAACAAAGCGTGAGGCCAGCATCTCCAACTCACCCACGGTGACGCGGCTTTGATAGAGGCTGATGTTTTCATTTTCGGGCAATGGCGTACCAACAAACGACGCCGATTGTAAGCGCTCACTTAGGCTTGGACGCGTTAGCATCGAGACGACAAGGAAGCAGAGCGCATTGACGGTGACACTGAGGAACATCCCCCAGTCAGAGGCCTTCACGCCCATCTCCCCTAATACCTCTGGTGGTGTAATCAGCCAAATCAGCAAGTTGCTCTGCGCATCGCCGGCCAACATGTCGGTTTGGCTCATCAATGTAATCAGCCATAAAGTAAAACCCGCCGCCAGCCCAACATACACCCCTTTGCGGTTACCTTGGCGCCAGTACATGCCGCCAATCAAAGCTGGAGCAAACTGGGTGATCGCAGCGAATGAGAGAAAGCCAATTGCTGAGAGCGAATGAATTGCGTCCAGCGCTTGATAGAAACCCCATGCGCCAATTAACAACACCAGAATTAACGCTCGACGAATACGCAGCAGTAAACCTGAAAAATGGTGGTGATTACGGTTAGACAGCCGCATGCGGCGCAGTAGCAATGGCATCACCAAATCGTTGGAGACCATAATGGCGAGCGCGATGGTGGACACAATCACCATGCCACTGGCAGCGGACGTGCCACCAAGGAAGGCCAATAAAGCAATGTCATTGGCGCCAAACGCCATCGGCAAGCTGATCACATAAGTATCGGCAGGGCTGCCAGAGAGCAAACTTTGCCCCGCCCACGCAATCGGCAGCACAAAAATGCCCATCAAAATCAAATACAGCGGGAAGAGCCAGCGCGCGGTATGCAGATCTTGCGCGCGTTCATTTTCCACCACCATGGTGTGAAACTGACGCGGCAAACAGACAATCGCCAGCATGGTCAGCAAGGTGTGGATCAGCAAGGTCGCGATATTGGGCGATTGGTACGTGGCGGCGGCAACACGGCTGAGATCGACCTCTTGATGCTGCATCGCCAGCCAGACGATAAACATTCCCACCACGAGAAACGCCACCAGCTTAACGATCGATTCAAAAGCTATCGCCATCATCATGCCGCGGTGATGCTCGGTGTTGTCGATATGACGGGTGCCAAACAGCATGGTGAATATCGCCAGTGCCCCCACCACAAACCAAGAAACGCCTGAGTCTTGATAGCCAAAACGGCTTGAGAGATCTGGCGCGATGATCTCAAGCCCCATCGTAATGCCACGCAATTGCAGGGCGATATAGGGCAAAATTCCCACCACAGCGATTAAAGTCACCACCACCGCAAGCCCTTGCGATTTGCCATAGCGCGCAGCAATGAAGTCCGCAATCGAGGTAATGTGCTCGCGCTTGGCAACGAGAATGAGCCGCGCCAAGACGCGCCAACCAAGAGTAAAGACCAGAATCGGTGCAATGTAGATCGGCAAGAAAGACCAAGGATTATTGCTCGCCTGCCCCACCGTGCCGTAAAACGTCCAAGAGGTACAGTAAACCGCAATCGATAGGCTATAGATCCAAGGCCGCCAACGTGCCAACCAATTTTTTTGCCTATCTCCATACCAAGCGATGAGGAACAACACTCCTAAATACGCTAACGATACGGGTATCACCAACCATCCTTGCATGTGACATCCTTTCTCTTGCTCAATAAAAAACCTCTCCATACGGGAGAGGTTTCATTTAACTAAGGATAGTTTTTAATCTCAATCTCTTAGGATTAATTCTGTGCATTGGGCTCCGCTTTCACCACGCTAACGTCCTGAACCTGGCTGGTGACAGGCGCGACTTTGATGAACAGTGCCACCAGCCCCATGGCCGCCATCACCCAGAATACGTTCGCGCCCCAATGCTCGAAGCCCCAACCACTAAAGGCCGTCATCGCCGCAATAAAGGCCCCCAGTGGCAGCGCATTGTACAGTGCTTGTAGCGCCACCATTTTGTGCTCTTCTGAATTTTGAATGTATTGAATGGCTGCGATGTGCGCCATCGCAAACGTCACGCCGTGCAGCAACTGCACCAACACCAAACCCAACAACAACGTGGTCGAGGCGGTGATCCCCCAGCGCAACATGACGCCAATCGATGCCGCGACAAACAACGCACGCAGCGACCAGCCCGCAAACAAGCGCTTGCTCAACGCAAACACCGCCACTTCCGATACCACACCAAGGCTCCACAAATAGCCGATGATCTCTTCCGAATGGCCCGCTTGCTGCCAGTAAATCGCACTAAAGCTGTAATAGGCGGCGTGACTGCCCTGAATCAGAGCCGCTAGTAGCAAAAATTTCACCACAGGGCCGTCGGTCAGCAGTTGCGTCAGTTTCGGTCTTTCACTGTGATGTTCGCTGCGCGTCACCGGCATCACATTGGCACTGCGCATACTCAGCAGTAAGGAAATAAACACCCCCACCAAGGCGGTGTATAGAATCATGTCGGTGCCATAGAGAGCAATCAGATACCCCACCACGGTCGAGCCCGCGATAAAGGCGATCGAGCCCCACAAACGGGTGCGACCATAATCGAGCATCTTCAATCTTGCGTAGTAGTTGGCAAGCGCATCGGATAGCGGCACGACGGGGCCACAGCACAAGTTAAACAGTACCGTCGCTAACGCCATCAGCCAAAAGCTGCCACCGGTAAAGAAGTGGAAGCCGACAAAAATCAACGCCGCAAAACTGAGCCAACGTAACGCCGGCATAATGTGCTCAGCCTTATGGATACGTGGCGTGATCACCATGTTCGCCACACAGCGTGTCGCTAAGCCGATACCGACCAGCAAACCGATGTCAGTGGAGGAGACGCCCTGTTCTTTAAACCACAGCGACCAAAATGGCAGATAGACGCCATAGGCAAAAAAGAAACCGAGAAAATACTGCGATATCCATCCATAAGGAGACGGTTTGAACATGATGGTGATCCTAGGGTCTGTTGACCTAAAAACTGACGAGAGAAAAATCGGCGCCATTATGACTTGCCTTGCAGATGAGAAAAAGGGAATTCTCCGCGACAGATTGTTTCCTCTAATCGGCCTAATTGGAGTGAATTAGACCAAAGTCGTCTGGAGAGTCAGGAGAATTTTGTCAGACTTAGAGCATATGCCTTGCTGGTTTTGGACGCTGCCATGCCTGATAAATTTAATATGCAATCTCCCCCGTTTGATCGCTTGAGCGAGGGGCAACAACACCTTTTACGTTCTTCACTTGATGTGGCCTATTTTCGCACTAAAGATGTGGTGCTCGCCGCTGGGCAACCGTCACCGCATCTGCATATCTTAATCAAAGGCGCGGTTGAAGAGCGTTCTGCCAACCAGCAAGAAGTGTTTGCTCACTATGCCAATGACGATATGTTTGATGTGCGCGCCTTATTTGAACCAACCGTACGTCATCAGTATGTCGCGCTCGAAGATACCTTAAGCTATTTGCTGCCCAAGGCCATTTTTCTCGAGCTATACAATGAAAATGGCCAATTCGCCGCTTATTTTGATAACAACCTCGCCAAGCGCCAAGAGCTGATAGAGGCGGCACAGCAGCAACAAAATCTTGCTGAGTTCATTCTCACCAAAGTTGATAAAGCCATCTATCATCCACCGAAGATTTTGTCGCCTGAGATGCCGATCAATCAGGTCACGCGCACACTTAAAGAGAACGGTATCGATGCCGCCTTGGTACGCCTCCATGATGACGATGGGCGGCTACTCAATCATCCCAATGCACACCCTTATGCGATTGTCACCCGCACCAATATGCTCCACTCGGTGATGCTCGATGATAAGCCGCTCGACACTCCGGTGGGTGATATTGCCACCTTCCCCGTCTTCCACGTCGATGATGGTGATTTTCTCTTTAATGCGATGATCACCATGACGCGCAATCGTATGAAGCGCCTCATGGTGTGCGATGGCCATCAAGCTGTGGGCATGTTGGACATGACGCAAATTCTCAGCGCCTTCTCCACCCATTCCCACGTGCTCACTTTGAGCATCGCGCGCGCCTCCAGTGTTGAAGAGCTGGCCTTAGCGTCCAATCGCCAGCGTCAGTTAGTGGAAAGTTTGCTGAAAAACGGCATTCGCACTCGCTTCATCATGGAGCTGATTTCTGCCGTCAATGAACAGATCATCGAGAAAGCCTTTGAGTTGGTTGTTCCACCCGCCCTTCACGATCACTGTTGTTTGATCGTTTTAGGCTCAGAAGGGCGTGGGGAACAAATCCTCAAAACCGACCAAGACAACGCGCTGATCATCAAAGATGGTTTGGAATGGCAACAAAGCGGCGTGGTGATGCAACAACTGACACACACCTTGCAGCAACTTGGCTATCCGCTTTGCCCTGGCAATGTGATGGTCAATAACCCTAAGTGGGTCAAAAGTCAGAGTGATTGGCGCAAAACCCTCACCGCATGGGTACGCAGTGCCAAACCAGAAACGGTGATGGATTTAGCGATTTTTGCCGATGCACATGCCGTTGCGGGCAATAAGGCATTGCTTGAGCCCGTGAAACAGCACCTCTCCGAGTTGATGGCGGATCAAGAACTGATTTTGACCGAGTTCACTCGGCCTGCATTGAACTTTTCAGTTCCCCTCACCCTTTTTGGCAACGTCAAGGCCGACAAAAGCGGCCTCGACATCAAACAAGGCGGCATCTTTCCTATCGTGCACGGCATTCGCGCTTTGAGCTTGGAATACGCCTTACACGACAACAACACCTTCGACCGCATTGAGGGGTTAGTGGCACGCAACGTGTTGGAAAAAAGCACGGCCGCAAACCTAAGCGAAGCACTCAAGTTGTTTTTTAAATTGCGCCTAGCACAGCAACTGACAGAGCAGCACAGTAATAACAAACTCAACTTAAAACTGCTGGATCGCACCGAGCGAGATTTACTGCGCCACAGTTTGCACGTGGTGAAAAAGTTCAAACAGTGGCTGGGTTATCACTATCAAATCAAAGATTAACTTGGCTCAATTGACCATCACGACCAAAGGCTATACGGCTAAGGTCTTAATGAAATAGGAATCTCTATGAACTGGTTTCGGCGCAACTACTGGTACTACCGATTGAAAGGCTCGCCCTATCAGTCGCTGTTTTGTGCGCCAAACAATAAAGAGTATGTCTCTCTCGACTGTGAAACCACCAGCCTTGACCCCAACCGCGCAGAACTCGTCACCATTGCCGCGACCAAGATCATCGACAATCGCATCATCACCAGTAAACCGTTCGAGGTGCGTTTGCGTGCGCCACAGTCTCTCGATTCTGGTTCAGTGAAAATTCACAAGATCCGCCACCAAGACTTGGTCGATGGGTTGAGCGAGAAAGAAGCACTGCTCAAACTGATTGATTTCATCGGTAATCGCCCCTTGGTGGGCTACCACATCCGCTACGATAAGAAGATCCTCGATTTAGCCTGCTTACGCCACCTCGGTTTTCCCTTGGCCAATCCACTGGTGGAAGTCAGCCAGATCTACCATGACAAGCTGGAAAAACATCTACCCAACGCCTATTTCGATTTGAGTTTGGACGCCATTTGTCGCCATCTCGACTTGCCCATCCAAGACAAACACGATGCGCTGCAAGATGCCATTGCCGCGGCTTTGGTGTTTGTGCGACTCACTCGTGGCGATTTGCCGAGCCTGTCATTGCCCTATGCTTCTTCGTGATCGTGGTCGGAGAAAAAACACCCCATCAGCACTCGCTATATCCTAAAGTCTAATTGTCGAAAGCCTCCAACTGATTGACAGTTAGAGGCATACGGATTCCCCCTTTCGTGATTGAGGCGTGTTTAAAACATCATAAAACCGCATCGCGAAGACAAAGGCACAAGGAGAAAGACAATGAGTGAAGCCCACATTTATCCGGTAAAAGAGAACATCAAAGCCCATACCCATGCGGATAATGATACCTACCTAGCCATGTACCAGCAGTCCGTCACTGACCCAGAACGTTTCTGGAGTGAACACGGCAAAATTGTTGACTGGATTAAGCCCTTCACCAAAGTCAAACAAACGTCTTTTGATACTGGCCACGTTGATATTCGCTGGTTTGAAGATGGCACGCTCAATGTCTCAGCAAACTGTATTGACCGCCATCTAGCAGAGCGCGGCGATGATGTCGCCATCATTTGGGAAGGCGACAACCCAGAGGACGACAAAACTCTGACTTACAACGAACTCTATACCGAAGTGTGTCGTTTTTCGAATGCACTCAAAGAGCAAGGCGTACGCAAGGGCGACGTGGTGTGTCTCTACATGCCAATGGTCCCTGAAGCAGCGGTTGCGATGTTGGCCTGTACCCGTATTGGTGCGGTGCACACCATCGTCTTTGGTGGTTTTTCACCAGAAGCACTGGCTGGCCGCATCATCGACTCCGATGCCAAAGTCGTCATCACGGCCGACGAAGGCGTTCGTGGTGGTCGCGCGGTGCCACTGAAAAAGAATGTGGACGAAGCACTAACCAACCCAGAAGTGAAAACCATCAGCAAAGTGGTGGTGTTCAAGCGCACTGGCGGCAACATTGATTGGCACGAACATCGTGATGTTTGGTGGCACGAAGCGACAGCAAAAGTCTCTGACGTTTGCCCACCAGAAGAGATGAAAGCTGAAGATCCGCTGTTCATCCTCTACACGTCAGGCTCAACCGGCAAACCGAAAGGCGTGCTGCACACCACGGGCGGCTATCTGGTCTACGCGACCATGACCTTTAAGTACGTGTTTGACTACCAGCCAGGCGAAACTTTCTGGTGTACGGCCGACGTGGGTTGGATCACTGGCCACACGTATCTGGTTTACGGTCCACTGGCAAACGGCGCGAAAACCATTCTCTTTGAAGGCGTGCCAAACTATCCAAACACCAGCCGCATGAGTGAAGTGGTCGATAAGCACCAAGTCAACATTCTTTACACCGCACCAACGGCCATTCGTGCGCTGATGGCAAAAGGCAACGAAGCGATCGAAGGTACAGATCGTAGCAGCCTACGCATCATGGGCTCTGTGGGTGAACCTATTAACCCAGAGGCGTGGGAGTGGTACTACAAAACCATCGGCAACGAGAAATCACCGATTGTCGATACTTGGTGGCAAACCGAAACTGGCGGCATTTTGATCACACCACTGCCAGGCGCCACCGCGCTGAAACCGGGTTCTGCAACGCGCCCATTCTTTGGTGTTCAGCCTGCACTGGTGGACAACATGGGTAATGTGATCGAAGACCAAGCCGCAGAAGGTAACCTCGTTATCCTCGATTCTTGGCCAGGTCAAATGCGCACGGTTTATGGTGACCATGAACGTTTCGAACAAACCTACTTCTCAACCTTTAAAGGCATGTACTTTACCGGAGATGGTGCGCGCCGCGATGAAGATGGTTACTACTGGATCACAGGCCGTGTGGATGACGTATTAAACGTTTCTGGCCACCGTATGGGTACAGCGGAAATTGAATCCGCCCTAGTGGCACACCCGAAAATTGCTGAAGCGGCGATTGTTGGCATTCCACACGACATCAAAGGCCAAGCAATTTACGCCTACGTCACCCTCAATGCGGGCGAGTATCCAACCGCAGAGCTGCATAAAGAAGTGAAAGATTGGGTACGTAAAGAGATTGGCCCCATCGCAACACCAGACGTACTGCATTGGACAGATGCACTACCGAAAACTCGTTCAGGTAAAATCATGCGCCGCATTTTGCGCAAGATCGCCACGGGAGACACCAGCAACTTGGGTGACACCTCAACACTGGCCGACCCAAGCGTAGTTGATAAGCTGATCGCAGAAAAAGCCGAACTGGTTTAATCCGTTTTAAACAAAACACCCTCAAAGCCACTCTACATAAGAGTGGCTTTTTTGTTTGCCGTTATCATTACCCATACTGTAAGAAAGGTTAATCTTGTTTTTTGTTAAGCTGGTTACAGAAAATCCACGGCAAACAGGGAGATTAGACCAGTAAATTGCTGCTAATTGTAATGAATTGGCTATAATCTTGGTCGATTTTGAAAAATTTGCGCGTTTTTTACAAAAATCTCGTGCCGATTTCTCGTATTTTTGGGAATATGCTGGTTCCACTCACGTTAAAGGAAGATAGCGTCAACATGTCTGCAAAATCACGAATTCTGGTCCTGAACGGTCCAAATATTAACCTGCTGGGTTTGCGTGAGCCGGGTCATTACGGTCACCAAACTTTGCCGCAAATCGTCGATACGCTGACACAACAGGCGCAAACTGCAGGCATCGAGCTCGAACACCTGCAATCGAATCGTGAGTATGAATTGATTGAAGCCATCCATGCCGCACACGGCAACGTCGACTTCATCATCATCAATCCGGCGGCTTTTACTCACACCAGTGTTGCGCTACGTGATGCGCTACTGGGTGTTGCCATCCCTTTTATTGAAGTGCACCTCTCCAACGTACACGCTCGTGAGCCGTTCCGACATCACTCTTATCTGTCGGACAAAGCGCTCGGCGTGATTTGTGGCTTAGGGGCGCAAGGCTATGAATTCGCTCTGTCGGCAGCCATTGCTCGTCTGCAGGCAAAGTAAACCCAACACTCTGCAACCCTTTAGGGTTGTCTTACTCACAAGATAAAAGAGAAAGAAAAGATGGATATTCGTAAAATCAAAAAGCTTATCGAACTAGTTGAAGAATCTGGCATTGCTGAGCTAGAAATCTCTGAAGGCGAAGAGTCGGTACGCATCAGTCGTCACGGTCAAATGATGGCAGCGCCTGCTCCAATGCACTACGCTGCGGCACCTGTCGCGCAACCTGCGCCAGTTGCAGCAGCACCTGTCGCAACCGCAGAAGCAGCGCCAGCTGCGGCGGCAGTACCTGCAGGCCACCAAGTTCTTTCTCCAATGGTCGGTACTTTCTACCGCTCTCCAAGTCCAGATGCGAAAGCATTCATCGAAGTGGGCCAATCTGTGACTGCAGGTCAAACACTGTGCATCGTTGAAGCGATGAAGATGATGAACCAAATCGAAGCCGACAAATCTGGCGTGGTAACAGCAATCCTTGTTGAAGACGGCCAGCCTGTTGAGTTTGACCAACCACTTGTAGTTATCGAATAAGCGGAGTTCGCTATGCTAGATAAAGTAGTCATCGCGAACCGAGGTGAAATCGCACTTCGTATCCTTCGCGCGTGTAAAGAACTCGGCATCAAAACCGTTGCCGTGCACTCCACCGCCGATCGCGATCTAAAACACGTACTGCTGGCAGATGAAACTGTGTGTATCGGTCCTGCTCGTGGTATCGACAGCTATCTGAACATTCCTCGCATTATTTCAGCAGCAGAAGTGACTGGCGCGGTGGCGATCCACCCAGGTTACGGTTTCTTGTCTGAAAACGCAGACTTTGCTGAACAAGTAGAACGTAGCGGGTTCATCTTTGTGGGTCCAAAAGCGGACACCATCCGCATGATGGGTGACAAAGTATCGGCTATCACTGCAATGAAAAAAGCGGGCGTTCCATGTGTACCTGGTTCTGATGGTCCACTTGATAACGACGAAGTGAAAAACCGAGCACACGCGAAACGTATTGGTTACCCAGTGATCATCAAAGCCTCTGGTGGCGGTGGTGGTCGTGGTATGCGTGTGGTTCGTAAAGAAGCAGACCTCGTTCAAGCAATTGCCATGACGCGTGCAGAAGCAAAAGCAGCATTCAACAACGACATGGTTTACATGGAGAAATTCCTAGAAAACCCACGTCACGTTGAAGTTCAAGTGATTGCAGATGGCCAAGGCGGCGCTATCCACCTAGGTGAGCGTGATTGTTCAATGCAGCGTCGTCACCAAAAGGTTGTTGAAGAAGCACCAGCTCCAGGTATTACTGAAGAGATGCGTAAGTACATCGGCGAACGTTGTACTCGTGCATGTCTAGAGATCGGTTACCGCGGTGCAGGTACATTCGAATTCCTCTACGAAAACGGTGAGTTCTACTTCATTGAAATGAACACCCGTATTCAGGTTGAGCACCCAGTGACTGAAATGGTGACTGGTGTTGACCTGATCAAAGAACAGCTGCGCGTTGCGGCGGGTCAGCCTCTGTCATTCACGCAGAACGACATTAAGATCCGTGGCCATGCGATTGAATGTCGTATCAACGCGGAAGACCCAGAACGCTTCCTACCGTCTCCAGGTAAGATTGAACGCTTCCACGCACCAGGCGGTATGGGTGTTCGTTGGGAATCGCACATCTACAGCGGCTACACCGTGCCACCGCACTACGACTCAATGATCGGTAAGCTGATCACTTACGGTGAAAACCGTGACGTTGCGATTGCACGTATGAAGAACGCCCTGGGTGAGATGTTCATTGAAGGCATCAAGACCAACATTCCGCTGCAAGTGAGCATCATGAACGATGAAAACTTCCAGCACGGTGGTGCCAACATCCACTACCTAGAGAAAAAACTCGGCCTTCAGCACTAAGCGCAGCGCACTGGTTACCATGCCCACTTCGGTGGGCATTTTTCATTGAGCGGATTTTTTCGTTTGCAGGGAAAGTCTGCTAAACTCTGCGCCAAATTTAAACATTAAGAGTATGCACTCATGCCTTGGATTCAAATCAAACTCAATGCGACCAACGAAAACGCTGAGCTTATCGGCGATATGCTTATGGAAGAGACTGGCGCGCTATCGGTGACTTTCCTAGATGCGCACGATACCCCTGTCTTCGAGCCACTGCCTGGTGAAACGCGTCTTTGGGGTGATACGGATGTCCTGGCACTGTACGACGCAGAGGCGGACACTCAGCTCATCATGTCGCAAATCAAAGCAAGCAACATGCTGGCTGAAGGCTTTGCTTACAAAATTGAGCAGCTAGAAGATAAAGATTGGGAACGCGAGTGGATGGACAACTTCCACCCAATGAAATTTGGTCAGCGTTTGTGGATCTGCCCAAGCTGGCGTGACATTCCCGATCCCACCGCAGTGAACGTGATGCTGGATCCTGGCCTTGCGTTTGGTACGGGTACTCACCCAACCACAGCACTGTGTCTTGAATGGCTAGAGAGCCTTGATCTTTCGGGTAAAACCGTTATCGATTTTGGTTGTGGCTCTGGCATCTTGGCGATCGCAGCGATCAAACTGGGTGCAGAAAAAGTCATCGGGATCGACATTGATCCTCAAGCACTTCTCGCTTCGAAAGACAACGCCCAACGTAATGGCGTTGCCGATCAACTGGATGTTTATCTGCCTCAAGATCAACCGGAAGGTCTGCTTGCTGACGTTGTTGTCGCAAACATTTTGGCGGCACCACTGCGTGAGCTTTCTTCGATCATCAAGGGGCTTGTCAAACCAAATGGCCAATTAGCGATGTCGGGCGTATTGGATACCCAAGCAGAAGATGTGGCCAACTATTACCGTGATGAGCTTCACATTGATCCAATCGTTGAGCAAAGTGAATGGTGTCGCATCTCTGGTCGCAAGCAAGGCTAGACAAGACTTTCAGGGGTAATTGTTTGAAATTCATACAAATTGCAAAAACAATTTGTCAATGCTCAAATATTAGTCTTTTCACGCAGAAAAAAAATGCGTAAAATGCGCGCCCTTGCTGGTATGAAGCTGTGACGACGTTTTGAAGATCGGAAATTATCAACTTAAGAACAAACTAATCGTAGCGCCGATGGCCGGAGTAACGGATAGACCGTTTCGAGAGTTGTGCCTTCGTTATGGTGCGGGAATGGCCGTCAGTGAAATGATGTCCTCTAATCCGCAGCTATGGAAAACGTCGAAGTCGAAGCAACGCATGGTGCATGAAGGCGAATCGGGCATTCGCTCTGTACAAATCGCGGGCAGCGATCCACAGCTGATGGCAGATGCTGCGCAATTCAGTGTTGAAAATGGTGCGCAAATCATCGATATCAACATGGGTTGCCCAGCAAAAAAAGTGAATAAAAAGCTGGCGGGTTCCGCGCTGCTCAAATACCCGGACATTATCGAACAGATTTTGAAAGCGGTGGTTGACGCAGTGGACGTTCCTGTAACGTTGAAAACCCGCACTGGCTGGGATACAGAAAACAAAAACTGTATTCACATCGCTAAATTAGCCGAAGACTGCGGCATACAAGCTCTTGCTCTGCATGGCAGAACCAAAGCCTGTATGTACAAAGGTGAGGCCGAATACGACAGCATTAAAGCCGTTAAACAGGCAGTTTCCATTCCGGTTATCGCAAACGGTGATATCGATAGCCCGGAAAAAGCCAAGTATGTACTGGAGTACACCGGCGCAGACGCTTTAATGATTGGACGCCCTGCCCAGGGTCGTCCTTGGATTTTCCAGGAAATCCATCACTATTTGGAAAACGGCACCACAATGCCTGAACTTCCGATTGAGGAAGTAAAAAGCATTATGCTCGGTCATGTTCAGGCTCTCCATGAGTTTTATGGTGAGTATTTAGGCCCTCGCATCGCGCGTAAGCACGTGGGTTGGTATCTAAAAGAACATGAGCAAGCGAGTGAGTTTCGCCGTACCTTCAACGCTATCGACGCAGCTATGCTGCAACTTGAAGCGCTCGAAGGTTATTTTGATAACGTTGCATCATAATTAAGAGAAGAGCTAGACCGAATATGTTCGAACAAAATCTGACTTCAGAAGCTTTAACAGTAACTACCGTAACATCACAAGATCAGATCACGCAAAAGCCACTACGTGATTCTGTTAAAGCGTCTCTTAAAAACTACTTGGCTCAACTAAACGGTCAAGAAGTCACTGAACTTTATGAATTAGTTCTAGCTGAAGTTGAACAGCCACTACTAGATACCATCATGCAGTACACTCGCGGTAACCAAACTCGCGCAGCAACCATGATGGGCATCAACCGCGGTACTCTTCGTAAGAAACTGAAAAAATACGGCATGAACTAATCCCTGATTAGTTTGATCGCTTTCAAACCGCCCGCTGGAGTTTCCCGCGGGCGGTTTTCTTTTATCGATTCTTATGCCCTCTTTTCTACGCAGTAGCACATTTCTCCTGTAACGCTACCCAACCTTTGCTTTAAAACCGTCATCACTTTCAAATCTCGCCTTTCGTCGCATATACGAAGCTGTTATCAATTTGTTACATTGAAAAAACAATAACAATCAACAAATGTTTCCCAACCCTTCAAGGAGTGATTGGTATGGTCGGTTCTAGCTTGCGCGTCATTAACATCAAACAGCGACTTTATGTACTCACCTTCGTGATTACATCACTATTGCTGCTTCCATTTATCGCTCTGCTCTACGCCTATCAAAGTGATTTGATGGAAGCCAAGCAGGTCAAAACACGCCACTTGGTCGAAGCGGCCGTGAGTTTGCAGCAGCACTATTATCAGCAAGAACAAGCCGGGCGCTTGTCTCGCGAAGAGGCGCAAACGCAAGCCAAGGCGGCCATTAGCCAGCTGCGCTATGAAAAAGAAGATTACTTTTGGATTAACGATGATCAGCCCAATATGATCATGCACCCGATGAAACCGCAACTGAACGGCAAGAGTTTAAGCGCAGTGAAAGATCCGACTGGCAAGGCGCTGTTTGTTGAAATGGTTTCGGTGGCAAAAACATCCGGGGCTGGCTTTGTCCATTACATGTGGCCAAAGCCGGGTTCAGACGTCGATGTGGAAAAAGTCTCTTATGTGCAAATGTTCCAGCCGTGGGGTTGGATTACCGGCAGTGGCGTTTATATCGATGATGTCGAAGCGCTGGTGTGGCAGCGTATTCGCGCCTCCCTTCTCCAGTTGAGCCTTACAGGCGCAGTGATGTTGTTACTGGCTGGCTGGATAGGCAACAGCATTACCCAGCCTTGTAGAGCGACGCAGCGCGCTTTAGAGGATATTGCACAAGGAGATGGCGACCTGACCAAGCAACTGCCTGCCGACGGCCAAGATGAGTTAGCACAAATCGCCCGTGCGTTTAACCAATTCACCAGCAAGATCCGCCTCATCGTACAAGGCATTGCCCCTGTCACACGTGATGTCACCGGCTCTGCCTCTGAGCTGACCCAAGTGGCAAGAAATGCACTCGAAAAAGCCACCGCCCAGCAGCACTCGGTCGATTCCGTTGCCAGTGCCATGAAGCAACTGCACGACAGCAATATGCAAGTGGCCGATTCGGCTCAAGAGGCAGCCAGTGCAGCGCAGACTGCCGCAGAGAAAGGCAAAGAAGGCAGTGCCATCATTGAAAAAGCCTCTGGCTACATGCATGCCTTGTCACACACCGTGACCCAAACAGAGCTCAATGTGCAAGAGCTAGCCAAAGAAACCCAAAAAGTAGGCTCAGTGTTGGAAGTTATCCGGGGTGTGGCCGAGCAAACCAATTTACTTGCGCTCAACGCTGCAATAGAAGCCGCCCGAGCGGGTGAGCAAGGCCGTGGCTTTGCAGTGGTCGCTGACGAAGTACGCACATTGGCTACGCGCACCAGCAGCAGTACCGATGAAATTCAACACATCATCGCGCAGTTGCAACAACGCGCCAACGATGTCTGTTTATCGATGGAACAAACACAGCGTCAATCCACCGAAACCCAACAACAAGCCAGCTTGGCACAGCAAGCCCTAAGTGATATCGATGCGCAAATTGCTGTGATTCTGCAGCTCAACCAGCACATTGCTCTTGCCAGCGGAGAGCAAACATCGGCCACTGAGCTCATTAACCACAATCTGCTGCAAATTGTCGATCACAGTGAACAAACGGCAGCACAAGCCAATCAAGTCGCTGCAGCGAGCGAGCAGTTGATGGCTAGCGGTAACCAATTGCAAGTCAACTTTGCTGCGTTCAAGGTGTAACGCCAATAGAATGAGCAAACTTACGATCGGCTTAGGTCATTAATGGCCTAAGCCGTCTGTTATTCTAAAGCAGCAAGAATGGAACAGTGGCTGGCATTGTCTTCCACATGGCCACAGCACGCGTCGTTAATTTTTTTCAGTGCCCGACGAATTTTGTTTAATTCGGCAATTTTCTCATCGATGAGTGCCAACTTAGCAGAAGTGATCGCTTTCACCTCGGCGCAACTGTGTTCTGTTGCTTCGAGTTTGATCTCCAGCAGCTCTTTGATCTCTTCCAAACTCAAACCGAGTTCTTTGGCTTTTAGAATGAACCCCACCTGCTTCTGGTTTTCGTAATTGTAAAGACGGTAACCGGATTCACTGCGACCAGCTGGCTTGATCAGGGCATTTTTTTCATAAAAACGCAGCGTATCCGCGCTCACACCACAACGTTTCGCCAATTCACCTATCTGAAACATAACTTTCCTTATTAACTATCTCGTTACTTTTTCTCTTAAAGTTCGAGTTTTTTGCAATTATTTTTGAGATGCCAAACGATTGCGCGAGCTTTTATGTAATAAATTGGTTAGAATACGCGCCATCAAATGAGGGAGACTGTCTTCTTACCAGAAAAGCGAGACAAAGGTCTTTTCCAAAACTGGCCAATATTTTACCCCAAGAGGTAAAAACAAGTTCATTTTTGGCAAATATCTTTAGTTTAACTCCGTGAATTTGAGGAAATTGGAAGCATGAACAACGCTCGTCCTATTCGCCGTGCGCTTATCAGCGTATCAGACAAAACCGGTATTGTTGAGTTTGCGCAAGCTCTTGCTGAGCGCGGTGTCGATATCTTATCGACTGGCGGTACTGCTCGTTTACTTGCAGAGCAAGGCATCGCAGTCACTGAAGTCTCTGACTACACTGGTTTCCCAGAAATGATGGACGGTCGCGTTAAAACGCTTCACCCGAAAGTTCACGGTGGTGTGCTCGGTCGTCGTGGCCAAGACGATGAGGTCATGGCAAAACACGGCATTAACCCGATCGACATGGTGGTGGTTAACCTCTACCCATTCGCAGAAACTGTCGCTAAAGAAGGCTGCACACTGGCTGACGCGGTTGAAAACATCGACATCGGTGGCCCAACCATGGTTCGCTCTGCGGCGAAAAACCATAAAGACGTGACTATCGTTGTCAACGCTTCAGACTACCATCGCGTCATCACAGAAATGGACGCCAACGACACGTCGCTTACTCTAGAAACGCGTTTCGACCTCGCTATCGCAGCCTTTGAACACACCGCTGCTTACGACGGCATGATCGCGAACTACTTCGGCACTATGGTTCCTTCATACGGAGAGAACAAAGAAGGTGATGAAGAGAGCAAATTCCCGCGCACTTTCAACCAGCAGTTCATCAAAAAACAAGACATGCGCTACGGTGAGAACAGCCACCAAGCAGCCGCTTTCTATGTTGAAGCCAACCCACAAGAAGCATCGGTTGCTACCGCTCGCCAAATCCAAGGCAAAGCCCTTTCTTACAACAACATCGCAGACACGGACGCAGCGCTTGAGTGTGTGAAAGAGTTTAATGAGCCAGCTTGTGTCATTGTTAAGCACGCTAACCCATGTGGCGTAGCGCTAGGTAAAGACATCCTAGAGGCGTACAACCGCGCTTACCAAACCGATCCGACATCCGCATTTGGCGGCATCATCGCCTTCAACCAAGAGCTAGACGCAGAAACGGCCACCGCTATTGTTGAGCGCCAATTTGTTGAAGTCATCATTGCCCCTTCGGTATCGGCTGAAGCGATGGAAGTGGTGGCAGCGAAGAAAAACGTTCGTCTGCTTGAGTGTGGCGAGTGGACAACGAAGACAACGGGCTTTGACGTGAAACGCGTGAACGGCGGCCTACTGGTTCAAGATCGCGACCAAGGCATGGTCAGCCTAGATGACCTTAAAGTCGTGTCTAAGCGCCAGCCAACGGAAGAAGAACTCAAAGACGCGTTATTCTGCTGGAAAGTGGCGAAGTACGTAAAATCGAACGCGATTGTTTACTCTAAAGGCGATATGACTATTGGTGTGGGCGCTGGCCAAATGAGCCGCGTCTACTCAGCGAAGATTGCTGGCATTAAAGCGGCAGACGAAGGCCTACAAGTTGAGGGTTGCGTCATGGCCTCTGATGCCTTCTTCCCATTCCGTGACGGTATTGATGCAGCAGCAGAAGCTGGCATTAAATGTGTAATTCAGCCTGGTGGTTCGATGCGTGATGACGAAGTGATTGCCGCCGCAGATGAACACGGTATGGCGATGATTTTTACGGGCATGCGCCACTTCCGCCACTAGTTTTTATCAGAGGTGCCTTATCAGGCACCTCTTTTTGCAAGATTTGAGGATGATGAGATGAATGTATTGATAATTGGTTCCGGCGGTCGTGAACACGCTCTAGGTTGGAAAGCCGCGCAAAACCCCAATGTGGAGACAATCTTCGTCGCGCCGGGTAACGCTGGTACCGCACTTGAGCCTAAGCTAGAAAACGTCAACATCGCCGTTGAAGACATTGCCGGTTTAGTGGCGTTTGCTAAAGAGAAAGCCATTGAACTGACCATCGTCGGTCCTGAAGTGCCACTCGTACTGGGTGTCGTTGATGCGTTTTATGAAGCAGGCCTGCCAATTTTTGGCCCTACCCAAGCGGCTGCGCAACTTGAAGGCTCTAAAGCATTTACCAAAGACTTCCTTGCTCGTCACCAAATCCCGACGGCGGCGTACGCAAACTTTACGGACATCGAGCCAGCACTGGCCTATGTACGTGAACAAGGCGCGCCAATCGTGGTGAAAGCAGATGGCCTTGCGGCAGGTAAAGGCGTGATTGTCGCGATGACGCTGGAAGAAGCGGAAGAAGCAATCAAAGACATGCTCGCAGGCAACGCCTTTGGCGAGGCAGGCAGCCGCGTGGTGATCGAAGAGTTCCTTGATGGCGAAGAAGCGAGCTTCATCGTGATGGTGGATGGCGAAAACGTACTGCCAATGGCCACCAGCCAAGACCACAAGCGTGTCGGCGATAAAGACACCGGTCCAAACACCGGCGGTATGGGCGCTTACTCACCCGCACCAGTGGTGACACCAGAGATCCATAACCGTGTTATGCAAGAGGTGATCTTCCCTACCGTGCGTGGCATGGCAGCCGAAGGTAACCCATACACGGGCTTCCTCTATGCCGGCTTGATGATTGACAAAGATGGCACACCAAAAGTGATCGAGTACAACTGCCGCTTTGGTGACCCAGAAACGCAACCTATCATGATGCGCATGGAATCGGATCTTGTGGAATTGTGCCTCGCGGCCATCGACAAGAAACTGGATCAAGTCGAGTCCAAGTGGGACCCTCGCGCATCGATCGGTATTGTGCTTGCAGCGGGTGGCTATCCAGCGGCGTACAACAAGGGCGACGTGATCTCTGGCCTACCTCAAGTTGAAATTGAAGGCGAAAAAGTCTTCCACGCTGGCACTGAAAATAAAGAGGGCGATATCGTAACAAACGGTGGTCGTGTTCTTTGTGCCACCGCACTGGGCAACAGCGTATCAGAAGCGCAGCAACGCGCGTACGAGCTGGCAAAACAGATCCGTTGGGAAGGCATGTTCCACCGCAACGATATTGGCTACCGTGCTATCGCTCGCGAGCAACAAAAATAACAACAACATCAGTTGGCAAAGAAAACAAAAGGCGCATTTTGCGCCTTTTGTCTTTTCATTCGTCTAACGGAGTAAGTCTTACTCTTCAAGCAACACGGGCTTTTCCACGCAGTCTCGATCGTCTTCATCTAATAACAGTAACGTTTCTACTTCCAAACGACGTGAAGATTTTTTGCCTAAAAACGCCACATAGCTGTCGACACTGGCCAAGCGGTTAACCACAAATCCTGGGAGGGTCTGATTAAACTCAAGTTTCGAATATTCCTCTCCACTACAGGTTTCAAACGTTTCCCCATCCCAATACCCTTGGACCAACTCCAAGCCCTCGCGCGCTTGCTGCTTGGTCTCTTTAACCAATGCATCCGCTTCGTATTGGTAGCGCTGCAACTGTTCTTTTTGGATAGGGAGAACTTTCCCGTTAAGGCGATACTGCTGATAAACCGCATCCCCTTCAACATTAAATCGAACGTGGATTCGATAAGGTACTAAGCCTAACTTGCTATCAAGCTGCTCACCTTCTCGAATCAACTCTCGTAATGCGCCTTCATCCCAGCGATATTCGCTTTGATACCAACCGTAATCACCAGAAAAAACATAGTCCGACGCTTTATGCGGCCCTGTCAGTTTGTCCGTCACCCAATAGAAACTCGTCGCATCGCCCATCGTCTGGCCACCAGAGAAATGAGTGAATTGTTCCAGGTTTGGTCTTGGTGCTGAAGAACAACCAGCAAGGATTAGGAGGGCAGTCAGGGAGAGCAGTCGTTTTTTCATGATGTCAGGCAATTTAAAAAAGGCACCGGAGAGAATCTCCGGTGCAGAGCAATTAGTTTACTGATTCTTTCAGTGCTTTACCTGCTACGAATGCAGGAACGTTTGCTGCAGCGATTTGGATCTCATCACCCGTTTTAGGGTTACGGCCAGTACGTGCTGCGCGGTGGTTTACTTTGAATGTACCAAAACCAATTAGTTGAACCTGGTCACCCTCTTTTAGTGCGTCAGTCACACCGTTAAGAGTAGCTTCAAGAGCAGCTTTCGCTTGTGCTTTAGATAGGTCTGCTTTCTCTGCGATAAAGTCGATTAATTGGGTCTTGTTCATTAGGTTTCCCTTCTCATAGGTTATCGAATTCATTTCACTCTAAAGCATAAAGCCCCCGTCTGGCAAAGGTTTGTCGTCATTCTTTCGCTTCAATGCCTTACTTTTAACCGTTTTCTGAGTAATAACTCACAAATTGTTACCGAATAACCACATAAAGCTCTTGGATTTCAGCCTCAAAGCACCTATTTATAAGGGGCTGCCATACTCCTATAATACGATTTACCTCACGGCAGATGTGATTGAGGGATTTCTTCAAGGGCAACTATGCTACTGCTTACTATCTATATTTCGATTGCTATTGGTGTTTCCTTTATTTGTTCGGTGCTAGAAGCCGTCTTGCTCAGCATCAGTCCGAGTTACATCGCCCAGCTCAGACAACAAGGGCACCCAGCTGCGGCACAACTGACGAAACTCAAAGCGGATATCGATCGCCCACTGGCTTCCATCCTGACGCTGAACACCATCGCTCACACCATTGGTGCTGCGACAGCGGGTGCGCAAGCGGCAGTGGTTTTCGGCAGCGAATGGTTGGGGGTATTCTCTGGTGTCCTAACGCTCGGTATTCTTGTGCTTTCGGAAATCGTCCCTAAAACCATTGGAGCCACTTACTGGCGACAACTGGCGCCTTCAGCCGCCAGCACCTTGCGTTGGATGGTCTGGGCCCTAACACCCTTTGTCTGGTTCTCTGAGCAAATCACCAAGCGTCTTGCTCGCAATCAAGAAACCCCAAAAATGCGCGATGAGCTGTCAGCCATGGCGATTTTGGCGCGTGAAAGCGGCGAGTTTGCCGAGGGTGAGTCTAAAATTCTGAGTAACTTGCTCGGCATTCAAGATGTGCCAGTAACACAGGTGATGACGCCTCGACCCGTGGTCTTTCGCGTTGAAGCAACCATGACCATCAACGAATTTTTGGCACAACACAAGGAAACGCCTTTCTCACGCCCACTGGTTTACAGCGAGCAGAAAGACAACATCATTGGTTTTGTCCACCGCTTAGAGCTATTCAAACTGCAGCAATCTGGGGCAGGAGAGAAACAACTGGGTTCCGTGATGCGCCCTATTCACGTCATCATGAACACGCTTGCTTTGCCTAAAGCGTTTGATCAAATGATGGCAAAACGCTTGCAACTTTCTATCGTGGTTGACGAGTATGGCACCGTGCTCGGCCTCGTCACCTTAGAAGATATTTTTGAATATCTACTCGGGGAAGAGATCATCGACGAAGCTGACAAGAGCCAAGACATGCAAGAACTGGCTTACCAACGTTGGGAACGCTGGAAAAACAAGCATGGTATGATTGAAAGCCGCGACGACGATGAAGATGAAGGAAGTAACGACAAAACGAAGTCGTAGCTTACTCAAGTGTCAAAACAACAAAAGGCTCCATTGGAGCCTTTTGTTTATCATTACGACAGAGTGATGCCCAAGTTGCTGATCGGATCATCTCTCAACTCTTGGCGTAAATCTTTAATCAAGTCGATATCACGCTCTTGTGCTTCACGTAAAGGACGGAAAATCGCCCACTGCACATCCCATTCAGCACAAACCGCTTCGTTCGCTTTCTGGTTTTCATTGGTGATCGCTTCACTGCCTTGAGCTTGCTCTAAATCCACCACCGTTTGCACCGACTGCTGACTGATCTTAATCATAGAGTCGAACAGATAGTCGCGATCAAGCAAACCGTGCAATAAGGTGGAGAGAGATTGACACGCATCCATGGCCGGATAAACCGCATAAAGATCGAACTCTTCCGCGCTAGGGAAGATCTCTTCCAACTTCTCAAGTTGACGCTCAAAATTCACCTTAGCGTTTTTCACCGTGAGAATTTCCCATACACTGTCTAAAATGTTGCGATAACCTCTTGGTTCCGCGAAACCAGTGCTATCACAAAACATGGCGTAGTTCGGGTACATACGTTCACACAAACACGTCATGAAGGTTATTTGTTGCCAAGGTTCCAGTTTTTCTAAACGGACCTGTAGGGGATTCTGTAGCATAATCACTCAATCATTGCGGAAAAAGACAGCGGAAGTGTACTTGATTCGCCACAGGGAAAAAAGTTAATGCATCAGTCAAAACACAAGATTTTCATTGTTACCGAAGACAACGAGACCTATCGCCAACTGCTTGCTGATCACGCGTTACCCGATTTAGCACTCACTGAGGACATCGAGCAAGCCAATATCATCCTCGCGGCGCCACCTCACATTGCCCCACGCTTGTCTGAGTGCCATCAGCTCGAATGGCTACAATCGACTTACGCTGGCGTGAACGCGCTCATGCAACCTGAGTTACGACGAGATTACAAGCTAACCAATGTCCGTGGGATTTTTGGCCCCTTGATTGCGGAATACGTCATCGGCTACGCCATTCAACACTATCGCCACTTGGCCCGCTATGCGGAGCAGCAACAGCAACGTCTCTGGCAACCGCATCCCTACTCTTCCCTAGAGGGCAAAACGATCACCATCTTAGGCACTGGGAGCATAGGTAATCATCTTGCGCATGCCTGCTCGGCGATGGGGTTACACACCATTGGCGTCAATCGCACAGGCATTCCGCCAAACGGTAGCCATTTTCAGCAAACCTATCACATCAATGAGCTGGCAGCGGCCTTGAAGCAAGCGCACATCGTAGTCAACACTCTGCCTAGCACAAAACACACTCACCACTTGTTGAACCAAGCGAGCCTAAGTCACTGTCGTCATGCTCTATTATTTAATGTTGGACGTGGGGACGTTATTGACAATGCGGCACTACTTTTGGCGATTAAAAATCACTGGGTTGAACATGCGTTCTTAGATGTATTTGAACAAGAACCCCTCGTCACGGATCATCCATTTTGGGGGCTCAAACAAATCACTATCACGCCGCATATTGCCGCGCTGAGCTTTCCTGAGAAAGTGATGGCGCTGTTTGCAGAAAATTACCATCGTTGGCTTGAAGGGTACCCGCTCAACCATCAAGTCAGCTTCACCAAAGGGTATTGATGCATGCCACTTGAGCCGCTGTTAACTCAAATCCGGGCTTGCCAAGTGTGTGCCTCCGCCTTGCCGCTAGGTGCTAACCCTGTGGTTCAAGCTCACTCAGAGGCGAAAATTTTGATCATCGGACAAGCGCCAGGCACCAAAGTCCACCACACTTCCATTCCGTGGAATGATGCCAGTGGTAATCGCTTAAGAGTGTGGTTAGACATTGAAAAGCCGACTTTTTATGACCCAAAACAGATCGCCATCATGCCGATGGGATTTTGCTATCCCGGACGAGGGCAATCTGGCGATCTTCCGCCACGAAAAGAGTGCGCACCACTGTGGCATGAGGCCTTACTGAAACACTTACCCAATATCGAACTGACACTGTTGATTGGTCAATATGCACAAAACCGTTATCTGTCGAACAAACCAAAAACACTGACTGAAACGGTACAAAATTGGCAAGCTTGGCTACCCGATTACCTGCCACTTCCTCATCCCTCGCCAAGAAATACACTGTGGTTGAGAAAGAATCCTTGGTTTGAAGAACAAACCGTGCCCTACCTTCGCCAACAAGTGCATCAGCTACTTTCCCCGAGCAAGGTTGAGATCTAAAAAGCATTGAGATCATGGCAACCCAAAAGCACCTTTCGCTGTACACCGCTGAGGTAGAACCGACAAACAAAAAACCAGCCGAAGCTGGTTTTTAATGGCTAACAGAGAGTGCTTTTTATTGGTGGTATGGCTTAGAAAGCTCGTGAACCGCCTCAACAAAGACACCTGCGTTTTCTGGTGGAACGTCAAGATGGATACCGTGACCCAAGTTGAACACGTGTCCAGTACCACCATGGCCAAATCCTTCTAGGATAGAGGCCACTTCTTCACGAATGCGATCGTGAGATGCGTAGAGCATCGATGGATCCATATTGCCTTGCAGGGCCACTTTGTCACCGACACGCGCTTTTGCGTCTGCAATGTTGATGGTCCAATCAAGACCAACGGCATCACAACCCGTAGCCGCAATCTGCTCTAGCCACATGCCACCATTCTTCGTAAAGAGCGTCACGGGTACACGGCGGCCATCGTTTTCACGAATCAGGCCATCCACAATCTTATGCATGTATTGCAGTGAGAAGAGGTTGTAGTCACGCGGCGTCAGTACGCCCCCCCACGTATCAAATACCATCACTGATTGCGCACCTGCTTTAATTTGCGCGTTTAGGTATTCGATAACGCTGTCTGCTAGCTTATCGAGAAGTAGGTGCAGAGTTTGTGGTTCTGCGTACATCATTTTCTTGATCTTAGTGAAGGCTTTTGAGCTGCCGCCTTCAACCATGTAAGTGGCGAGTGTCCACGGGCTACCAGAAAAACCAATCAGCGGTACGTCACCGTTCAAGTCTTTGCGGATTTGACGCACAGCGTTCATGACATATTGCAGCTCACCTTCTGGATCCGGCACGCCGATTTTTTCGACGTCTGCTTTGCATGTGATTGGGTTATCGAAGATCGGGCCTTCGCCTGTTGAGAAGCGCAGACCCAATCCCATCGCATCTGGGATAGTCAGGATATCAGAGAACAGAATGGCAGCATCCAGCGGAAAGCGGCGCAGTGGTTGAAGAGTCACTTCAGACGCAAGCTCTGCATTTTTACACAAAGACATGAAATCGCCAGCTTGAGCACGCGTTGCTTTGTATTCTGGTAGGTAACGACCTGCCTGACGCATCATCCATACCGGTGTGCAATCTACAGGCTCTTTCAGTAATGCACGCAGATAACGATCATTTTTTAATTCAGTCATTCCGTAATTCCAGTTGTTAGGCTTTTTTATAAGAGCGCCATTCTAACACTGATTTAGCACAAAATACCGCCTGCTTTGCGCCCTGGATCAAGTTATTAACTTTTAAATCAATGCTTAGTTTGCACCCAACAAGTAACAGTGTTAAAAATTTGTTCGCTAGCGAAAACTATAATTACAAACTGAACACTCAGTGTTCAGCATCTCATAACGACATCTTACTTACCCCCTCCCTCTCGGAGGGTTTTTTTTATTTATTTTTCAACAAATTAAAAGGCCACCAATCTGGTGACCTTTCACATTTAAGTTGCATCTAATCAAGATTCACACACTTGTTTAATGATGCCTTTTACATAGCCTTTGCTGACATAAGTCGGACAAAGAGCCGCTCGAACCGATTTGGATTCGATAACATAATTTTCAAAATTTGCTAAAGCCGTCCCGACACAAACGGTGGTTGCCACTTCTTTTGCCAAGGCAAAATTCGCATTTTGTGGGCGATCTAAAGTGTACAGCAGCGCATTCGCTACTTTTTCATCCGCACAGTATTGAGATGATTGCTTCACCGCAGAAGCAAAAAATGGCACTGATAGAGACTTAGATACGTTCTGGTAAACTTTAACCCCTTCAGCAAAGCTCAACTCCGCTTTGGGCGATAAGGTTGCAAGCAGATTGCCATAATTCTCCACACAGCTTTCAGCAGAGTAACGCACGCACGGTTGCGCCGCTTTGACCAACTGTTCAGAGAAAGTTTGCGTGAAAGCGTCTGACTGACTCAAAAATGGATACACCTGTAGCACTTCTTGCCCAAGATAAATCGCTTTGTCGCTATTTCCCGCTTGGATAGACTGAGTAAAAGAACCCAGTGCTGCTTGCTCCACTAACGCCTTCCACTGAGTGTCACGCTGTGATGGGCGAATATCGTTCGCATGTGCCAATAATTCTTGCCAACTTTGCGAAGCTTGCAGCGCCTTCAAATCTTCCATACTGTAAGCGTCGCTCGCACTGGCTGAAAAACTTAATGACATGGCTAAGAGAGAGAGAATGGTCTTCTTCATGTCATTAGTTCCAAGCTTGCTTGATGTACTTCAACGTCGAAGAGTCATACGCTGCATTCGGATTCAACGAAACATTCAGCACTTTGCCGCCATCTGCTAATGCGAATGAGGACTTGCGAGCTTTAATTGACTCCTGACCTGCAAATTGGATCTTCTCTACTTTTTGGAACTCTGCTTTGTATAATTCGGCATGTTCAGTCGTCGTGCAAAGCTTCACCATATCGTCATAGATGTAGTTGATCAGACCACCAAGCCAACCGGTGGTTTTTACCGGGTCCAATCTTTCTTCCGAAAAGTTGTAGCCATCCCAAGCACTCCAATCGATATTGGCCTGCAGCGTTTGGTTTCCGCATGCACTTTGCACCTTCGCCATATTTTCCGTCATGGTTTTTTCAGTCAGCATCCGCTTCGCTTTGATCTCAATGCTGGCATTTGCGGCTCCTGACAATGTCAGAATGACCAAGGCACCTAACCAATAACTTGCTTTCATAATTCATACTCCATTATTTATAAGATTATCATTACAGAATAACATCCCGATTAGAGTATCAATAAAAGTGTCTCAAAAATGATTAAGTGCTGTTATTTTATACAGTTACGAGTCAGATCTCATATTAAGCAATGTTTGTTCTATTAATGCTCTAGCTATCGTGCCTGTTGGTGCGACGGGGGGCAAATTGTCACTGGTGAACCATTTAGCATCCGCTAACTCGCTGTAGTCTGGTTTCAACTCTCCAGCGTGGTAATCCGCTAAAAAGGCCATCATCATACTGGAAGGAAATGCCCAAGGTTGGCTGCCAAAGTAACGAATATTGGTCACTTCAATACCAGTTTCTTCTTTCACCTCTCGAGCGACGCACTGCTCCAACGTTTCACCGACCTCGACAAAACCAGCGATCACGGTATACATACCACTACGGTGTCTGGGGTGCTGTGCCAACAAAATATGCTGCTGTTTCCGCACCGCAACAATAATACATGGGAAAATTCTCGGGTAATGCAAGGTCCGGCATTCCCCACACTGCATCGCGAGTTGGTTGTGATTGAGGTGGTTGCGTCCACCACACTGAGGACAAAAACGCATTGTTTGCGTCATATGGCCATATTGAATGGCTTTGCTCATGAGCAAAAAGAGAGGTTCAGGAAAATGCAAACACTCGCGCAGCGAGTGCATTTCTAAACTCTGCTCGACATCTGCTTCGTTGAGCCACATGACGGGATGGTTGTTATAACTGCCGATTTTCTGCGCCTTTTCTGCCACTAAGTTGAGCTCATTGCTTGTTGCAAGGGGAAGTTGCCCGTCCACCAGCCAAAGGTCACTGCCCGATACAACGCACCAATATGCTTTCTGGCCATGCTTACTGTCACTATTCGATAACATTCCTATTCCTCATTGCTTGCAGTTGATTCATTTTACTGGCAATCTAATTTCATACCAGAATTTGTAGACGATGTCGTTTCAAGCTATAAATTCTAGGAAGGACAAGAGTTTGTATCCGGTTGGTCAACTTGCCAAGGTACTGGCTTCACTATGCAAAGGAAACGATCACGGTTTCGTGATGAGCTCATGAGGGCATGGTCATGCTAAAAAAATTCAAACAAACACAAGAACAATGGGGTGGCTCTAGTGAAGTCATTGACCATTGGTTAGAAACTCGTCAATCGTTGATTGTCGAATATTGTAAGCTTGCTGCACTGCAGCCCTGTTCAACCAAATCCAACGTTTTAGAACTTCCCTCTCCCCACGAATTACAGCAATTCTGTCAGCACTTAGTCGACTATATTTCTGAAGGCCACTTTAAGATTTATGACATGGTCATGGATAAATGGCGCGCCACAGGTTTTGAAGCCACGACAGAGATTAATGAAACCTACGCAAAAATCGTACTCACGACCGAACCTTTGCTCAGTTTCACAGATATGTACGCAAGTGTGGGTGAAGATGATCCTCTTGAAAGCTTCGAACCCGATCTCTCGAAGGTTGGTGAAATCATTGAATTACGCTTTGAGGTCGAAGATCACTTGATTCAACTGATTGCTGATAGCCTTTCCGTCCCGCCGGGCGCTTAGCTATCCATCAAGCCTCCGATTTCGATTGTCTCGATAAACCCGCTGTATGCGGGTTTATTTTGTCGCTAGACAAACGATGCGCAAGCAATAGATAAACAAAAGGCACCTCGAAAGGTGCCTTTTTTATGCTTCAATCAGCGATTACTCGTCTGAAGAGAAACCTGCGTTCAGTAGCGCCGCTAGGTTATCCGTTGCTTGCGCAGCAGATGGGCCTTCTTGCTCTTGAGCACGTTTCGCCTGACGATCTTGGTGGTACGCAAAACCTGTACCAGCAGGGATCAGACGACCTACAATCACGTTCTCTTTCAGGCCACGTAGATCATCACGTTTACCAGAAACTGCTGCTTCTGTTAGTACGCGAGTCGTTTCCTGGAACGATGCTGCAGAGATGAACGATTCAGTTGCAAGAGACGCTTTAGTGATACCTAGTAGCTCACGTTCGAAGCGAGCTGGCTCTTTGCCTTCTGCTTCTAGATTACGGTTAGCAATCTTCACTTGTGAGTATTCTACTGTCTCACCTGGTAAGAACTCAGAGTCACCAGCATGAGTAATAGTACACTTACGTAGCATCTGACGAACGATAGTCTCAATGTGCTTATCGTTAATCTTAACGCCTTGCAGACGGTAAACTTCCTGAACCTCGTTCGCGATGTACTGGGTCACTGCGTGGATACCACGTAGACGCAGGATATCGTGTGGAGCTTCTGGACCATCAGCAATTACGTCACCACGTTCAACACGCTCACCTTCGAACACGTTCAACTGACGATGCTTAGGAATCATCTCTTCGTATGTCTCACCACCCTCACGAGTGATAATCAGACGACGCTTACCTTTGGTCTCTTTACCGAAGCTTACAGTACCAGAGTATTCTGCAAGGATAGCTGGCTCTTTCGGCTTACGAGCTTCAAATAGGTCAGCTACGCGTGGTAGACCACCGGTGATGTCTTTGTTACCGCCCGATTTCTGAGGAATACGAGCTAGAGTGTCACCAATGCCTACTTCAGCGCCATCTTCGATGTTCACGATCGCTTTACCAGGTAGGAAGTATTGAGCTGGCATATCAGTACCAGGGATCATTACATCGTTACCTGCCGCATCAACAAGTTTGATAGCTGGACGCATATCTTTACCTGCTGCTGGGCGAGCCGCGGCATCCGTCACTTCGCTTGAAGATAGACCTGTTAGATCGTCTGTTTGACGAGAAACAGTTACACCATCAATCATGTCAACGAATTGAACACGACCTGCCACTTCAGTGATGATTGGCATGGTGTGCGCTTCCCAGTTTGCTACTGTTTCACCAGCAGTTACTGCGTCGCCATCTGCCTTGCTCAGTGAAGAACCGTAAGGCAGTTTGTGTTTCTCTTTGGTACGACCGAATTCATCAATGATAGTCAGCTCAGAAGCACGAGAAGTGATTACTAGCTTGCCATCTTTATTGATAACGAATTTCGCGTTGTTCAGCTTAACAGAACCGTTGTTCTTAACTTGAACGCTGTTTTCTGCTGCTGCTGTCGATGCCGCACCACCGATGTGGAACGTACGCATTGTTAGCTGTGTACCTGGTTCACCGATAGACTGAGCAGCAATTACACCCACTGCTTCACCTTGGTTCACTAGGTGACCACGTGCTAGGTCACGACCGTAACACTGCGCACAACAACCAAAGTCAGAGTCACACGTTACAACAGAACGTACAGTGATCTTGTCAACTGAGTTGTCATTGATGATCTGACACCATTTCTCATCCAATAGCGTGTTACGCGGGATAAGAATTTCTTCAGTACCAGGCTTAACAATGTCTTCAGCAACCACACGACCTAGCGCAAGCTCAGTCAGTGCTACTTTAACGTCACCACCCTCGATATGAGGCATCATTTCAACGCCTTCTAGCGTGCCACAGTCGTGTTCTGTTACAACCACGTCTTGTGCTACGTCTACTAGACGACGAGTTAGGTAACCCGAGTTCGCTGTTTTCAGTGCCGTATCCGCAAGACCCTTACGAGCACCGTGCGTTGAGATAAAGTACTGAAGTACGTTTAGACCTTCTTTAAAGTTTGCAGTGATCGGCGTTTCGATGATTGAACCATCTGGACGCGCCATCAGACCACGCATACCCGCTAGCTGACGAATCTGAGCTGCAGAACCACGAGCACCTGAGTCCGCCATCATGTAGATGCTGTTGAAAGACTCTTGTTGCTCTTCTTCACCGTCACGGTTGATAACCGTTTCAGAAGAAAGGTTCTCCATCATCGCTTTCGCTACGCGATCGTTGGTTGATGCCCAAATATCGATCACTTTGTTGTAACGTTCGCCCGCAGTTACAAGACCAGACTGGTATTGTTCCTGGATTTCACGTACTTCTTCTTCCGCTTCTGCGATTTCCGTGTACTTCGCTGGTGGTACAACCATGTCGTCGATACCAACAGACACGCCAGAAAGTGCAGCGTAAGCAAAACCGGTGTACATGATTTGGTCAGCGAAGATTACTGTGTCTTTCAGACCTAGCTTACGGTATGCCTCGTTAAGTAGGTTAGAAATCTGCTTCTTACCTAGCTTTTGGTTAACGATGCTGAACGGTAGGCCTTTCGGTACGATTTGCCACAACATTGCACGACCGATAGTGGTATCCACCATCTTGGTTTCTGTTGTGCTATGACCATCTTCATCTACCACTGTCTCAGTGATACGAACTTTTACGCGAGCGTGTAGCGCCGCAGTTTTAGTGCGGTATGCTTTTTCAGCTTCAGCAGGACCTGCTAGGTACATGCCTTCGCCTTTCGCGTTGATCATTTCACGAGTCATGTAGTACAGACCCAATACAACGTCCTGAGAAGGTACGATGATCGGATCACCTGACGCTGGCGACAGAATGTTGTTTGTCGACATCATCAGAGTACGAGCTTCAAGCTGTGCCTCTAGTGTTAGAGGTACGTGAACCGCCATTTGGTCACCATCGAAGTCCGCGTTGTACGCCGCACACACAAGTGGGTGTAGCTGGATCGCTTTACCTTCGATCAGTACTGGTTCGAACGCCTGGATACCTAGACGGTGAAGTGTCGGTGCACGGTTCAATAGTACTGGGTGTTCACGGATTACTTCGTCTAGGATATCCCAAACGACCGCTTCTTCACGCTCTACCATCTTCTTCGCCGCTTTGATTGTCGTCGCTAGGCCACGAGTTTCAAGCTTGCTGTAGATGAATGGTTTGAACAGCTCAAGTGCCATCTTCTTAGGAAGACCACACTGGTGCAGACGAAGGTATGGACCTACTGTGATTACAGAACGGCCAGAGTAGTCTACACGTTTACCTAGAAGGTTCTGACGGAAACGACCTTGTTTACCCTTGATCATATCAGCAAGAGATTTCAAAGGACGCTTGTTTGAACCTGTGATCGCACGACCACGACGACCGTTATCCAGTAGCGCATCAACAGACTCTTGCAGCATACGTTTTTCGTTACGTACGATGATGTCCGGAGCTGCTAGCTCTAGAAGACGCTTCAAACGGTTGTTACGGTTGATCACACGACGGTATAGGTCGTTCAGATCTGAAGTCGCAAAGCGACCGCCATCTAGTGGTACTAGAGGACGTAGATCTGGCGGAAGAACTGGAAGTACAGTTAGGATCATCCACTCAGGGTTGTTGCCTGAAGAGATAAACGCTTCAACCAGCTTCAAACGCTTAGTCAGTTTCTTACGCTTAGTTTCAGAGTTAGTGGTATCTAGCTCTTCGCGCATCTGCTCAACTTCAGCATGCAGATCCATTGAACCTAGTAGGTCCTTGATCGCTTCCGCACCCATTTTCGCAGTAAACTCATCGCCCCACTCTTCTAGACGATCCAGGTACTCTTCTTCAGTGAGCATCTGAGATTTTTCTAGATCCGTCATACCTGGTTCAGTGACTACGTACATTTCGAAGTAAAGAACACGCTCGATATCACGTAGAGGGATATCCATGAGTAGACCGATACGAGACGGTAGCGATTTTAGGAACCAGATGTGAGCAACTGGAGAAGCCAGTTCGATGTGGCCCATACGGTCACGACGAACTTTAGTCTGAGTAACTTCTACACCACATTTCTCACAGATCACACCACGGTGCTTCAGGCGCTTGTATTTACCACAAAGACACTCGTAGTCTTTTACTGGGCCAAAGATACGCGCACAGAATAGACCATCGCGTTCAGGTTTGAACGTACGATAGTTGATCGTTTCAGGTTTTTTAACTTCACCAAAAGACCATGAACGAATCATGTCTGGTGAAGACAGACCGATTTTGATTGCATCAAATTCTTCGGTCTTATGCTGTGCTTTCAGAAAGTTTAATAAGTCTTTCACAATCAGCTCCTGTAAGGAGTTAAAAGCAGCCAGCCGTGTGAAACTGGCTGCTTTCTACCAAATAACCCGGACGGATTACTGTTCGTCTTCTAGCTCGATGTTGATACCTAGCGAGCGGATCTCTTTCAACAGTACGTTGAACGATTCAGGCATGCCTGGTTCCATCGCGTGGTTACCATCTACGATGTTTTTGTACATCTTAGTACGGCCGTTAACGTCATCCGACTTAACCGTTAGCATTTCTTGTAGCGTGTAAGCAGCACCGTATGCTTCTAGTGCCCATACTTCCATCTCACCGAAACGCTGACCACCGAACTGAGCTTTACCACCTAGTGGTTGCTGAGTTACCAGACTGTACGAGCCAGTAGAACGTGCGTGCATCTTGTCATCTACAAGGTGGTTCAGTTTCAGCATGTACATGTAACCTACGGTTACAGGACGCTCAAACGCATCACCTGTGCGACCATCAAACAGAGTTAGCTGACCGGACTCTGGCAGACCGCCAAGTTTCAGTAGCTCTTTGATTGATGCTTCAGACGCACCGTCAAATACTGGAGTCGCAATCGGTAAGCCACCACGTAGGTTGCCAATCAGAGTACGAACTTCTTCATCAGACAGAGAAGCAATGTCTACTTTCTGGCGAGTTTCGCCTAGATCATAAACTTTTTGCAGGAATTCACGGAATTTCGCGAGTTCTTGCTGCTCTTTCACCATCTGGTTGATCTTGTCACCAATACCTTTCGCTGCTAGACCCAAGTGTACTTCTAGGATCTGACCGATGTTCATACGCGAAGGTACACCCAATGGGTTAAGTACGATGTCTACAGGCTGACCTTTCTCATCGTATGGCATGTCTTCAACAGGGTTGATCTTAGAGATTACACCCTTGTTACCGTGACGACCCGCCATCTTATCACCAGGCTGGATACGACGTTTCACCGCTAGGTAAACTTTAACGATCTTCAGTACGCCAGGCGCTAGGTCATCACCTTGAGTGATCTTACGACGCTTGGTTTCAAACTTCTTATCGAAGTCTGCTTTTAGCTCGTCGTACTGCTCTGCAAGTTGCTCAAGCTGAGTTTGCAGTGCGTCGTCTTCAAGAGTCAGTTCTAGCCACTTCTTACGATCAGTTGTATCTAGCTTCGCTTCAGAGTAACCACCTGATAGAAGAACCGCTTTAACACGGTTTAGAAGACCGCCTTCCAGAATCTGGAATTCTTCAGTAAGGTCTTTCTTCGCTTCTTTCAGCTGCATCTGTTCAATTTCAAGCGCACGCTTGTCTTTCTCTACGCCATCGCGAGTGAAAACTTGAACGTCGATGATGGTACCTGAAACAGAGTTTGGTACACGTAGTGACGTATCTTTAACGTCAGATGCTTTTTCACCAAAGATTGCACGTAGTAGCTTCTCTTCAGGCGTTAGCTGAGTTTCACCTTTTGGCGTTACTTTACCAACTAGGATGTCGCCACCCTTCACTTCAGCACCGATGTAAACAATACCTGACTCGTCTAATTTAGACAGAGCAGATTCACCTACGTTTGGAATATCCGCTGTGATTTCTTCCGAACCCAGCTTGGTATCACGCGCCACACAAGTCAGTTCTTGAATGTGGATAGTCGTGAAGCGGTCTTCTTGAACTACGCGCTCAGATACTAAGATCGAGTCTTCGAAGTTGTAACCGTTCCAAGGCATGAACGCGATACGCATGTTCTGACCAAGTGCAAGTTCACCTAGGTCTGTTGAAGGACCATCAGCAAGCACATCACCACGTAGCACTGGTTCACCCGGCATCACACATGGACGTTGGTTGATACAAGTGTTTTGGTTAGAACGAGTGTATTTGGTTAGGTTGTAGATATCGATACCAGCTTCGCCAGGAATCAACTCTTCTTCATTAACCTTCACCACGATACGAGATGCGTCAACTGACTGGATAATACCGCCGCGTTTAGCAACCGACGTTACACCAGAGTCAACCGCTACGTTACGCTCAATACCTGTACCTACAAGTGGTTTCTCTGCTTTCAGAGTAGGAACCGCCTGACGTTGCATGTTCGCACCCATTAGAGCGCGGTTAGCATCGTCGTGTTCTAGGAACGGGATTAGCGATGCTGCGATAGATACGACCTGGTTGGTTGCAACGTCCATGTAATCAACATGTTCACGTGGGTGCAGACCAGATTCGCCTTTTTGACGAGCAGTGATAAGCTCATCAGCGAAAGTACCATCTTCGTTCAGCTTCGCGTTCGCCTGAGCGATAACAAATTGACCTTCTTCGATCGCTGATAGGTAATCCACTTCGTCTGTCACAACACCATCAACAACACGACGGTATGGCGTCTCTAGGAAGCCGTACTCGTTACAACGTGCAAATGCTGATAGAGAGTTGATCAGACCGATGTTTGGACCTTCAGGCGTTTCGATCGGACATAGGCGGCCGTAGTGAGTTACGTGTACGTCTCGAACTTCGAAACCAGCACGCTCACGAGTAAGACCACCAGGACCCAATGCAGAAATACGACGCTTGTGCGTGACTTCTGATAGCGGGTTGTTTTGGTCCATAAACTGAGACAGCTGAGAAGAGCCAAAGAACTCTTTTACTGCCGCAGAAATTGGCTTCGCATTGATCAAGTCTTGTGGCATCACTGCGTCAAGATCGCCTAGGCTCAGACGTTCTTTCACTGCACGTTCAACACGTACTAGACCAACACGGAATTGGTTTTCAGCCATTTCACCAACAGAACGGATACGGCGGTTACCTAGGTGGTCGATATCGTCCACTTCGCCTTTACCGTTACGGATAGCGATCAGCTTCTTCATCACTTCGATGATGTCAGTTTCATCAAGTGTGCCTTGCTCTTCTGCATCATCACGGCCAATGGAGCTGTTGAACTTCATACGACCAACAGTCGATAGGTCATAACGCTCTTCAGAGAAGAACAAGCTTTCGAATAGAGCTTCAGCAGCTTCTTTCGTTGGTGGCTCACCAGGGCGCATCATGCGGTAGATTTCTACCAGTGCAGAAATACGATCAACAGAGCTGTCGATGCGTAGTGTTTCTGACATGAATGGACCATGGTCTAGATCGTTTGTAAACAGGACTTCTAGCTGCTTGTGGCCAGCTTGAGATAGCTTAGCCAATGCTTCAAGGCTGATTTCCTGGTTCGCTGCAACGATGATCTCGCCAGTCGCTTCATTGATGTAATCTTTTGACGACACTTTGCCTACGATGTACTCAACCGGTACTTCGATCTGATCAACGCCTTCTTTTTCAAGTTGACGGATGTGGCGTGCCGTAACACGACGACCTTTCTCTACATAGACAGTGCCGTTTGCTTCGATATCAAACGTTGCCGTTTCACCACGTAGGCGATCTGGTACCAACTCCATCATTAGCGTCTGGTCTTTCACTTCGAAATTCACTTTTTCGAAGAAAGTATCCAAGATCTCTTCAGTGCTCTTACCTAGTGCACGAAGAATGATGGTTGATGGTAGCTTACGACGACGGTCGATACGTACGTACAGGTTGTCCTTAGGATCAAACTCAAAATCAAGCCATGAACCACGGTAAGGAATGATACGCGCGTTGTACAGAACTTTACCAGAAGAGTGAGTCTTACCTTTGTCGCTGTCGAAGAACACACCTGGGCTTCGATGTAGCTGAGATACGATAACCCTCTCGGTACCGTTAATCACAAAGGTACCATTGTCTGTCATGAGTGGAATTTCACCCATGTAGACTTCTTGTTCTTTAATGTCTTTTACAGTGCCTGCAGGCGCGTCTTTATCAAAAATAACTAGGCGTAGCTTTACGCGAAGTGGTTTTGAATAAGTTACACCACGGATTTGACATTCTTTAACATCAAAAACTGGCTCACCAAGACGGTAGCTAACGTATTGCAGCTCAGAATTACCATTGTAGCTCTGAATAGGGAATACAGAACGGAAAGCAGCCTCAAGACCGTACTGTCCTTCAGGATCCTGTTCGATAAATTTATCGAACGAATCGAGCTGGATCGATAGCAGGTATGGAATGTCCAAAACTTGTGGACGAGTACCAAAGTCCTTACGGATGCGCTTTTTCTCGGTATAAGAGTAAACCATGGGGTTCCTCAGCTCGCTGATAAGTGACCCAAACTGTCCGCCCGCTCCTAGTTTCTTAAGGGGGGTAAGGGACAGAGACTAATATAACTGTTTACTGTAGTGACATTTCATTGCGAATGAATGAAATGTTTTTTGCTTGGATAAAGGCGCTTAAACAGCAGGAAAATTCGCCTATACCCTACAGCGCAAAAAGGCCGGTGGTTAAAAAACCACCAGCCATTAGCCGTTAGGCTAGGAGACTAAGTAATAATTACTTGATCTCAACAGTTGCACCAGCTTCTTCTAGCTCTTTCTTAAGAGCTTCAGCTTCAGCTTTCTCAACGCCTTCTTTCAGTGCTGCTGGAGCGCCGTCAACTAGAGCTTTAGCTTCTTTCAGGCCAAGACCAGTTGCGCCACGTACTGCTTTGATTACAGCAACTTTGTTAGCACCAGCAGAAGCTAGGATAACGTTGAATTCAGTTTGCTCTTCAACAGCTGCACCAGCTGCTGCGCCACCTGCAACTACAGCAGCAGCTGCAGTAACACCGAATTTTTCTTCCATTGCAGAGATTAGTTCAACAACTTGTGTTACAGACATTTCTGCGATAGCGTCTAGGATTTGCTCGTTAGTAATAGACATAACAATTCTCTTTTAAGTCAACAATAAGTTTATTAAGCAACCAGTAAAAAGCAATGCGAATTACGCAGCTTCTTTTTGATCGCGGATAGCAGCGATAGTACGAACCAGCTTGCCTGCAGAAGCTTCTTTCAGACACATCATTAGACGTGCGATTGCTTCGTCGTAAGTTGGTAGCGTTGCTAGAACTTCAGCGTCAGTTAGCGCGCCTTCAAATGCAGCAGCTTTGATCTCGAATTTTTTGTTCTCTTTAGCGAAGTCTTTGAAAAGACGCGCTGCAGCACCTGGGTGCTCGTTAGAGAACGCGATTAGAGAAGGACCAGTGAAAGTGTCAGTTAGACACTCATACTGAGTACCTTCAACCGCACGGCGTGCTAGTGTGTTACGAACAACTTTCATGTAAACACCCGCTTCACGAGCTTGTTTACGTAGAGTAGTCATCGCATCAACAGATACGCCACGAGAGTCAGCTACAACTGCAGAAAGTGCACCAGCGGCAGCTTCGTTGACTTCAGCAACAATTGCTTTTTTGTCTTGAAGATTTAAAGCCATCTTGGATTAACTCCTGGTTGTTGTTACACCACTCACTATTATCACAACAGTGAGAGCTATTGAGGTGCTTTTCCCAGAAGAAAGGTAACTATTTACATAGAGCTTTCTGTCAGTTCGGGCACCATCTACGTAGGAAAATTAAGTCAGTTCGAAAACTGGCACCTACGGTCTTGGACGGAGACTGGGTCTTAATTCATAGAGTAACAAATTACTCAAAGAACCAAAGTTCAGCCCCAACCACAAATATTAGGCGCAAAATTATACATAATTTTTGCGCCTAAGCAAATAGATTATGCTTGAGTGTTCAGGGTACCCTGATCAACAGCAACACCAGCACCCATCGTAGTAGAGATGCTTACTTTCTTCAGGTAAGAACCCTTAGCTGAAGATGGCTTAGCTTTCTTAAGAGCAACTAGAAGTGCTTCTAGGTTCTCTTTGATTTGCTCAGCAGAGAAGTCTACTTTACCGATAGTAGTGTGGATGATACCGTTTTTGTCGTTACGGTAACGAACCTGACCAGCTTTAGCGTTCTTAACCGCTTCAGCAACGTTAGGAGTTACAGTACCAACTTTAGGGTTTGGCATTAGACCGCGAGGGCCTAGGATAGTACCTAGTTGACCTACAACGCGCATTGCATCAGGAGAAGCAACAACTACGTCGAAGTTCATTTCGCCTTTCTTAACTTGCTCAGCTAGATCTTCCATACCAACGATATCTGCGCCAGCTTCTTTAGCTGCTTCAGCGTTTGCACCTTGTGCAAATACTGCAACGCGGATGTCACGGCCAGTACCGTGTGGCAGTACAGTTGCACCACGTACGTTTTGGTCAGATTTACGAGCATCGATGCCTAGGTTTACAGCAACATCAACAGACTCAACAAACTTAGCAGTCGCTAGTTCTTTAAGAAGAGCAACAGCTTCGTTGATTTCGTATTCACGAGTTACATCAACTTTTTCGCGGATAACGCGCATGCGCTTAGTTAGTTTTGCCATGATATTAACCCTCTACCACTAGGCCCATTGAACGAGCAGTACCTGCGATAGAACGCTTCATCGCTTCGATGTCAGCACCAGTCATATCAGCAGCTTTAGCTTCTGCGATTTCTTGGATTTGAGCGTCAGTTACAGTACCCACTTTTTCAGTGTTTGGACGACCTGAACCAGACTTGATACCAGCAGCTTTCTTCAGTAGAACTGCAGCAGGTGAAGTCTTAGTTACGAACGTGAAAGAACGGTCGCTGTATACAGTGATAACAACAGGAACAGGAAGACCTTTTTCCATTGATTCTGTTTTTGCGTTGAACGCTTTACAGAATTCCATGATGTTAACACCACGTTGACCTAGTGCTGGACCAACCGGTGGACTTGGGTTTGCCATACCAGCAGCAACTTGCAGCTTGATATAAGCTTCAACTTTTTTAGCCATGATAATACCTAATTCTTGGGTTCAAACGCTAATCTTTGATCAGCTCCCCGTTATCAACAAAACTTTTTGCTCAATAGAAGCAAAAAGGCGCGAAATTATAGTCATAATTCGCGCCTAGTACAAGCCCAATTAAGGTGCTTTTTTAATCAAGTTTTTCAACCTGACCAAATTCAAGCTCTACCGGTGTCGCTCGACCAAAGATCGATACAGACACTTTCAGGCGGCTCTTCTCATAATCCACTTCTTCAACCGTGCCGTTAAAGTCAGCAAATGGACCTTCGTTAACACGAACCACTTCACCCACTTCGTACATAGTACGTGGACGAGGCGCTTCACTCGCTTTCTCTAGGCGATTAAGAATCGCATCCGCTTCTTTATCAGAAATCGGAGCTGGACGGTCAGAAGTACCACCAATGAAGCCCATGACACGCGGCACACTACGAACGAGGTGCCATGATTCATCATTCATAATCATTTGAACAAGGACGTAACCAGGGAAGAACTTACGCTCAGACTTACGGCGTTGACCTGCACGCATTTCTACGACTTCTTCAGTCGGCACTAGAACTTCACCAAAATACTCTTCCATACCGTGCATTTTGATATGCTCACGAAGAGACTGAGCGACACGGCCTTCAAATCCAGAGAAGGCTTGAACCACATACCAGCGTTTTTTAGGAGCTTCACTCATGAATTAAAACCCTCTATACCCCAGTTGCGAAAGCAATTAGACGAACCATGATGCCGTCAATGCCCCACAGAACCAGAGCCATTACAATACTTACAGCCAAAACGATCAACGTTGTTTGCATAGTTTCTTGGCGAGTAGGCCAAACGACTTTGCGCACTTCCATACGTGATTCTTTGGCAAACACAATCGCTTCTTTACCTTTTGTTGTTGTTGCAGCCACACCAAGCGCAGCAGCAATAAGTACAACAACACCTGCAGCGCGAATCACCACAGAAAGTTCACCATACAGGTAATTACCCACAACAGCGGCAGCAAGCAGTACAAAAGTGGTTACCCACTTAAAGGTATCTGCTGCATTAGAGCTATCAGGAGTTTCAGCATTATTTGCTTTCATAAAACCAACCTGTCACAAGTCTTAATATAGACGACAATAACCCCGCTGTTGCAGGGCAAACTCCATATCGCTGCACACAGTTAGCGACAGCGTATTTATTCTGATTAAGCTTCACTTCTCAATCAATTCTTCTTCACTCAAGATAACCCTGCACAATAAAGCAGCAAAAATTATATTGAGCGTAGAAAAAGGGCATCAAATGATGCCCTTTTTACTAGCTGTTCGTCAAATCTTATTCAAAGATTTTAGCAACAACACCAGCACCAACAGTACGGCCACCTTCACGGATCGCGAAACGTAGACCTTCGTCCATCGCGATTGGAGAGATTAGCTCAACAACCATTTGGATGTTGTCACCAGGCATTACCATTTCTACGCCTTCTGGTAGAGAGATATCACCAGTTACGTCAGTTGTACGGAAGTAGAACTGTGGACGGTAGCCTTTGAAGAATGGAGTGTGACGACCACCTTCATCTTTAGAAAGTACGTATACTTCTGATTCGAACTTAGTGTGTGGAGTGATTGAACCTGGCTTAGCAAGTACTTGGCCACGTTCTACTTCATCACGCTTAGTACCACGTAGTAGGGCACCAACGTTCTCACCCGCACGACCTTCGTCTAGAAGCTTACGGAACATCTCAACACCAGTACATGTAGTAGTTGTAGTATCTTTGATACCTACGATTGCTACTTCATCACCAACTTTCAGAATACCACGCTCGATACGGCCAGTTACTACTGTACCACGACCTTGGATTGAGAATACGTCTTCGATTGGCATTAGGAATGGTAGATCGATTGCACGCTCTGGCTCTGGGATGTAAGTATCTAGAGCTTCAGCTAGTTCGATGATTTTCGCTTCCCACTGCTCTTCGCCGTTTAGTGCGCCTAGTGCAGAACCTTGGATAACTGGTAGGTCATCACCTGGGAAGTCGTACTCAGATAGAAGTTCACGAACTTCCATTTCTACTAGCTCTAGAAGCTCTTCATCATCAACCATGTCACATTTGTTCATGAATACGATGATGTAAGGGATACCAACCTGACGGCCTAGTAGGATGTGCTCACGAGTTTGTGGCATTGGGCCATCTGTCGCAGCAACAACTAGGATACCACCGTCCATCTGTGCAGCACCAGTGATCATGTTTTTAACATAGTCAGCGTGTCCAGGACAGTCTACGTGTGCGTAGTGGCGAGCTGGAGTGTCGTACTCTACGTGAGAAGTAGAGATTGTGATACCACGCTCACGCTCTTCTGGAGCGTTGTCGATTGATGCGAAGTCACGAGCAGCACCGCCGTAAACTTTTGCAAGAGTAGTACAGATAGCTGCAGTTAGAGTTGTTTTACCGTGGTCAACGTGGCCGATAGTACCAACGTTTACGTGCGGTTTTACACGTTCAAATTTTTCTTTAGACATGAGTTGTCCCTCTAGGTACGGATTTAGGTGGCCCGAATTGACCACGCAACCAAAAAAGATAATTGGTAAATCTTATATCAAAAGGAAATAACTTTGAGAGCTGGTGCTGATAGGCAGACTCGAACTGCCGACCTCATCCTTACCAAGGATGCGCTCTACCACCTGAGCTATATCAGCACTCAAATTGTGAGTGGAGCGGGCAGCGGGAATCGAACCCGCATCATCAGCTTGGAAGGCTGAGGTAATAGCCATTATACGATGCCCGCAACACGTAACTCTGAGAGCTATTTCCTAAAGAATATGGTGGAGGGGGACGGATTCGAACCATCGAAGGCGGAGCCGGCAGATTTACAGTCTGCTCCCTTTGGCCACTCGGGAACCCCTCCAAATTTTTCAACCATTCTCACTACAATCACTATTAAGTGGGAGAGAATGGTGCCGACTACCGGAATCGAACTGGTGACCTACTGATTACAAGTCAGTTGCTCTACCTACTGAGCTAAGTCGGCATAAGTGGAGCGCATTCTAGTGAATCATTTCTTTGCTTGCAATAGCTTTTTTACAAAAAAATCTGATTTTTTGATAAAACAGAATCACCTGACGCAAAATCACACAATTCTCTCTTTTTTCAATGAGGATTCACTATTGTCATTTGCTTTCTGTTACTCATGATGTATTTTGCATTCTCTTTCACGATTCACATGGAAAGGAAGCGTTCATATGAGCCCATTTTTGTCATTTAGTCGCGCGACTTGGTCTGAATTACGTAATTCAGTGCCAATGACGTTGTCTGAAGAAGACTTAAAAGCATTGCAAGGGATCAATGAAAATCTCACCATGCAAGAAGCCGTGGAAGTGTATCTCCCTCTTTCCCGATTATTGAATCTTTATGTGCAGGCAAGGCAGAGCCGCAATTCGGTGCTCCATCAGTTTTTGAATAATGATGAACACGCTCCTCCTTTCGTCATCGGTATCGCAGGCAGTGTGGCTGTAGGTAAGAGCACCACCGCTCGGGTCTTATGTGCTCTACTCTCTCGCTGGGAAAATCATCCAAAAGTCGAACTGGTCACCACTGATGGTTTTCTCTATCCAAAGAAAGAGCTGGATCAACGCGGTATCATGCATAAGAAAGGCTTTCCAGAATCTTATGATATGAAGAAGCTGGTGCAATTTGTCTCTGATGTCAAAGCAGGTAAACCGGAGCTTGAGGTTCCTGTTTACTCGCATATTACTTACGACATTACGGAGGAAGTAAAGAAAGTAGATCGCCCCGATGTTTTGATCATCGAAGGATTGAATGTGCTGCAAAGTGGCATGGACTATCCACACGATCCTCATCGTGTTTTTGTTTCTGATTTCCTCGATTTCTCAATTTACGTTGATGCTGAAAGCAATACGATAGAACAATGGTATGTGGAGCGCTTTCTCAAGTTCCGTAAAGGCGCGTTTACTCAACCTGGCTCGTACTTTAGTCACTATACTCAACTTAGCGAGCAGCAAGCCATCGAGAAAGCGCAACAGATTTGGCGAGACATTAACGGCATTAATTTAACGGAAAACATTTTGCCAACCAAAGAGCGAGCTCAGCTGATTCTGCGCAAGGGCCCAAATCACTTGGTTGAAGAGATTCTGCTACGTAAATAGAGACACTGACTCAGAATACCATTCGATTTCGTTACTGATCGTTAGCTCGCAAAGAGATTTCACCACCCACAAATGTTTGAATCCCTTCCACGGTTTTTAGAATAACGCCACCTTGACTGTCAATGCCTTGAACTTCACCATGAATTTCTCTAGGGCCAATCAATAACTTAACTTGGCGGCCTTTAAAGTTATCCAATCGATTCCAACGCTCGATGAAGCCGTTTAAACCACATTGTTCATACTCAGAAAGGGCTTCACGCCATTTCGCCATTAACGTCAAAGCCAGTTCTGTTCGATCTAGCCTTGCTCCAGATTCAATCTGGCTGAGCGCTGTCCACGGTTGATCAATGGAATGACAATCTGCCTGCATTTGCATGTTTAGACCCATTCCAATCACCAAGTGAGCAGCGCCTCCGGCTTGGCCAGTCATCTCGACCAAAATTCCGGCCAATTTCTTATCTTGGTAGTAGACATCATTAGGCCACTTCAGTTTCACACCTTGAACCCCTAATGTTTCCAACGCTTCAACCGCAGCAATCCCCACAACAAGACTCAATCCCATCGCTGCTGCCATCCCAGCGTCCAGACGCCAGTACATCGACATATACAGGTTGGAGCCAAAAGGCGAAAACCACTGCCGCCCTCGTCGGCCTCGCCCTTGTGATTGATACTCAGCCAAACAAACATGGCCTGTTTGAAGGTTTTCAATACGTTCCAGTAGATACTGATTGGTTGAGTCAATCACAGGGATCACTTCAACATTATTTGCACTTTGCTCAACCAGCTGATGCTCATCAAGCAGCGTCATCGGCTGAGCCAGTTGATAGCCTCGCCCTTGAATTCGATAAACATCGACTCCCCAATCCTGCAATGCGTTAATGTGCTTTGAGATCGCCGCTCGAGAAATACCAAGTTCATGACCCAACGTCTCTCCAGAATGAAACTGTCCATCGGCTAGGCGTTTTAATAAATGCAGTTTAACAACGTGCTCTTTTCTCATGACTCTACTCTTAGCTCACTTAAACAGGTCTCACCGACAGTACTGATAAAGCGAACTTCATGTTCAAGTGCAATCTGATATTTGTCCCACACCGCATCGCAAATAAGGCTGGCCAACTGGATGATATCTTGCGCGGTACATGACTGCGCATTAGTCAACACTAACGCTTGTTTCGGGTGCACTTGAGCACCACCAACTTGCACCCCTTTAAAATCGCACTGGTCAATCAACCATCCAGCGGCTACTTTCATCTGTTCACCAGCAGGATACGCAACGATGTTAGGAAACTGAGCTTTTAGCTGCTGCCAATGGGCTTTATCGATAATGGGGTTTTTAAAAAAGCTGCCAGCATTGCCGATCTGCTTTGGATCTGGCAATTTCTCTCTACGAACTTCACAAACTTTGTGAAAGATACTCATTGGTGAAAGTTCATGCTCTGCAATTTCCTGCAACGGGCCGTAACTGTTATTCGCTTGCCACGTTTTAGGCAATTTTAACCCCACCGCGATCACTACGCATTGATTATAGAGGGCATGCTTAAATACTGAGTCACGATAGCCAAATTGACACTCTTCAGCACTGAGGCGACGTTGAGAAAAATCGTCCAGCATCAAAATATCCACGTACTGGCACACATCCTTAAATTCAACCCCATAAGCACCGATATTCTGAATCGGTGCCGAGCCTGCACAACCAGGAATCAAGGCAAGGTTCTCTAAACCACCAATCCCTTGTTGAACACACCACTCCACCAAGTTGGGCCAATCCTCTCCCCCCTCAGCGTGGATATAGTAAAACGATTCGTCCTCACTTAACGTTTTGCCAGAAAGACGATTCACCACCACGACACCAGAAAAAGGCTGGGTAAAGAGCACATTGCTGCCACTGCCAAGAATGAGCTTTGGCAACTCACGGAAATCTGGGTTGGCGTAGATGTCGACGAGTTCATCCACACTACCCACCTCAACCAGATAATGGCTACATTGCTCAATGGCGAAAGTATGGTACGGCTTTAAAGAGATATTTTGCTTAATTTGCATAGCATCAACGTATTAACTTAAACTTTGCCCATTCTACAACACTTATCCCGCAGGCACAGTGCCATGACACATTCAATTCACTTTGAAGTACTGGACCCCATCAAAGTTCCTATCATCAAAAAGCTCTATAAGGCCCATTATCCGGGCACGAAGGTAAAAAAAGATGAGCAGATTGTCGTAGCAATTCAAGATAAGCAGACCATTGGCGTTGTACGCTTTCGTCGGGTTGAAGAACATCAACTGATGACCGGCATGCTGGTCATACCCAGCCAGCGAGAAAAAGGGATCGCGCATTGCTTGCTCAAGTACTGTGCTGAAGAGCTTCTCAACGAAAAGGTCTTTTGCTTTGCTTATCGACACCTCGAACCTTTTTATGCTCAACATTCGTTCGTGACGGTTTCGTCCGAACAGTTGCCTAACTCACTGAAACAAAAGTTTCTACGCTATTCAGAAAGTGGCAAAGATCTCGTTCCTATGCAATATCAAGCACAAATCCGCTAAGAATTCGCGCTTTTCTGGTATTGGATTTAATAAATTTGGTAGAATCGGCAGCTTGCAATACTGCACATAACGAAGGTAATACACCCCATATGATGGCTAGCAGGAATCCTTTTGCACAGCTGCCCAGCATTGCTGTGGATGCTGATGCTCTGGAAGTTCTTCATACAGCGAAAGACTTCAGGACTCGCTTGATAGATGCGATCGCAAAAGCGACCTCTCGTATCTGCCTAGTGGCTTTGTATCTCGAAGATGATGAGGCCGGGCGAGAAATACTGACAGCGCTATACGAAGCTAAGCAACGCAATCCGGGTTTAGATATCAGCGTATGCGTTGATTGGCACCGAGCACAACGTGGCTTGATCGGTGCTGAAAAATCTGAAGGTAATGCTGCGCTTTACAAAGCGTTTGCGAACAAATATCAACACAAAATCCCTGTTTACGGCATTCCAGTTCGCGGTAGGGAAGTCTTTGGTGTACTCCATCTAAAAGGCTTCATTGTCGACGATACGGTGATTTACAGCGGAGCGAGCCTAAACAACGTCTACCTTCAGTACAGTGAGCGTTATCGCTTTGATCGATACCACGTCATTCATAATGAATCTCTTGCAGACACCATGTTCAATTTCGTCCAGAACGAAATGATAGCGCACCCTGCCGTGAATGATTTGGCAAAAGAAGATCGCCCCGAAACCAAAGAAATTAAGACCGCAATTCGTCAATTTCGATCAGCGTTAGCTCGCGCTAAGTATCGCTTTGAATCTCAAGAGGCTGCCGAACATCAATTTTCCATCACCCCCATGGTTGGCTTAGGAAAGAGGCGTAATTTCCTCAATCAAAACATCGCTAAGTTGATTGATGCAGCTCAAAGTGAAATATTCATATGTACGCCCTACTTCAACTTTCCTAAAGATATCGCGAAGGGCGTGAAACGTGCGTTAAAACGTGGCGTAAAGGTGACGATTGTTGTAGGCGATAAGACCGCTAACGACTTTTACATCGCACCAGACAAAGAATTCAAGACGATTGGTGGTTTACCCTATTTATATGAGCTGAACCTACGCAAGTTTGCTAAAGCTTATGAAGCTCAAATAGCAGCAAGAAACCTTTCTATTCGACTCTGGAAAGATGGCGATAACAGCTTCCATCTTAAAGGCATTTGGGTTGATAAACGCTACATGCTGCTGACAGGAAACAATCTCAATCCTAGGGCTTGGGCGTTGGATCTCGAAAATGGTTTGTTGATCCGAGATGATTTTGCGCAACTAACAGAACAGTTTGATTCTGAGGTCGACAATATTCTCCAGCACACTCAGTTAATTTGTACATACAAACAACTTGAGAAAGTCGAAGAATATCCGGAAGTGGTTCAGAAGTTAGTCCGAAAGATCACTCGCATTAAAGCCGATGGCGTACTAAAGAGAATTCTCTAGCATTGACAGCACATTTAAAACACTACTTAAGCCCAACGACACGTTGGGCTTTTTTATATGTGGAACTCCCCGAATGACGGCAAACTCCCGCGATATTTAATAGCCATCTAGCAAGGATAAGAAGGAGTGAGGGAAAAACCAGGAACGGGTCGCCCAGCATTTCTTAACGCGGAGCAGCGAGAGCAATTAAGTCAGTATATAAAAGCTCGAGCGATGGATTCGTCTGGCGGTCGATTAACTGGTAACGATATTCATGCTTATATCGTTAATGAATTTGGCAAACACTACCACCCAGATTCGATCTACTACTTGCTCAACCATATGGGCTTTGCTTGGATAACTTCACGCTCCAAGCACCCTCGTCAATCCCAGCAAATCCAAGACGATTTTAAAAAAATTCAAAATTGAAACGATCCTTAAGATCCCCGGCCACATGGGGCTTGATAACGTCGATGTCTGGTTTCAAGATGAAGCAAGATTTGGCCAGCAAAACACGACAACTCGACTTTGGGCTGAGCGTGGCTCAAGACCAAGAGTGGTAAAACAGCAGCAGTTTGAATATGCGTATTTGTTTGGCTCAGTATGCCCCGCTAGAGGTATTGGTGAGGCAATGGTCGTTCCTTGGGTTAACAAGAACATTATGGTTGAGCATCTGAAGCAGCTCTCCGCGGTGACCGAAAAAGGTCGTCACGCAGTGGTCATTATGGATGGCGCGGGTTGGCATACAAATGACATTGCTGAGCCATTTGACAATGTCAGTATCATCAAGCTCCCGCCATATTCACCAGAGCTAAACCCAATAGAACAAGTGTGGAGTTGGTTAAGACAACACTCTCTCGCCAATCAATCTTTTGCGGATTACGAAGACATTGTCTCCAAAGTATGTAGGGCTTGGAATAGTTTTTTGGAATGTTCGGCCAGAGTCAGACAAATGTGCTCGAGAAGCTGGATAGACCTGACCAGTTAATTTTCCAGATTGGTATAAGACAACACTACCTCGCCAATCAATCTTTTGCGGATTACGAAGACATTGTCTCCAAAGTATGTAGGGCTTGGAATAGTTTTTTGGAATGTTCGGCCAGAGTCAGACAGATGTGCTCGAGAAGATGGATAGACCTGACCAGTTAATTTTCCAGATTGGTATAATACAACCGATACAAAAAGACCTCAGCATTTCTGCTGAGGTCTGGAATAAGTGGCGGAGCGGACGGGACTCGAACCCGCGACCCCCGGCGTGACAGGCCGGTATTCTAACCAACTGAACTACCGCTCCGCACTGGTTAGACCTAAAGTCTAAATTAAAAGCCTGGCGATGTTCTACTCTCACATGGGGAAACCCCACACTACCATCGACGCTATTTCGTTTCACTTCTGAGTTCGGAATGGATTCAGGTGGGTCCAAAACGCTATGGTCGCCAAGCAAATTCTGTTTTTGTCTTCACTTTTTCTAAAAAAGTGAAAGCAAAAAATCTGGAAAGCTGTTTATGTTCTCTACACATTCAATGTTCTTACATCGAGTCCATCAAAACCCTTTGGGTGTTGTATGGTTAAGCCTCACGGGCAATTAGTACAGGTTAGCTCAACGCCTCACAGCGCTTACACACCCTGCCTATCAACGTTCTAGTCTCGAACAACCCTTCAGGATACTTAAAGTATCAGGGAAGACTCATCTCAGGGCTCGCTTCCCGCTTAGATGCTTTCAGCGGTTATCGATTCCGAACTTAGCTACCGGGCAATGCGTCTGGCGACACAACCCGAACACCAGAGGTTCGTCCACTCCGGTCCTCTCGTACTAGGAGCAGCCCCCTTCAATCTTCCAACGCCCACGGCAGATAGGGACCGAACTGTCTCACGACGTTCTAAACCCAGCTCGCGTACCACTTTAAATGGCGAACAGCCATACCCTTGGGACCGACTTCAGCCCCAGGATGTGATGAGCCGACATCGAGGTGCCAAACACCGCCGTCGATATGAACTCTTGGGCGGTATCAGCCTGTTATCCCCGGAGTACCTTTTATCCGTTGAGCGATGGCCCTTCCATTCAGAACCACCGGATCACTATGACCTGCTTTCGCACCTGCTCGAACCGTCATTCTCGCAGTTAAGCGGGCTTATGCCATTGCACTAACCTCACGATGTCCAACCGTGATTAGCCCACCTTCGTGCTCCTCCGTTACTCTTTGGGAGGAGACCGCCCCAGTCAAACTACCCACCAGGCACTGTCCGCAACCCCGATTAGGGGCCAACGTTAGAACATCAAACATACAAGGGTGGTATTTCAAGGACGGCTCCAACGCAACTGGCGTCACGTCTTCAAAGCCTCCCACCTATCCTACACATGTAGGTTCAATGTTCAGTGCCAAGCTGTAGTAAAGGTTCACGGGGTCTTTCCGTCTAGCCGCGGGTACACTGCATCTTCACAGCGATTTCAATTTCACTGAGTCTCGGGTGGAGACAGCGTGGCCATCATTACGCCATTCGTGCAGGTCGGAACTTACCCGACAAGGAATTTCGCTACCTTAGGACCGTTATAGTTACGGCCGCCGTTTACCGGGGCTTCGATCAAGAGCTTCGCTTACGCTAACCCCATCAATTAACCTTCCGGCACCGGGCAGGCGTCACACCGTATACGTCATCTTACGATTTTGCACAGTGCTGTGTTTTTAATAAACAGTTGCAGCCACCTGGTATCTGCGACTCTCGTCAGCTCCATCCGCAAGGGACTTCACCATCAAGAGCGTACCTTCTCCCGAAGTTACGGTACCATTTTGCCTAGTTCCTTCACCCGAGTTCTCTCAAGCGCCTTGGTATTCTCTACCCGACCACCTGTGTCGGTTTGGGGTACGATTCCTTACAATCTGAAGCTTAGAGGCTTTTCCTGGAAGCATGGCATCAATGACTTCACTACCGTAGTAGCTCGACGTCGTGTCTCAGCCTTAAGAGTATCCGGATTTACCTAAACACTCAGCCTACGCACTTGAACCTGGACAACCGTCGCCAGGCCCACCTAGCCTTCTCCGTCCCCCCATCGCAATTGTAAGAAGTACGGGAATATTAACCCGTTTCCCATCGACTACGCCTTTCGGCCTCGCCTTAGGGGTCGACTTACCCTGCCCCGATTAACGTTGGACAGGAACCCTTGGTCTTCCGGCGGGGAGGTTTTTCACCCCCCTTGTCGTTACTCATGTCAGCATTCGCACTTCTGATACCTCCAGCATGCTTTACAACACACCTTCAACGGCTTACAGAACGCTCCCCTACCCAATGTTCAAAGAACATTGCCGCAGCTTCGGTTTACAACTTAGCCCCGTTACATCTTCCGCGCAGGCCGACTCGACTAGTGAGCTATTACGCTTTCTTTAAATGATGGCTGCTTCTAAGCCAACATCCTAGCTGTCTAAGCCTTCCCACATCGTTTCCCACTTAGCTGTAATTTGGGACCTTAGCTGGCGGTCTGGGTTGTTTCCCTCTCCACGACGGACGTTAGCACCCGCCGTGTGTCTCCCGGATAGTACTTACTGGTATTCGGAGTTTGCAAAGGGTTGGTAAGTCGGGATGACCCCCTAGCCTTAACAGTGCTCTACCCCCAGTAGTATTCGTCCGAGGCGCTACCTAAATAGCTTTCGGGGAGAACCAGCTATCTCCGAGTTTGATTGGCCTTTCACCCCTAGCCACAAGTCATCCGCTAATTTTTCAACATTAGTCGGTTCGGTCCTCCAGTTGATGTTACTCAACCTTCAACCTGCCCATGGCTAGATCACTCGGTTTCGGGTCTATATCCAGAGACTATGGCGCCCAGTTAAGACTCGGTTTCCCTACGGCTCCCCTAGATGGTTAACCTTGCCACTGAATATAAGTCGCTGACCCATTATACAAAAGGTACGCAGTCACACCACGAAGGTGCTCCTACTGCTTGTACGTACACGGTTTCAGGTTCTATTTCACTCCCCTCACAGGGGTTCTTTTCGCCTTTCCCTCACGGTACTGGTTCACTATCGGTCAGTCAGGAGTATTTAGCCTTGGAGGATGGTCCCCCCATATTCAGACAGGATAACACGTGTCCCGCCCTACTCGATTTCACTGAACATGCATCTACAACTACGGGACTATCACCCTGTATCGTCGGACTTTCCAGACCGTTCGTCTAACACATGTAAAGCTTAAGGGCTAATCCAATTTCGCTCGCCGCTACTTTCGGAATCTCGGTTGATTTCTTTTCCTCGGGGTACTTAGATGTTTCAGTTCTCCCGGTTCGCTTCATTGAGCTATGTATTCACTCAATGATACTGGCTTATGCCAGTGGGTTTCCCCATTCGGAAATCGTAGACTCAAGTGGCTGTTACTGCCTCATCTACGCTTATCGCAAGTTACTACGTCCTTCATCGCCTCTGACTGCCAAGGCATCCACCGTGTACGCTTAGTCACTTAACCATACAACCCCAAAGGGTCTTTGTTAAACAACCAAAGTTGCTATCTCATTATTTGAATGAGCGAGATAGCGTTGATTTTGCCGGACTCAATTTCGAATAGTCACTAAAAGTGACCTTCCCAAGAACACTTGAATGTGTTTGTTGGTGTTTGTCCTAAAGACAAACATTGAGAACTTTACAAACAACAATAAATTGTTGTTTTGTCAGCTTTCCAAATTGTTAAAGAGCAGATTTCTTTCGAAACCATTTTTAAACACACTCGCAAGAATGCTTAAAGATGGTGGGCGATACCGGGTTCGAACCAGTGACCCCCTGCTTGTAAGGCAGGTGCTCTCCCAACTGAGCTAATCGCCCACATTATTTGTTTTCCCGTGGAAGGAAATGGTGGGTCGTGCAGGATTCGAACCTGCGACCAATTGATTAAAAGTCAACTGCTCTACCAACTGAGCTAACGACCCATGGTATCCCGTAGGGGAGTCGAACCCCTGTTACCGCCGTGAAAGGGCGGTGTCCTAGGCCTCTAGACGAACGGGACACTAAGATACTCTAAACTTTCTAAACCATATCAATCTGTGTGAACACTCATCGCAATAATCATCGTATAAGGAGGTGATCCAGCGCCAGGTTCCCCTAGCGCTACCTTGTTACGACTTCACCCCAGTCATGAACCACAAAGTGGTGAGCGTCCTCCCGAAGGTTAAACTACCCACTTCTTTTGCAGCCCACTCCCATGGTGTGACGGGCGGTGTGTACAAGGCCCGGGAACGTATTCACCGTGGCATTCTGATCCACGATTACTAGCGATTCCGACTTCATGGAGTCGAGTTGCAGACTCCAATCCGGACTACGACGCACTTTTTGGGATTCGCTCACTTTCGCAAGTTGGCCGCCCTCTGTATGCGCCATTGTAGCACGTGTGTAGCCCTACTCGTAAGGGCCATGATGACTTGACGTCGTCCCCACCTTCCTCCGGTTTATCACCGGCAGTCTCCCTGGAGTTCCCGACATTACTCGCTGGCAAACAAGGATAAGGGTTGCGCTCGTTGCGGGACTTAACCCAACATTTCACAACACGAGCTGACGACAGCCATGCAGCACCTGTCTCAGAGTTCCCGAAGGCACTCCAGCGTCTCCGCTGGCTTCTCTGGATGTCAAGAGTAGGTAAGGTTCTTCGCGTTGCATCGAATTAAACCACATGCTCCACCGCTTGTGCGGGCCCCCGTCAATTCATTTGAGTTTTAATCTTGCGACCGTACTCCCCAGGCGGTCTACTTAACGCGTTAGCTCCGAAAGCCACGGCTCAAGGCCACAACCTCCAAGTAGACATCGTTTACAGCGTGGACTACCAGGGTATCTAATCCTGTTTGCTCCCCACGCTTTCGCATCTGAGTGTCAGTATCTGTCCAGGGGGCCGCCTTCGCCACCGGTATTCCTTCAGATCTCTACGCATTTCACCGCTACACCTGAAATTCTACCCCCCTCTACAGTACTCTAGTCTGCCAGTTTCAAATGCAGTTCCGAGGTTGAGCCCCGGGCTTTCACATCTGACTTAACAAACCACCTGCATGCGCTTTACGCCCAGTAATTCCGATTAACGCTCGCACCCTCCGTATTACCGCGGCTGCTGGCACGGAGTTAGCCGGTGCTTCTTCTGTTGCTAACGTCAAATGATGCCGCTATTAACGACACCACCTTCCTCACAACTGAAAGTGCTTTACAACCCGAAGGCCTTCTTCACACACGCGGCATGGCTGCATCAGGCTTGCGCCCATTGTGCAATATTCCCCACTGCTGCCTCCCGTAGGAGTCTGGACCGTGTCTCAGTTCCAGTGTGGCTGATCATCCTCTCAGACCAGCTAGGGATCGTCGCCTTGGTGAGCCCTTACCTCACCAACTAGCTAATCCCACCTGGGCATATCCTGACGCGAGAGGCCCGAAGGTCCCCCTCTTTGGCCCGTAGGCATCATGCGGTATTAGCCATCGTTTCCAATGGTTATCCCCCACATCAGGGCAATTTCCCAGGCATTACTCACCCGTCCGCCGCTCGCCACCCGAGAAACAAGTTTCTCTGTGCTGCCGCTCGACTTGCATGTGTTAGGCCTGCCGCCAGCGTTCAATCTGAGCCATGATCAAACTCTTCAATTAAAAGTTTTTTTGAAGCTTTCGCTTCGGCTCAATGAATACTGAATAAATTGACTGTGCCGATACTTAGTATCGTTTTGGTCACTCAGTTCATTGATAAATCTTTTGGATTATCATCAACGAGTGCCCACACAGATTGATAGGTTTAAATTGTTAAAGAGCTTCTAACTTTCTTAGTGGCTTTGCCACCGCCTCGTTAGGGGTGCGTATCTTACAACGCTATTTTCGAGAGTCAAGCGTTTTTTTCAAACTTTCTTTCATCTCTTTCCTGACTTACTTTGTGATGTTTGTCTCACTCCGTGTCAGTGAGGCGGCATTATAAGGAGTTCTTTTCCGTGCGCAATACTTTTTTTCGAATTTAATTTTGATCGCTTAACAAAGCATCAAATTGGTCTTTTTTGCATATATTTTCGGCACATTTGACCCTCATCACACCATTACGTTGGAAAAAGACTAAGCATAAACTTAAGATTTGTGTGTCTATTTTGTTAATAGGCATTCATTTTTGTCTGTACCCTAATGTAGTAATCCAATATGACGTTTAAAAAAGTTATTGCGAGTGCCGCTCTGGCCATTTTGGGTGGTTTCATTTTCTCGCAGCTCGATATTTATCCTGCCATCAGTTTTGTTATTGGTGTTGTACTTACAACTTTACTTCTCTCTTTTTTTCCACACACGCCAACTCTTACTGATAGTGACTCTTCGCTTCCAACCAAAACACTTTATGTGGGTAACCTTCCCTATAAAGCGAATGAAACTCATGTTCGCGAACTGTTTGCACAACACGGCCAAGTTTATGGTGTACGTTTGATGAAAGATAAGCGTACGGGTAAAAGAAGAGGCTTTGGGTTTGTGGTGATGGCCAGTGGAGATGCTGAAAATGCTATCAATGCACTTAATGAAAAGGAGTATGCGCAACGTACATTGAAAGTTCGCATTGCAAATGAAATGAAACACCCTATAGAGGATAAAGTTCTATAGCGTTAAACCCCATCGTTTTTAGTGACCCATTCAGCGCAGCTTCATCCCAAGGCTGCGCTGTGCTAAAGATGCGCCACGGTGTCTTGGTACTTTGTGGTGATAATTGATGGAGGAGGCTCTGCACGCGACGAGCAATCGCTTCTCCAGAATCAACCAAAATGATCTCATCACCCAGCACTTGCTGTATTTCTTCTTTTAGCAATGGGAAATGGGTGCATCCTAATACCGCCACGTCCACTTTGTGTTTCATCGGTTTGAGTATCATTGCCAGCTCTTGCTGATCGACTTGACGCCCTCTTAGCTTCTCTTCGGCGATGTCCACCAATCGAGTCGAACCAAGTAACTCAACTTCTTTCTCATGCGCGAAATCACGGATGAGGTCGTGTGTGTATTGACGAGTCACCGTTGCTGGCGTTGCAATTAAACCCACGGCTCGATTCGCCAAAAGAGAAGCCGGTTTGATCGCTGGCACGACACCAACAACTGGAATAGGCAACTTCGCTCTTAAGGTGGGGAGTACAATGGTGCTGGCAGTGTTGCAGGCAATGACGACAAGGTCTATCGCAAATTGCTGTGTCATTTTGACCACCAGCGCTTCCACTCTTGCCAGTAAGGTTTCTTGCGATAGTTCGCCATAGGGATAGGCTTGGTTATCAAACAAATAGTAGTAGTTCACTTCAGGCAGTCGTTTGTTGATTTCCTGAAAAACCGACAACCCGCCAACACCGGAATCAAAAATCAATACATTCGGCTGATTTGAACTTTCCACTCTGATAAACCTACTTAGAATAAAACGACCAAATCATACTCTCTCATGCTGATTTAGCAACGTTGCGTTATACCTTTGATAGGTGAATCGTCCATCGGATTCTTGTACCGTCAACTGCAAACGTATTTCACCCGCAAAACCAGGCGCTTTAACCACAAGCGTATGGAATTCTCCATCCTCGCCACAAGGGTCAACATCAGCAGGAAGCGACGCCAACAGCTCGCGATTGTACCAGCGCCCACACCAGTCAGGCTTGAGCGCATGTCCATCCGTCGTAACGAGTATGGTTTTAATCTCGCGCGCAATAATTTCGTGGGCCAGATCGAGACTCGATTCACCAATGAGCGGAAACACACACTCCCACCCAGCAGGCTCAATATAGCTACGTCGATAATCGGCAATACCGTTGCAGAACATATCACCAAAGGCGACAGCATCAAGCTCAATTGCAGAGGCTTGCAGTGCATGAACTATCGTTTGTTGATACACCTCGTTTGACGGAAAGACTTGCGGCAAGGCAATTTTAATCAGCGGCAAGTTGAGTAGCTGAGCTTGCATCTCAACCACTGCTAATGGGGTTGCCTGAAAAGGGACCTCATTATCTACGTATGTCGTATAGAGACCGACGACTTGATAGTCTGGATGCTCCATTAATCTCAATAAGGTCAGAGTGGAATCTTTGCCACTTGACCAACTAATAACAACCTTCTTTTTCATCACGTACTCTGAAAAATAAAACCGCCCGAAGGCGGTTTGGAGAATGAGTTAGAACTGATACGTTAGATTCGCGAAGTATCTGCGCTCTGGAGCGTTGTAGCTCAATGTGGTTTGATACTTCTCGTTTGTTAGATTGTCTACTCGCGCACGAACAACCAGATCAGGAGAAATCCAATACCCAACCGACGCATCCCACAAGCTTACCGATGGTAACTCATTCTTCGGATCGCTAACTTCTTTAGGATTGCCCAATCTTTCCCCTGTATAGGTATAAGTCAGGTTAACGTCGAAATTCTCATACGAGGCATCCATCAACCATTTGTAGTTTTCATCTGCGCGTTTGGCCAATTTGTTCCCGCCAGAATCTTGGTGATCTTTAAATTCCGCGACAACCGTGTGATGAACAAACCAAGTATTGAAGTAACCCGTAATCTCAAGCCCTTTTAATGTTGCATCCACATTCTCTGGGTACCACCAAGGTGAGCCTTCGTACCAAATAATAAGGTTGTCGACATCATTGTCATACGCTGCAACATCCACGGTGAAGAGAGCAAACTCACCCGTATAGCCAATTTCTCGGCTCATCGCTTCTTCAGGTTTCAAATCTGGGTTATTGGTTAAGTCCGAATAACTCGGCGCTTTGAAAGAAGTACCAAACGTCGCCCTAACAGAATGAGACTCTGTGATTTGATAGCGCGTTCCTAGTGACCACGTTCGATAATTATCGTAAGTGTCATGCTTGTCATTACGTACACTCCCCGTCACTTGTAAATCGCCCAATTGGAGGTCTGTAGAAAGATAAACACCGGTCGTGCTACGAGACTCTCCAGCTAATTTGTCTGGATAGCCATAGCTTAAAGCATCATCATCGAGCTTTTCTTTGCGCCAATCTGCACCTGCGCCAATGGTAATGCCCTCTGATATCAAATACTGATTGAGGAACTGCAGGTTGGTTAACGCGATTTTCTTGACCGTTCCCGCGTTATCCTTGCCTTCAGCTTGTGAGTAGTCCAAGTTTTCAATCGCTTGCTGGTTGGCTCGTAAAGTCGAGCTTAGACGGGAACCGCTATACTGAACATCCGCCGTGATACTTAGATTTTCAGAGTAACCGTAATTTTTACCCCCTGAATCATATTCCGTTAAGCTGTCATACCAACGCACTGACGCTGATCCGGAAAATTCATCATTGAACGCTTGGGAATAGGAGGCAAAAAGATTCTGGCTCTCATACCCATAGTTCAAGCCAGTTTCTGGGTCCTTGATATCAAACCCTTCTGTCTCTTCAAAACCACCAGCAAGTTTCAGCACGCCACCATTAGCAAAAGCCCTAGTCGTCGAAAAGTTCGCTTCCTTCTGCGCGTCACTTCCCGCCCCTAGAGAGACGACGGAACCTTCACTCGATTCACTGGACGTGGTGATAACGTTAATCACACCAGCAATTGCATCGGAACCGTATAGAGCCCCACCTGGGCCTTTAATCACTTCTACTCTTTCAATAATACCTACAGGTATATGGTTAAAACTGATCCCGCCTGCAGCCGAGTTAATACGAACACCATCAACTAAAAATAAGACTTGATTGCTATTAAAACCACGAATGAATACGGAAGCTGAGTGACCGCGACCACCACTTTGAGAAACCTCGATACCGGGAACTCGTTTTAAGACATCAAGCAAGGATTTCGCTTGCGTTTCTTCAATTTCTTGTTTTGAAATCACCGTCGTTGACGCGATGACTTCGGCAAGTGGCTGCTCAAAGCGGTTAGCTGTTACGACAACAGTGTCATTGGTTTGCACTTCTTGAGCGTGTAAATAAGAGACAGGGGTAAGCAGCGATGCCATGGCTATCGCTAAAAGAGATTTTTGCATATTGTAATCCTAAATCGCGTAAATCCTACCGAGCATGAAGATAAGGCTTCCAGTGTTTGCTCAGTTGCTGGCAGGTATTCGGACTCAAGAGCTGTTAACCTACTTGCCTGACTTCCCACACGATTCCATCGTGCAGTGTCTGATTAAGCTTTCGTTCTCTATTACCGCTGCGCGTCAGTTCCGGATTCACACCGGATTCCCTTTTCAGCCATCTATACTTCCAGATAGCACCAGCTTGAAGCGCATACTATTAAGCGATTGATTATTTGTCCAGTTAGAATTGGCATAAGCTATATTTTTACACAGTAGTACTTATCAATTTCCCCTTGTCACTGGACAATGAACGGGGATTGAATAAAATCTGCGCTCTTTATCTCTAAAGCACCCGAAAGGTATTAATTCATGGCGACTCTTGATGTAAACCCACAACGCTATCAGCAACAGTTAGCAGAAAAAGTGCAACGCTTAACCGATATGTTCGCACCTTATCAAGCCCCTGAGCTGGAAGTGTTTGAGTCTCCAGATCAGCACTATCGCATGCGCGCTGAGTTCCGCGTTTGGCATGAAGGGGAAGAGATGTACTACATCATGTTCAACCAAGAGACGCGTGAAAAATACCGTGTTGACCAGTTTCCGGCAGCAAGCCGCTTGATCAACGATCTCATGCCTTTGCTGATTGACGCGATGAAAGACAATGAGTCGCTACGTCGTAAACTGTTCCAAGTCGATTTCCTTTCCACTCTGAGCGGCGAGATTCTGGTTTCTTTGCTTTACCATCGCCAATTGGATGATGCTTGGATTGAAAATGCTAAAGCTTTAAAACAGCGCCTGAATGACGAAGGGTTTAACCTCAACCTCATTGGTCGCGCACGTAAAATGAAGATCGTCCTAGACCGTGATTACGTGGTCGAAAAGCTCGACGTCAACGGCAAGCCTTACACCTACCAACAAGTAGAAAACAGCTTTACTCAACCGAACGGCAAAGTCGCAGAGAAAATGTTGGAATGGGCGGTCGATTGTACCCAAGAAAGCCAAGGCGATTTATTGGAGCTTTACTGTGGTAACGGCAATTTCTCCCTTGCGCTGGCGCAAAATTTTGAGCGCGTGTTGGCCACGGAATTGGCAAAGCCATCGGTGGAATCGGCGCAATACAATATCGCTGCGAACAAGATTGAGAATGTGCAAATCATCCGCATGTCAGCTGAAGAGTTTACCGAAGCAATGGAAGGGAAGCGTGAATTCCGTCGCCTGAAAGACAATGGCATCGATCTCAAGAGTTATAACTGCAACACCATTTTTGTTGATCCACCACGCTCTGGCATGGATGTAGACACTTGTAAAATGGTGCAAGGTTACGAGCGTATTTTATACATCTCTTGCAACCCAGAGACATTAAAAGAGAACTTAGACATTCTGAGCGAAACACACCACATCACGCGCTTTGCTCTGTTCGATCAGTTCCCGTACACCCACCACATGGAAGCGGGTGTGATGCTAGAGCGTAAAGCCTAAGCAGTATCAAACAAAAACGAGCCGCGAATGGCTCGTTTTTTTCTCTCTAAAATCGTACTAATCGGCACTTGGGCGACGAATGTATCCCAGCTTACTGCCAATCCACGCCAGCAGCAGTAACACCACCATGATCGCGAAGAAGTTCGATCCTGCTTCAGGGTGCTGAGCTTTAATAAAGGCCGAGTGACCAAACGCCCCGACAAAAAAGCACGCCAGTCCAACCAAAGGGATCTCTTCCGACACGGGATGATTGAGGTACTCACGGTAGAGTGCCTGCACAGCCAGCACTAAGGCAATAATAGGGAAAATGGAGAAAGAGACTTCGCTCATGGTCAGCCAAGAAAGGATAGCATCGCCACACATCCCCGTGATCAACGCCAATACCAACGTCTTCCTTTCCGAACTGCGATTCACGTTATTTTCATTATCATTAGACATTATTCTATCTCACCTTTTAATCGGTTACGTTCACGTTCCTTGCGATACCAGTACGCACCTTTGGCGACCATTCGCAACTGCATAATCAGACGCTCGGCCAGCTCATCACGCTCGCGTCGGTCTAAGTCTAAAGCTTCTGCACCGGAACTAAAAACCAGAATCACCGACGCTTCAGCCTGCGCCAACGCCTCTTCTCGGTTCATTCCCGTGCTAATTAAATATTCGGTAAGCTCTGCTGCGAAGTGCTGCATCTCACGCGCAACCGCAGCGCGAAATTCCGCGGAAGTTCCAGAGCGTTCTCTTAACAATAGGCGAAATACGTTTGGGCTACTTTCGATAAACTCCATAAAGGTTTCCACCGAAGTGCGGATCACGCTGCCTTCTTTGACGATGCGCTGACGTGCTTGGCGCATCAATTGACGTAACAGCAAACCACCTTCATCCACCATGGTTAAACCCAACTCATCCATATCTTTAAAATGGCGATAGAACGAGGTAGGCGCAATGCCCGCTTCTCTGGCCACTTCTCGCAAGCTGAGATTGGAAAAACTGCGATCAGCACTCAATTGGCTAAATGCCGCGTCAATCAAAGAACGACGCGTTTTCTCTTTCTGCTGTGCGCGAATACCCATTGATTTCATTATGATGTTTGCTCTTATCTTAAATTGGCTTCCGGCCGTTACTATAGCGCGAATCACAGCTAGCGATAAGCGATGATGCGCCATGGCGAGCACGTTACTACTGGCCAAGGCGGTTATGCAATCTTTTGTGCTCAATTTATCGACATTCGCCATGCCATTGATTGGTTTTCGTGAAATGTGCGTGATCACTTCCACTCTCTACCGAGCCTGCTGTTTACCTGCTGGTATAATCAGTTAAAATCTCGCTAAAGCAATGTTAAGCAAATATAACAAGGAATGAAATCATGGCGCATGCGAATCACTTCGATGTGATTGTTATCGGGAGCGGCCCTGGCGGTGAAGGGGCAGCAATGGGTTTAACCAAAGCAGGCCTGAAAGTTGCCGTGGTGGAAAAAGAGAGCAGTGTTGGCGGCGGCTGTACTCACTGGGGCACCATTCCATCCAAAGCGCTGCGCCATGCGGTTAGCCGTATTATTGAATTCAACAGCAACCCGCTGTTTTGCAAAAACAACTCCAGTTTACACGCCACATTTTCAACCATTCTCGGCCATGCGAAATCCGTTATCGACAAGCAGACTCGCTTACGCCAAGGCTTTTATGATCGCAATCAGTGCCAATTGATTTTCGGAACCGCCCGTTTTACCGATGCGCACACCATTAGCGTGACGCAAAACGACGGCACTGAAGAAGTGTATACGGCGGATAAGTTTGTGATTGCTACTGGCTCTCGGCCTTATCAACCAGCCGATGTCGACTTTAATCATGAGCGAATCTACGACAGCGATTCCATTCTCAGTCTAAAACACGACCCTCGCCACATCATCATTTATGGCGCAGGGGTGATTGGTTGTGAATACGCATCCATCTTCCGTGGTTTGGGGGTGAAAACCGACCTCATCAACACACGCGATCGCTTACTGGCCTTTTTGGACAACGAAGTTTCCGATGCACTTTCCTATCACTTCTGGAACAGCGGCGTCGTGATCCGTAATGACGAGACCTATGAACGCATTGAAGGCACCGAAGATGGGGTGATTGTTCATCTTCAATCGGGCAAGAAGATGAAAGCCGATTGCTTGCTTTACGCCAATGGCCGTACTGGTAACACTGACAAGTTGAACCTGCCTGCAGTTGGGCTTCAAGGTGACTCTCGCGGCCAATTGAAAGTCGATGGCAATTACCAAACCGAAGTGGAACACGTTTACGCGGTAGGCGATGTGATTGGTTACCCAAGTCTTGCGAGCGCGGCATATGACCAAGGGCGCTTTGTAGCGCAAGCCATCACTAAGGGCAAAGCCGATGGCTATCTGATTGATGACATCCCTACGGGGATTTACACCATTCCGGAAATCAGCTCGGTTGGTAAAACAGAACAAGAATTAACCGCGGCGAAAGTACCCTATGAAGTTGGCCGCTCTTCGTTCAAACATCTGGCTCGTGCGCAGATTGCCGGCAAAGACATCGGCAGCTTGAAGATCCTCTTCCATCGTGAAACCAAAGAAATTCTTGGTATTCACTGCTTTGGGGAACGCGCGGCGGAAATCATTCACATTGGCCAAGCGATCATGGAGCAAAAAGGCGAAGCCAATACCATCGAGTATTTCGTCAATACTACCTTCAACTACCCCACCATGGCCGAAGCGTATCGTGTTGCTGCACTCAATGGACTCAACCGTCTGTTCTAGTGTGAAAACACCCACTTCCCAAACAAAAACAGCAGGAATTCCTGCTGTTTTTTTTACCATTTCATATGGACCACGACGGGAGTAAGACGATGTTTCAGCATGGGTATTTTACTGAGCCAACGCTGCCATGTTTTCCAACGTGCACAGAAACGATCGAAGGGAGAAAACACTTTGACCCATTGTGCCCAAGGGAGCCACTGCAAAACTTGTTCTGCCGGCGCTGCCATGGCATGCGCATAACGATCAGAGCCCAATTTCTGCCCCAGGCTACTGTCGGTTAAGTCTCCCGCCAATACCATGCACACCTGCGCAGACACAAAGCGTCGTCCTAGCAATTGCACAAAGTTAGCAACCTGAGTCAATGGACAATCGAGCAGCGCCAACTCACACACGATCAATACTGGTGTTTTGTCGTTGATCGCCAGTTGCTCTAAGCAAGAAAGGTCATCGACGCTGCCATGCTGTTGCTGGTAGCGTTCGTTCTTGTGGAATAATCGCTGACGCCAGAGCAAGTTTTCCGTAACATCCAACTCCACCCAATGGCATCGACCATTATCAAGACGATAAAAGCGCGTATCGAGACCAGCACCAACGTTAATAATCCACCCTTCTGGGTGCTGCTGTAAAAACTGCGAGACTTGTTGATCGCACTGCTGCGCTAAGGTCGCGTGTAACAGCTGTTTTTGCGCTACATCGCCAGATAAACACTCAGGCGCAAGCTTACAACTTAAACAGGCTTTTGCGGCAATCGGGTCATAGATTAACCCTCCGTCGACCAAGCTTTCTCGGCTACGAAGCCACAACGGCTGCAACAATCTTGCTGGTACCGGATATCCCTTTTCCGATGACTGTTTGATTGAAGACATCACGAGACCTTTCTCATCGTTCCATAAAAGAACTTAATGATAATAAATCTCAATTTCAATTTCAATCCGTGCGATGCATCCTCACTGACGCCTTATTGAGAAACGATCGTCAAATGGGGTCGAGACAAAACAAATAAGCTCCGCAGAAACGGAGCTTATTGAGCATTGCTTTGCACATTTGCGCGTATTACATCCAATCCGTATTGCGGATAATACCCACGGCAATGCCTTCAATAGTCAGCTGCTGGCTAGTGAGATCCACTTCGATAGGTGCAAACTCTTCATTTTCTGCATGGAGCAGCACGGTTGAACCTTTACGTTCCAAACGTTTTACCGTTACATCATCTTCAACGCGCGCGACCACAACTTGCCCATTGCGCACGTCTTGTGTTTTGTGCACAGCCAACAAGTCACCATCCATAATGCCGATGTCTTTCATACTTTCGCCATGAACGCGCAAAAGAAAATCGGCTTGAGGTCGGAACATGCTCGGATCCACTTGGTAGTGCATTTCCACATGCTCTTGCGCCAAGATCGGCTCCCCTGCCGCAACACGGCCAATCAGAGGTAAACCTGGCTCATCATTCGCCGCTTCCTCTTCAAGCAGAATACGGATACCACGAGAGGCACCCGGGACAATTTCGATCACTTGCTTACGAGCAAGCGCTTTTAAATGTTCTTCTGCCGCATTGGCAGAGCGAAAACCCAGCTCACGCGCAATTTCCGCACGAGTGGGTGGCATTCCAGTCACTTCGATCTTGCTTTTAATCAGATCGAAAACTTGTTGTTGGCGTGGCGTTAACGGCTTCATAGGTCACCTGTCTTTTTATACAGTTAACTGTGAGTATATCCAGTAATTGTACAAATGGAAACCCAATTGATTGTTTTTTAATTTCTTCTCTCTTTTTGGCGAACATTTGTGTTTAAAACGCCGTGCTTGACCCGCTCGGTTCAACGCAATTTAAGGAAATTCGTCTAATCCATACTCAATTAAGTTAAAAGGTTTGACCAGTTCTGGTATCCTTGCCGCTTAAAAATTATCGCTCAGATTTATTCCTATTACTGGAATCATTCAGTAACAGAAATAAGTTTGGGTATGTTTGAATTCTATTGAGGCTGTGAACCTATATGTCTTCAGGACAATCATTTTCACATTCATTACTGAAGCTACCGCTGTCGGCGTTGGTGAAAGGCACTGCGATTCCTTCTAATCCAATCGACGATCACCACATCGATATTAATAAGCCCATTGTTTATGCCCTGCCTTTTCGCTCGGCCGTGGACCTATTAACGCTCCAAAAACACGCACTCGAGTTAGGATTACCCGATCCACTTTCTCCGCTTGAGATCCATGGCAAATCACTCAAACGTTATGTGTTTATCGCCTCTCGACCAACGTTGGTTCAAAGCGATAACGATGTACCAAGTGATTCGATTGCCCTTTTCTCCGATTTACTGGCGCTCCACGCGGAAGACAGCGAACTGGATGTTCAGGTAATTCCTGCCACCGTATTGTGGGGACGTAAGCCGGGTAAAGAAGGCAACAATAAGCCTTACCTACAAGCGATGAATGGCCTGCAAAAAGCCAAAGCAGTGATCACCGCCGGTCGTGATTGCCTTGTGCGCTTTAGCCCTGTGGTCTCACTGCGTTACATGGCACAATCACACGGTACAGATAGCTCGATTGCCCACAAGTTGGCACGCGTAGCTCGCATTCACTTCTCACGTCAAAAACTGGCGGCTTCTGGCCCAGACTTGCCTTCGCGCCAAGTGCTGTTTGCTCGTTTGATGAAATCGCCAGCCATTGAGCAAGCGATTGAGGAAGAAGCCAAAAACAAAAACATCTCGATGGAGAAAGCGCGTAAAGAAGCGCAAGACATCATGGATGAGATTGCAGCAGACTTCTCCTACTCCTTGGTGAAACAAGGCGATCGCTTGCTGGGATGGCTTTGGAACAAGCTCTATCAGGGGCTTAACATCAACAACGCCGCGACGGTGCGCCGTCTAGCGCAAGATGGTCATGAGATTGTGTATGTGCCTTGCCATCGCAGCCACATGGACTACCTGCTGCTCTCTTACGTGCTTTATCACGAAGGGATGGTGCCACCGCATATTGCCGCAGGCATAAACCTCAACTTCTTCCCTGCGGGGCCGATTTTCCGCCGCGGCGGGGCATTCTTTATTCGTCGTAGCTTCAAGGGCAATCGTCTTTATTCGACCATTTTCCGCGAATATTTGGCAGAGCTCTTTGCCAAAGGCTACTCGGTAGAATACTTCTCGGAAGGTGGCCGCTCGCGCACGGGTCGTTTGCTGCCAGCTAAAACCGGCATGTTGGCGATGACCATTCAAGCCATGCTGCGTGGGCTAAATCGCCCAGTCACCTTAGTGCCGGTTTACATTGGCTACGAGCACGTGATGGAAGTAGCAACCTACGCCAAAGAGTTGCGTGGTAAACGTAAAGAGAAAGAAAACGCCGGTCTTGTGCTGCGCACACTGCGCAAACTGCGTAACTTTGGCTTGGGTTATGTCAACTTTGGTGAGCCTATCCCGCTCAACCAATACCTCAACGAGCATGCCCCTGAGTGGACCAAAGACATCGACCCAATGGGCGCGAGCCGACCTCAATGGATCAATCCTGTGGTGAACCAGTTGGCGAATAAGATGATGACGCACATTAACGACGCCGCAGCAGCGAACGCATTGACCTTGTGTGCCACCGCATTACTGGCATCACGTCAGCGGGCGCTTTCTAAAGATTCCCTAATCCATCAGATTGAGTGCTACTTACAGCTCTTGAAGAATGTGCCGTACTCGAAGACCTATACCGTGCCTTCTGAAAGCGCCGAAGCTCTGGTAGAACACGCGATTTCATTGGATAAGTTTGTCATCGAAACCGACACCATGGGCGACATCATTTCGCTCGATCGTAATCAGTCGATCTTGATGACCTACTACCGCAACAACATCATCCACTTGTTCGCGCTACCATCGCTGATTGCACAGATGATCATTCGTCAGGAAAATCTAACCGTGAGCCAAATCCAGCAGCAAGTGGCGGAGATTTACCCATTCCTGAAAGCGGAACTGTTCTTGAGCCACAAAGAAGAAGAGCTCGATGAACTGGTTGTGAAAGTGCTAAACGAGTTGGTATCGCAGGATCTGATCAGCCTGAAAGAAGATAAGGTTGCGAAAAATCAAGCGAATACCCTCACGCTTGTTTTGCTCGGTCGTACCATCTCTGAAACGCTTCAGCGTTACTCGATTGCCTTCAATCTGCTGGTGTCCAATCCTGAATTGGCTAAAGCGGATTTGGAACAAAAGAGCCAAGACATCGCTCAGCGTTTGACTCGCTTACACGGTATCAATGCGCCGGAGTACTTCGACAAAGGTGTGTTCGCCTCTCTGTTTAGCACGTTAAAACAGCAAGGCTACCTTGATAGTGACGGCAACTGCGACGGTGAGAAAACCGCACAATTTGCTACTTTGCTCTACGCCTTGCTCTACCCAGAAGTGAAGCTCACGATTGAAGAGAGTGTCTTCCAACTCAAATCGGCGTAAGCCAGCATTAAATACAACAAAGGCATCCCGTGGATGCCTTTGTTTTTTTGTTTTGCTGTGCAACCAGCATCAAGCAGACTCAGTGCGGTCTACCAAAACGCGACAAATAACCCGAGCGCCAGCACCATCCCGACATAGTTATTATTGAGAAATGCTTGGAAACACAACTCTCGCTGACGATGACGGATCAGATGCTGCTGATAAACAAATAGCGCACCGGCGGCCAGTACGCTCCAATAAAAACTTTGCCCCAATTGGTAATGCAAGCCAAGCCAAACCAGCATCACTAACGTCAGCAATTGCAACAGGCCGATGATTAACTTGTCGTGGCGGCCAAACAAAATAGCGGTCGATTTAACACCGATGTGAACGTCATCATCGCGATCAACCATCGCATATTGGGTATCGTACGCAATGGTCCACAACGCATTAATCGCAAACACAAACCACACCACCCAAGGCAACTCATTCGCCTGCGCTGCCCATGCCATTGGGATTGCCCAGCTAAACGCTAAGCCAAGAAACAACTGCGGTAGATGGGTATAGCGCTTCATAAAAGGGTAAATGAACGCCAACACGATACCGGCAAATGAGAGCTGGATAGTGAGTGGGTTCATGGTCAACACCAACAAAAAAGAGCTGATCCCTAACAGCAAAAACAGAATAATCGCTTCTTTCGCCGTCACGCGACCTGAAGGCAGAGGCCGCTGTTGAGTACGCTTAACATGACCATCCACTTTACGATCGGCAAAGTCATTGATCACGCAACCGGCACTGCGCATCAACACCACGCCCAACACAAAGACCAGCAAAACATGCCAATCGGGAGTCCCTTCCGCAGCAATAATCAACGCCCACAAGGTTGGCCAAAGCAGCAGTAACGTGCCAATTGGTCGGTCCATCCTCATCAGTTGCCAATACGCCTTGGCCTTTTCTACTGACATTTACACACTCTCCCTGGAGTAAATCGGTGCATCAGGTAAAAACAGTTCTGCCACTAACATCGGTTTGTGGTTCATCCATAAACGAGAACGTCTGGCGAGTAAACGCCCTTGCGGCGTTTCGATCCAAGCCACTTGCAATGCGTCACGCTCAACTTGCTCTGCACTAAACACGGTGAGCCCCAAAGGAATATCACCCAGCGTGGCTAAGTCGTAGGGCTGATCAGCTAAGGTGGTTTCAGGGATCAACGTTCTCCCCAACACCCACGGAGTTTGATCACCGGATAGTACTACCTCTCGGATCAAGCAAATCTCAGGCGACAATCCCTGAGTCTCTTGCCTTGTTAATTGGCCCATACCACTTTTTTCATTGCGCATCAACTCAACGGTCAGATGTTGGCAATGACGCGCCAAACGGCGAGACAAGGAGCCTTGCTCCAGTAACCAGTGCTTAGCAAAGTCACTAGAAAAGTGAAAATCTTCAGGATTTTGCCATTTTGCTTCTATTAACAAAGCAAGATAGAGCGAGTTTGGCTGATTCATACTAGTATTCAATTAGTAGCTTTTAGTCGCGTTGTGCGTACAATAAAGCGTCACTTTACGGTAATGAGCCACCGTAAAGATTGTAATAACTTATAGTGACATTTGGACCGCCTATTGTAACAAGACAAAAGCGTTTCGAGTATCGTGATCAGAAGAAAGAAAAGTCAGAAATATGTACAAACGTTATATAGCCCAAATAATTATCGCCTTCAGCTTGCTCTTTTCTTTACCTTTGCATGCCGAAGAAGAACAGACTGGCCCTCAACTTGCGTATTTCACCCTTGAGCCAGACCTCACCACCAACTTTTATACCAAAGGCAAGAAACTGGGTTACATCCAAGTGCGCATCGACATCATGGTCATGAGCAATGCGGATTTGGCGTTGGTCGAACACCATCAGCCGCTGATCAGAGACGCTGTGGTTGAGTTGCTGGGCCAGCAAAGTGAAGACACGGTGAAGTCACTGGCTGGACGTGAAGATTTGCGTAAGCATTTGGTCGAAAAACTCAATGAGATCTTATTGCCAGAAACGGGCAAAACCGTCATTGCTGACCTGCTGTTTACCAAATACCTCTATCAGTAGCATGTTCAGCTCGGCTGATTCTATTTAAGTTATAAAGCAAAAAGCGGCCTAGGCCGCTTTTTGATGTTTTTGCTTGGTGGAATCGAGATAGGCCAGCCCCATACCAGACAACAAACCCACGAGATGAGCAGTATTGGCAATCGCCATAAAGGGTTGAACGTAACCAAGAATAAGCCATACCAGCATAAAAGCGACCACGGGCCTAGGCACTGATAAGCCAAGGTGAGGCACGCGATAACCTAAAATCCAAGCGTAACCGAGCAAGGCATAAACCACGCCAGATAAACCACCAAAGTTCGCTCCTTCAACCCAAAACTGACCAGCGCCAGAGAGTGCGGCCGAAATGACAAAGATTTGCAGTAGTTTACCGCTACCCAATCTCTGTTCAATGTCGCCACCAAACTGCCACCACCACAGTAAGTTAAACACAATGTGGGTCACCGAGAAGTGCAGCAGTGCATGGCTCACCCAACGCCATAATTGCCATTGTTGCGCGGCTTCTGCCGGAAAATGCATCGCACTTAAAAGCGCGCTTTCCCAACCAAACATCATGAGCACATAAACCGCCACACAGGCGACCATCACCGCCATGGTGACAGGACCCGCTTTCGCTTTCACCATCGCCAGTAAACTGGGGCTTCGGTAACTGAACTGAGTTTTGCGCGTTTCCGCCATATCCCAAGATGCAGCGCTGTATTTACTGTCACCAGGATTCGCCAAAAACTGTTTGAGCTCTGCTTCGGTTTCAACCCAATGCTGATCGTCCATCAGCCATAAGGCAAACTGTCCTTCACCTTCAGGCATCATTCGCAAATCAATTTGTCGAGACGCCATGTAGTCGATAAAAGCCTGCGCCATCCTTGGATTGTTCAACACAATAAGACGCTGCATAGAGGAACCTCAGTTAGACGAAAAATCGAACCTCATTCTTCCACATCAAAGGCCATTAGGCAAAAGCCCTTCTTTCTAAAGGGATCAGCTTGCTTCAACGGGCAAACTGGCGCGATGCCAAGCTTCAAAACCACCATCGACACTGTACACCTCTTCAAAACCTTGATTGACTAGGTACTGAGCCGCCCCTTGACTGCTGATGCCGTGGTAACACATCACCAAAACAGGCTGTTCAAACTCCACCTGCTGCATGAAGTTTACGATCGAATCATTGGTTAGATGAAAGGCCGATTGGGCATGAGCCACAGCAAAAGATTGTGGGTCACGAATATCCACCAAACGTGCTTCTCCACGGCTGATGAGCGCGTGCGCGCCTTGTACATCAATATGCTTGAACTGTTCCATATACTTTCTCATTTTCGTTATTTGTTCTGCTGGGATGTAACCTTCCAGACAGAGCCAAACTTAGACACACAGTTCTTCTGGTCTTTGACAAGCGTACATTTATCCATCATCTGTGGATAAATCTGTGGATTGCGTTGATAAAGTGTTTTGTGCCATTTTGATCCACTACATGTAGTAAGGATCTTGATCTTTCTGTGTGTAGTTTTATAACTATCCCCAAATAAAATTCCTCTTCAAGCCCTGATTTCATCCAGCTTTCGAACAGTTGATAAATAATTACTTCACAGAGTTATTCACAGGCTTGGCATCATTTCGTGATCATTTTCGTCACTCAATTTCGATCAAAAATACTCGCCATGATGTTGTGACAGGCAACAAAAAAGCCGAGATCATTGATCTCGGCTTTTGCTGATTCTTAAATGGTTTCGTAAGAGAACTAAATCTCGCCGACGGCCATCTTCAGTTTCTTCATCGCGTTCTTTTCAAGCTGACGAATTCGCTCCGCAGAAACACCATACATTTCCGCGAGATCTTGCAGCGTGGCTTTATCATCGTCCAACCAACGCGAGCGAACAATATGTTGGCTACGTTCATCAAGGCTAGCCAATGCCATCGCAAGGCGGTTATTGGTGTGAGCTTCCCAGTTTTGCGCTTCTAGGTTGTCCGCAACATCTGAAGATTTGTCTTCCAGATAAAGGACAGGAGCGGTTGATACCGAGCTAGAATCGTCTTCCTCATTTGGCAAATCAAAGGTCGAATCGACCGCCGCCAAACGCGATTCCATTTCTCGCACTTCTGCCGGTTCTACGCCCAACTCACGAGCCACGGTTTCGACTTCGCCATTGTTAAACCAACCAAGACGTTTTTTCGACTTACGTAGGTTGAAGAACAACTTACGCTGCGCTTTGGTGGTCGCGATCTTCACAATACGCCAGTTACGTAGTACGTACTCGTGAATTTCCGCTTTGATCCAGTGAACCGCAAAAGAAACTAGCCTCACCCCAACTTCTGGATTGAAGCGTTTTACCGCCTTCATGAGACCAATATTGCCTTCTTGTACTAAGTCAGCCATTGGTAAACCGTAGCCAGAATAACCGCGGGCAACGTGAACAACGAATCTCAGGTGAGAGAGAATCAGCCCTTTTGCCGCTTCAATTTCGCCTTTGTAGTGTAGACGTTCAGCTAGATCACGTTCTTCGTCTGCGGTCAGCATTGGGTAGCTGTTCACCGAGCGAATGTAGCCATCAAGGCTATCTTGCGTTACTAGTGCCATCGGATACGCTTGAGTTGTCATTCAATTCCTCATCAATCTCTGATCTGGAGTTATACATTGCAAATTAGCGCCGTTATCTTGAACTGAAGATGAATCAGTTTCAAGCAGGGTTAGCAATTATCCATAAACAAATCGTCTATACAAGTCAATCAAATTTGATTCTTTGTGACGATTGCCTACTATAAGACCCGCATCACTTAAACAGGTTCAATTTCTTTTAAATGGCGCTGCGCCGATACTTTTGCCGCCACGCAACCTAAGAAGGTCCCTGTCATCACAAGCAACAAGGATTCATCCCAACTTAGGCCAATAAGACGAAATTGGCTGTCGTATAAAGCCGCGAGATCCGCAACGGCACCATTCAACAACACCGTAATCAGCGCGGTAAAACACCACGCCGATACCGCGCCGAGTAAACCAAACCACATTCCTGAATATAAGTAGGGGCGCAGAATAAAGTTGTCTGTCGCACCAATGAGTTTCATGGTTTGAATTTCTTCTTTGTTGGCGAGCACATTAAAGCGCAAGGTATTGCCAACGATTAAAAATACAGCACCCAACATTAACAGTGTCAAGGTCATGACAATAATTGTCGCGACCGTTTTTATTGCATCTAACCGTGTTAACCAATCTTCGTCTAGACGCACATCAGTAATGTCTTCTTCTTGACGCAGTTGTTGCGCCAACGCTTTGATGGCGTTGTTCTCTTCCACCGCTGGGGTGATCACCAAGACGCCCGGTAGGGCATAATCTTCCAGTAAGCTTAACGCTTGGTCAAAACCGGAATACTGGCTGAGATGCTCTAAGCCTTGCTGCGGAGAGATGTACTCCACCAATTCAACATCTTGCTGCGTTTCCAACTCATCTTTGAGCACCATGACTCGAGCTTCTGGTACGCCTTCACGCAAGTAGGCACTCACTTGTGCTGGCGACGTGACATGCGAGGTGGCAACGGCGATGTTTTTACCAAGCAAATACAAACAGGCAGGCATGGCTAATGCCATGGAGATGACCGCTAAGGTTAAAATATTCCCCAGCGGGCGATGCCAGATCGCTTTGAAGGAGGCTTTGGCTTGCTTGATATGAATCGAAACAAAACCGTCTGTCTTAGGGCGATTCGAGGTCGATTTGCTCGCTGGCTTTTTAAGGCGTTTATTCGCGGCCATAATCTTCTACCTCACTGAGAAAACCTTGGTTAAGTTCGAAATGACGATACTGAGGACGAGAGTTAACCAAGTTGATGTCGTGTGTCGCCAATAAAATGGTCACGCCAGCACGATTGAACTCTTCAAACAAACGCAACACTCGGTTGGACAACTCAGGGTCAAGGTTGCCCGTTGGTTCATCGGCCAACAACAAGGTTGGGCGATTGACCACGGCGCGAGCGATGCCGACACGTTGCTGTTCACCACCAGAAAGTTGGCTAGGCAAGCAGCGGGCTTTATCAAGCAGCCCTGTTTTGTCGAGAGCCGCCGAGACTCGGCGTTTTATCTCATTCTCTGAGATGGATTCAATGCGCATCGGCAGTGCCACGTTGTCGTAAACACTGCGATCCATCAGTAAGCGGTGATCTTGGAAAACAATGCCGATATTACGACGTAAAAACGGCACGTCTTTATTCGGAATGCGTGTGATGTCATGACCATTGAAGCTGATGCGACCATCAGTAGGCCGCTCAATGGCACAGATCAATTTCAGCAAGGTACTTTTACCGGCACCTGAGTGTCCACCTAAAAATGCCATTTCGCCACGACGTAAATGAAAGTCGACTTTTTGCAGGGCCTGACGGCCGCCACGATAGGCTTTACTTACCTGCTGAAATCGGATCACCGGTTATTCCTCTCTAATGCTTACTCTTCTCGACTAAATAGCGCGTCGATAAACTCTTGGGTTTCAAACGGGCGGAGATCCTCAATCCCTTCACCCACACCGATGTAACGAATAGGAATGTTAAACTGATCGGCAATAGCAAAGATCACGCCGCCTTTAGCCGTGCCATCCAGTTTGGTCAAGGTGATCCCGGTGATCGGCGCGACATCGCTAAACAGTTTCGCTTGGCTGATGGCGTTCTGACCAGTACCCGCATCCAAGGTCAACATGATTTCATGCGGTGCGGAGTCGTCGATTTTCTTCATTACTCGGACAATTTTGCGCAGCTCTTCCATCAAGTTGCTCTTGTTCTGCAAGCGACCCGCGGTATCGGCAATCACCACATCAACCCCACGCGCTTTAGCTGCTTCAATCGCATCATAAATCACCGATGCGCTGTCTGCGCCAGTGTGCTGTGCGATCACTGGGACATTGTTACGCTCACCCCACACTTGCAACTGCTCAACGGCCGCCGCACGGAAGGTATCGCCCGCCGCCAACATCACTTTCTTACCTTGATTTTGGAACTGTTTCGCCAACTTACCAATGGTGGTGGTCTTACCCACACCATTTACCCCGACCATCAGGATAACGTAAGGGGTTTTGCTGCTGTCCACTTGCAATGGTTGCTCAACCTTAGAGAGGATCTCCGCCATCTCTTCTTTGAGCAAACCATACAGAGCCTCACCATCTTTTAAGTCACGGCGAGACGCTTTTTCTGTTAGGTTTTCGATGATTTTCAACGTGGTATCCATACCCACATCCGCAACGAGTAGCTGTTCTTCCAACTCTTCAAACAGATCATCGTCGATTTTCTTACCTTTAAATAGGCCAAAGAAACCCGCGCCGATATTGGCTTTCGTGCGGCTCAAGCTACGTTTTAGACGCGCAAAAAAGCTTTCTGTTGGTTTTTCTTGTTCTTGCACGCGCGGTGCTTCAACCACCACAGGTGTCACTTCAACGGGTTCTTCAGTTGCTGGTTCGCTGATTGGTTCTGCCGCCACCTCTTCAACCACTTCTTGACTGGCAATCGGTTCAACGCTCTCTACGGTTTTTTCGTCAGACTCGCTGATCACCTCTTCTGATTGTGCAGGCTCTGGTTGTTTTACTTGGTCATCGTCACCAAAGCCAAGCCACGATAGTAATCCGCGCTTTTTCTTTTCCGTCATCGGGAGATATCCTGGTTTCTTATATACTGGGTTGAATCTTTGCTGATGCGCAGGCAAAGAGACAATCGCGACTGGTATACGCATGTGATCCGTTTTTCTCGGCGGAATAATGGTACACTTTGTCACTATCAAATTCTGGGCAATATCCAGGCTTTAGGCCTGGGCGATTGGCTATAGTAACACTTTATTAGCGGTCAAAAAATCTATGGTAAGACGTCGCCAGCAAAACACATCACAAAATAAGCCAACAACTGGCTGTGTACGCATCATTAGTGGCCTTTGGCGAGGGCGAAAGCTGCCCGTGCATGACGCCGAAGGCTTGCGCCCTACAACTGACCGAGTCAAAGAAACGCTGTTTAACTGGTTAGCACAGGATATCCCTCGCGCTCGCTGTTTGGATCTGTTTGCCGGCTCTGGCGGCTTAGGTTTTGAAGCGGCATCACGTCAGGCAGAGCAAGTCACCATGTTGGAGTTAAACCCCAAAGCGTTTGCTCAATTGCAACAAAATGTCACAGCACTAAAGGCAAATAATATCAAAGTGATTCAAGGCGATGCACTGCAATTCCTTAAGCAGCAAGGCACACCGCATCACGTGGTGTTTATTGACCCGCCATTTCGCCAAGGACTGCTTGCCGAAGCCGTGACTTTGCTGGAGCAAAATGGCTGGCTGGCAGAGGATGCAATGATTTATATTGAGACAGAAAAAGAGTTACAGGTTGAAGCGCTGCCAGCTTCTTGGCATTTGCATCGAGAAAAAACTGCTGGACAGGTCAGCTATCGCCTCTATGAACGCCAATAGTTAGCAAAGGATCTTGGAATGAAAGCACTGCTATTTTTAGCGAAAGCCGCTATCTCATTTGTGTGGTTAATCCTGTTGTTTAATATCTTCTCCCCATTTCCGGGGAATGCCGCCATTGTGCTCTACATCATGACGGCATTTTTGTTCATCATGCATGGACTACAAATGCTGATCTTCGTCGGCGCGTTTGGTGACAAAATTACCATGACGCGCTGGGAAAAGAATTCCATCCTGATATTTGGTATTTTTGCCCTGCTCGATATTCGACGCAAATATATGATGTAATTCTTTCCCGTTAGAAATAACAATGCCGCTCCCTAGAGCGGCATTGTTTTATCCCGTTATTCAGATTAGCTCACGGCGCCCATATAGCTTTTAACACCGTTGAGGAACATTTGGGTTGAAATCATCACCAGCAACAATCCCATCAAACGTTCAACCGCCTTTAAGCCGCGCTCACCCAAAATACGGTGGAAAAAGCTGTAGAACATCAAAATGATGAAGGTCGCAAACCACGCGATCAGCACAGCAATCGACAAATCAGTTAAGTTATTTGGGTGCTGTGAAGAAAGCAGCAACAACGCCGCGATCACAGAAGGCCCAGCAATCATCGGTATCGCCATCGGTACAATAAAAGGCTCTTCACCTGCTGCCAAACCGGTAATGCTGCCTGCACTGGGGAAGATCATCTTGATTGCGATTATAAACAAGATAATACCACCCGAGATACTGAGCGTTTCCGGTTCCACCTGAAGGAACTTCATGATGCTCTGCCCCGCAAATAGGAATAACATCAAAATGAGGAGGGCAAACAGTAACTCACGAATCAATACCTTGCGACGTCGCTTAGCATCAATGTGCTTCAAGATAGATAAAACAATGGGAAGATTCCCCAACGGGTCCATGATAAGGAACAGCATGGTGGCTGCAGCAAGAATGTCCATAGGTGCTCTCAAAATACAACAATGGCGAGAGTATATACCAAATGGCGTTGGGAGGCAGGCGCGCACAAACGCCGAAAGGCTTGCGGGCAAACAAAACGACTTGATCAAGATGGCCCGTAATCAAGTCGTGAAAGAATCAGAATAACGGGTAATTTGCCTAACGAACAAGCACCACCGCGTTCAGAAAAACCGCTTAGTGATTACAGATTCGCGCCAGATTTACACAGAATTTTCCTTGCTGCTCACTGATTTTTTCTCGTTCCAACAAAAAGCTCAGCAGTGAGTCCAAGTCGAGCCCTTGTAATTTGCACGTATGAAAACGGGTATCGCCACCGAAATGCGCAAGCAATTCTGCACGGTCCATCGGTTGTTCTTTAAGGAGATGAAGAAGATTGTGAGCATGGATATCATTCATGGATTAGGCGTCCTGTAACACGTCAAGTGACCCCAGCTTAACCTTTTATAAAAATCGTGTTTTGACCTAAAACAGCTCAATAGATGATAGAAGCCACGATCAAAGCATGTGCGACAAAATAACTGCCCGACACCCAAACATAGGCACGCTTCATCGGTTTTCGATAGCCGTGAATCGCATACGCCAGAGCAGAATAAATCATGACTAAAGTTCCGGTAAAACCGATCGCATTGGAGAAGTTGCTTGCTTGGAGCCACACTTCTCCAGCAGCCCAAGCCAACTGCACCAGCATAATGCCCATAATCACGACAGGAAAAACCAATGAATCCAATTGAGGAAGGAGTAAGAAAAACGCCACGATACTCGCCGCCAACAGTAAGGCAAGGAGCCACCAAACGATATCACCATTGAGTTGTAACCAGAAAGACTTGCTGTAACAAAGCTGCGCGAGGAGAAAGCCTGAAAAATAGAGCGTTTTTTTTGATTTCAAAGAATGGAGCGTGTCGGCAAAAATCGACACTAACAGTCCTGCGGCAATCCAATAGCTGTGCCCAGAGTCTGGCCCTTGGGTCAACACCAAGATCAATAACAACACCAGAGTGAACACTTTAAAAAACAGTGACTGAAATGGACTCGCTTGACGAGCACCCAAAACGGATGTCATTCCAGATAAGCCTATCGCTAGCCAACTCCACATCTGTATTACCCTTCTCTTTGTTACGCGGCTAGTCTAGGTAGCAAGAGGATTATGTAAAGCAGTAAAAGGCGAAAGTTGGATCTTGATAGCGAATCACTGCTTATTGTGAAGCAAGCCATAGCTTAGAGCAAAACTGTAAGTTTACAGTATCGGCTCACAGCAACGCGTTTTAAATTCAGAGCCTCTAGATGAAAAGCGTGACAAAACACAGAAAGCAAACGTTAAACCAACTCAAAGTAAAATAAGTCGAACATTATCAGAGGGAATGAATAACAATAGACTGAAAAAACAAAATTAAAAAGCAGAATATAGCAGAAACAACAAGAATAAATTCAACAACTTAAACATCAAAAGAAAGGAAAACCCGCTCTCAATCTGGTACAACCAGAATAGACCACTAATCACATCATTGTTTTCTCATCCAATGATAAATCCCCCATACAGCCTCTATTGACTTTCTTGAATTTCAAATCCACACCATCAAAAAACACGACTATTAAGCCAAAAGAGCAGCAAGAACCACCAACACCAGACAAAGAGCACTAGACACTATTTGAGCAATATCACACCAACAAAAAGCCAATTAAAAACAAAAAGTTAAAGAACACATAATCAAGAAAATACAAATAAGAGCAATTTAAAAGCACCCAAAAAACACTGTTTTATTGGGGCATCAAGGTCAATTAATCATAGTTAAGTTATTTTTTTAAAGAGATTTTAAAAGATCTATTGATCAAGCCTTAAAATCGATGCTATATTGCACACATAGAGTTCATCAACCGTTAGTGGAGGTAGTGTTGTGATGTCTTCTTCTCAAAAGCAAGGACTAGTAATGATCGCAGTTATCGTTGGTTTAATGACACTACCAATGATGTACTAAGTTTCAGAATCTAAATAAAAAACGGGATGCTTTCGCATCCCGTTTTTTATTGTCTTTCATACACAAATTAGACATTGTAAGACCAATCGCTCAGCTCACGCCTGACTCCGTGTTCCGCGAATTGCCTCAGTTCATTTTTCCCAATTGACCGTTATTTAAAATGCTGGCTAAGTACGTCCCAGTTCGCGTAGTAAAAAGCCATTGCCCCCAATGTCATGGAAAGCATCAGTAAAATCGCCACCCGCCAGATAAATCGGCCACTTCTTGGTGTCAGTTCTTTTTCACACTCATCACATGCCGCCAAAAAGCTCTGTTTATCGTCCAACTGATAATTATCTTCATGCACGACTTTATTGCGTACCGTCGCAATAAAACGGAGCTTACCAATCACGTCATGTGGCAGACGCTCTTCACAGCTCGTCACCAGCTGATGCAACCCTTTACCTTCAGCATGATATTGAGTGCGCAACAAAGTCTCTAATCTACGGGTACGAGTGACCACTTGTTCGATTTCTGACATCGTGCCCTCCTTTCGCTCGAGTGTTTGTTTCATTCTATTCTTCTACAGTTTGATTCACATTTCGAGCCAAGTGAGCCGCATAGACTCAAAATTGTGCTCTCATACGCATATAGAATGTGATATGCGCCGAAAATTTTATCGTCTCTTATCTCTAGATCACGATTCGCTACTGGCAACCCCTTGTTTGGCAACTAGGTTCTGTAAAATGAGACACTCATTCAGACTGGAGGTCATCATGCCTATTTCCTTTGTTTTTGCCGTACTCGCATTGATTGCTATTGGTGGCTGGCTCTTCGTTCGTTTCTATCGTACTCATATTCAAGGCAATAACGCCCCAGAACAAAAAGTACAGGTCACTGTGCTTGATAAACAAGTCATCCCTATTGCCGATGCTCAGCCTGGTGAAGATGATCAAGAGTATTGGATCTACGTACAACGTGGCGCTCTCGGACCCAAACGCGAGTTTCAGGTCGGTGTGCACTATTTCCACGCTCTTAACCCCGGCGATAAAGGGGAGCTCACCTACAAGGGCGACAAGTTTCTTCACTTTGCCCTGAAGCGCTAAGGCAACAACCAACGTGTCTTAGCGGAGAGCGAAAATAGATAACTCAACGCTAAGGCACCCGCCCCACTCAGCACGACCCATAACGGGATCACCCACGCAGGATGACCCTGATACCAGCCCAACTCTTTCATTGGCCATAGAAAAATAGGATGCAATAAATAGATGCCTAAGCTGTGGCGGCTGATCAACGCCACCCACTTTTGCCATTGAGCCGACAACCGCTCGCCCACATAGCGACACAGCACAAACACCATCGATGCCGCCAATACCACATTGATGGTTTTATACGACAGCCAACGCCCGACGGTGTATTCCCCTGCAACAAGGCTATTACTTACCACCATGATAACCGTGGCAGCCAATGCCATTCCCCCCAGCAGCACCGACCCAACGACCACTGAGCGTTGATTCGGGACTTTGCTAAAGAGCAGATAGCCAAGAGGAAGGTAGCCACTGTACAGCCATAGCTCGTAGCTCCAAGGGCCATCGATACCCGCCAGATACAACACAGTGGTGAACAACCATAACGCGGTAAAGAGATAGAGGATGTCCTGACGTTGATGGCGAACAAGCCACTGGAACATCGGAATCACAAAATAGAGCGGAATAAAATAATAGAAGAAACCAAGATGGTAATAAGTAGCATGCTCTGGGCTGTTGCTGAGCACTTCTGTCACTTTGCTGCCATCAAAACCGCTCGCACTCAAGCCGGAGAGGAGCGCATAGAACAACGACCAAAAGAGAAAAGGGATCAGCACCTTACCTAAACGACGACGAGCATAATAAGGCAGATCAAATGGCCGAGTGTCACTGAGCATCAGGGCGCCAGTGATAAGAATAAAAACCGGTACCGCCCAACGAGAAATACCATTGATACCAACGGCCGTCACCCATTGTTCAAAAGGAATCCCCCCTAACTCATGACGATAAGGCGCAAGCACATGAATGGCGATCACGGCCACCGCCGCGACACATCGTAGCAAATCAAAAAACTGAACTCTTTCGCGCATTCTCTATCCTCTTGCTTTTCATGGCTTTGACTATAGCAATAAAAAAAGCTGACGCATGAAATCATGCGTCAGCTTTTGGTTAGAATTCACACACTGCGATCAGGCGGTTTTCGCTGCAAAGCGAGGGAGCTTGATTGAAATTAACGTCGTCAAAGCCAAGAAGAAGCAAGAGACCCACAAGCAAGCAGCCAAACCGAATTCTTGATAGATCCACCCCGACAATAGTGTGCCGATCAAACGGCCCATGGCATTGGCCATATAGTAAAAACCCACATCCAATGAGACGCCATCGCCTTTGGCATAACTGACAATCAGATAAGAGTGAAGGGAGGAGTTAATTGCAAACACCGCCCCAAATAGCAACAGGCCAATCACGATCACTTGCTGAGGATGCCACGCTTGTTGCACCGCATAGGCAATGGCTCCTGTTAGCAATGCCAATAACGCGGCCCAGTAAAAAGCACTGTGACCATCCGGCACTCGACCTTGCGCTTTCCCTGTAATGCGCGGCGCGATGCCTTGCACAACGCCATACCCCATGACCCATAAGGCAAGAAAGCCTCCGACCCAAAGATGATCCCAGCCAAATACGCTGCCAAGGTAAACGGGCAGTGCCACCACAAACCAGACATCTCGCGCACCAAAGAGAAAGAGGCGAGCCGCAGAGAGAATGTTGACAGGCGCCGATTTGGAGAAAATCTCATTAAACTTCGGCTTGTTTTTCGCTTTGCCCATCTCCGACTCTAGGCTAACCAAACTGCCAATCAATACTAGGGTGAGTCCCCCCGCCATGACGAGTACCGCGTATTGAAAACCGAGGACAGCCAATAAGAGACCACCGAGGAAAAAACCCGCCCCTTTTAAGGCATTCTTCGAACCCGTCAGAATGGCCACCCACTTGAACAATGCGCCTTGCTGCTCGTCCGGTACCAAGGTTTTGATGGCGCTTTTGGCACTCATCTTATTCAAATCTTTGGCAATACCAGAAAGTGCTTGCGCGGCCATCACCCAAGGAATCGTCAGCCAAGCGGCGGGGACTGCCAACATCAACAACGCGATGATTTGCATGGCCAAGCCGATGTTCATGGTCTTATTGAGCCCGAGCCTTGCCCCCAACCATCCACCAATCAGGTTGGTCACCACGCCAAAAAACTCGTAAAACAAAAACAGCGAGGCAATCGCCAGCGCCGAGTAGCCAAGGTCGTGGAAATAGAGCACCACCAGCATGCGCAGTGCCCCATCGGTTAAGGTAAAGTTCCAATAGTTAAACGTGACCAGCATGTATTGGCGGACACTTTTGCTCAGTTGAGCGATCATCATTAGCCCTCTGTGTACAGGTTAACAAGCTTTTGGATCATGATGATCCAAAAGCTCTAATGGCTGCTCACTGTGCGTTTGCCACAGATTCGATGTAGCTCAACTGCACTTCTCGCGTGAAGGCGCCGGGTCTCAACGCTTGCACTTCACGGATAATGTCGTCCAATGCCCAGCCTTGCTCTAGCAGCAAATGGGCGGCGAACAATCCGGTGCGACCGGAGCCGCCCATGCAGTGCAGCGCCACTTTGCCACCATCACGGAGAATGGCTTGCAGCTCTGGGCTGGCTTGCTGCCAATGCACGGCGAAGGTCTCATCTGGCGCGCAGTCATCTTCGATTTCGATTTGATACCAACGCATGCCGAGCTCGACGACCAACTGGCCAAGCTCTGCGACCTCTTTACTCGCCAGTTCCGCATCGCCCAGCGCCGTCACAACGGCTTGTACACCGCTGTCCGCCAACTGTTGCAATGACGAACGTAAATCGACCCCTTTGGTACCAGGGCAAGGTGTTAAGACCAATGCGCCAGACGGTAGGTCCAATTGCCAAACAGGGTGGTTGGTGATTGACGTTGCCATTATGCCGCTCCTACTTTACGCACAAGCTCTGCGGTACGGGTCGCGTAGCCCATTTCGTTGTCATACCAAGCGTAAATCTTCACCATGCGTGTACCCACCACCATGGTAGAGAGGGCATCGACGATGGTTGAGCGTTGGTCGCCACGATAATCAATCGACACCAATGGGCGCTCTTCAAAGCCGAGAATGCCGTTTAACTCCCCTTGCGAGGCTTCTTTGAGTAACGCGTTGACCTCTTCAGCAGTGGTGTCACGCTTCACATCAAAAATAATATCGGTCAGTGAGGCATTCGCTAGAGGCACGCGCACCGCGTGACCGTTAATGCGATCTTTCAATTCTGGGAAAATTTCCACAATCGCCGTGGCACTGCCTGTGGTCGTCGGGATCAAGCTCATGCCGCAGGCACGGGCACGACGCAAATCTTTGTGTGGCGCATCAAGAATGGTTTGCGTGTTGGTGAGATCGTGGATAGTGGTAAATGATGCTTGTTCGATACCGAGTTTCTCGTGAATCACTTTCACCACTGGCGCAATGCAGTTGGTGGTGCACGAGGCTGCAGTCACAATGCGGTGCTGCTCTGGGTTGAAGATCTCGTCATTCACACCCACCACAATATTGGCAATGCCCTCTTCTTTCACTGGAGCGCTGACCACCACACGTTGCACGCCTTGCTCGAGGTATTGATTAAGGAAGCGGCTTTTGCGATGTACGCCTGTCGCTTCAATCACCACATCACAGCCCGACCAATCCACCGCACTGATGTCACGCTGTTGAGTGGTTTCAATCACGTGGCCATTGATGTGCAATTGCTGACCTTGCACCGTCACCTCGTGGTGCCAGCGCCCCTGCACTGAATCGAACTCCAACAAATGGCCCAATGTGGTAGAATCCCCCGCCACATCATTAATTAAAACAAACTCCAATTCTGGCCAATCAAAGGCCGCGCGCATTGCCAAGCGGCCAATACGGCCAAATCCGTTAATTCCCACTTTGATAGTCATGGTCTATTCCCTAATGATTCAATTTCAATTTAACAGCACGCCACACGATCTTGTTGATGCAGGCGCGCAATATCTTGTTGATAAACTTGCTTTAAACAGTTGGAAGCAATCAGATCATCGACCATTTTTTTCATCCAACCAGGCAACTGTTCGGAGAGGCGATAAAAGACCCATTGACCCTGTCTTTCATCCACCAGCAGCCCGCTGGCTCGCAGCTGTGCCAAATGACGAGAGACTTTCGGCTGGCTTTCTTGCAGGGCATAGGTGAGCTCTCCAACACAAATCTTGCCTTCACGAGCCACCAGCATCAGGCAACGAACGCGAGTTTCATCAGAAAGCAGTTTAAAAAACTGGTGTGGTAGCATGCTTACATTCCTATATGTGGATATGCGTATATATTGAGAAAAAACAAAGCCGACGTCAACGCGTCGGCTCAGTTGTCATCAAAAATTCATATTGCGTGGTGTCAGTTTAGATCAGAGCAAACTCCTGCGACCAACGCTGCGCTTCGACCAATTCGTAACGCACCTCTTCTATCGACAAACCCAGTTGTTCACACCACTGCTCAATGCCACGCCAGTCTGCCTGTTCGAAACACTCCTCGAGTGCAATCAATGCCCCATAAGCACCGCCACGACACAGTAATGCCTGTTTCGCAATTTCGCTCAATGGCAGGTGGTTAACCAAAGACTCCACCGACAGATCCATCATCGCATCGAGAATCGACAGCAAACCGATCATAAAGCCTTGTTCGTTGTGCTTACTGAAAGGGTGACGACGAGACATCAACTCACAAAATTGCGCGCGTTGCAGCGAGAGGTTATACAACTCACGCGGCTTGTTGGTTGAGACATAAGACGCCACCACCAGAGAGACGAACATTTTCAGCTTGTCTTGCCCAAGGTAAATCAGTGCTTGGCGAAACGAACTGATGGTGACTTCAAGACGAGTCGACTGAGTATTGACGAAACGCAACAGCTTGTAAGACAACGCCACATCTTGCGAAATGATCTGCTCAATGCGGTCAAAATCTGGCTCGCTCTTGCACACTTCACGAAACAACTCCAACGCCACGGTCTGCTCAGGGCTGACATAACGTGTTTGCACTACCTCTGGCTTACTAAAAAAGTAGCCTTGAAAGAATTTAAATCCTGCCTCTTTCGCCAGTTCAAACTCTTCTGCCGTTTCCACTTTTTCTGCCAAGAAATGGTATTTCACGCGCCGTGCCAAGTGTTCTTTGACCAACTCACACGCCTTCTCCATCCCCAAATCCATCACATCCAATTTCACGATGTGCACATACGGCAAAAAACGTCGCCACTCCGGGGTTAAGGTGAAGTCATCCAGCGCGATCACATAGCCTTCACGATACAAATCTCGAATGGCGTCAAGCAGCTCATCCGTTGGCTGACACGTTTCCAGCACCTCAATCACGACTTTGTTTTTCGGCAGACTGAGTGGCAAACGGCGAATCAAGGTTTGATACGGAAAGTTGATAAAACAGCGTGAAGAAGCGATGGCCGGATTGGTGCCTACGGACAGAAAGTTTTCCACTATCAGGCGATAGGTCGCGCGGTTTGATTCGATGTGTACCGGATAGGCATTGCTCTCTCCGTCACGAAACAAAAGTTCATAACCTAAGGTATGTTTCTTCCGATTAAAGATCGGCTGCCGTGCGACGTATGTGGTATTCATTTAGTGCTTTATTCTTATGCTCAGTGACTAACCAGTGAATTTATCACTGCTAGTTATGATTTTGCAGCTGCTAATAATGCCCCACAACCCATAAACATTGAACCAAATACTTTGTTTATTTTGCCCATCACTTTCTCTGAACGGATAAAACGCCCCAGTTGAGATGCCAAGGTGGTGTAGCCGAGCATGACAAACGCATCAATCACCACGGTCGTGATGCCTAACACCGCTAACTGGGTCACTTGATCTTGGCTTGGATCGATAAATTGCGGAAACAGCGCCACTAGAAAGACGATTGATTTCGGATTGGTCAGATTGATCAGCACCGCTTTGCGCAATAGCGCAGTACTGGAAATGGCATGTTGTTGCGAGGCCGTCGCGAGGCTTGACGTATCACGCCATTTTTGAATGCCCAGCCAAACCAAATACACTGCACCCACCCACTTAATCACCGTGAATGCCGTCGCCGATTGTGCCACCAAAGCGCCAATGCCCGCCCCAACCAGGACAATATGGACCGCCAAACCAATTTGCAGCCCCACAATGGAAGCCAGCGATTTTCGCGTGCCATAACTGAGGCCATTGCTGATTGAGTTCACCGTGCCAGAGCCCGGTGCCAAACTGAAAACGATTGCGGTCACAACATACGCCAACCAAACATGGGTATCCATTTGCATTTCCCCGATAATTCTCTGATCATTGACTACAGAAACGCATGATCAGGTATTTATTTAATGGTTAATAACAGCTCACCTCTCTCTTATACGCAAGAGGCTTTATTTGAGCAAGCAATAGGTGGTCCGATCGCTGCCCTATGGCAGCAGCGACAAGAGGGTTTCCTAAAAACGCGCGATAAGATGCAGTTGTATTGGTGTAAGCTGACCAACCCGCAACACAAAAAGGCGGTGCTGGTAGTGAATGGCAGAATCGAATCTGCTTGGAAGTACCAAGAACTTCTGTTTGATCTCTACCGTCAAGGCTATGACGTCTACAGCTACGATCATCGAGGCCAAGGTTTATCAGATCGCCTGGTCAAAGACTCTGATATTGGTCACGTCTACGAGTTTGATGATTACATTCTCGACATGGAAGCCGTGATTGCGCACTTTGATTTCTCTCCTTATCAGCAGCGACACATTGTTTCTCATTCGATGGGCGGTGCCGTCGCCACGCGCTACTTACAAACCCACCCACAACATGGTTTTGATAAGTTGGTGCTCAGTGCGCCGATGTTTGGTATCGATCTCCCTTGGTATTTGAGTCCAGTGGCCATGGCGGTCAGCCAAATTCTCACCGCCGTGTACCCAACGCCTACTTATGCGCCGGGACACAAAAGTTATTATGAGAAGCCCTTTGAAGATAACCCGCTTAGCCAGAGCCAAGCGCGTTATCAATGGTTTAGACAGTTGTATCGCGACAAGCCCGAGCTGCAAGTGGGTGGCCCGAGCACCCGTTGGGTGTGGCAAGGCTTAATGGCCGCCAAACAGTGCATTTTGCTGACGCGCCAGCTCACCATTCCGGTGTTGCTGTTGCAGGCGGGGGGCGATCGCATCGTCAGCAATCAAGCACAGTCGCAGTTTTTCAAAAAGCTGCACAAAACCAACAAGCGCAGCGAAATGGTGACGATTGAAGGCGCGCAACATGAATTGTTGTTTGAGAAAGACCACTACCGTAATCAAGCACTCAGCGCGATGTTCCGCTTTTTGCAGAAAGAGGAAAGCAACCAAGCTTAATTTACCCTCTTTTTCTCTCCGCTTTTCACATACACTAGCCAGCATCCCCCTAGTGAACAGCGTCTAGACAGGCATCCAAGCTGGATAGACGTTGTGTCACTTTCTACCGACTCAGGCAATGGCCTGTGTCGATAACGTTTCCTGTTTCCTGAACACATCCGACTGACATAAGAGGGCCGTATGACTGCGAGCTTGCCAAATAAAGAGATCACCAAAATCGTTGCTTCCGATCTGGATGGCACGCTGCTGGCACCGAATCACCAACTCAGCGAATTCTCCAAGCAGACGCTCAAAGCACTGCATGAGCAAGGTTATACCTTTATTTTCGCCACTGGCCGTCACCATATCGATGTGGCCGGCATTCGCGCTCAAGTGGGCATTCCTGCCTACATGATCACCTCAAACGGTGCTCGTGTTCATGACCAGCATGACCAACTGATGTACAGCAAAAATGTTCCGGCCGAGCTTGTGCAGCCGGTGATTGATATTGTCAAACAAGACCCTGAGATCTTCGTTCATCTTTACCAAAACGAAGACTGGCGCCTCAACCGTGAAGACGAAGTGATGCGCAAGTTCCATGAAGAGACGGGCTTTACCTATAAGGTTTACGATATCGACAACGCACCGACTGACGGCATTGCAAAAATCTTCTTCACCCATCCAGAGCAAGATCACGAGCATCTGGTTGGCTTTGAAAACCAGTTGCGTGAAGCCTTTGGCGATAAACTCAATATTGCCTTCTCAACGCCTTGGTGTTTGGAAGTGATGGCTGCGGAAGTGTCAAAAGGGGACGCGCTGAAAGCGGTCGCAGAATCACTGGGCCTGACACTGGAAAACTGTGTGGCCTTTGGCGATGGTATGAACGACGTGGAAATGTTGTCGATGGCGGGCAAAGGGTTGGTGATGGAAACCTCTCACGAAAAAGTGAAGAAAGCCCTGCCAGACAACGAAATCATTGGCAGCAATGCCGACGATGCCGTGGCGCACTATCTGCAAAAGCATCTGCTATAAATACGGCACCATCAATGACCACGGGGCAGCGTCACGCTGCCCCGTTTTATTTTTACCTGTTACTCATTTGAGCCAACCTTGCTTCACATCGGCAAGACTAACGGCGGCTCGGCAGTTTTTCTTTGGTTAAAATTGCCTGCCATTCTTGTTCCGTCACTGGCATCACCGACAAGCGATTGCCCTTTTTCACCAATGGCATGTTTTCCAACTCGGGCATGGCTTTCAACACCGCCAAAGGGATCACCCGTTCGGTTTTGCGCACAAATTCCACATCGACCATTATCCAACGCGGTTTTTCTGGCGTTGATTTCGCGTCGTAATAGTCGCTGTTGGCATCAAATTGAAAATGATCGGGATAGGCTTCACGAACCACTTTGGCGATCCCTGCCACGCCAACCTGCTTGCACGAGGAGTGGTAAATCATCACCCAATCGCCCTCTTTAACCTCATCACGCAGCATATTTCTTGCCTGATAATTTCGCACTCCCTCCCAACATGAAACCTTTTGTACGCGTAAAGTGTCGATAGAAAAGGTGTCCGGTTCAGTTTTAAACAACCAATATGCCATAATGCGGTCCAAGCAGATTTAGAGATGGAGAAAGATATAACATGAAGGCGTTTAAAAACCCAGTCGCCCTATCGACACTGTTGCTGTTACAAGCGTGTTCAACCAGCGCCCCCGTCGCCACTCAATCTGCTCCTGTGCTGCCAACGGCCAATCTCAGCCAGCCAGAGTCGGTGATCGCACAGAGCTTTATGCTGTCAGGCAGTTTGGTCGTCGGCCATGAAGCACAATACATCACACCTTGCGGCAGTACGCAGCAATATTGGCTACAGCTAAGTGCTCAGCAACGTCAGCAATTGATGGCGCTGACCAGCCTGCCCTATCAGTCCATGTATGGCGAAGTGATCGGCCATTTAAAAACCACCGGTGATGAAGGTTTTGCTTCGGAATACGATGCGTTGTTTGTGGTGGAGCAACTCAACTTAGTCGATGCCAGCAACCCAACCCGCTGCGAGCAAGCCGCTCGCCCAACGCAAGCATTTGGTAATGAGCCCAACTGGCGTATCGATTTTGCTGCCAATCAGCTGACCATCAAGCAACTGAGCAAACAAGAGCAAACGCGTGTGATTAGCCGCAGCCAACTCAGCCCCCGAAAACGCGAGTATCAGTTTGATGACGGCCAATTGCTCCTCAGCGAAAATTTGTGCAAAGACACCATGAGCAACAGCCTTTACGGATGGAAAGCAACGCTTGACTGGCAAGATACCCAGCTATCTGGCTGTGCCACCACCTCGAACATCGATGCCACGCTCGGTTGGGGTGGTTTGTACACAGCCACCTCAACCCAATCTTCCGGTTTTAGCGTGCACATGCAGCTCAACGCAGACCACAGCGCTGAAACGCGTTATCTCTATGCCAATGAAGAGCGTCCTTTGGTGGAAAAAGGCTACTGGCAGCAACTCAATCCCAACCAGATCCAAGTCGTGATGACGCATCATCAGGGGCAAAAATTAGTCACCGAACGCATTTTCACCCGCACGGGCTCACAGCTGAAAGCGGACAAGGAAAAAGTCGGCAAGGTGGTCTATCCGATTGCTCAAGGGGGGCTGATTTTGTATCCCGCCGCCGCAGGTGAAATGATGAGTGACACTCCCATCACCACTCAAACTGCCGTTCCCACAGACACCCGTAACGTAGCCTCCAGCGCGGAGTTTCGTCGCGATGTTGATCAGGCAATACGTGAGTATTTTCGTCTGCACAAAACCGATCCAAGCAATAACCAATACCGCTGGCTAACGTACGATCTCAATGGAGATGGCAAAGAAGAACTGCTGGCGCAATTGGATTGGTGCGGCTCGGGTGGCTGTACCCTGCTGATTTTTGAAAATCATCAAGAAACTTGGCGCTTCAATAGCCGCATTACCTTGGTGAACACACCGATTTACCTCGGCAATCAACGCAACCACGGCTGGCAAGATCTTATCTTCAACGTCAGTGGCGGCGGCGCCAAAGCTCAGTCACACCTGATGCAATATGATGGTATTAGCTATCCACTCAATCCGAGCGTTGCGCCTGTCGCGCTTGGTGAGCAGATCAGTCAGGTAGAACTGTTTTCTGATGGCATCAGCCCGGTACGCGAAGGAGTGAAACTGTGAAGCCACAAGCCTGCCCTCAGTGTGGGCTGCGTTATCAATGCTTGTGTGACCAGTTTCCATCACTGCAAAGTGAGGTCGCACTGGTGCTATTGATGCACCCCAATGAGGTCGAGCGAGAAACCAATACCGGGAAATTACTGCATTGGTGCCGTTTGCCCGTGCGCCAGTTCGTTTGGCAACGCGCAGCGCCTCCGCAAGCGTTATTGGATCTCCTTAGCGATGCGCAGTTTATGCCTGTGGTGCTCTACCCCAGTGAACAGAGTATCACCCTGACTCAAATAAAAGAGCGCGCCCAGCAAACCCAGCGCCAGCCACTGTTTATCATTCTTGATGCCACATGGCAGGAAGCACGAAAGATGCTCAACAAAAGCGAGTGGCTAAAAGCACTGCCACAGCTCGCTTTACACGGCGACAGCGCGTCGAACTATCAACTAAGACGCAATCAGCAACAAGGCAACCTGTGCACCTTAGAGATTGCGGCAGAGTTAGTGAAACAACTCGGTGAAGCACACAACGCCACGTCAATGACCGAACTGCTGCGCCATTATTTGGCGGCGTTTCATGCCGATCGCAGTGGCCACGCGCTAAAAAGCGAGCCTTAACAACACAGAGGTTAGCCCTGATGCTCCATCTAGGGCTAACCCGTACCCCTCAGAATAAACGACTTGGCTGGCCGAGATAATAGCCCTGTAAGTAATCCACTCCCATGTCTTGGGCGATTTCACACACCTGCTGATTGTGGACAAACTCCGCCACCGTTTTCGCTTCCAGCACCTGACACAAGCGCACCAACTGACTGGCGATCTTGCGCTGTTTGCTGTCTTGGTCGATGTTGCGGATCAAGCTGCCATCGAGTTTGATGATGTCTGGCTCAAGCTTAATAATTTCGTCGATGTTGGAGTAACCCGAGCCAAAGTCGTCAACAATGATGCGCGCCCCCAACTGACGGAAATGGCTGCACACTTCAATCATCCGGCCATAATCTTTGATCTGCTCCGATTCCAACACCTCCAAACCGATACGGCTAGGGTCATTGAGCTGACGAATCGCCGTTTCCAATAGCAGCATGGTTTTATCGCTCATCAGGTCTTGCGGGGAAAGGTTAATCGAAAACATCCCGTCTCTCTCTCGCATATAGTTCAAGGTGCTTTGAATCATATGGCGGCTCAAACGGGTATAGAGGTGGGTGTCGGCAATAATTGGCAAAAACTGCCCTGGTAAAATAATGCGTCCGTCGTTTTCGACGATTCGCACCAAACATTCTTGTGAGTAGGGAGTGGTGCCGTCGGCGTGAAACAAAGGCTGCGCGTAAGTGACGATATTTTGCTGCAAGATTGCCCGACTGACGCAACTGAGCCAAGCCAGTTGCTCTTTGCGTCGCTCGTCACTCACCTGAATGTCTTTGGCGTTGCAAATATGGGTGTTGCTACGCACTCCAGCGCGCCGCGCCTCAATCGCTTTGAGCAGCAGTTCGTCACCACTGGCTTGCGGAAAATCTCGCCGGCTGGCCAAGCCACCGCACAATGAAATTGACAGGTAATCCACTTGTTCCAAGCCAGACGGTTCAAAGTTAGTCTGCTCAATCACATCGGCAAAACGGGTAAACTGCTGCTTGATGGTCTCACCACAAATTTCAGCACGAAAGACAAATGCCCACTCGCCAACACCAATGCTGTACAACTGCATATCTGCCTGTTTGCCCAAACGCCGCCTGAGACGAGTTAAGAAACTCACCGACAACATACGCAGCAGCTCATCGCCGACTTGATAGCCATACTTTTCATTGATGTGGCTGAAGTTGAGCAGCTTTAAGGTCAACAAATGTTCATCATCGCGAATGGTCGACAAATACTCTTTCAGGGCGATGCGATTTTGTAACCCTGTGCGACTGTCACGGCGATAACTTTCTTGCAGTTTCAGCGTTTGCCGCTCTAGTTGATACTCCATATGGGACTGCACCTGGTCGAGATCGGCAATCGCATTACGAATCAAACAAAACAGCGGTGAAATGGTGCTGTCGACATCATCAGCGGGCAGTTTGAGTTCGGTCACTTCATCGCTTTCGCGCATCGCCAGATAGGTCAAACTGTGGTGCAAAATCTCTTGCTGTAGACCGTCGTGATACAACTCACCCATGCAGTAGCTGCCGTGACTGGTCGTGATCTGATGAAAAGGCGCCACTTCTTGGCAACCATCGATAAAGTCGAGCCGAGACGCACAGTTGTAGATAAACACCGTTTCCGGTTGATGCAGTGCCAGCTCCACCACGCCATGCTTGAGCTGCTCTAGAGTTAACGAAGGGTGGTTGTAGCAAAAACGCACCTGATCGCCGATAGACCAAGTTTTATCGAAAGAGATACTGCCATCGTGGTGGATCTCACGTACCGCACACACCTCTTTGTGTTTGCCTCGTTCTCGGTAGAGCGGAAAATTGAGCAGATGGCTAGCCGAGAGTTCATGACCATCGGCCAAATAGCGCTTGTAAACCTCGTAGGCCGGCTTATTGCCAAGAGAAATGAGACGCTGCCCTTCGGCGGCCGTAACGGCATGATACATGCCAACCGGGTTCCACTCTGAGTACGCGCTGGTCCATACTTTAAGCTGTTCACTGTGCAAAGCCACGGCCACCACTGCTTGCGTGTAGAGCTGGTCTTGGTGCAGCACCCAACATCCGTCAGCGCCACTTTGTGCTAAACCGCCACACACTGGCGTTGCGATACCTTCATTGAACGCGCCGTACAGCGGGTAATCTTGCCGCTCTACTTGCACGGAAAAGCTGATCACCGCTCGGCTGGCGGGGGTTAATTGCAATGCTTGGTATAAATCGTAACCATCCAGTTCTGCGGATCCTGAATAGGACACCACTGCCGAAGTCAGTGTGGTGTGACAAAATTCTGCGATCACCACCAAACACCCGCCGGTTAAAATTTCACCGCCATAAATGGTGTGCTGCGTACTGTGGCCAATGATGTCCACATTCGGCAAATGCGCCAACAGATGCCGTGCGTATCCCTGTGTGATAGAGGCCGTCTGAGTGGAGAAAATCTGCACCAAATAGGTATTGTGCGCATCCCAGCGATAATCGGTGGTCATCGCTTGCAACTGCGTAAGATCCTCGACCCAGAACGAGAAAGTCTGCATATCCGTATCAACCCCGACGTCAAATGGGCGCAAACCCTGCGTGTTCCAATTGTGAGAATTCTAATTTATGATGCTTTTTCCAGCAAAACCAGCGTTATGCGGGGAAGATTGATAGGATTGAGAGCGGGCTTACAAAAGTAGGAGTAACTGACTTAATTCATTGATTTCTAAATTAGGAAGAGTTTTGGCTTTGGCTTGCTGACGTAGATTGATCTGCTTTGGATTGATCCAGCACGACATAAAACCATGCAAATTGGCACCATGTACATCCGAGAGCAAGTGGTCGCCAACATGGAGAATGCGCTGCGCCGGCAACTGCAAGATCTGCTCCGCACGCTGGAACAGATCGCCCGCTGGTTTAGCCACTCCATCAGGGCCCGCTTTTAAGATGGCTTGAAAGTAGCCTTGCAAACCGATCGCCGCGACATCCACGTTACCATTAGTGATCGCCACTAAAGGCAGCTTGTCCGCCAGTAATCTCATGACACGGTGCGTTTCTGATGGCACTACCAATTGGCTGCGCCAATACAACGCTACCGCAACACCCTCATCCGCCGCTTGCTGCGCTGCCACCACATCGTACCCAAGACGCAAAAATGCCTGGGTCAGTTGCTGATGACGCAGCTGCGTCACATCACTGCGCAATTGCGGGGAGCTTGCCGCCACTTCACGCTTTAACTGAGACCAATCGCTATGACTCATCACTTGTGTCGCAGGATGCTGCGCGGCGAGCCACGCCAACACCTCACGCTCCAAGCGTTCAATCACCGGACGGTTATCATACAAGGTATCGTCTAAGTCGAAGGTCATTGCCGCGATCGGCTGCAGCGGGCGGTAATGTTTCATTCATCTTCCTCTTTGTGTTGAGAAGATTTTTTACGCGCCCTTGGGTGCGCTTGATCATACACATCGGCCAAATGTTGGAAATCGAGGTGTGTATAGATTTGCGTGGTCGAAATGTTTTCGTGACCAAGTAATTCTTGCACCGCACGCAGGTTATTGCTCGATTCGAGAATGTGCGTAGCAAATGAGTGACGCAGTTTGTGCGGCGTAATATGGCTCGCCACGGCTTGTTTTTGACCCCATTCCGCCATGCGCTTTTGCACACTGCGATGGGAAATGCGCGTGCCCAGCTTCGAGACAAACAACGCCGGTTCACTTGGGTCTGCCAAACCACTGCGCACTTTTAGCCATTTTCCGACCCACTCGACCGCCATGCCAGCAAAAGGCACTTTGCGTTCTTTGTTGCCTTTACCGATCACGCGAATTTCGCCACTGCGCAAATGCACATCACGGACATCGATATCGACCAATTCGGCCAAGCGCAATCCCGCACCGTACATCAGCTCCATGATGGCGCGATCACGGATGGCCAGCGGATCATCCTCATTCACTTCAAGCAGTTGATTCACTTCATCAACATCGAGATTTTTGGGCAGAGGACGTTTTTTACGCGGAGCCGAAACCCCTTTGGCTGGATTGGCCGTGAGGATGCCACGCAAAATCAAAAAGTCGAAGAAGCTGCGCAGCGAAGACAGACGCGTCGCGATGCTGCTCGCCTTCATCCCCTCGCGCATCCCTTTGCCCGCCAGTTGGCGCACCCAACCTGCGTCCACTTGCGGCCACGCTTTGAGCCCCATGCTGTGTAAGTGTTCCGCCATGGTTTCCAGTTGCTGCTTGTAGTTGCGCTGGGTGTGCAGGCTTAAGCCTTTCTCCGCACGCAAGTACTCGTAGAACTGATCAAGCGGCTTTCTCAGGCCACTAGGCAGTGGTGTGTTTGACGCTGTCGTCATGCTGCAATTGCCAGGCAAGGGTTTGAGCTAAATGGGCCACCACTAATGAGAGATGACGTAAGAACAAGGTATCCATCTCCGGTTGGAAATGACCACCGTCGGCACTGGAAAACGCCAGCAAACCAAGGGGATGTTGCTTCACCAGCGGCAAGACCACGTAAGAGCCCATTTCTGGCACAGGTAAATCACCAAACAGCGCTTCGCGATCAGCGTTGCGCAGACGGCCCAAATACGCCGATTTGCCATTGAGATGGTTGGTGGCAAAACGCTGATAGTTTTCCATGCTCAGTTGATGCTTTGCTTCACATTGGTTCAGCAAACGCACATAGGCCACCAGACCAAGCTCATGCGCTTTTTGCTCAATCGCTTTGACTACTTGTTGAAAATCGCGGCAACGCAGGATCTGCTCTTGCAGGTCCATGAACTCATAAAAGGTGCGATCGTTGTTCGCTGCCAAAGACATCAAGGTCGTGATCTCTTCTTCCAACGCTTCGATACGCTGACGCTGACGATTCAGCTGAATATGCACCAAGGAGACGGTACCTTGCTCCGGGTGCGGAAAGTTCAAGCGGTCGACCAACTCCGGACGATGAACAAAAAAATCGGCATGATCTTGAAGATACTCCGCCACCACTTCGGCGGTCAGAGCATCGGCTTCAGGGTAAGACAAAACGTTTCCTCTAACGATACAAACTCAACGAGCGGATAGCGCTTAACAAGAGAGCTGGCCATCAAACACATGAGTGGCAGGGCCAGTCATGTAAAGTGGCTTACCCGGACCTTGCCAATGAATGTGCAAATCGCCACCGGGCAAACTCACGGTGACATTTTCATCCAACAAGCCTTGTAAGATGCCGACCGCCACCGCGCCACACGCACCGCTGCCACAAGCCTGCGTTTCACCCGCACCACGCTCATACACGCGCAGACGGATCTGTTCACGGTTGACCACTTGCATAAATCCGGCATTGACGCGCTCTGGGAAACGCTCATGCGATTCAAGCAATGGTCCTAACGTCTCCACTTCTGCGCTATCGACGTCATCCACCACAGTCACAACATGTGGGTTGCCCATGCTCACCGCACCACAAAACAGCGTTTTTTCGCCAACACGCATGATGTAGGTTTTCTCTTTTTGCTTGGCGCGAAAAGGGATTTTGTTCGGTTCAAACTCCGGCACACCCATGTTGACGGTAATTTGATCGTCCTCTTCCACATCAAGAATCATTTTGCCTTTCTTGGTGCTGACACTGATGCTGTATTTATTGGTCAGCCCTTTCATCCGAACAAAACGAGCGAAACAGCGCGCGCCATTGCCACACTGTTCCACTTCACTGCCATCGGCATTGAAAATACGATAGTGGAAATCCGTCTCAGGATCGTAAGGTGCTTCCACCACCAGCAATTGGTCAAAGCCAACGCCAGTATGGCGATCCGCCAAACGGCGGATCAGCTCTTGAGAGAAGTAAACGTTTTGAGTAATGCAGTCGACCACCATAAAGTCGTTACCCAAACCGTGCATTTTAGAAAAATGGAAATGCATAAAAAGCTCGTTACTCCGGAAGAATGTGTTCTAGTTCCCACAAGCTACGCAATTCTTCGCGCTGGCGTACCAGATAATGCTGTTTGCCATCCACCATCACTTCCGCCGCACGCACACGAGTGTTGTAGTTGGACGACATGACAAAGCCATAAGCGCCCGCACTGCGAACCGCTAGCAAATCGTTCTCTGCCAACACCAGTGAACGGTCTTTACCGAGGAAGTCTCCCGTTTCACAAATTGGCCCCACGAGATCATAAGTCACCGCTTCGCCTTGGCGAGGCTGAACGGGCACAATGTCTTGCCACGCTTGGTACAGCGCAGGGCGCATCAAATCGTTCATCGCTGCATCAATGATGGCGAAATTTTTGTGTTCTGTGTGCTTGAGGAATTCTACTTTGGTCAGCAATACGCCCGCGTTCGCAGCGATCGCGCGTCCTGGTTCAAAAATCAGTTCCAAATCTTGGTGATTTTCTAAACGGCCCAATAGCGCTTTGGCGTATTCAGATGGCTGCGGAGGCAATTCGTTACGATACACCACGCCAAGACCACCACCCACATCAAGGTGGCGAATGTTGATGCCTTGCTCTTTCAAATCATCAATCAAAGCAAGCAAGCGATCGGTCGCATCGATAAACGGTTCAATTGCGGTAAGCTGCGAGCCGATATGGCAGTCGATACCTTGGACGTTAAGGTTTGCTAGGCTCTGGGCAAATTGGTATACCGCTGGCGCGCGGTCAAAGGCGATACCAAATTTATTGTCGCGCAGACCCGTTGAAATATAAGGGTGGGTTTGAGCATCCACATCCGGGTTAATGCGCAGTGAGATTGGCGCTTTCACACCCAACTCTCCCGCAACGCGGTTCAAACGCTCAAGTTCAGGTTCCGATTCGACGTTAAAACACTTGATGTTGAGTTCAAGCGCACGGCGCATTTCCGCTTCGGTTTTGCCCACACCAGAGAACACCACTTTACGTGGGTCGCCGCCAGCGGCCAACACCCGCTCCAATTCACCACCGGATACGATGTCAAAACCAGAGCCTAATCGCGCCAAGGTGTTCAGTACCCCCAGGTTCGAGTTGGCTTTCACCGCATAACAAACCAGGTGAGGATGCCCTTCTACCGAGCGGTCAAACGCATGCCAGTGACGCTCTAGCGTCGCACGCGAATAAACATACAGAGGTGTGCCGTACTGCTCAGCCAGACTGGTTAAGGAAACCTCTTCCGCCCAGAGCTGACCATCGTCCTGATAATTGAAATAATCCAAAATTCACTTCCCTTATAATATGGTCGACTGCTAAATCAGTTGCGATGCCTACTGTGATTGCTCAGATTGTTGAGCGTCATCTGGAATGTACAAAGCGCCCGATTGACCACATCCGGCCAATAGCGCTACCGACAAGGTTAACAGCACAGTAAGTATTTTTTTCATTTTGCATATCGTGATTATTGATTCAATGCCCCCTATAATCGCACCACACTCAGGAAAAGCAATAGGATAGATAGGATGAACAATACTGAATTTCATCAACTAGTGGATAACGAGCTACAACTCATTGAAGAAGCGATTGATGAATCAGGCGCAGACATCGATTACGAAACCACGGGCAACGTGATGACGTTAGAATTTGATGACCGCAGCCAAATCATCATCAATCGCCAAGAGCCGATGCAAGAAATTTGGTTAGCCTCGAAATCCGGCGGTTTCCACTTCCAATACAAAGCGGGTCAGTGGATTTGCTCCAAGACTGGCGTTGAGTTTGCACACATGGTCAAACAAGAGTGTGAAAAGCACGCGGGTGAATCGATCGATTGGGCTTAAACCAACGTCGTCTCACACCAGCAACGCACAAACACAAAGAGCACCTTTCGGTGCTCTTTGTGTTTCGAGTAGACTAAAACGCGTAGCTATCGTTAAGCCATTAAGCGGCTAGGTAACTATACGTTGACCGCTTTGGACATCTTCGTTTGAGTACAGGCATCGTTACGATAAGGAATAATGTACGACTCCTGCCCTTCCTCTTGCGGATGAATGATTTGGTAATACTGAGGCAAGTTGAAGTTAATGCATTTCGAGGCAACATGCTTGTCGTCTTTCACCGCGGTGTAGAAGCTGTTCACGCTGGCGATCATCTCATCTTTAGAGCCGCTAAACTGGTGATACACTTCCACTTGGTTGGCTTCGTCCAACACATAAATGTTGAAGCCTTTCTCCGTGTCTTCAAAGAAAAACTGAATCAAGCCTTCGCTGGCAAAACCATCCACCACGGGCGGCAGATGATAGTCGTCTTCACGATCCAGCATCAACAGAGGTGAGCCCTTGAGTTTATTGGTGGAGATGCTGCGGTAAAAATCGACCGAGTTTTCTAACTTCTGCACCGACACGCCGCGACGTTCAAAGAACAAACCGAAGGTTTGGGCCGCCAAGCGAATCGCTTTAAAACGGCGACGCTTTTCTTGCTCCACCGGCTTAAGGCGCAAATCAATGCACTCAGCTAACAGTTGATACACCATATTGCGCATCACACCGCGTAAGTTTTTGCTGTAGCAGAACACATCCACCGACTCTGGCGGAATCGCGTCTTGGTGCATTTTGCCCAACACGGTTTTCAGTGCATCCAACATCGCGGTTTCGCCACGGAAATGCAGAGTCCGCACTTCATGCCAAGAATTGCGATAAACCAGGTCAACACTGCCAATCAAACATTTCTGTTCCGTACCAAAACTGAAAATGTCAGCGTTCTTGAGATCGACTTTTAGTGAGCGTCCAGACAGCTCTGCGGTTGGATCGTTTTCAAAGTTGATGAACATCGCCAATTGGCTGATTTCACATGGGCTGGCTAACGCTTGCATGGTCGGACGGCGTTTACGCAGCGAGAAGGTATTACGTAAATCACTCACCATCTGATAGAACTTATCGATGTCGAGCTGTGCTTCTCGCACCACCGCGTGCAAACGGGTGGACTCAGTGATCAAACCGTTGAAGAAGGCCCACGCCACCAACTTACTTAAGTATTCATGATGCTCAAGGTAAGGTTGACCTAAAATACGGTGCGCAATCAGCGGTTGCTTATACAGATACCAGCCGGACTTATTGATGCGCCCTTCGCGCACTTCAATAAAACTCAAATCGGGTTCGTGCAAATCTGGAGAAATTTGTGGGTTGAGCAGCGTCACCTTACCCGGCAACACTTCAAACGCCGCATAGAGCTTACGCGCAAGAATACTGATGTCCTGAGGACTAATCGCCGAGGTAATATCGTTGCGACGCGCAAACTGAATCAAGTTACGGTAACTCTGCATCAAGGCATCAAGCAAGGCATGATGCACCACTTTGACCTGTTCCACTTTCCAGTTACGTCGGTTGTCTAACTCGACAATCACTTCCTGCGACCATTGCCATTGGCTGGTCAACTCGTGCAACGCTTCACGGCGCCACGCCACGGAACCGACACCCGGTTCACGCGAGAGTTTTTCATGGGTTTTGAGGTAGAAGCAGCGACGCACCAGATCCAAACGTGTGTGGTCATTAATGCGTTCGAGATAGCGAGTGACTTTCTCCAGCATCAGATAGTACGCATCCATCCCATAGAGATCTGGCTCATGAGCAAAGAAACGACGCTTACTGTCGATACTCAGCAGTTGCGTGTGTGGGTATTCCCACGAATACGCTTCAAGCAAAATTGCCTTCAAGACCGACTTGTATGGCGAGTCGATACTTTTGTAGAGCTGCCACAAGTTCGAACCAAAGTACTCTTCAGCAGGAATGCGGCTCAGTTGACCAAAATCGATCCACTCATTGCAATTGATGTGGCCACCATTGCACAGCTCTGCCACGTATTGTTCGTAGCACTCTTCCATCTCAGGCGGCACGATTTGCCACAACAAACGCTGCCCAGCAAGACGTACCGCTGAACGATAAAACTCATCCAACAGCAACATATGCTGTGACGAACCACAGTTGTCACCCGTCATCTCTTCCGAGCGGTTGCTGCGGAAACGATCTTCATCCATCAAGAAAAAGTTGGCTTCTACGCCATGCATCTGCGCCCAATCGGTGATCAGTAAGCATTTATTGGCGAGGCTCTCTCTTTCGTCATGGCCCATTTGTGTAGGAATGCAGACCCAAATATCGAGATCACTGGAGGTGCTTTGGCCAATGGACGAGGTACTGCCCATGGTATAGAGACCAAGAATTTGCGCATGCGGCGCGCGAGGTAAGGACTGACCTAGGGTTAACTCCGTGTCATCAACAAACTGCTGTTGAATATCGTTGAGCTTAAGCCCATGCACCCCAAAGGGAACATCAGCGTCAAAATAGCCGGGAATAGCGGGGTGATTAAAGTGCAGTAAAACCGGGATGAGGTGAAATACTTGCTGACTTTGCAAATCCATAAGCGCCAGCGCACGCTCGATGCGTTGCCGGTTGAGGGTATCTAATCGCTGGATTAATTTTTCGGTATAAGCCTGCAAGGGATATCCTTGGTTTCAATATTGAGACACGTCTGCATAAGTTTTGAGCCATCCTGGCTAAAAAACGTGATCAATTTAACACTTCCATCCGTATTGGTAAAGACAAATGCGCTGCATTCTTCACCACAACAAATCGCATTGGTGGTAGGCAGAACACGGCCTCAAACTCGGCGGCTAAGTGTCGCTTGTAATCTTTATAACTAATAATAGTCCATCCGCCAAATGAGAATCCAATCACACTATTTCAGTCTCACGTACCATTTCGTTAACCCTAGCATCAGTTCCACCAACTAACAGTAAGACTTTAGCAGTGAGAGTGGTAGGATTAGCCCAAATCAGAACGTTCAAGATATTGGGAAGACAATGACACACTCAACGCCAATCCGAATCGCAACACGCAAAAGCCCCCTCGCTCTATGGCAAGCCTACTACGTAAAAGACGCGCTACAAAAAGCCCATCCGGGCTTGGAAGTCGAGCTGGTGACCATGGTGACCAAAGGTGACGTGATTCTTGATACCCCTCTTGCCAAAGTGGGTGGCAAAGGCCTTTTTGTCAAAGAGCTCGAAGTGGCAATGCTGGAAGGGCGTGCAGACCTCGCCGTTCACTCGATGAAAGACGTGCCAGTGGATTTCCCAGAAGGTTTAGGTTTGGTGACGATTTGTGAGCGTGAAGATCCTCGCGATGCCTTTGTCTCAAACACCTACCATCATGTTGATGAACTGCCTCAAGGCGCGGTTGTCGGCACTTGTAGCTTGCGTCGTCAATGTCAATTGAAAGCCTATCGCCCAGATTTGGTGATCAAAGAACTGCGCGGCAACGTCGGCACTCGTTTAAGCAAACTCGATGCAGGTGAATACGACGCGATCATTCTCGCGGCCGCTGGCTTGAAACGTCTTGAGCTGGAAGAGCGCATCCGCAGCTTTATTGAGCCAGAACAATCGCTCCCAGCCGTCGGCCAAGGTGCCGTGGGCATTGAATGTCGTACTAACGATGAGCGTATTCTCAAACTTCTCGAACCGTTGAACCACGCCGATACGGCCGATCGCGTCAAATGCGAACGCGCCATGAACCTCACCTTAGAAGGCGGCTGCCAAGTGCCAATCGGTAGCTATGCGCTGCTTGAGGGCGATGAGATCTGGCTCCGTGCGTTGGTGGGCGAGCCAGATGGCAGCGAAATCGTCCGTGGTGAAATTCGTGGCCCTCGCGCGCAGGCGGAACAATTAGGCGTGCAATTGGCCAATCAACTGCTGGATGAGGGTGCCAGAGAGATCCTCACCAAGTTGTACCAAGACCACGAATAACATGGCGGTACTGGTAACAAGGCCAGCCGAGCAAGGCCAAGCGCTTTGCCAACTGCTTCAACAAGCTGGAGTCCCTGCACTCCAGCACCCTCTTATTGATATCGTTGCGAATAGCTCACTCAACACCCTCGCCAACGACCTGAAACAAAGCGATGTGATCATCGCAGTGAGTCAACATGCGGTGCAATGCGCCGAACACATCCTCAAAGCACAGCAACAAAACTGGCCGCAAAACGCGCTTTACCTTGCCGTTGGTCAAAAAACCGCACACTATTTGAGCAAAGTTACCCACCAAGACGTAAACTACCCGACGGTCAGTGATAGCGAGCACCTCCTACAACTCCCAGTGTTCAATCGGATAGCAGGAAAACGCGTATTGATTCTGCGCGGTAACGGCGGACGAGAACTGATACATCAGGCATTGAGCCAACGAGGGGCTGACGTCCGGTATTGTGAGACCTACCAGAGAGAATTGATCCCCTTTGATGCGGTAAGCTCTCTCACCTTATGGCGCGATCAGGGAGTCGACACTCTGATTGTCACCAGTGCAGAACAACTCGACTACCTCCACGCTCAAATGAGTGATGAGGGTAAATTTTGGTTATATCAACAACGCTTGCTGGTTCCCAGCGAACGTATTGCTGCCATTGCGACCCAACTTGGCTTTACTCAGGTTTGCAATGTAGGAAGTGCCTCGAACAAAGATTTACTGGCTGCTCTCCAGCCTAAGTAACACAGGACAAACTCATGACAAGTAAAAAAAATAACGAGCCAAATAAGCCTGAAGAAACAACTTCTCAACCAATAACCTCTGACGCCTCCACGCCAGAAACATCGAACACCGAATCGACTGCGTCCGTTTCAGCCGATGAACCAACGGTGACACCAACAACACCGCCACCAGCAGCCGCTGCAAAGAAAGAAGATAAAAAACCGAGCCAAAAACTCAGTATCCTTGCCATCATCATTGCGTTGTTGGGCACTGGCGGCGTGGCGTTCCAGCTTCAACAGCAAAACAGCCAATATCAGGCACAAATCGCTGCGCTGCAAAATCAGTTGCAACAAACGCAAAGCGCGATGAGCACTGAGCTTAACCAAGTGAAGCAAGAGACCGTCGCCAAAGCGACCGAAGTCACTCACAAAGCAGAAGTGGTGCTGGCTCAGCAGCAGAAAAGCATCGAAAGCTTGCAACTTGCAATGGCGGACGTAAAAGGCCGTCGCCCGAACGATTGGTTATTGGCGGAAGCCGACTACCTCGTCAAACTGGCGGGCCGAAAACTGTTCCTTGAGCATGACGTCGTGAGTGCCACCAGCTTGATGGAAAGTGCCGACCAACGCATCGCGGCACTCAACGATCCAAGCCTCGTGCCTCTGCGCAAAGCGATGGCCAAAGACATTACCGATCTGAAAACCATTCCACTGATTGACCGCGATGGTTTAGTACTGCGTTTGACCGCACTGCAACAACAAGTCGACCAATTGCCATTGGCAAATGCCATTCTGCCAGAAGCGAAGACCGTCGAGAAACAACAAGTCTCTGACGACATCAACAACTGGCAAAACAACTTAATGGCGTCGCTCAAAGCCTTCTCAGAGAACTTTATTACCTTCCGTACTCGCGATGGCAACGTCATTCCACTGTTGTCGCCAGAGCAGCACTTCTATCTGAAAGAGAACATCAAAGCGAAGATCGAAACCGCCATCAAAGCGGTCTATCAAGAACAAGGTGAGGTTTACACCACCTCACTCACCACCGCAGAAGCGTGGTCGCAAGCGTTCTTTAACCAAGATAACAACACGGTGAAAGAGTTTACTCAGTCGTTGAAACAGCTCAGCGAGCAAAAAATTCAGGTGCAATACCCTGTAAAACTGCAAACGCAAAATCAATTGGCGGATGTAATTCGTGAACGTCTACGCCGTGAAGTCACTAGCATGACCAGCACGGAGGCGCAGCAATGATTCGTTTGATCTTCCTCTTTGTCGTGCTTGGTGCCGGGCTGTTTGTCGGTACCCAGTTTTCTGGCCAGCAGGGTTATGTGCTGATCTCGATCGCCAACACCACGATTGAAATGAGCGTCACCACCTTGGTGATTTTCATTGTCGCGGCTTTGGCCGGTTTGTTTGGCTTAGAATACCTAGTTAAAAAAGTACTCTATACCGGTTTCACCACGTGGAACTGGTTTAGCGTACGCAAAATGCGCCGCTCTCGTCGTTACACCAACGAAGGCATCATCAAGTTGTTGGAAGGCGACTGGAAAGGCGCAGAGAAGAAAGTGACACGCTGGGCCAACCATCATGACATGCCTCTGCTTTGTTACTTAGTGGCCTCAGAAGCAGCGGATGGCCAAGGTGACAAAGCCAAGCGCGATCACTACTTAGCATTGGCTGCCGAGCAAGAAAATGCCTACTTGGCGGTAGAGCTAACCCGATCAAAGCAGTTGGTACGAGAGGGCGAATTTGCGCTGGCGTTTGATAGCTTGCAGTCTCTCAAAGGTCGCTACCCTAATAATCCGATTGTGCTGAACTTGCTCAAAACCACTTACCTAGAGCTCAAGTTATGGCAGCCTCTGATTGACCTCTTGCCAACACTCAACAAGCAAGCGTTGATCTCCCCAGAGGACGCCGAACAGATGCACCAACGAGCTCAGTGCGGTTTACTGGCCGACGTTGCTGGGCAGCAAGGCAGTGAAGGATTAATCAAACACTGGAATACACTGCCACGCAAAGTCAAACAAGATCCACATTTGGTGGCCTGCTTTGCCAAACAGTTGATTGCCCGTAAAGCCGACCACGAAGCACTCACCGTGATCAAAGAAGCACTGAAAAAATCACCATCGCCAGAGCTGTACGCACTACTGCCACAACTCAACCTTAGCGATGTGCATCCTGTGATTGTGATGCTCGAACAGAATGTGAAAAACGACAACCACAACGCCGAAGCGCACAGCGCACTGGCGCAGTTGTATTTCCGTGAAGGCAAATGGCCACAAGCACAGTCGCACTTTGAAACGGCACTGAAAGTACGTTCGAGTGTTTCCGACTACGCTTTCCTAGCCGATGCGCTTGAGAAGCAAAACCTCAACAAAGCCGCGCATGAAGTGTCACGTAAAGCGCTGACGCTGGTACAAAATCACTGATTCTTGGTGAAAGAGATAACCTGTAAAAGCAAAGGGACGGTTGAACCGTCCCTCTGTTTTTTTATTGGTGTTTCCTTGAGCTTACACCCACTGCCCCGCGACAAAGCCGCTCGACCAGCACCACTGGAAATTGTAGCCGCCAAGCCAACCTGTCACATCCATCACTTCACCAATAAAGTACAGCCCTGGGACGGTTTTGCACTCCATGGTTTTTGAGGAAAGGTAATCGGTGTCCACACCGCCCAACGTGACTTCCGCCGTGCGGTAGCCCTCAGTGCCATTAGGCGCAATTTTCCAATGCTCCAAATACTCGACAATCTCTTGCAGCTCTTTTCCATTGTATTGCTTAAGAGGTTTGTCCGTCAGCTCGTTACGCTCGATCAGTACTTCGACGAGGCGCTTAGGCAGCACTTTCGCCAGCGTGTTTTTCATGCTCTGATTTGGGTGTTTTTCCAAATTGCGTTGCAGCAGCTCCAGCACATCCACCTCAGGCACCAGATTAATGCTCACCGCTTGACCAGCCTTCCAATACGAGGAGATTTGCAACACCGCAGGGCCAGATAAGCCGCGATGGGTAAACAGCAGTGCTTCTTTAAACAACGTACCATCTTCTGCGGTGATCTCCGCCGGAATGGCAATCCCCGAGAGCTCAGCAAAATCTTCTTTGTCTTGCTTATGCAGCGTAAATGGCACTAAGCCTGCGGTGGTCGGCACCACTGGAATACCAAACTGCTCAGCGATTTTATAGCCGAAAGGGGTCGCGCCCAGTTTTGGCATCGATAAGCCACCCGTCGCCACCACCAGAGATTGGCATTCAAATGCCTCTGCGCCAGCACGCAGCACAAAACCTTGCTCGGTTTTCTCGATTTCGGTGAGTAGTACCTGGTAGCGCTGGGCAATGTTCGGCTGGTCACACTCACTCAGCAGCATGTTGACGATCTCTTTGGCAGAGTCGAGGCAGAACAACTGACCATGGTCGCGCTCTTCAAACTCAATGCCATACTTGTAGATCATCGAAATGAAGTCCCAGTTGCTGTACTGCGACAGGGCGGATTTGACGAAATGGGGATTCCGGCACAAGTAGTTTTTCGCCGAGACCTCATTGTTGGTGAAATTACAACGACCACCACCGGAGATGAGAATTTTGCGGCCTGGCTTTTTCGCGTGGTCAAGCACCAACACTTTGCGGCCACGACGGCCTGCCTCGGCAGCACACATCAATCCCGCCGCACCGGCACCAATCACCACCACATCAAACTTGTTACTCATGCTGGAAAATCTCTCTGACAATAAAAAAGGATGTGCAGTTGGCACATCCTTACTTTTTCGCCGCTATTCTAACGGCAAAGGGGGTTATTTTCCAAGCACTGGCTACAGAAGAAATGCAGCCAACAAAGTCACACCGGTCAAGCTTACACTCAGGACGAATAACTCTCTTACCCGATCGCATTTCCCAGTAAAAACTTCATCGTGATGATGGTGGTACTCTTTGCTTTTCAGATAGTGGTAGAGTCGCACCTGTTTGGTGACATTGCCGTGAGTGGTAAAAAATCCGTTACCATCCACTTGTTGATATAACAGTGGATGCGCTTCACGCATGATATAAATCAGTGAACGAAGAGCGGTAAGATAACGAGCGAGGTTAACCCCCGTTACCACCATAAGCGCAAACAGGATAATATCTCCATTGATCATCTTTTCCTCCCTACATCTTCATCAATGCTCAAGAGAAAAAGACAATCAATGTCTTTCTAACCCGCTAACGGAAACTGGCTGTTCCGTTAAGCTGCTGGAGCATCCATGATTGAAGATGAACCTTCTTTCGCCATTTGTGCCAGATCTTTATCGATGAAGAACAGGGCTTTGCCATCTTCACCAACAAGTTCAATTTTGTCCAAAATCCCTTTGAACAATTTTTCTTCTTCGTGCTGCTCTGCGACATACCACTGCAGGAAATTAAAGGTTGAATAATCCTGACTGGTAAACGCAACATGAGCGAGCTTATTAATCTGCTGAGTGATCATTTGTTCATGTTCATACGTTTCGCGGAACACTTCACCCAAGCTTGCAAAATCATGTTTTGGTGCTGCAATCGCGCCCAGAATCGGTAATGCACCCGTCTCGCTGACGTAAGTGAACAGGCGTTGCATGTGTTGCATCTCTTCCACAGCGTGCACTCTTAAAAACTGTGCTGCGCCATCAAATCCTTTATCTTCACACCAAGCACTCATTTGTAAGTATAGATTGGATGAGAAAAATTCCAGATTAATTTGCGCATTCAATTGTTCGACCATAGTCTGAGACAGCATGAGGACTCCTGATTGTTTGTATCCGTTTTGAGCTACTATACCACGAAAAATTCGATAACTCTTTGTTACATGGGATTGGATCTGAGATCCCTTTGGCAAAAAACTCTTCACCTAAGTGCTATGTTTTAACTATACCCGAGGGGGAAAACGATACAGGAGAGCACACCATGAGTTATCAACACATTTTAGTCGCGGTTGATCTTTCTGACGACAGCAAGCTATTGATCGATAAAGCTGTTTCTTTAGCAAAAGCTTTAGAAGCGAAAGTATCCTTTATTCATATTGATGTGAATTACGCCGAGCTGTACACCGGACTTATCGACATCAACATGGCCGAAGCACAACATCAGGCGATGGAAGCCTCGCGCACACAACTGGCGAATCTGGCGGAATATGCCAACTTCCCGATCACTCATACCTTGGTCGGCAGCGGCGATTTAAGCAATGAACTGTGTGACACCATTGGTGAGTACCAAGTGGATTTACTGGTGTGCGGCCATCACCAAGATTTTTGGAGTAAACTGCTCTCTTCTACTCGTCAACTGATCAACTGCTCTCCGGTTGATATGTTGGTTGTACCACTTAAAGAGTGATTTTGCTTTTGCCCTTCTCGGCAAATCGGTAGACTGCGGACATTTGTTATTTACTCGTTATCACTATGTTTTATCTCTCCGCAGTCACCCTGTTATGGGCATTTTCATTTAGCTTGATTGGCGTTTACCTCGCCGGTCAGGTGGATTCTTGGTTTTCGGTGCTGATGCGCGTAGCACTCGCCAGCGTCGTGTTTGTTCCTTTCCTCAAATTCAAAGGGGTCAGCAAGCGTCTGATCGGTAAATTAATGGTGGTCGGCGGCTTCCAGCTCGGCTTGATGTACTGCTTCTATTACCAATCGTTTCTGCTGCTGTCTGTTCCTGAAGTGTTGCTGTTCACCGTCTTTACGCCGATCTACGTCACGCTGATCTACGATTTGCTGCACGGGCGCTTCTCTCCTTGGTATTTGGTGACGGCCATCATCGCCGTATTAGGCGCCGTCTTTATCAAATTTGCCACCATTAACCCGAACTTCTTGCTGGGCTTTTTGGTGGTGCAAGGAGCAAACCTCTGTTTTGCCATTGGCCAAGTGGGCTACAAATACATCATGGAGAAAGAGCAACTCGAGTTGCCACAACACACGGTATTTGGCTACTTCTACCTTGGTGCACTGTGTGTGGCCTTAGTGGCGTTTGCTTTAATGGGCAATCCGAGCAAGCTGCCCACCACCGAACTGCAATGGGGAATTTTGATTTACTTAGGCCTGATTGCATCTGGCTTGGGCTATTTTGCCTGGAACAAAGGGGCAACGTTGGTTAATGCTGGAGCCTTGGCGGTAATGAACAACGCTTTGGTGCCAGCGGGGCTTATCGTCAACATCGTGATTTGGAATCGCGATGTCGATTTTCTGCGCCTAACATTGGGCGGCGGGGTCATTCTGTTTTCGCTGTGGCTGAATGAAACTTGGGTCAAAGCCAAAGTGGAACGCGACTTTGCTCGCAAAGCGTCACAAGCCTAGCCCTTATCTCGCCTAGCGCCCTGCTTCAATGACCCACATGCACTCAGCCCACCATTCGGTGGGCTGAGTCGTTATTCTTGCTTAAGCACGCTTAGTGCACTTGATCGGCACTGCCTTGCAATACTTGTTTGTGGCTTAACACTCGTAAAATGCCGTTGTATTTGTTGAGTTTTCCTTCCAACTTTTCACGCTTTTGCAGTTGTTTGACTTTTTGCTTGGCTAACTTCGCCAGTTTCTTATGGTATTTGCGCTGTTTTTTCAGCGCCTGTTTGGCTTGCTTAAGTTGTTTTTTACCCAGTGATGGCAAATTAATGTCAAACGCACTCACCGACTCCGCCGTCAGTAATGTTTGCGGACGTTGATTCTCGGCTATCGACGTTGGCGAGGGTAGCGTGGCAGCCTTTACCGCCAAGGGTTTGGCTTTCGATTTTAGGCTCGGAATGGCTTGCGGCTTACACAGCGAACTTTTCGATGAAGACGCACGCGCACAAGATCGGCACAGGTATTTGGGCGCTGCAACCAACTGATGAATCTCACCCAATTGACTGGCGATTTCTCTTCTATCCATCTTACAAAAGCGTTTTGTCATGCGACTACTCCAACACAAACCATGCCTGCACATTACCGACAATTTGAATAATAATAATTCTTAGTTAGATATACAGCGAGTGCGGCAAATTGGCAAGCGCAGAAATGTGACTCTTTCTGCGCGACAGGAAAGAAAAGGAGAGATTGAGGGGAAAAGCGCTTAACTCATCGACGCGTTGACATAGACGTCAAAACGGTTCTTTTTGGTCTCAATCGCCATGCTGGGTTTAACGCCATCGAGCCACTCTGCATAGTCTGGGCGCTTCACCACCACACGCTTGGTCGCCAATGCTAACGCCGGTGTGAGCAGCGCGTCGGCATCGGTATCTGCTCCCACCAAAGATTGAAACACGCGCATCTCTTTTTTCACTAAGGCGGTTTTCTTTTTGTTCTCAGGATGCGGGTACATTGGGTCCAGATAGACCACATCGGGACGAACAAATTCGGCATCGCTGGCTAACGCGGCGAGCGCATCGTGGCTTGACGCGTGCAGCAGTGACATACGCTCACTCACCCAAGCACCGATTTCATCATCTTTTTTCGCTCTGGTTAAGCCATCGTCGAGCAAAGCGGCCACAACAGGGTTGCGCTCCACCATCTGCACCTTGCACCCAAGCGAGGCCAAGACAAACGCATCACGCCCAAGCCCTGCCGTGCCATCCAAAACCGTCGGTGTCGCCCCTTTGTTGAGCCCCGCGGCTTTGGCTATGGCTTGCCCTTTGCCGCCACCAAACTTGCGTCGATGCGCAACCGCACCGCCTGCCAAATCGACATAAATTGCCCCCAGCTTAGGTTCATCAAGCTTACGCAACTCCAAACGCTCGAACGTCAGCACAAGAGCGAAATGGCTGTCTGCGTCGTGGGTCAGTTGCCATTTGCTGGCAATGGCGTCGAGATAAGGCTGTAAAGCCGCATCTTCACAAATCAGTTGTAGTTGCACAGGGTGCTCCGAAAAATCGTCATGGATGAGGAACTGGCTGGCGAGTTTACCGCAAGCAAGGCTGGAACTGTAGCGATTCCATCGGCCCTAAACTGGGCGATGCATTCTCTCAAGACCCACTTCGCGATGTAAACTCGTCCTGCCATTGTGCCACCAGCTCTGCCAATGGCGTTGGATAACCAATCACGTAGCCTTGGGCGTAATCCACACCGAGTTCTGTCAGTAACGCAATAATTTCACTGTTTTCAACGAACTCAGCCACGGTTTGCTTACCCATTTGCTGTGCCAGCTCATTGATGGCTCGCACCATGATGTGATCGCTCTCATTGCGATGCATGTCTTGCACAAAAATGCCGTCGATTTTCACCACATCGACGGGCAATTGCTTGAGATAGCCAAACGATGACAGCCCTGAACCAAAATCATCCAACGCAATCAAGCAGCCAAGTGCTTTCACTTGAGCAAAGAAGTCCATCGCTAAGGCGACGTTTTTCATCGCGGCGGTTTCGGTGATTTCCAGACAGAGTTTATGGCAAGGAATCACACTGTTGGTCAATCGGTCGAGCAAAAACGCCATAAACTCTGGATTGCCCATCGAGTGACCCGAAAGGTTTATCGAACATCGACCGAGCTGGTGCAGCGCATCTGGGCGCGCCTCAAGCCAGTCGAGGGTTTTGGTCACCACTTGTTCATCAATCAGGTGGGCAATGTTGTAGCGCTCGGATGCTGGCATAAAGATCGCAGGCGAGAGATACTCCCCCTGTTTGTCACGAATGCGCGTTAGGATCTCAAAGTGCATTTTGTCGCACTCTTTGCTGAGTGGAATAATGCGTTGAGCAAAGAGTTCTAGACGGTCGTTAGCAAGTGCGTCATGGACTAGGTTAACACTCTCCATCTCCTGCTGACGGCGTTGTAACTCTTCGCTGTCCAAGCTAAACAATTTGAAGCGATTACGCCCCTGCTCTTTGGCCGCATGACAGGCAGTATCTGCCTGCGCATGCACCATTTGCGGCGATTCGGCCGTATGGTCAATCATACGAATGCCGATCGAGCAGGTTAGGTTTATCTGCACTTTTTCCCAGATGAAAGGCTGGCTGCTCAATGTAGCAATGATGGTTTTCGCCACACCGATGGCGGTGTGTTCATTGCTGTCTTTGAGTAAGACAGCAAATTCATCGCCCCCTAAGCGCGCCAAAATCGCGGTATGCGGCAACACCTCTTCCAACATGCTGGCGCAAAATTGAATGGCCCCATCCCCCGCATCATGCCCTGCGGTATCGTTGAGCACTTTAAGCTGATCCAAATCGATATAGAGCATCGCATGCACACGGCGATGGCTTTCCACCTCGCGCAGCGCGCGTTTGAGTTCAATATCAAATTGGTTCCGATTAAAGGTATCGGTCAACAAATCGTATTTGGCTTGGTATTCCAACTGACGAGCCAGCTGCTTGTTGTGGGAGATGTCTTCGCCAACAATCAAAATTTGCCCGGACTCGGTCAATGGACGAATGTTTTCGCGTATCCACACCGCGCTGCCGTCTTGGTGACGATACTCAATCTCTCGACGCCAAACCCCTTGCAGTGCTGGTGTCGGTTGCAGCAGCATTTGCCTTGGCGTCATGGCTTGAGCATCACAATAGAATTCTTGCAGCAGATGGCCGAGCATTTCTAAGGGTTGATAGCCCAGTAGCTGCTGAGCAAAACGGTTTACCTGCTGAATACGATTGTTTTTATCCAGCGTCACCATCATCACCGGCTGCTGCTCATAGTAATTGCGTAAGTTGGACTCACGTTTGTAGAGCTTCTCTTCCATCAACTTTCGTGAGGTGATGTCTCGTGCTTCAAACAAGTATTGTCCTCGCTGATCTCCCACGCTATGCAGCGGTTTGAGAGACACTTCAAGCATCATCGCGCCGAGATTGCGACTCCAAATCTCCGCTTCAAAGGTGCTCAGTTGCGCTTCCGTCGCAGAAAAATAGTCAGCCAAACGAGAGGCAGATGCGTCTTCCCAATGTTGGTGTTGCCATAAAGGGCGATCTAGCGGCACCCCTTGGAAAAACAGCAGATCTTGCAATTGTGCATTGCTGGAAACCAAGCAGCCGTTTCGGTCTAAAATACCGATGTATTGCAAACTCTGGTCGAAAATTGACTCGAGCATCGATTGACTTTCACGCGCTAACGTTTCGCTCTGTTGAATACGGCGCAAGTAATAGACTAACAGCACAATCACCAGCACCAACATCACAAATACCGCGCTGTAGAGGCGGATCTCTTGCGCGTAACGCACTGAAAATGGCTCGGGTTTATTGACCAACACCGAGGCTGGCTCGCCTTCCACCCCTAACTTCCAGCGCGCCACGGCTTGATAATCCAGTTTGATGTCAGGCTCCACCACCTTCACTTTCGGTAAAGGTGAGGCGGGTGAGCCCAGCACTTGGTTCAACACTTCACCCGTTGCAAAACCTTGCTTGTAACCACTTTGAATCACACCGCCGACCGCGCCATGACCAAGACCGAGATCGTGCACCATGTAGATCGGTGCTCTGCTGACGCGGTTGAGTTCCTGCCAATCGTCATCATCACTCAACGTACCATCGGCATCGCGGTAATAAGCCCAAAACAGCACCGCGCTGTCTAAATCGAGCGTTTGCACACGCTCAATCAACTCGGCCAGCGTATTCGGCACTAAATGTTGTACTTTTTGCTGATACTCAGGATAGCGGGACAAAAACTTGTCCACCTGCGCGCGCAGCGCGACGCCCGTGATCGAATGGTCCGTTACCACAAAAATTTGCTGTGCTTGGGGCTGCAAACGCTCAATCAGCGACACGTTCGACAGCAAATCAATATCTTCAATCACGCCAGTGGCATTCAAACCCGCGTGCATTTCTGGCGTGTAATTATTAATGCCACCAAAAATCACCGGCGTGCCCGCCAGTGGCTCCGCCAAACGCTGCATCAACTGCAGTGCGACATTATCGCTCACCACAATCGCATCAAAGCGTTCTTGTTCCACTTTGGTTTTGTAGAGAAAGTAAAGCTGATTGAGAAAGCTGGCGCTTTGGTTGCGTTTGGTATCGAGATAAAGCACACGCAGAGCGATGTCGCGCTCACCGAGTGTTTGTGCGAGGCCAAGCTGGAAGGAGTCAGTCCAAAAGAAACCTTGGTGGTAAGAGTGCACCACTAAAATATTTTTCTCATGGGCACTTGCCCAAAAGCTGCATAGCATTATCAACATGGAAAAACAAAATCGCACTGGCTCACCTTCCTCTCATTCCGCCTATGAGCAAAAAACCTTGATTGTGAAAGATAAGCTGCCCTTGTTAGTATTATACCCATATGCTGATTAGAAAAGGGACAGACAATGCATTCAGCCAATGCCAAGATTGATGATTTGGATCGCGCTATATTGAAAACGCTGATGGCGGACGCGAAAACGCCTTATGCAGAGATGGCTAAACAGTTCAACGTCAGTCCTGCCACCATTCACGTGCGCATCGAAAAGATGAAAGCGGCGGAGATCATTGAAGGTACCGAAGTAGTGGTCAACACCAAAAAACTCGGCTACGACGTGTGCTGTTTTATCGGCATCAACCTCAATGCGGCGCGCGACTATCATTCCGCGCTGGAAAAACTCAACGCATTGGATGAAGTGGTGGAAGCGTATTACACCACGGGCGCGTACAACATCTTCGTCAAGTTGATGTGTAAGTCGATTGAAGAACTGCAATTTGTGCTGATCGACAAACTGCAAGCGATCGACGAAGTGCAATCGACCGAAACGCTGATTTCGCTGCAAAACCCGATCAATCGCAACGTCAACCCTTAGCTCGCAACAAACTTAGCGTACCGCAAAAAACAAGGCCAGCCGTTAGGCTGACCTTGTGATGCTTAGTTTGCTTCATCGAGTTAAGCCGCAATACCGGAATGGCGTAGCAAAGCATCGATTTGTGGTTCACGGCCACGGAAGCGTTTGAACAGCTCCATTGGCTCTTCGCTGCCACCCATCTCAAGAATATGGTTGAGGAAGCTCTGACCTGTCTCAGCATTAAAAATACCTTCTTCCTCAAAACGCGAGAATGCGTCAGAAGAGAGCACTTCTGCCCATAGGTAGCTGTAGTAACCCGCACAGTAACCGCCCGCAAAAATGTGGCCAAAGCTGTGGGAGAAACGCGCCCATTCGACCGCTGGCAGTACCGCGACTTTCTGCTTCACTTCAGCCAACGTTTCGAGCACGCGTGGGCCAATTTCAGGGTCAAACTCAGTGTGCAGGGTGAAGTCAAACAGACCGAACTCAAGCTGACGCAAAATGCCCATCGCCGATTGGAAGTTCTTCGCCGCCAACATCTTCTCTAGCATCGCTTTTGGCAGCGGCTCACCCGTTTCATAGTGGCCAGAGATAAACGCCAACGCTTCCTCTTCCCAACACCAGTTTTCTAGGAACTGACTTGGCAGCTCCACCGCATCCCAAGGCACACCATTAATACCAGACACCGCACCCGTGGTGACTTGAGTCAGCATATGGTGAATACCGTGGCCAAATTCGTGGAACAAGGTGACCACTTCATCGTGCGTAAACAGCGCTGGTTTGTCGCCGATTGGGCGGTTGAAGTTACACGTCAGGTACGCCACTGGGGTTTGCAGCTCGCCTTGTGCGTTAATACGGCGCACGCGGCATTCATCCATCCAAGCGCCGCCACGTTTGTGTTCACGCGCATAGAGATCGAGGTAGAAGCTGCCACGCAGCGCGCCCTGCGCATCGAAAATATCGAAGAAACGCACTGAGTTGTGCCAAACGTCAATGCCTTCGCGCTCTTTCACGCTCATGCCAAACACACGTTTGAGCACTTCAAACAAACCGCTGACGGCTTTCGACTCAGGGAAGTACGGACGCAGTTCTTCATCCGAAATTTGGAACAGGTGCTGCTTTTGTTTTTCGCTGTAGTAAGCGATATCCCACACATTGAGTTCAGACACGCCAAACTCTTGCTCAGCAAACTGACGCAACTCTGCCACTTCACGCTCACCTTGTGGTTTGGCTTTGGTGGCTAAGTCATTGAGGAAGCCCAACACTTGCGCTGGGTTTTCCGCCATTTTGGTCGCCAGAGACTTTTCGCTGTAGGTGTTAAAGCCAAGCATGCGAGCAATTTCATGACGCAGTTTCAACTGCTCGTTGATGATCTCGGTGTTGTCCCACTTACCGGCATTTGGACCGCGATCCGACGCGCGAGTCACGTACGCTTCGTACACTTCACGGCGCAGAGCTTGGTTGTCACAGTAAGTCATCACTGGCAGGTAAGACGGCACGTCCAGCGTGATCAAATAACCGTCGAGCTCTTTGGCTTCAGCGGCGGCTTTCGCGGCCGCCAACGCCGATTCCGGCATGCCTGCCAACTCTTTCTCATCGGTGATGTGCTTGGTCCAGCCCATGGTGGCGTCTAGCGTGTTGTTGGAAAACTTAGAGCTCAGCTCTGACATACGCTTGCTGATTTCGCCATAGCGCTTTTGCTCATCCGCAGGCAGACCGATGCCTGATAGCTCAAAATCACGCAATGCATCGGTAATGGTTTTCTGTTGTGCTGTGGTCAACTTGGCAAACGCTTCGCTGGCTTTAATCGCTTTGTACGCTTCAAACAGACCTTTGTGCTGGCCGACCCAAGTGCCGTATTCCGACAACATTGGCAGGCAGCTTTCATACGCGTCGCGCAGCTCGTCGCTGTTGACAACAGAGTTCATGTGGCTCACGGGTGACCAAATACGGCTGAGACGATCATCCACTTCTTCGATCGGCGCAATCACCGTTTCCCAGCTAGGGGTATTATTGCCTTCAAGCACCTGTTCAATCTTGGCACGACAATCGGCAATCGCCTGTTCCACCGCAGGAAACACATGCTCTGGCTTGATTTGAGAAAACGGAGGCAGATCCGTAAAAGTAAGGAGTGGATTAGACATATAAATTCCTTTTGTTTGACTCTTCAGTATCGTGGCCAACTGTCCATCGATGGCTCGCTTATTCACAATAATAATACGCGATTTTCCTCGACTGTCGCCAATTGGTCTTACATTTTGATACTAAATGAGGGTTAAAGGTTCACATTTCAATACGAATTGACGATTAACTTTTTTGTGACTCAGAGAGAATCCTGAACATCGGCGTCAGTTGGGTATATAATCGCCCTATTAATCCCTGACCACACTCTACCAAGAGTGTTACGAGAGTGAATTTTGCTAAGTTATCGTCATAGCTTTCATGCCGGCAACCATGCCGACGTGGTAAAACACATTGTTCAGAGCTTGATTCTGGACTCGCTAAAACAAAAAGACAAACCCTTCGTCTACCATGACACTCATTCGGGCGTTGGCCGTTACGATTTGACCCACGAATGGTCAGAGAAAACGGGCGAATACAAACAAGGCGTCGCGCGTATTTGGGATCGCAGCGATCTGCCTGCCGACATCGCCAGCTATATCGATTCGATCAAAGCCCTCAACAATGGCGATAAACTGCGTTACTACCCTGGCTCACCACGCGTCGCACGTGCTCAATTGCGCGATCAAGACCGCATGGTTCTGACAGAGCTCCATCCAAGCGATTACCCGCTACTGGAACAAGAGTTTCACCGCGATCGCCAAGTCAGCATTTACAAAGAAGACGGCTTTCAACGCCTCAAAGCCAGCTTGCCACCGCAAGAGCGCCGTGGTCTCGTGTTGATTGACCCACCTTACGAGTTGGCCAAAGAGTACCGTGATGTGGTGCAAGCGATTTATCAAAGCCACAAACGCTGGGCAACTGGCATCTACGCGATTTGGTACCCTGTGGTCAACCGCTGCGACATCGACGACATGTTAGAAGGGCTGGAAGGACTAGGCATTCGCAAGATTCTGCAAATTGAGCTGGGCGTGTCACCGGATACCAACGAGCGCGGCATGACCGCTTCAGGCATGATTGTGATTAACCCACCTTGGAAACTAGAAAGCCAGATGCAACAAATTTTGCCTTTCCTTAAGGAAGCAATTGCGCCGGCAACCGGTCATTGGAAGGTAGAGTGGATCGTTCCTGAGTAAAAGAGAGACGCAACACCCAAAGAATTTCCGTACGACAGATTGAGTTCAACCAATCTGTCCTCCATATAAAAATGAAATGAATGAAAAATACGCAGGGAGCACGCGAGTAAATCGCCCCTGCCAGACAGGAGAAAGTAATGGCAACGCATTTTGACTATATCTGTATCGGCGGCGGCAGTGGCGGCATCGCTTCAGCAAACCGTGCGGCGATGTATGGCGCGAAAGTGGCGCTGATCGAAGCAAAAGATCTCGGCGGCACTTGTGTGAACGTTGGTTGTGTACCGAAAAAAGTGATGTGGCATGGCGCGCAGATCGCAGAAGCGATGAGCCTATACGCTCCTGACTACGGCTTTGATGTGGAAGTGAAAGGCTTCGACTGGAGCAAACTGGTTGAGAGCCGCCAAGCGTACATTGGCCGCATCCACCAATCTTACGATCGCGTGCTAGGCAACAACAAAGTCAACGTGATTAAAGGCTTCGCTAAGTTTGTCGATGAGAAAACCGTGGAAGTAAACGGTGAGCACTACACCGCCGATCACATTCTGATCGCTGTGGGTGGCCGCCCGACCATTCCAAACATCCCTGGCGCGGAATACGGCATCGATTCAAACGGCTTCTTCGACCTTGCAGAGCAACCAAAACGTGTTGCTGTCGTTGGCGCGGGTTACATTGCGGTGGAAATCGCTGGCGTGCTCAACGCCCTTGGTACAGAAACCCATCTGTTCTGCCGTAAAGAGTCGCCACTGCGCAGCTTTGACCCAATGATCATCGACACCTTAGTGGAAGTGATGGCGGCAGAAGGCCCAACACTGCACACCCACTCGGTACCAAAAGAAGTGGTCAAAGAAGCCGATGGCAGCCTAACGCTTCATCTAGAAAACGGTGAAAGCCAAAACGTTGATCAGCTTATCTGGGCAATCGGCCGTCACCCAGCGACTGATGCCATCAACCTGAGCGCAACCGGCGTAGCAACCAACGAGCGCGGCTACATCAAAGTCGATGAGTTCCAAGCAACCAACGTTGCTGGCATCTACTGTGTGGGTGACATTATGGAAGGCGGTATCGAGCTCACACCTGTTGCGGTGAAAGCGGGTCGTCAGCTTTCTGAGCGCCTGTTCAACAACAAACCCAACGCGAAGATGGACTATGACTTGGTCCCAACTGTCGTGTTCAGCCACCCACCTATCGGCACCATTGGTCTTTCTGAGCCAGAAGCGATCGCTCAATATGGTGAAGAGAACGTGAAAGTGTACACATCAGGCTTTACTGCGATGTACACCGCCGTGACCCAACACCGTCAGCCATGCAAGATGAAGCTCGTATGTGCGGGTGAAGATGAGAAAGTGGTTGGCCTGCACGGCATCGGTTTCGCGGTGGACGAAATGATTCAAGGTTTCGGTGTCGCGATGAAGATGGGTGCAACCAAAGCCGATTTCGACTCGGTTGTGGCTATCCACCCAACCGGTTCGGAAGAATTCGTTACCATGCGCTAAGGCGCGAAGCACAGTGACAATCAAAGTAAGATGGCGGCCTTTTTGGCGGCCATTTTTTATTGGGGCGGCTAAAATGAAACACGGAGATCCATTTTCATAAAGAACAACGGCGGGTAAAACTAAGGGTTAGCCAGTATAAAAGAAAGCCATCAAACGATGGCCTTCTTTTAGGGTTCTTCTGGGGGATAAAAGAGCTGATAGCGTTCCCCTGTCCAATATAAGTATGTATCGATTCCAGCTTCTGTTGGTATTACCACGAGCATCTGGTTGGGGTCAGAAACCAAATCATACCCCAAACTTTTCGATAACGCCTGTTGAGAAATAAATGACATGCCATATTTTACGCCATGAAAATCGCCCACACAGGGCAGGATCAAATGAGCCTGGGAAAGACGATGCACTTCTCTTGACTGGCCATGTAAAATCAGCAACTTAGTTTCTTTTTGGTCAGAGTTAACATGAGCTTTGCATTGTATCTCATCTAGATTTGAAGTAATGACATACGTCTGATCACTGTTCTCAACCGTGATTTGGTTTGCTGCTAAAATAAAATCCTCGATCGAATCATTATTTGCATCAAATTTAATTGCGTCTAATATCTCACCCAAGTTGTATTCATTTCTCAGAAAGTTATCTTTAGAAAAAGATGCTTGGCTAAAACACAATGCAAAACCACACAGAAAAAATACTGACTTCATTAGCTTGGTAACCTTTTTTGAGCCATATTCAAAATATCCGTTGGGTTTATGAGATCTTTCCTTCTTTGGTAAGGGCTTTCTGATAAAGGAGCTCTTAAAATACCAGTAGCACTTCCATCATAGATCTCTAAATGCAGCATTTCACCTGTCCACCCGCTTTTTAAGACCACTTTCCCAACATAGGCAATATGTTGTCCTTGTTGAATCTTGGCTCCAATAGATACCCCATCAGGCAATCGACCAGATATCTCACCATAACGCACTACAGCCTTTCCGTGCTTAACTTCCAACGCATAGGTACCACCATAAAATTCATAGAACTTCATAATCTCACCATCCGCCATTGCAAAGACTCGACTACCCTCTTTAGCGTACAAGTCACAGCCAGCATGCTTCCTAGCACCTCGATTAGAACCAAAACTTCTAGGAGCAACGGTATAGCTCTCTGTTGGCACTTGTTCCAATGGAAAAGAAGCATTAGTTAGGATAGGAACAGATTGGCTTTCTATACTAACTATTCTGTTCAATGCTAAATTTATCTTTTTATTTGATGTTCCATTGGGATCTATTCTGCCATCTGTTCTTATCATATTAACAATATGTTTTTGAACATTATTAATTTGAATAACAGTTTTAGATTTTTCAGGCTTACGTCCCAAACTTCCATCGACTTTCAACGGTTGTATTTGAAAATATTTCTTAGACAGAGTATTTATCGCCTTCTGCACACTAATAATATCATTGACATTATTACAACCATCAATTCCGACACTACCTTTAATTACCAACTTATTCATTCAGAGCTCATCCAGTTACAAATATAACCTGAAGATATATGAATAAAATTAGTAACAAAACAATTAAACAATAGAATATATTAAAAAAACTTATAATTTTTATACTTTAGAATCAACTTCAAAAAATATAAAAACATTCATGATACTTATGTAAATAGTGCTTTATTAACAATAAAAAATATAAAGCTTGAACGGATAACTACTTAAAAATCAAACAATAAGGCTATCAATTTAATTTATAGCCTTATTGCTGTGCAAAAATCGTGTTTTACTTCACCGCACGAACCAGTTCGGCAATGCCTTCCCAATCGCCGCTGTCCATCATGGCGGTTGGTACCATCCAAGTACCGCCACACGCGACAACCGATTTCAGCGCGAGATAATCTTCCACGTTAGATGGGCTCACGCCACCTGTTGGCATGAATTCCACTGGGTAAACCGCCGTCAGCGCTTTAAGCATGTTGACGCCGCCTGATGGCTCAGCAGGGAAGAACTTCAGGGTGCGCAAACCCATTTCCATCGCTTGCTCAACCAAGCTTGGGTTGTTAACGCCCGGTACAATGGTCACGCCGCGTTGCTGACAGTATTTCACTGTGGTTGGGTTAAAGCCTGGGCTGACGATGAAATCCACGCCCGCTTCGATGGCGATGTCCACTTGTTCTGTGGTTAATACCGTGCCCGCACCAATCAACAAATCAGGGTAGGCTTCGCGCATGATGCGAATGGATTCCGCCGCCGCTTCAGTGCGGAATGTCACTTCCGCACAGGGCAAACCGTTTTCTACCAACACTTTTGCCAATGGCAAGGCATGTGCTACATCGTTGATAGCGATAACTGGGACGATTTTGATCTCTCTTAATCGTTGTTCAAGTGTTGTCATAGATAACCTCTAAAGAATAAAGCTCAATACAGCGACGATAAGGAAAGCAATACCACCAAGCAAGGTTTCCATTACCGTCCAAGTTTTCAGCGTGGTTTTCTCATCCATCTCAAGCAGACGAGAGACCAGCCAGAAACCAGAATCGTTAAAGTGAGAAAGTACCGTTGCACCGCCTGCGATAGCAATCACGATAAAGCAGAGGTCTAACTCACTCAAACCTGTGGTTGCCGCCACAACCGGGGCAATCAGCGCAGCGGTGGTCGTCAGTGCCACGGTGGCAGAACCTTGCGCCACACGCAAACAGGTTGAAATCACAAACGCAGCCACAATCACTGGCATGCCTGTGTCGGTCAATACATCGGCCAAGGCATTACCAATGCCGCTGGCGCGCAATACGCCACCAAACATGCCGCCCGCACCAGTAACGAGGATAACGCCACAGATCGGAGCCAGTGAGTCGCCACACAATTTTTCAAGTTTAGCCATGCCGTAATCTTTGGCAAACACCACCAAGCACACGATCAAGGTAATAAGAAGCGCGACTGGCGTTTTACCTAGCATGCGAAGGAATTCCACCAACGGTGTTTTACCATCAATCACCCCCGCTACTGCCAGCGTGTTTAGGCCGGTATCCAAGCAGATCAGTAATACGGGCAGCACTAAGATGGTCATTACTGTGGCAAATTTTGGCAATTTGCTTTCATCGACAATCGCATCGCTGTTAAAAAATGCTTTAGAAAGTGGGATGTCGAATTTCTTACCCGCGTACAAACCAAATAGGTACGCGCCAAGATACCAAGTTGGAATCGCAACCAGGATACCCACAACCAGCAGCAAACCGATGTTGGCACCCAAAAATTCCGCTGCCGCCACCGGGCCCGGATGGGGAGGCACAAAGGCGTGCATCACCGCAAACGCACCCGCAGACGGTAAGGCGTATTTGATTGGCGAGCCACCAAAGCGTTTCGCCACGCTAAAGATGATAGGCATCATCACCACAAGGCCGGCATCAAAGAAGATTGGGAAACCAAACAGCAGCGACGCAATACCCAGCGCGAACGGGGCGCGATCTTTACCAAAGCGACCAATCAGCGTGTCGGCCAGCACTTTGGCCCCGCCTGTCACTTCCAAAATTTTACCAATCATGGCGCCAAGGCCGACCAACAGTGCAACAGAGGCGAGCGTGCCGCCAAAGCCACCCATCATGGTGGGCACCACTTTGTCCGAGGTCACGCCTGTGGCAATGGCGGTGCCTAAACTGACAATGGTCAGTGAGGCAAAAGCATGCACTTTGAGTTTGATGATCAGCACGAGCAACGCCGCAATCGCCAGCGCTGCTATGGTTAAAAGATATGTAGGATCAGGGGTGTGGGCTAATTGCTCCATAATTTCACCTTTCGAATTATTGTTTGTGTTGTGGTTCACATTTATTTACGTTACCGGTAACATGTTACCGATAACATGAATAAGATAAACCCATATTTCAAAGTGAATTTCAAATTTGAGATCACGCGCAAGTTTAGTTATGAGGACAAGTTATGGCGGGTAGTAGTGTCATTGTGATGGGTGTCTGCGCAAGCGGAAAGACCACAATTGGTGAGCTGTTGGCAGAAAAGCTGGGGCGTAAATTCATTGATGGTGACGATCTCCATCCACGCGCCAACATTCAGAAAATGGCCTCTGGCCAGCCACTGAACGATGACGACCGCAAGCCGTGGCTGGAGCGTATTCGTGATGCGGCGTATAGCCTTGAAAGCAAAAATGAGCACGGCATTATCGTCTGCTCAGCGCTGAAAAAGAGCTACCGCGATCAAATCCGCGACGGCAACAACAATGTCACCTTCTTGTTCCTTGATGGCGATAAGTCACTCATTCTTGAGCGCATGCGCCAGCGTCAAGGCCACTTCATGAAAGAGAACATGGTCAATAGCCAGTTTGAAACACTTGAGCGCCCCGATGGTGAACCTCGCACTCTATTGGTGAGCATTGATACCACTATCGAAGAGGTTGTCACCAACGCGGCCGAGTTAATTCTAGAGCAAGATGAGGCACAAGCATGACCCATCCCATCATTTTAGAGGTCACTCAGCGCTTGGTGGAACGCAGCCAGGCAACACGTGCGGCGTTTGTTGCACGCACCGAAGAGCAAGCCAAAGCGGGCAAAGGACGTGTTGGTTTATCGTGTGGCAACTTAGCGCACGCGGTGGCGGCGTCTTGTTCAGCAGAAAAGAAAAACATCCTCGATTTTACTCATGCCAATGTGGCGCTGATCAGCGCCTACAACGACATGCTCAGCGCCCACCAGCCTTACCAGCACTACCCAGAGCAAATTAAGCGCGCACTGGCAGAGTATGGCCATACTGCTCAGGTCGCTGGCTGTGTCCCTGCGATGTGCGATGGTGTCACTCAAGGCCAAGCGGGCATGGATATGTCGCTGTTTTCTCGTGATCTGATTGCACAGTCCACAGCCCTCTCTTTGAGCCACAATGTGTTTGATGCCACCTTGCTGCTCGGCATTTGCGACAAAATCGCCCCAGGGCAACTGATGGGTGCACTGTCTTACGCACACCTGCCTACCGCATTTGTGCCAGCGGGTCTCATGGCGACTGGCATCAGCAATGAAGAAAAAGTCGATGTTCGCCAAAAATACGCGGCGGGCGAAGTGGGCAAAGACGCGTTGCTTGATATGGAGTGTCGCGCGTACCACTCCGTTGGCACGTGCACCTTCTACGGCACCGCCAACACCAACCAACTGGTGTTTGAGGCGATGGGATTGATGTTACCCGGCTCAGCGTTTATCCATCCAAACTCCGAGCTCCGACACGCGCTCACTGAACACGCGGCGATCAAAATGGCGGCCATGACCGCCAGCTCGGCTCACTTCCGCTCACTGGCTGAAGTGGTCACTGAAAAGAGCCTGATCAACGGCATCATTGCCCTACTTGCTTCCGGTGGCAGCACCAACCACACCATTCACATGTTGGCTGTGGCGCGCGCTGCGGGTATTGAGCTCACTTGGCAAGACATCAGTGATCTTTCTGACGTGGTACCGCTGCTAGCACGCGTATACCCGAACGGCCCCGCTGACATGAACGCCTTCCAACAAGCGGGTGGCGTGCCTGCGCTGCTGCATCGTCTCAATGAATCGGCTCTGCTGCATCGTGACGTCAAGCCAGTGTTTGGCGAGTTCGACGACCAAATGAGCCTACCAAGCCTTGTCGACGGCAAGCTCGTTTGGACACCATGTGAGGGCACCTTCGATAGCCATGTGATCGCCGACAAATGCTGTGTTTTCCAATCCACAGGCGGCACAAAAGTGCTGACTGGCAATTTGGGCAAAGCGGTGGTGAAAGTCTCTGCGGTGAAAGAAGATCAGCGCGTGATTGAAGCGCCAGCGCTGGTGTTCCAGTGCCAACATGAGGTGGAAGCGGCGTACCAACGTGGTGAGCTCAACCGAGATTGCATTGTGGTGGTGACGCACAATGGCCCAGCTGCCAATGGCATGCCAGAGCTACACAAGTTGATGCCGATTCTCGGCAATGTGCAAAAGGCGGGCTTTAAAGTGGCGCTGGTGACCGATGGCCGTTTGTCTGGCGCTTCAGGTAAAATCCCATCGGCCATTCACGTCTCTCCAGAAGCGATTCGTGGCGGCGCGATTGGCTTAGTGCGTAATGGTGATGTAATTCGTGTCGATTGCCAGACAGGCGAGTTAAACAACCTCAGCGACACCACAGGTCGCTGCATGCTTGAAATCGATACCGAGGCAAGCCAGCAAACTTGGGGACGCAATCTGTTCAGCACCCTTCGCCAATCGGTGTCTAGCGCCGAACACGGTGCGAGTTTTATCGTCTGATCAACAAGGGCGCGTTTATCGCGCCCTTGCTTTTAATCACATCGACTGAGTTACACACTCTCGCCAGCGGTAATGCGGTAGCCCATATCCACCACATTTTGTTCTAACGTTTCACCGCGCAAACGGGCCAGCAACAACTCGGCACTTTTCTCACCAATTTGAAAACGCGGCGTATCGACACTGGTCAATTTCGGACGAATCGTCTGGCCGATATCCAATGCGTTGTAGCCCACAATGGCCAGTTGCTTCGGCACCTCAATGCCACGCTGCTGCGCGCACAGCAAGGTACCGATGGCGATGTCATCATTGGTACAAAAAACCCCATCCATCTCTGGATACGTCGCTAAGGCGCGCTCTAACAGCTCATCCGCCAACGAGAAACTGGAGTGTTCGCCCGTCAGCACGTGTTTCGGCTCTAAGCCAGCTTCACGCATGGCGCGATCATAGCCTTGCATACGCAGTTTGGTACGCGTATCCAAGCGTGCACCAAAATACACAATGGTACGCTTACCCGAAGCCAACATGCGTTTAACCACGCTGTAAGAGGCATCTTCGTGGTCTAACCCCACCGCCATATCGATTGGCTGCGCTGGCAGTTCCATGGTTTCCACTACGGGAATGCCTGCGTTTTTGATCATCTGCATCGTGCGTTCGGTGTGGTGGCTTTCCGTTAGAATCAAACCATCCACCTGATAGGAGAGCAGCGACGCGATTTTGCGCTCCTCTTCCAGCTCATCGTAGCTAAAGTGCGCCAAGAGGGTTTCATAACCATGCGCTTTGGTGACGGTTTCAATGCCCTGAACAAAGGAAGCAAAAATTTGGTTGGACAAAGAAGGCAGCAGGATCCCAATTGCTCGGCTAGAGGATTTCGACAACATCGCTGGGGCACGGTTCTCGATGTACCCCATCTGTTCAATCGCAGTGGCGATTTTCTCGCGGGTCTTTTCCGCCACCGAATCGGGATTGCGCATGTAGCGCGATACCGTCATCTTGGTCACGCCGACTTGATCCGCCACATCCTGCAAAGTGGTGCGCGGTTTCTTATTGTGTTGAGCCATAAAAAGATTTTTGTCATTAATGTTACTTGTAACATTATGACCAATCCGATCCTCACACACAACCAAGGTGCAGTGCTAAAAACCCACCAATGTGATCTTCCCCTGCGCCATCTCCCCTAACTGGCAGGAGAAATCGAGGCGTTTATCGGCGGGTTTGCTAAATAGCACCTTCAACTTATCAAACGCTTCTGGCACAAAACTGACGCTTTTTAGCCGTAGGCTTTTGCGCGTTAAGCTGTCCAAAAATGCCAAAGAGGATTTATCCAACACCATCTGGCATGTGTCTAAAATCGCTTTGCTGACCATTTTTTTATGGATGGCTTGGCTCAGTTGTTCTGCCGTAATGTGCGTATTGGCACTCGCCAGCACGCACACCGCGTAAATATCCAGCACCGCCACCGCGCGTGGCTTTTGCGTTTCCCCATCTTCATAAATGGCAATCATGCAGGGCACTTTGCTTTCATCAAACTGTTGTAAGCGGATATTGGTGAGGGCAATCTCATCATGCACCACTTTTCGCAGTAGCTTCTCCAACTGACTTAACTTGGGCAAGGCGAGCTCTTTTTGGATTTCCACCAGCTCATCAAACGCTTTTTCACTCTCTTCCGCCCCTTGCACCAATGGCAACAGCTTGCGATGCAATGCATCGTCATCAAACGGTTTACTCAACACAAAGCTGGCCCCCGCCGCTTTTGCTTGGGCAATCTGCTCGTCATCATCAACGGTGGTGATCATCGCAATTTTCACCTCAGGAAAACGGGAGGCAACGGTTTGCACCAGTTCCAAGCCACTCATGTCTGGCATATGCCAATCCGTCAGCACGATATCCGGACGCCAATGCGCCATTTTTTCCAGTGCCTCACGAGCACAGTTGGTCTTTTCAATCGACAAGCGACGATAGCCAAACCCAAGCAGGGCTTTGCGAACAATTTCCAGCGTTGCTTTGCTGTCATCGACAATCAGTATTTTCACCGTTGATGCGCGTCCAGTTGCAAGAAGTGTTTAAATTATAGGCACAATTCGTCGCAGCTTCTAAACTTATCAATACGCGATTAAACGAGGTAAGCACGCGATGTCGTTCGAGTTCTTCGACCAATCTTGGGATAAAGAGTTGTTGCTGATGCTGGGCATCAACCTTGGCTTGCTGATTTTGTTGGCTTGGTTTGTGTTGCTGTGGTTGATGCTGCGTGAGTTCCGCAAAGCCATGCGCCCAGCCAGCGACACCGTGGCCAGCGATGCGGCTTCGCCAGCCACTATCGCCATGTGTGAGGAGTCGGTCAATCACGCCATCGACTACAGCAATGAGAACCGCGACACGCTCAATGCACTCATTCAAATTCAACAAGCGCTGGAAAAACAGGTGGCCGAGATTCGAGCCGCCAGCCAAAATCCCAGTGAGCAAGACCTCGCCTCCATTGAAGCGTTAAATCAAAAGCTAAGTAAATCCCAACAGTTGATTCGTAAACTCAAGGGGGATCTCGACAAAAGCGTGCGTGGCCTGCGTAAAGCCAAAGCCAAATTACTTGAACAAAATGATACCGTTGATGGCCTACGCAAGCAGAAAGAGGATATTGAGAAACAGTTTGAGCAACTGGAGCGGGAATACATCATGATCAGCGAAAGCGGTGGCTTTCAAGATGTCGAGCAAGGCTTTCAAAAAGAGAAGGATCAACTGCTCGCCACCATTGAGAACTACAAACAGCAGTTGGCCAATCAGGCTTCTACCAGCACGAGTGGCGCTGCCAGTGATGAGCTCAAACAGAAGCTACTTGCGATGCAAAAACAGCTGATGCACGTCAACAAAGAAAAGGCGTTTATCGAGCAGAAATATCTGGAACTGACACAAAAACTGGAAAACGAAGATCGCTGATGTTCTCAACTTTTGCCTGACAACATTTCACAGATCTCGGCTGAATTCATAAATTGTGCTTTATACTTTCTCACTCGTAAGAAAATTCTCACCTATAATACAAATTTCTTATAAACTAGCTGCTAATAAAAATATAAGAAATCGTTATCGTCGTGCAGCTAGGTACCAGTACCACGCAAGTGTTCTATCGCTTGCTGGATCTCAATGAAGAAGAAAAACAACAAGCGCTCCAACAACTCGAACAAGACGCCCCGGAAGTCTATCGAGCGTTAACCCCTCTCATGCAACCGCAAGAGAGCGAGCCCCTCACCGAATTACTGGGTTTTCACGCCCATCACGCCACCGATACCTCGCTCGATTTGGCCGGCCAACTGATCGACAAATATCAGCTCACTCACGAGCTCGGCCGAGGTGGCATGGGGGTGGTGTACGCGGCCTACCGCGCTGACGAAACGTTTGAACAACAACTGGCCATCAAGTTTATTCAACCCTCTCTGACCAAAGTCCTCGGTAAGAAAGCACTGTTTGATGAAGCGCAGTTACTGGCCAGGCTTAATCACCCCTGTATTGCCAAAGTCTTTGATGGCGGGGTCTACCAAGATTCGGTGTACATTGTGATGGAGCAAGTCGACGGCGTAACACTCGACACCTACCTCAAACACCACACGCTGGATCAAACAGCCAAGCTCACCCTGTTTCTGCAACTGTGCCAAGCGGTCGAGCACGCGCACCACAATCAGGTCTTACACGCGGATCTTAAGCCAGAAAACATTCTCATCGACCACGCTCAGCGGCCAAAGTTACTCGATTTTAACTTAACGCAAAAAGTCAGTGACCAAGCAAAGCAACAAGGCAAAACTGGCTTGGTTGCGTTTAGCGAACATTACGCCAGCCCTGAGCAAAAATCGGGGGGCTATTTAACTCAGCAAAGCGATATCTACTCGCTCGGGAAAATCCTGCAGCTGCTGTTCCCGCACATGAAAAAGCGCTCCGACCTTTGCTTTATTGCCGAGAAAGCCACCCAAGCGATCGCGGAGCAGCGCTACTTAAGCGTGAGCGAATTACGCGTCGATATTGAGAACATGCTGGCGTGCCGTCCTATTTCCCTCAAACAGCACATTCCGCTCTACACCACTAAGCGCTTAATCCAAAGAAGACCAATGCCGACCTTCCTGTTGACGCTTTTGGTGATGACGGGCGTGATGTTTACCAGCACGCTGATCAACAAAAACCGTCAGCTTGAACAGGAAAAGCTCATTGCAGAAGAGATGATGTACGAAGTGACGCGTTTGATGTTCCACACCAAAGGTAATCAGTTAGCACAAATGTCGGTGAGCTCGATGCTCGAAATCACGCGGCGGCGAATCTTATCCAATCCTGATATTCCCAAGCACATCAAACAGAAAATGTTGTTGGCGATGATCACCCCCACACCAGAGAAACAAGTGGTTGAGGTGGATTGCCAACCCAACTGCCAGCACCCCTGAATGCCGATAGGATAAGCGAAGATAGACCATGAAACTGTTACACACTCTCACGCTATGCCTGGGTTTGAGCGCTTTTTACTGCCAAGCCTCCACCCCAAAAACGGGCTATTTCATCGATTCTCCGGTGACGGGGCTGTACTACAAAACCAGTTCAAACCTTTCTGGCACCACTCACAAAGGGGCGTTTCAGTATCATCCCGGCGATGTGGTGAGTTTTTTCTTGGGCAATGATGATAGCGGCTACTTGCTGACCACCTTATCGGGTCAAGAAGTCATCACGCCGACCCTCGCCAGCACGAAACCGAGCCGCAGCATCAATATGACTCGCTTGCTGCTCTCGCTCGACAGCACCCCTGAGAATCGTGATGAAATCGTACTATTGAACAAACTGTTGTCCGATCCCAAATTGCAGCAGCAGTTGCAAGGGCTCGACCTCAATTTTTTTGATTCTTCCACAAACCAACTGGACGTCGAACTGGTTTCCGTCAAAGAAGCGGTTGAACACCTCAACCAAAGCCAGCGTTATATCGAGCAGCATTTCACCTCCGAGGAGGTGATTTTCTCCCCACTCAATGTACGCTTGCGCAATATCATCATTAACAAAAAAGACTGGCAAGGACGTGCTTGCGCCCTCGATTTACGCCATCTTGATCGCCCTGATTATCGTACCCCAGTCGGGGTCATGAGCTTTGAAGTGACCCACGACAGCCTGATTCAGTACCCGAGCGTTGGCGATTATTTCAACGGCTGTTACCTCAACCGACAGCACGCCTATCGAGAAAAAACCGTTGAACCACTGAGCCATTTTGAGCAATGGGAAGGGGTTGTTGGCTGTGCGAGCCAAGGTTGCACGCGTCACGATCTCAACGGTTTCTCACTGGAAGATTTCGATGACGAAGGCGATTGGAAATACCGCTCCGTGGCCCTGAATTTTGACCCTCAAACGCAGCTGCTGATGGGGAAAATGCAAGGTTTGGGACGCAAAGCCCAAGTCGCACACAGCAATAAGGCTGAGTCCCTCTGGTTTACCTACCCAGAAGCAAAAGGCCAACGCATCGCCTATGAAGGGATCTGGAAAGAAACCCAATACCAAGATCAAACCCTCACAGAACGCTGCTTAAACATTGTCGATGGCCGAGTGTGGCTTGGCCCAAGCAATGTGTCGTCATGCCCGCTGGCGGCATCAGCCTATCGCCAAGATGTGACACAAGAGTATAAAGATATGTGGTGGTTACGTAATGCCTCTGGCCACGCACAATTAGAGCAGATGAACGTAATGGTGCGCTGGTTTCCACAACCTTACCCAGCGCAATACACCACATGGGAATACCTCCCTGCCGGACAAAATTGGGATCAGGGCATCTTGTATCGCTATCAACAGCAAGTCTCACCTCAGCGTGATGGCTCTGATCGCATTGATACTTACACCATTTCCGAATTCGTTAAACAACAAGGAGAGCCGTCATGAGTGCACAATCGACTTCTCTTACCCATATCATTCAGCAGTGGCAAGCCGGTGACAAAGAAGCCGAAAGCCAGCTGTATCAATTCGCCTACTTACAACTGCGCAAAATTGCCCAGCAAGAACGCGAGCGCAACGCCGAAAAGTATGGTCTTGAAAACGAAGTGTTGGCAGACAGCGTGAACAGCACCACCGCTTTGATCCACGATGCGTACCTTAAGCTTTCCACCAGCGACATGAGTGAAATCAGCGGCAAGCGCGATTTTTTCCTCATGGCCGCCAAAGTGATGCGCCAAATCTTGATCGACAATGCACGTTCACTGCAAGCACAAAAACGTCAGCAAGTGACACAGCTACCGAGTGAACATCAGGAAAAATTTGAGCAGTTGATCATCATGGACAAAGCACTGGATAACTTCAGTGTTCGCTACCCTCGTCAGTCCAACGCGCTCAAACTGAAGTACTTGATGGGGATGAAAAACCAAGAGATCAGTGAGTTACTCGAATGCAGTGCCAGTTTGATTGAAAAAGACCTCAAGTTCTCACGCAGTTGGCTGCAATCACGAATGGCATAATCCGGATCATGACTCACCGTAAGCCCCTATTCGTCGTCTTCGCCATCACGTTTGTCACTGGAATGTGGTTTTGGCTCTCTTCAAGCCAAGCGACCTCGAGTGTGCTGTCTGAGGCAGAAACCCGCGTAGCAGCGCCACATGCCAAAGCCATTTCGGTTGAAAGCAAGGTACCAAACACGACAACGCCAACCCAAAACGCGAACCTTCACGTTTCGCCTCTCTTCACTCAGGCGGCAGCCATTTTGCCTACGCCACCATCAGAGGAAACTGGGCAAACACCAACGCCAGAGGAAGAGCTCGAAATCGCTCTGCCAAGCAGCGCATCGGGCACCACTGTGATTGTCTCCGACAAAGAACTTGCCAAAGGCGTTGGCGCAAACAGCAAACCTAGGCTCAACGCTGAAGTGGCCAGACAAATCCAGAGTCAGATTTTCGGCTGGGAGCTCGACCAAGGCGCGCCCATTCACTATTCCCTCAACATTGATCAACTGTTTGTGGATGCCGATGACGACTTTCTCACCCTCACCGTACGCATCAATGTGCCGGGGTTAAAAATCCGCAATCTGGGTACCGTGCAGATTTTAGGCACCGCAACCAAAGCCGTTGCTCAACCGCAACTGATGATCGCAGCACGCGATGATCACCACGGCAGCGACGACCAAGCGTGGGTAAAAGCTTATTTTGACCTGCCCGCGATTGGTGAAACAGCCGCACCATTTGACCATCCACTGATTGGTCAAACCTTCTATCGCTTAGAAACCACCCAAACCTTGGCGGGTATTCGTTATCCCTATGAGGTGATTTACTGCCAAGCGTGGAAGCTGATCAATCATCAGGTCTATTTCGCCTCAGCGCGCAATCGTCGCCAATGTCCGAGCGATGAAGAACTTAAATTGATTGGCGAGTTTGAGCAGCAAGACGATAAGCTGATTCTCACCAGCAGTCAGTCCGCCTTTGATGCCAAACAAACCTGGATGACTCGCCAAAGCTACCCATCCAACCTCACGGAAGGGTTGGTAAACCACCTCACCACGGTGCATGACGGCAACCAGTATGAAACTTACACCATGCTCACCGACAAAGCCGCGATGGAGGCAAGGCTCAACGTGGAAACGGGTCGAAAGCTTTATGAGATGACCTTTTTTGACTACCTCTTTATCGACGCTGAGCAAAATTACCTTCCCGCAGAAGTCGGTAACTACATCTACGAGCGTCAAGCCGCGGACCCCACGGTTTATCAGCGCTTTGACTCCGACCTCAACATTCATCGCGTTAGCGGCAGTTTTGATTGCACCACCCTGCTGCCTTACTTTGAGCTCTCCGTCATTGCGGGGCGGGGCGACTACGAAGATGTCATCTCCTACAGCCACAACGAGGATGGCGTCTCCTCGGTCGCCTGTTTTGTCTTTCCATCCGGACCAAACAAGCGCTCTTTGGCCATCAATCATGACTACCGAGATGACAACGATCTGCAACAAGGCGAGATTTACAGCTACATCCTGCGCCCGAAACCGCAATTCGCACACCTGTTGGAGGAGTTGAAAATCAATCTGATTTACCACCACCCGCAATTGTGAAATTGAGCCCAACAAACGGGATTAGAAGTTCCACAACGCTTGTAATCCCGTGTTGAGTGTCCAAGTTTGTGCTTCTGGCAACCAAGCTTGACCTTGCTTCTCCACACCACTTGCTGTGGTATACATCACTCGTTGCGGATCAGACTCGAAGCGTTTCTCGTAACCGAGCATCACAAACCACCCCAAATGCAAACCTGGCATGATCTGATAGCTAAGGGTTGCTTCCGCATTGGTTCTAAAACCGAAGTCGTTAAATTGAATGTCTTCAAAACGTGAGTTTTCAGTGACACTCCAAATCGGCACACCGAAGATCCAACGGCCACTAACACGCCAATCGCTCTCCCCATACAGGTGGCCAGAATCGTAGGCTACGCCTGCATCGAGGAAAATATCCGTCGATTTCTCTTCCCACGTATTGCCTTCGCGAAACACATCATTGACGTAACCATTGTGGTTTTTCAGGCCATAGCGTTTGTAGGTTTGATAGGTCAACGATGTCCCGCCCAACACACGCCAGTTATCTTGCAGTTTGTAATGCAGCAAAATGTTGGTTGCCGCTTTCAAGTATTCAAACTGGTTGGTTTGAATCAGCGTACCGTTTTTATGCCACTCTTCGGTGGCACTCATCGGCGAAAAGGTCGCTAACGCATCAATGGAAAAATCAAAGCGCGTATTGATGTGATAAAGCCCGCCAGTATTCAGCACAGGGCTCACCACACTGGCATCGGAGTCTAAGCCGGGAAACAGCTCTTCATACACCACATTCTCAAAGCCAAGGGTAAAGTAAGAGTAACCATATTTACTCTTATCAAGGGTCGCTTGCGCCCCAGCCGATGCTGAGCCTAAACACGCGCCAATAGTGATTAACCTAGCCCACTGTTTCATCTGTTTCTCCTTAAATTTTGGGCCCAGATGTTAACCCGCACGATCCATTTGCCAACCCCGCTACTGATAAAAAAATTAAAATAAATTTTACGGTTTTTTCGCTGTTTTTCGTGCCTTGAAACTCCCGCTCTAACCGGATAAAAAAGCCCCGAAATTCTCCCTTCTTTCGCATGATTTATAAAAAGATGAAAGAAGACTCTAACGATGTGCGTTATTCAATTTAGTCAGAATAAAGAAGCAAAGGACTCTTAGATGAAAAAGGTTAGTTTACTAGCAGCGTCAGTGGCGATCGCCCTCACCGGTTGTGGCGGTTCAGACAGTGGTTCAGGTTCTAATGGCAACGTCGCACCTGGCGGCATTATCGTGACAGGCTTTGACGGTTACTTTAATCAAGCAGTAGTGTTTCTTGATAAAGACAACAACGGCAAGCTCGATATCGGCAGCGATACGATTTTCGGTCTAACGGATAAAGAAGGCCGTCGAACAATCCCTGCAGGAACACAAGGTGTGCTGGCACTGCAAACGCTCACTCCGGGCGGCACCGTTCAAACTGCTCTAACCCAGTATGACGCCGACACTTATGCGGGCAAATACACCATCGATATGGATCATCCAACTCAAGCGATGGCGCATGAAGTGGTTCTTCGTACCCTGCCGGGTGAAAAAGTCATTTCTCCTCTCACAGACCTTGTTGTCGTTCAAGCAGGCGCAAACCCAACAAAAGAAAAAATTGAAGAAGCCAAAACAGAAGTTAACGAGACGCTTGGCATCACAGGAAATATCGCGTTTACCGATGTTATCGCCGCGAAAAACCATGCATTGCATAAGACTGCTCAGATTCTCACAGAGTCCAAAGTCAATGCAGGCGTTAACTACACAGCTGAAAACGCACTAAAAATTGCTCAAGAAGCAAATAAAATTGTTACTGCACCTGAAAACCAAGATAAGTTAGACCAGCCAAACTTTAAGCCAACCGTTGAAGTTACTCCGTCAGGGGATGTGCAAGTCACCGTCAACAACAAGCTAATAGTGAATAAGAGTGTTGCCGACAACATCAGAGCGCAGTTGAACACACCAAGCACGTCACATAGCTTGGATCTCACTTTAGATCTGGCAGTTGGCCAAGATGCATTGTTCTCTGATAGTGACAACAACAACATTGCACTAGACGTGCAAGTGATCGACCCGATCGACAACCAAGCCGTTAGTGGTCTAATCATCACGGCTAACAATGGTGGCTCACTGACCATCAAAGGTGAACTCACCCCTGTCCGCCAATCCTATATTTTGCAAATCACTGGTACAGATATCGATGCAGAAGCGGCAGTTGTCGGTAAGGTATCTACCCTCTTTACGCTGACAGTTGAAACACCAAACAGCGCGCCAACTATCGTCCCTAAAATCGCCGAAGACCTGCAAGCTTGGATTGGTAGTATCGAACTGACTCAAGGCGTGGCGGTGACGAATGAACAATACCGTATCGACAACCTGTTCGCCGATGCGGATGGTGATGAACTTATCATTGATGCAAGTTCAACCATCAAGGAACTAGAACTGTCGGTCATCGCTGTAGGCGGCACTAAAGAACTGAAAATTGCGGGAACGCCAACGAATACTTACCCCGCCGGTGAAACCATCACCATTAGCGCATTCGATGGTATTGAACGTACTTCAAAGAGCTTTGTGTTAAAGCAGGTGGATGCGAAACCTATCGCAAGTTTTGAAGTGAACACAAACGCCTTAGCAAACCTACAAAGCGAAATCACATCACAGCTTGTTGACCTAAAAGTGAATGAACCGCTGCCAAGCGTGCAGATCAGCATCACACTGGATGATATTTTTAAAGCCGTTAACGCTCATGGTCCTGTTGAGTACTTCGCTGGTATGAAAGGGGAAAATCAAGATCACAATACCAGTGTTGCGGGTATTAAGGTCGCAGTTGACAACATGGGTGTTCTAACCATCTCGGGTACGCCTCTAGAAGCAAGCACCAACGGTGAGTTTTATATTGCTGCTGGGATCTACCCAGATGCGGAAGATGGTGTTATTTCAGAAATGACGCGCATTGCACTTCCTGAAGTCAAAGCAGCTGACACTCCTCCTCCAGTTTCTTTAGGATTTACCAAGCAACACTTTAACAATCAGCAATGGGTTATGGGCAGCTTTGCCGATCGTGATGGAGAAATTGGTTACGCCTCACTACTCAATACCAACGGTACATTTGAATGGTGCTGGGGCGATCAAGAAAGAGAAGGTTATCAAGTCTTCAAATCTAACATCAGTGATTCCAACGGTGCGCCAGATCCTATCAACACACTTAGCGCGCTTAACAAGGTCTCTGGATATTTGGAAAGCACCAATAAAGATTGCTGGCCAGTAACACTCAATAATGACGGCACATTGACAGCGCATCACAGTGATGAGGGAGTTGACACTAACTGGAACTACGAAATGCTGTACCAAAACAGCAACAATGGTCACTATCAAATTATTGTGAAAATCAACAATCAGGAGCTGTTCTGGCTCGATTCGGCATCAACACCACTTGACCAAACCCTAGCAGTGAACACACAAATCGCTGAAGGCAAAGTCGAGTACTACATGTCGGTGGAAGGCGATGGTCAGCATCACCCTGAACTGGATGGCCCGAAACTGAGTTACTCGTACGGCAAACGAGAGTACCAAGCCAATAACCAATATCAAGACAACTCGATTCTGCCAGAAGGCTTTAACACGCCAGGAACATGGCAAAGCGTTAAAGACATGGCCGGCTTGGAAAGAGCAGAGCTAGAAGAAGAACGTGAAGATCAGAAGACGCGTGTTCGATATGTCCATCGTGACTTTGGTGACTTTTACATCGGCATTACATGGAGTAAAGAAGTCAATGGTTATGAATCTCCAGCTCAATACTCGCTCTTCAGCCACAACCAAGAAGCCATGGATAAACTGGTTAAAGCAATGCCTTTAATGACGAATTAGAGACATCATAATGTAAGCCCCGCATCGCGGGGCTTATTTGTTTTTGATTTCATCCAACTACTTCACACACAGCACATTGAGCAATGAAGAGCCTTTTACCTGCGTCACACGGCCATCGGTAAAGAAGCCTTTTTTTCCTCTTCCCCAATAAGGCAACTGCATTGGCCACTGCTGGTTTTCCATCACTTTGGAGTCCAGCAGGGTAAAAAATTCCTCTTCGGTTAACAAACGCATGTGCAGATCACTGCACACCACTTCCGCACTGCTGTAATCCAAGCGATTCCATGCTTGGTTGTGTTCCATATAAAACTGGTGCTCATCATCCATCAAATAAGGCACTGCATAAGTACGACCTTTTAACTCGGCACTTTTACGAATGTCGATGGATGAAGAGTCATCGTTACTACGCTTAGCTGGCGTTGTGGCCAAGGTCGCCTGCGCAGGGGCTGCCATTGGCTTTTTGGCCGCAGCCGGTGCTTTCGGTTGTGCTTTTTGGGCGGTAGGCTTGGTTATCGCCTTCGCCTCTTTGCTGGCTGTTACCGGTTTTACCGCAGAATGTGGCTTAACAAATCGAATAAAGGCCTCTCGGTAATCGCCCAGTTTTTTGACCTGTTTAAGATCTTTGCTGGCTTGGGAAAAAGATTGATACGGGCCAATCAAACAACGATAGGTTTTATTTTCTGGTTTCATCCATACATCGGTGGTGATCTGCTTGTAAAGCGGTTTGGCGTCGGCCAGTGGCATTGGCTGATTTAAAATACCGCATTGAATCCAAAAGAAATCCTCTTTGCCGCTTTTGGGCGCTTTTTTACCCCAAACACCATCACCAATCGGGCAGGCTTTATCTAACATGGGTAATTCGTTGGTGCTTGCCTGTGTGGCTTCACATAGAAAGCCTTCCGCCGCTGCAGGAGTAGCAACACCCAAAAAGCACAATGCCGCCATCAGCCACAATCGTTGAGGTTTGAAGATCGGCAAGCGTGCCGATTTGCTTAGTTCCATAACTTCACTCTACCCGTTTCATCAATGAATTGTTCAGTGACGCTCAGACTGCTGCCTACAACACGTTGTAAGGCCAAAAATTTGCCGCGTCCTGGTGAATAAAAAATGACAAGCAAAAAAAGAGCCGTAATTGGCTTACGACTCTTAGTTTAGGTAGTTTTCCGATTATAAATCAATCAGCTCAGATCACCCTTTGTAGATTTTTGGGTTAAATACGTCACGTAACCAGTCACCCAATAGGTTGATCACTAACACCAGCGTCACCAGCACAATGCCAGGGAAGGCGGTGATCCACCAAGCGCCGGAGAAGATGTAGTTAAAACCAATGCTGATCAATGCGCCCAATGACGGTTGGTCAACGGGCAAACCCAGCCCTAAGAACGAGAGCGCCGCTTCCGACATGATCGCGTTGGCGACTTGCACGGTTGAGATAACCAAAATCGGTGATAAACAGTTCGGCAGAATATGACGGAACATGATGCGCGGTGCTTTAAAGCCCATCACACGTGCCGCTTCAACGTACTCTTTCTTCTTCTCCGCCAATACCGAGGCGCGAATCGTACGTGCGTATTGTGGCCATTCCGCCACACCGATGATCACCACCAGCATCACCACCGCATATTGGCTGTAGAAATCACTGCCGAAACTGGCTTTAAAAATCGCCGAGACAATAATCGCCACCATCATGGTCGAGAAGGAGAGCTGAACATCCGCAAAACGCATCAAGAAGTTGTCAATACGGCCACCAAAGTAACCCGCCGACAGGCCAATCACGATGCCCAAAAACAGCTGCAGCGCCACCGCCAAGAAGCCAATGGTGAGCGACAGACGCGAACCATATAAGATGGTGGAAAGAATATCGCGACCTTGCTCATCGGTGCCCAGCACGAAGTTTTCATCACCACCTTCCATCCAAGATGGCGGCAGCTCCGCGTCCATAATGTCAATCGATGAGAGATCATATGGGTTGCTCGGCGCGATTAACGGCGCGGCAATCGCCAACAGCAAAAACAGCATGAACACTGCGAAGCTGCTCATCGCCACTTTGTCGCGTTTAAAATAGTAAAGAAAATCCGATTCTTTAAAGCGTCCCCATACAGAAGGAGCTTTATTAACGTGTTCCATGATTATGCTCCTTTGCCTGTTAAGTTCACGGTCGGGTTGATTAAACCATACAGCAGGTCAACGATGGTGTTGGTCACCACGAAAATCAGTCCGACAAAAATGACGTAAGCGGTGATCAGTGGGGTATCCACGCGGTTGATCGCCTCAAGGAAAAGGAAGCCTGTTCCCGGCCATTGGAACACGGTTTCAGTCAAAATGGTGTACGCCACCATGGTACCAATCTGCACGCCACCAACGGTTAACACTGGCAGCATGGTATTTTTGAGCGCATGTTGGTAATAAATTTTGTTCAGCGCGAGACCTTTCGCCTTGGCAAATTTGATGTATTCCGAACTCAGCACTTCCAGCATTTCTGAACGCACCAGACGAATAAACAGTGGCAGCATGATCGACGCCAACGCGATACAAGGCAGCACTAAGTGCTTTAAGCCATCAATAGTAAAAAAGCCCGATTCCCAACCGAGTAGGTTATACGTTTCCCCTCGCCCATAGGATGGCAGCCATTGCAGCTCAATCGAGAAGACGTACATCAGCATGATCGCGGTTAAGAAAACGGGGATCGAAATACCGATACTACTGCCTGCCATGACCACTTTGGTAAAGAAACTCTTCGGATGAATCGCGGAATAAACCCCAAGCGGGATCGAAAAGACGATGATTAATACGGTCGCGCCAAACACCAACTCTAGAGTGGCAACGAGTTTATCAAGAATCACATCCACCGCAGGACGTTTAAAAAAGTATGAAGTGCCTAAATCGCCCTGCAATGCAGCGCCGATAAAGCGTGTGTATTTGGTGATAAAGGGATCGTTTAGACCAAGTTCATCTCGCAGCGCTTGGCGCTCTGCTTCTGAAACTGACTGGCCCACTAGCTCACGCAACGGGTCGCCTAGGTTATCCTGAATGGCAAACGCCACTAAACTGATCACAAACATCACTATCAGTGCCTGAAACAGGCGCTTGACCAGAAACGAAAACATTCCTTGCCCCTTTTGCTATCCATGACTATGCCCGTTCGCTATCACGGCCATATAAACTTCAGTCTGAAAACGGCGCTCAACCCGACTGAAACAAAGTTGAGCGCCTAAAATCACTCATCCCACCCAACGCTTGAGTGGGAGAAAGCGAGTGTTACTCTTTAACTACCAAGTCACCAAAGTATGGGAAGTCCATCGCGTTGACGATTGGTTTGATATCCAGCGTAGATTTCGCGCCCCACGCTAGGTTTTGCCAGTGTAGAGGAACGAATGCTGCTTCGTTGTACAGCGTGGTTTCGACTTTCTGTAGCATCGCTGCACGTTTAGCAGGATCGGTTTCTACGTTCGCCGCTTCCACCAACTTGTCCACTTCTGGGTTTGAGTAGTGACCACAGTTGTACTGACCACGGCCCGTTTCTTCGTTACGCGTCATGGTGAGGAACTCAGAGAAGTTCGCCGAATCTTCTGTGTCTGAGTGCCAGCCGATCATCAACATGTCTGCTGCACACTTATCAAACTCAGGCCAGTATTGCGCTTTAGGCATGGTCTTTAGGTCTACCTTGATACCGATTTTCGATAGCATGGCAGACGCCGCTTGAGCCACTTTCGCATCGTTAACGTAACGGTTGTTCGGCGCGATCATCGTCAGCGTAAAGCCTTTCTCATAACCCGCTTCTTTCATCAACTGCTTCGCTTTTTTCAGATCGAAACGAGGAACCAGCTCCGCGTTGTAGCCCGCGTAGCCTTCAGGGCCCTGCTGGCCAGCCGCTGTCGCGAAACCTTTCATGATCTTATCAACGATACCTTGATTGTTGATGGCATGAACGATCGCTTGACGCACGCGCACATCTTTCAGCGCTTCGTTGCTGTTTTGGTTCATTTGGAAAGTGATGATACGCGTACCAGGCAGCGTCACAAGCTCGATGCCCTTCGCATCTTTCACACGTTGGTGATCGTTAGGCGCCACTGGCGCAATCATGTCAACACCACCAGAAAGGAGCGCAGCCACACGAGTCGCGTCTTCTTTGATTGGCACAAGCGTCAGCTTATCTACGTTACCTTTTGACTCTTTGTCCCAGTAATCTTTAAAGCGCTCAAACTCTACTTTCACGCCTTGCTCACGAGAAGTGACGATGAACGGGCCAGTACCAGATACATTGGTCGAAGCAAATGAGTTACCGTGCTTCACCACTTCCGCTTTGTCTTTGCCATCGGCTGTCGTGCCAGAGTAGAACTTGCTGTCCATTGGGAAGATGTAAGTGGCGGTTTGCAGTACCAATGGGTAAGCCCCTTTGGACACCAACTCAACGGTGTAATCGTCCACTTTGACCATTTTTTCATACGGTTCAAAGATCGCTTTAAAGTCTGGAGAATCTTTCAGACGATCGAATGTCCACACGACATCATCTGCCGTCAGTTCGTTACCGGAATGGAACTTCACCCCTTTACGCAGCTGGAAGCGGTAGGTGGTGTCGTTGACACGTTCCCATTTTTCAGCCAAGCGAGGTTCAAAATCCAATTTCTGGGTATAACGAACTAGTGGATCAAACACCATGTGCGACATTTGTAGCGTACCACCAGACAACTGCTCGTGCGGGTCAAGTGACACTGGATCTGCATCATAAGCAACTTTGATGTCTGCCGCAGCAGCACTCAGGCTTAGGCCTGCAGCCATTAAAGCCACGGTCAGTTTGCTTTTCATGGTTTTCATTGCATAACTCCTTATGCGGGAATCCGAATCCCTAGTTGTTGTATTTGCGTCTGTTATTGTGCCAAGCAAGCTTGGTTATGCCGTTTTCACCTCTTCCCTCAAACCAGTGAACTCTGGCATCAAGGAAATCAGGTGCTTACTGTACTCATGCTGTGGAGAGCGGAACAGTTGCTCAGTCGGTGCGACTTCGAGCAGAGTCCCCATCTGCATCACACCGACTCGGTCACACATTTGGCGGATAACCGGAAGGTCATGACTGATAAACAGCATGGTTAAGTTCAGTTCGCTTTGTAGATCTTTGAGCAAATTCAGAATCTGTGCTTGAACCGAGACATCCAGTGCCGAGGTGGGCTCATCACAAATTAAAAGACGTGGACGAGTCGCCAATGCGCGCGCAATCGAAATACGCTGACGCTGGCCACCCGAAAATTCATGTGGATATTTCACCCCAGCCATTCGCCCTAAGCCAACGTGCTCCAAGAGATCGTTCACGATTTGGCGCGTTTCCGCTTCACTGTTGGTCAACTTATGGAAACGAATGGGCTCCGCGATGATATCGAAAATCTTCATGCGCGGGTTCATCGAAGTGTATGGATTTTGGAAGACCATCTGCATTTGGCGACGCAAAGGACGGCGCGCTTTTTCTGAGGTCAATGCGGTAAGGTCAATACCTTCAAACGTCACCTTACCTGAGTTAGGCGCATACAGCCCGGCAATGACTCGTGCAATAGTGGATTTACCCGAACCCGATTCCCCCACCAAGCCAAAGGTTTCCCCTTCATGCACTTGGAAGCTAACGTTATTTGATGCCTGCACATACTCACGACGGCTCTCAAACAGCGAGTCCTTAGTGACGAAACGCAAGTTAACATTTTCCACATTAAGCAGTGGTCCGGTGTATTTTCTCTGATCTTCACTCTGACCCAGCCAGTGATTTTTAATATCAAGAGGCTGCAATTCACTCGCTTCTTCGATGTAGCTGACCAGAGGGAAGCGATCAAGCTTCCTATCCGAACGTGGTACCGCTGAAATCAAGCTGCGCGTATAAGGATGATCTGGGTTGCCCAACACTTTGGCCGTTGGACCAAATTCAACCAAGTCACCTCGGTACATAACAGCAACACGGTCAGTCACGTTCGATACCACGCCCATGTCGTGCGTGACCAACATGCAACCCACGTTATGCTTAATACATAACTCACGGATCAGGTTGAGGATTTGGTCTTGAATCGACACATCGAGTGCCGTGGTGGGTTCATCGGCAATGATCAAATCCGGCTCGCCCGCTAGGGCAATCGCAATGACTACACGCTGACGCATACCGCCAGAAAACTGGTGAGGATACTGCTTTAAGCGGTTTTCAGGTTGAGGGATGCCCACCTGCTTCATTAATGACAATGCGCGCGTGTAAGCCTCTTCGTCAGAGACATTCATATTGGCGTGAATGGTTTCTTTTAACTGCTGTTCAACAGTAAAGAGAGGATTGAGCGAGGTCATGGGATCTTGGAAGATAAAACCAATTTTAGAGCCACGCACTTTGCGCATTGCTTCTGGAGAAAGGCCTGAAATTTTTTCGCCATCAAGGAACACATCACCGCTGGCAATACGACCAGGAGGGCTCAACAAATCGCTCACCGCATTACCTACGGTTGACTTGCCCGCACCCGACTCACCGACGACGCCAACAATTTCGCCTCGTTCAATATTAAACGACAACGATTTCACCGCCGCATGAATACCATGCCGCGATGGATACTCGATACGAAGATTTTTCACTTCTAATAGTGACATTTCAGACCTCTACTGCCTTGTCTGTGGTGCTGAATAATCAAACACGATGATCATTCAACAAACCAATGAATCCCTTCTGATTGCAGAATATTACTCTAAAAATCAGGTCGGAACACAATTTGGCAAAAAACACACAAAAAAGCAACAATTAAAGTTTAACAGCCAGCAATCGGTTAATTTCAAGGCAAAAATATCGAATAAATATTCGTTAATAGATATTTAACAAAAATCAGAACAACATTTTTTGTGTGCCAGTTGGCATTTTTGCTAGAAAGTGTCGCCAAAAAAGGCCAATTATTCATCACAATCTACCGTGAGATTTTTTCATGTGAATATTAACAAATACAAAACAACACTTTATTCCATTTAGAAAAACCAGTTAATACGCTTAGTGTGTAACTAATCATTAAGCATAAAATGCTAAATATGGAATTATAGACACTGGGTATCCGCTGTGTTTTTCCTTCACAACATTAGGAACTCACTGGTGTTTGAAAATCAAAGTGTTAAATGCCAAGAAACTAAAATATAGACACAAAAGAGCCACGCGTTATGAGAAAGGGGAGATTTCCTCTCAGATTGAGAGGTTCATCAGCAACTTCGCTTAGAAAGCCTTAAACGTCTCTTATCAGAGACAAAAGCGAGCGCATCGGCATACCCAGTAAGGCTCGTGGGTTGAGGCAAGAAAATGAGAACCGTAGAGAGAAGAAGATCGCACAGACGCTTTAGTCCACGATGCCAAAACAACGAAAGCCGGTGACAAAAGCAGGCTTTCTACGGTGGGGGTGAAGAGGGATTTAACGCGGCTTGGCTTCCTGACCCCGACCCACTATGCACACAAAATCATCAGCATCTAATACAAGATGTAAAAAAGCCCCACTATTGCTAGTGAGGCTTTAGAATGTGGTCGGTGAAGAGGAATTCGACGCGGCTGGGCTTCCAGACCCCGACCCAGTATGCACACAAAATCATCAGCATCTAATACAAGATGTAAAAAAGCCCCACTATTGCTAGTGAGGCTTTAGAATGTGGTCGATGAAGAGGAATTCGACGCGGCTGGGCTTCCAGACCCCGACCCTGTATGCACACAAAATCATCAGCATTTAATACAAGATGTAAAAAAGCCCCACTATTGCTAGTGAGGCTTTAGAATGTGGTCGGTGAAGAGGGATTCGACGCGGCTGGGCTTCCAGACCCCGACCCAGTATGCACACAAAATCATCAGCATTTAATACAAGATGTAAAAAAGCCCCACTATTGCTAGTGAGGCTTTAGAATGTGGTCGGTGAAGAGGGATTCGAACCCCCGACCCTCTGGTCCCAAACCAGATGCGCTACCAAGCTGCGCTATTCACCGAAATTTTATTCTTTAAACAAAGAATGGGGTGGCTAACGGGATTCGAACCCGCGACAACCGGAATCACAATCCGGGACTCTACCAACTGAGCTATAGCCACCATCAGATTGTCATGTTTACCGCTTATTTAAGCCATAAACCTGAGCCTCGCCTTTAGCAAAACCCAAATAATAGTGGTCGGTGAAGAGGGATTCGAACCCCCGACCCTCTGGTCCCAAACCAGATGCGCTACCAAGCTGCGCTATTCACCGACAAATGTTTCATTCTTAGAAAAGAATGGGGTGGCTAACGGGATTCGAACCCGCGACAACCGGAATCACAATCCGGGACTCTACCAACTGAGCTATAGCCACCATTGTTTTTTCACCGATATCTCCCCCAGGCATCCAAATGGCGCGCCCGAAAGGATTCGAACCTTCGACCTTTGGCTCCGGAGGCCAACGCTCTATCCAGCTGAGCTACGGGCGCATGCCCTATCGGCGGAGTGGAATAATACGTAGTTCACACTATGGCGTCTAGTGTTTTTTTTAGTTTTTTTTCCGTTTGGTCTCTTTTTCGTCAGTTATCTGGCTACAAATGTAAATAACAGATGTGATTCAGCCCCTGTAGCTGATAACTTGTTGTTTATTGCAACAAGTTAACGGGATATAATCACCCATTATTTACATTGATTTAACAGTGATAATTTACCGTTAAATCAAAACAGCACTCTAACTATATAAATGTTTGGTAAGCCAGCTGACTTACCTTGGGAATGTAAAGTGAGTTTAATGGATATGTCTCGACGAATGATTAGCGTTTTATTCGCTGCTTTAACCTTTTCTACGGCAGCTATGGCTACCAGTACTGACCACGATGCCATTGCAGAGCGCATCAAGCCAGTAGGTGATGTTTATCTAGCAGGTAGTGAGCCAGTCAAAGCTGAACCAACCGGACCGCGTGATGGCGCAACAGTTTACGGCACTTTTTGTATTGCTTGTCACTCGTCTGGGGTAAATGGCGCACCAAAAACGGGCAATGCTGCAGATTGGGCTCCTCGTATCGCACAAGGTCATGATGTGTTGAACAAGCACGCGATTGAGGGCTTTAATGCCATGCCTCCTCGCGGTACGTGTATGGACTGTTCTGACGACGAAATCATTGCCGCGATTGATCACATGATCAAAGGTCTATAAAACAAAGTTTCCTAAAGCAAAAGGGCTTGGTTTTCCAAGCCCTTTTCTTATTTGACTAACGCTACTTCTTGTTGAACATGGCACGTAAGTTGGCAATGTGCGCTTGGCCTTTGGCCATTCTTTCTTCCTGTGTCACTGGCTTTTTGGTTTGTTCCCATTCCACATCATCGAAAGGCAACTCGTCTAGGAAGCGACTTTGGCTGGGTTTGATCAACTCCCCATATTGACGACGCTCTTTACACATCACGAAAGTCAGCTCTCGCTGCGCACGCGTAATGCCGACGTACATTAAGCGACGTTCTTCTTCGACGTTATCTTCATCGATACTGGTTTGGTGCGGCAATATCCCTTCTTCAGTCCCGATCAGGTACACATATGGAAATTCCAGACCTTTAGACGCATGCAGTGTCATCAGTTGTACGGCATCACTGTCTTCATCTTCTTCACCACGTTCCATCATGTCACGCAGTGTCAAACGTTGAACCACTTCTTTCAACGTTTTCTCTTCTTGATCGTTATTGTCACCTTCTAAATCTGCGACAATCCAAGAGTAGAGATCAGAGACGTTTTTCATGCGCATTTCTGCGGCTTTCGGGCTGGCAGATGTTTCGTACAACCAATCCTCATAATGAATATCTCGCACCAACGAGCGCACCGCTTCCACGGTATCTCCCCTCTCTGCTTGATCGGCAATCGCCACCAGCCAATGAGTAAAGCGCCGCAAATTATCGAGACCACGTCCGGTCAGATGCTGCTCAAGGCCAAGTTCAAAGCTGGCTTCAAATAAACTTTTGCCACGCATGTTGGCATAGCTGCCTAACTTCTCCAGCGTCACAGGGCCAATTTCACGCTTAGGTGTGTTGACGATGCGCAAAAATGCGTTGTCATCATCCGGATTCACCAACACTCGCAAATACGCCATGATGTCTTTGATCTCCGCGCGCGCAAAGAAAGACGTACCACCAGACAGTCGATAAGGAACGCGGTTTTGCATCAGCGACTTTTCGATGAGACGCGATTGATGGTTACCACGATAGAGGATGGCGTAGTCACGATAGTCGGTGCGATTGAGAAACTTGTGGGCAATGATTTCCCCCGTGACGCGCTCCGCCTCATGCTCATCATTATTGGCCAACAGCACTTTGAGTTTTTCTCCATCGGGAATTTCCGAGAAGAGCGACTTTTCATACACGTGTGGGTTATTGGCAATCAAGATGTTCGCCGCACGCAAAATACGGCTGGTCGAACGGTAGTTTTGCTCCAATTTAATCAGGCGTAAGTTGGGATAATCTTGCCCCAGCAACACTAAGTTTTGCGGTTTCGCCCCACGCCAAGAGTAAATCGATTGGTCATCATCCCCCACCACGGTTAAGCGTCCGCGCTCACCCACCAGCAGTCTCACCAGTTCATATTGACTGGTGTTGGTGTCTTGATACTCATCGACCAGAAGGTAACGGATACGATTTTGCCAGTATTGACGCACCTCATCATGCCCACGAAGGAGTAATACAGGCAGCAAGATAAGATCATCAAAGTCAAGGGCGTTGTACGCTTTCATCTGCTTCTGATACATCTCAAAACAGAAGGCAAACAACTGCTGCTGTTCGCCTTGCGCGCGTGCCACGGCCTGCTCTGGTGAGAGCATGTCGTTTTTCCAATTTGAGATGGTGCTCATTAACTGACGCAGCAAATCTTTATCGCCATCCAGCTGTTTTTCAGTCAGCTCTTTAAGCAGTGCAAGCTGATCTTGATCGTCAAACAAGGAAAAGCCCGACTTCAAACCCAGATGGCGATACTCTCGTTTGATGATGTTCAAACCAAGCGTGTGAAAGGTTGACACCATCAGGCCTTTTGATTCCCCTTTCCCCAGTGTTTGTCCCACACGTTCTTTCATCTCACGTGCGGCTTTATTGGTGAAGGTGACCGCCGCAATATTACGCGCTTTGTAGCCACACTGTTGCACCAAATAGGCAATCTTATTGGTGATCACGCGTGTTTTGCCTGAACCCGCACCCGCAAGCACGAGGCAGGGACCTGATACGTATTTCACGGCTTCGTCTTGTCTTGGATTCAGTTTCATAGCGCTTATCTGTGGTCAAAAATCGAGGCCCATATAATAGTCGTCGAGTGATGAGATTGCCATTGCCTCATTGACAAGATTTTTACTCAATAGCACACATAGCACTTGCCAATATGGCTATTGTTTCCGCTATAATGAATGAACGTTCATTCACTGGTGGATAACCCATGTCATCTGAAGAGCAGAACGACAAGCAACAACAAATCCTGGCTGCGGCAGAGAAGTTGATTGCGGAGTCCGGTTTTCAGGGTCTATCGATGAGTAAATTGGCCAAAGAAGCAGGCGTCGCAGCAGGTACGATTTATCGTTATTTTGACGATAAAGAACACCTGCTGGATGAACTCAGGCTACGTATTACTCAACGAGTTGCCACGGCGATTCAAGCCAACGTAACCCGTGATATGCCTTTGAAACAACAATATCGCACCATGTGGCTAAACACATGGAATTTAGCGGCTTCAAACTTGTCTACTTTGAGCAACCGTATTCAGTACGAATCACTACCTTGCTCGAATAGCCACAAAACCCGCGAGCTAGAAAAGAAAATGTTTCACCAAGTTGCTTTAATGTTCGATATGGGCAAGGAGCAAGGGGTGTTCAAAACGCTGGATAACGAAATTTTGTTTGGTCTAAGTTTGGAGACCAGCGTCAGGCTAGCGAAAAAACACGCATTAGGCTTTTACCAACTGGATGACAAGGCACTTGACGCTGCCATCGACGCCAGCTGGGATGCAATCATTAATCACTAATTGGAGTTCTTAATAGAATGAAAAAGTGGACCTTTTTTATGTTACTTATCGCCATTCTGCTGTTTGGCAGCGTGATAGGTTTCAACCTCTTCAAACAAAAGAAAATTGCCGAATACCTGGCAAATCGTCCTGAGCCAGAATTCCCAGTAACGGTCACAGAAGTGAAACCGGTCGACTGGATACCTGTGATTGAAGCGATCGGTTTTATCGAACCCAACCAAGGTGTGACGATTGCCAATGAAACCAGCGGTGTCATTAAACAGATCCGCTTTGAATCCGGCACACAAGTAAAAGAAGGCCAACCGCTTGTTCTGCTCGACTCTGATGTAGAAAAAGCCAACCTGAAGAGCAGTGAAGCAAAACTGCCAGCGGCAGAAGCGAAGTACAAACGCTATCAAGGCCTCTTCAAAAAAGGCTCGATTTCAAAAGAAGCGTACGATGAAGCTGGAGCCAATTACTACTCGTTAAAAGCCGATATTGAAAGCTTGAAAGCTTCGATTGCACGCCGTGAGATCAAAGCACCATTCTCTGGAGTGATTGGTATTCGTAATGTCTACCTAGGCCAATATCTGCAAGCAGGCTCTGATATCGTACGTTTGGAAGACACCAGCGTGATGCGCTTACGTTTTACCGTGCCGCAAAACGATATTTCTCGCATCAATCTCGGTCAGGAAGTGGATATTTTTGTCGATGCTTATCCGCAAAACCCATTCAAAGGCTCAATCACTGCGATTGAACCAGCTGTCAATATCCAAAGTGGTTTGATTCAAATACAAGCAGATATTCCAAACAGCGACGGAAAACTGCGTAGTGGTATGTTTGCCCGTGCCAACATCATTCTGCCGAAGTTAGAAGACCAAGTCACACTGCCACAAACGGCGATCACATTTACGCTCTACGGTGACAATGTTTACATTCTAACGGAAGAAGACGGCGTGCAGCGCGTGAAACAACATGTGGTGAAAGTGGGTGAACGCACTGGGAATATCGCACACATTCTCGATGGCGTAAAAGTGGGTGATCAGGTGGTGACATCTGGCCAGGTTCGCTTGAGTAACGATGCCAAGGTTCGTGTTGTCGAAAGCGACGCGATTACACCTCCGGCTGAAACCCCTATGCTGTAATTGGAGGCATCATGCGCTTTACTGATGTTTTTATAAAACGTCCAGTTTTAGCGGTATCCATCAGCTTTTTGATCGCCTTGCTTGGCTTACAAGCGGTGTTCAAGATGCAGGTGCGAGAATACCCTGAAATGACCAATACCGTCGTAACGGTAACCACCAGTTACTACGGCGCCAGTGCCGATTTGATCCAAGGTTTCATTACTCAACCTTTGGAGCAAGCCGTTGCGCAGGCCGATAATATTGACTACATGACCTCACAATCGGTGCTGGGTAAATCAACCATCACGGTGAACATGAAGCTCAATACCGATCCAAATGCCGCCTTGGCGGATATTTTGGCCAAAACGAACTCGGTTCGATCGCAGTTACCAAAAGAAGCCGAAGACCCAACGGTGACCATGTCGACCGGTTCGACAACGGCGGTGCTGTATATCGGCTTCACCAGTGATGAGCTGTCATCAAGCCAAATCACGGACTACCTAGAGCGCGTGATTAACCCACAACTTTTCACCATCAATGGTGTGTCGAAAGTTGACCTCTATGGTGGCTTGAAATACGCACTACGCGTGTGGCTGGATCCTGCCAAAATGGGCGCACTACGCCTCACTGCAACCGACGTGATGGGCGTACTCAACGCCAACAACTACCAATCGGCAACGGGTCAGGTAACGGGCGAATTTGTCCTGTACAACGGCAGTGCCGATACTCAGGTCTCGAACGTACAAGAGCTGGAAAACTTGGTGGTGAAATCGGGTGATGGTGAAGTGATTCGCTTAGGCGATATCGCAAAAGTCACACTGGAAAAAAGCCATGATGTTTACCGCGCCAGCGCAAATGGCCAAGAAGCCGTGGTAGCCGCCATCAACGCAGCACCAAGTGCCAACCCAATTAACATTGCGGCAGATGTTCTTAAACTGCTTCCTCAGCTTGAGCGCAACCTGCCTAGCAATATCAAGATGAACGTGATGTACGACTCGACCATCGCCATCAATGAGTCCATTCACGAAGTTGTGAAAACCATTGTTGAAGCAGCCGTGATCGTACTGGTGGTGATCACCCTATTCTTGGGATCGTTTCGCGCCGTTATCATCCCTATCGTCACCATTCCACTGTCATTGATCGGTGTGGCGATGGTGATGCAAGCGATGGGGTTCTCGTGGAACCTGATGACACTGCTGGCGATGGTTTTGGCTATCGGTCTGGTGGTGGATGATGCGATCGTCGTACTAGAAAACGTCGACCGCCACATCAAAGAGGGTGAATCGCCATTCCGTGCCGCCATCATAGGTACGCGTGAAATTGCGGTACCGGTTATCGCCATGACGCTCACACTTGGCGCGGTGTACGCACCGATTGCGCTCATGGGAGGCATCACTGGTTCGCTGTTTAAAGAGTTTGCTCTGACCCTTGCGGGTTCGGTATTTGTATCCGGTATTATCGCGTTAACACTATCGCCAATGATGTGTTCGAAGATGCTAAAGGCACATGAAAAGCCAAGCAAATTTGAAGAGAAAGTGCATCATGTGCTAGATGGCATGACCAACCGCTACGAAAAAATGCTCAAAGCGGTCATGGACCATCGCCCTGTGGTGATCGGTTTCGCACTGATTGTTTTTGGTACGCTGCCTGTTCTATTTAAGTTCATTCCAAGTGAATTGGCGCCTTCAGAAGATAAAGGCGTGGTGATGTTAATGGGTACTGGCCCATCCAACGCAAACTTGGATTACCTACAAAACACCATGAATGACGTAAACAAAATTCTGTCTGATCAGCCAGAGGTTGAGTTTGCTCAGGTGTTTACTGGGGTGCCAAACTCGAACCAAGCCTTTGGTCTAGCAACATTGAAGCCATGGAGCCAGCGTGAAGCGAGCCAAGCGGAAATCACTAAGCGTGTGGGTGGTTTGGTTTCCAACGTCCCAGGTATGGCAGTGACGGCTTTCCAAATGCCAGAACTTCCAGGCGCAGGCTCTGGTCTACCAATCCAGTTCGTGATTACCACACCAAATAGCTTTGAGAGCTTGTACACCATCGCCAGTGACATTCTGACGGAAGTGACTTCAAGTCCGTTGTTTGTGTATTCAGATTTGGATCTGAAATACGACTCTGCGACGATGAAAATCAAGATCGACAAAGACAAAGCGGGCGCGTATGGCGTTACGATGCAAGATATTGGTATCACGCTAGGAACCATGATGGCTGACGGCTATGTCAACCGCATTGACCTTAATGGCCGCTCTTACGAAGTGATCCCGCAAGTGGAACGTAAATGGCGTTTGAACCCTGAGTCGATGAAGAACTACTATGTGCGCGCTGCCGATGGCAAAGCGGTGCCACTGGGTAGCTTGATCACCATCGATGTTATCGCTGAACCTCGTTCATTGCCTCACTTCAACCAATTGAACTCCGCTACCGTCGGCGCAGTACCTTCACCAGGCACAGCGATGGGCGATGCCATCAATTGGTTCGAAAACATTGCTAGCAGCAAGCTACCAACTGGCTACAACCATGACTACATGGGTGAAGCTCGTCAGTTTGTTACAGAAGGCAGCGCCTTGTACGCCACCTTTGGTCTTGCTTTGGCGATTATCTTCTTGGTATTGGCGATTCAGTTTGAATCGATTCGCGATCCAATCGTTATCATGGTATCGGTGCCACTGGCGATCTGTGGTGCTTTGATTGCGTTGGCATGGGGTCTTGCGACGATGAACATCTACTCGCAAGTGGGCCTGATTACCTTGGTTGGCCTGATCACCAAGCACGGCATCTTGATTTGTGAGGTGGCCAAAGAAGAGCAGTTACATAACAAGCGGTCTCGTATCGATGCGGTGATGGAAGCGGCGAAAGTACGTCTTCGTCCAATCCTAATGACGACGGCGGCTATGATTGCTGGTTTGATCCCACTAATGTATGCAACGGGCGCTGGCGCCGCTCAACGCTTCAGCATCGGTATCGTTATCGTCGCAGGTCTAGCGATTGGTACACTGTTTACCTTATTCGTGTTGCCTGTGATTTACAGCTACCTCGCTGAAAAACACAAACCGCTACCTGTGTTTGTAGAAGATAAAGATTTGGAAAAACTCGCTCGAGTGGATGAAGCAAAAGCCGCTCAACGCCAAATCGCAGAACAGTAATTGCGATGCAATATAAACGAAAGGCCGCTTATGCGGCCTTTTTGTTACTTTTCACACTACATCTGTGTCGCTTTTTTACGCCAGAGATAGCGACTTTCACCAGTCAATTACATAGAATACCAACAAAGAAATCAGGAGCTACCTCATGTTTGACCCAAAGAAAATTGAGCAGATTGCAAAACAAATTCACGACTCTATGCCACAACCCGTTAAGGATTTAGGTGCGGATGTGGATCAAAAAATCCGTCAAGTCATTCAAGGCCAACTCAACAAGCTTGATGTGGTTAGCCGTGAAGAGTTTGATGTGCAAACGCAAGTCTTGCTGCGCACTCGTCAAAAGCTCAGTGAGATGGAAAAGAAACTGTCAGAGCTTGAAGCAAAGCTCGCTGATAAGTAATCCCCAAACGCGACAGTTAGGGCGTTTTTCTTCGTTCTAAAGCAGCGATAAGCGAATAAACAAAAGGCTTGGTCAGAGACCAAGCCTTTTAATTACATGTTGTGTTTTCTTTTGTATTTATCACCCCAGTCTGCCTGGAGTTTTGTTAGCGCCCTTTTCTAGACACTAGAATGAGAATAGGTGGAAAGGCGAGACTTAGCCACCAACAGCGATACGTTTCATGTCAGTCATGTAACCACGCAGCTCTTCACCGATGTACTCAACAGGGTGATTGCGGATAGTCTCATTTACGGCAATGAGTGTCGCGTTATCAACTTGATTAGAAGTTTCACCTAACCCCTTACCAATCACATCTGTCCCTACCGAAGGCATAAACTTCTCACGAAGTAGCGGTGTTGCCACATTAGCAAACAGGTAGTTACCATATTCCGCTGTGTCTGAGATAACCACGTTCATCTCGTATAGACGCTTACGTGCAATTGTGTTGGCAATAAGTGGTAACTCATGCAGCGACTCGTAGTAAGCCGATTCGTCAATAATGCCAGAAGCCGTCATTGCTTCAAACGCCAGTTCAACGCCAGCACGAACCATTGCAACCATTAAGATACCGTTGTCAAAGTACTCTTGCTCAGAGATTTCAACATCCGTTGATGGGTAATTTTCGAACGCCGTTTCACCCGTTTCAGCGCGCCAGCCTAGCAGATTCGCATCATCATTCGCCCAGTCAGCCATCATAGTGCTAGAGAAGTGACCTGAGATAATGTCGTCCATGTGTTTGTTGTACAGAGGACGCATCAGATCCTTTAGCTCTTCAGAAAGCTCAAATGCTTTGATCTTCGCTGGGTTTGATAGACGGTCCATCATATGAGTGATACCACCGAACTTCAGTGCTTCAGTAATGGTTTCCCAACCGTACTGCAGTAACTTACCTGCGTAACCTGGGTCAATGCCTTCCGCAACCATCTTCTCGTAACATACGATAGAACCAGCTTGAAGCATGCCACATAGAATGGTTTGCTCACCCATCAAGTCTGATTTCACTTCAGCAACAAATGAAGACTCAAGACAACCCGCACGATGACCACCAGTCGCAGCCGCCCAAGCTTTCGCAATGTCCCAACCCTCACCTTTTGGATCGTTCTCTGGGTGAACAGCAATCAATGTAGGAACACCAAAGCCACGTTTGTATTCTTCACGAACTTCTGTACCAGGACACTTAGGCGCCACCATAACAACCGTTAGGTCTTTACGGATTTGCATGCCTTCTTCAACAACGTTAAAACCGTGTGAGTAGCCAAGAGCCGCGCCTTCTTTCATTAGGGGCATTACGGTTTCAACCACATTGGTGTGCTGTTTATCTGGTGTCAAGTTAACAACAAGATCAGCTTGAGGGATCAGCGTTTCATAGCTACCCACTTCAAAACCGTTCTCTTTAGCATTTTTGTATGATTGACGCTGCTCATCAATCGCGGCTTGACGTAGCGCGTAAGCAACATCAAGACCGGAGTCACGCATGTTTAGACCTTGGTTTAGGCCTTGCGCACCACAACCTACGATGACGACTTTTTTACCCTTAAGGTAATCCGCCTCTGTAGCGAATTCACTGCGATCCATAAAACGACAACGACCCAATTGGTCTAGTTGCTCACGAAGGTTCAAAGTATTGAAATAGTTCGCCATCAGGGCTCTCCTTAAAATTCATCCATCACGGTCGGTGGTTACTCACCGAATGAATTCATACTAAAACAGACTTTAAGTTGCTCAAAGTGATATATTCACAATTAGTAATTGCAAATAGTGCAACACGGAAAGACATATACAATGAACATCAAAAGCTTACAGCTATTTATTCACCTCTGTGATAGTAAAAACTTTGCCAAGACGGCAGCAGCAATGCACATCAGTCCATCCGCGCTCAGTCGTCAAATTCAAAAGCTAGAAGAAGAAACTAGCCAGCAACTCTTCACTAGAGACAATCGTAGTGTTGAAATAACACCTGCAGGTAAAAAACTGATGCCAGTTGCACTTAAAATGCTTAACGAATGGCAACAGTATCAATTACAAAACCGTTATTCAGAAACCGAACTCAAAGGGGAAATACGCTTATTTTGTTCCGTCACCGCCAGCTATAGCCACTTGCCAGAACTTCTTTCTGAATTTCGACTACAACATCCTTTTATTGAATTCAAAATATCTACCGGTGATCCTGCACAAGCCATGGATAAAATTCTGAACGGAGAGGCTGATATTGCTATTTCCGCCAAACCAGACACAGTACCAGCAAAAGTGGCTTTTGAGCCCATCAGCGAAATTCCACTCTCTGTAATTGCACCTCAAGGAGTGAGCAGTTTCACGGATGAAATGAACCGTGATAAGCCTGATTGGTCTTCGATCCCCTATATAGTTCCTGAAGCAGGTACCGCTAGAGAAAGGGCGAATACTTGGTTTAAAAAGATGAAAATTAAACCCAATATTTATGCTCAGGTTTCAGGTCATGAAGCGATTGTGAGTATGGTAGCTTTGGGGTGTGGTATCGGTATTGCTCCGGATGTTGTGATCAACAACAGCCCAGTCAAAGAGAAAATACAGAGACTAAAAGTCGCTCCCATTAAACCTTTTGAGTTGGGGGTATGCTGCATCAAATCTCAACTCGAAAATCCCCTAATTCAAGCCTTATGGAAAGTTGCTGAAAGTAAGTACATCGTGATTTAAGCAGCAATGCAAAGCCTGTCATACCAACCTAACTAAAAATATGATCTAATTGAGACTGTTACTTCTTCGTGATAAATGACGCTATGGACAGTCTTAATAACATTGATTTCAAAAAACTTGCTAGCCAACAAAAATCTATTCAAATGAAGATGTGATTGCTCGCATTGGCCCATTTTAAAGATGGTCACTCTCGAACCCAAATTGCTAAGTTCCTTAAGGTAAGCAGAACCAGTGTGAATAAATGGGTACAAACCTTCCTTGAAGAAGGGCTTGAAGGACTGCAAGAAAAACCAAGAACGGGTCGCCCAGCATTTCTTAACGCGGAGCAGCGAGAACAATTAAGTCGGTATATAAAAGCTCGAGCGATGGATTCGTCTGGCGGTAGATTAACTGGTAACGATATTCATGCTTATATCGTTAATGAATTTGGCAAACACTACCACCCAGATTCGATCTACTACTTGCTCAACCATATGGGCTTTTCTTGGATAACTTCACGCTCCAAGCACCCTCGTCAATCCCAGCAAATCCAAGACGATTTTAAAAAAATTCAACATTGAAACGATCCTTAAGATCCCCGGTCACATGGGGCTTGATAACGTCGATGTCTGGTTTCAAGATGAAGCAAGATTTGGCCAGCAAAACACGACAACTCGACTTTGGGCTGAGCGTGGCTCAAGACCAAGAGTGGTAAAACAGCAGCAGTTTGAATATGCGTATTTGTTTGGCTCAGTATGCCCCGCTAGAGGTATTGGTGAGGCAATGGTCGTTCCTTGGGTTAACAAGAACATTATGGTTGAGCATCTGAAGCAGCTCTCCGCGGTGACCGAAAAAGGTCGTCACGCAGTGGTCATTATGGATGGAGCGGGTTGGCATACCAATGACATTGCTGAGCCATTTGACAATGTCAGTATCATCAAGCTCCCACCCTATTCACCAGAGCTAAACCCGATAGAACAAGTGTGGAGTTGGTTAAGACAACACTCTCTCGCCAATCAATCTTTTGCGGATTACGAAAACATTGTCTCCAAAGTATGTAGGGCTTGGAATAGTTTTTTGGAATGTTCGGCCAGAGTCAGACAGATGTGCTCGAGAAGATGGATAGACCTGACCAGTTAATTTTCCATATTGGTATGATATTTGACAACTAGGGGTTTGACACAAATCCCTTCTTATTATCAAACACCAGAAATGACGAAAGCCTGCAAATTACTTTGCAGGCTTTCTATGTAGTGGCGGAGAGATAGGGATTTGAACCCTAGGTACGCTATTAACGTACGCCGGTTTTCAAGACCGGTGCTTTCAACCACTCAGCCATCTCTCCACAAATTGTCCTAAAACTTAGTCTTACTTATATAATGCTAGGTTTTAGTTTTGTCTTTAGACATCACTTTACAAAAAGGAATAACCTAAAGACAGTAAGTAAGCCTGGCGATGTTCTACTCTCACATGGGGAAACCCCACACTACCATCGACGCTATTTCGTTTCACTTCTGAGTTCGGAATGGATTCAGGTGGGTCCAAAACGCTATGGTCGCCAAGCAAATTCTGTTTTTGTCTTCACTTTTTCTAAAAAAGTGAAAGCAAAAAATCTGGAAAGCTGTTTATGTTCTCTACACATTCAATGTTCTTACATCGAGTCCATCAAAACCCTTTGGGTGTTGTATGGTTAAGCCTCACGGGCAATTAGTACAGGTTAGCTCAACGCCTCACAGCGCTTACACACCCTGCCTATCAACGTTCTAGTCTCGAACAACCCTTCAGGATACTTAAAGTATCAGGGAAGACTCATCTCAGGGCTCGCTTCCCGCTTAGATGCTTTCAGCGGTTATCGATTCCGAACTTAGCTACCGGGCAATGCGTCTGGCGACACAACCCGAACACCAGAGGTTCGTCCACTCCGGTCCTCTCGTACTAGGAGCAGCCCCCTTCAATCTTCCAACGCCCACGGCAGATAGGGACCGAACTGTCTCACGACGTTCTAAACCCAGCTCGCGTACCACTTTAAATGGCGAACAGCCATACCCTTGGGACCGACTTCAGCCCCAGGATGTGATGAGCCGACATCGAGGTGCCAAACACCGCCGTCGATATGAACTCTTGGGCGGTATCAGCCTGTTATCCCCGGAGTACCTTTTATCCGTTGAGCGATGGCCCTTCCATTCAGAACCACCGGATCACTATGACCTGCTTTCGCACCTGCTCGAACCGTCATTCTCGCAGTTAAGCGGGCTTATGCCATTGCACTAACCTCACGATGTCCAACCGTGATTAGCCCACCTTCGTGCTCCTCCGTTACTCTTTGGGAGGAGACCGCCCCAGTCAAACTACCCACCAGGCACTGTCCGCAACCCCGATTAGGGGCCAACGTTAGAACATCAAACATACAAGGGTGGTATTTCAAGGACGGCTCCAACGCAACTGGCGTCACGTCTTCAAAGCCTCCCACCTATCCTACACATGTAGGTTCAATGTTCAGTGCCAAGCTGTAGTAAAGGTTCACGGGGTCTTTCCGTCTAGCCGCGGGTACACTGCATCTTCACAGCGATTTCAATTTCACTGAGTCTCGGGTGGAGACAGCGTGGCCATCATTACGCCATTCGTGCAGGTCGGAACTTACCCGACAAGGAATTTCGCTACCTTAGGACCGTTATAGTTACGGCCGCCGTTTACCGGGGCTTCGATCAAGAGCTTCGCTTACGCTAACCCCATCAATTAACCTTCCGGCACCGGGCAGGCGTCACACCGTATACGTCATCTTACGATTTTGCACAGTGCTGTGTTTTTAATAAACAGTTGCAGCCACCTGGTATCTGCGACTCTCGTCAGCTCCATCCGCAAGGGACTTCACCATCAAGAGCGTACCTTCTCCCGAAGTTACGGTACCATTTTGCCTAGTTCCTTCACCCGAGTTCTCTCAAGCGCCTTGGTATTCTCTACCCGACCACCTGTGTCGGTTTGGGGTACGATTCCTTACAATCTGAAGCTTAGAGGCTTTTCCTGGAAGCATGGCATCAATGACTTCACTACCGTAGTAGCTCGACGTCGTGTCTCAGCCTTAAGAGTGTCCGGATTTACCTAAACACTCAGCCTACGCACTTGAACCTGGACAACCGTCGCCAGGCCCACCTAGCCTTCTCCGTCCCCCCATCGCAATTGTAAGAAGTACGGGAATATTAACCCGTTTCCCATCGACTACGCCTTTCGGCCTCGCCTTAGGGGTCGACTTACCCTGCCCCGATTAACGTTGGACAGGAACCCTTGGTCTTCCGGCGGGGAGGTTTTTCACCCCCCTTGTCGTTACTCATGTCAGCATTCGCACTTCTGATACCTCCAGCATGCTTTACAACACACCTTCAACGGCTTACAGAACGCTCCCCTACCCAATGTTCAAAGAACATTGCCGCAGCTTCGGTTTACAACTTAGCCCCGTTACATCTTCCGCGCAGGCCGACTCGACTAGTGAGCTATTACGCTTTCTTTAAATGATGGCTGCTTCTAAGCCAACATCCTAGCTGTCTAAGCCTTCCCACATCGTTTCCCACTTAGCTGTAATTTGGGACCTTAGCTGGCGGTCTGGGTTGTTTCCCTCTCCACGACGGACGTTAGCACCCGCCGTGTGTCTCCCGGATAGTACTTACTGGTATTCGGAGTTTGCAAAGGGTTGGTAAGTCGGGATGACCCCCTAGCCTTAACAGTGCTCTACCCCCAGTAGTATTCGTCCGAGGCGCTACCTAAATAGCTTTCGGGGAGAACCAGCTATCTCCGAGTTTGATTGGCCTTTCACCCCTAGCCACAAGTCATCCGCTAATTTTTCAACATTAGTCGGTTCGGTCCTCCAGTTGATGTTACTCAACCTTCAACCTGCCCATGGCTAGATCACTCGGTTTCGGGTCTATATCCAGAGACTATGGCGCCCAGTTAAGACTCGGTTTCCCTACGGCTCCCCTAGATGGTTAACCTTGCCACTGAATATAAGTCGCTGACCCATTATACAAAAGGTACGCAGTCACACCACGAAGGTGCTCCTACTGCTTGTACGTACACGGTTTCAGGTTCTATTTCACTCCCCTCACAGGGGTTCTTTTCGCCTTTCCCTCACGGTACTGGTTCACTATCGGTCAGTCAGGAGTATTTAGCCTTGGAGGATGGTCCCCCCATATTCAGACAGGATAACACGTGTCCCGCCCTACTCGATTTCACTGAACATGCATCGTCAACTACGGGACTATCACCCTGTATCGTCGGACTTTCCAGACCGTTCGTCTAACACATGTAAAGCTTAAGGGCTAATCCAATTTCGCTCGCCGCTACTTTCGGAATCTCGGTTGATTTCTTTTCCTCGGGGTACTTAGATGTTTCAGTTCTCCCGGTTCGCTTCATTGAGCTATGTATTCACTCAATGATACTGGCTTATGCCAGTGGGTTTCCCCATTCGGAAATCGTAGACTCAAGTGGCTGTTACTGCCTCATCTACGCTTATCGCAAGTTACTACGTCCTTCATCGCCTCTGACTGCCAAGGCATCCACCGTGTACGCTTAGTCACTTAACCATACAACCCCAAAGGGTCTTTGTTAAACAACCAAAGTTGCTATCTCATTATTTGAATGAGCGAGATAGCGTTGATTTTGCCGGACTCAATTTCGAATAGTCACTAAAAGTGACCTTCCCAAGAACACTTGAATGTGTTTGTTGGTGTTTGTCTTAAAGACAAACATTGAGAACTTTACAAACAACAATAAATTGTTGTTTTGTCAGCTTTCCAAATTGTTAAAGAGCAAGATTTCTTTCGAAACCATTTTTAAACACACTCGCAAGAATGCTTAAAGATGGTGGGCGATACCGGGTTCGAACCAGTGACCCCCTGCTTGTAAGGCAGGTGCTCTCCCAACTGAGCTAATCGCCCACATTATTTGTTTTCCCGTGGAAGGAAATGGTGGGTCGTGCAGGATTCGAACCTGCGACCAATTGATTAAAAGTCAACTGCTCTACCAACTGAGCTAACGACCCATGGTATCCCGTAGGGGAGTCGAACCCCTGTTACCGCCGTGAAAGGGCGGTGTCCTAGGCCTCTAGACGAACGGGACACTAAGATACTCTAAACTTTCTAAACCATATCAATCTGTGTGAACACTCATCGCAATAATCATCGTATAAGGAGGTGATCCAGCGCCAGGTTCCCCTAGCGCTACCTTGTTACGACTTCACCCCAGTCATGAACCACAAAGTGGTGAGCGTCCTCCCGAAGGTTAAACTACCCACTTCTTTTGCAGCCCACTCCCATGGTGTGACGGGCGGTGTGTACAAGGCCCGGGAACGTATTCACCGTGGCATTCTGATCCACGATTACTAGCGATTCCGACTTCATGGAGTCGAGTTGCAGACTCCAATCCGGACTACGACGCACTTTTTGGGATTCGCTCACTTTCGCAAGTTGGCCGCCCTCTGTATGCGCCATTGTAGCACGTGTGTAGCCCTACTCGTAAGGGCCATGATGACTTGACGTCGTCCCCACCTTCCTCCGGTTTATCACCGGCAGTCTCCCTGGAGTTCCCGACATTACTCGCTGGCAAACAAGGATAAGGGTTGCGCTCGTTGCGGGACTTAACCCAACATTTCACAACACGAGCTGACGACAGCCATGCAGCACCTGTCTCAGAGTTCCCGAAGGCACTACCATGCGTCTCCGCTGGCTTCTCTGGATGTCAAGAGTAGGTAAGGTTCTTCGCGTTGCATCGAATTAAACCACATGCTCCACCGCTTGTGCGGGCCCCCGTCAATTCATTTGAGTTTTAATCTTGCGACCGTACTCCCCAGGCGGTCTACTTAACGCGTTAGCTCCGAAAGCCACGGCTCAAGGCCACAACCTCCAAGTAGACATCGTTTACAGCGTGGACTACCAGGGTATCTAATCCTGTTTGCTCCCCACGCTTTCGCATCTGAGTGTCAGTATCTGTCCAGGGGGCCGCCTTCGCCACCGGTATTCCTTCAGATCTCTACGCATTTCACCGCTACACCTGAAATTCTACCCCCCTCTACAGTACTCTAGTCTGCCAGTTTCAAATGCAGTTCCGAGGTTGAGCCCCGGGCTTTCACATCTGACTTAACAAACCACCTGCATGCGCTTTACGCCCAGTAATTCCGATTAACGCTCGCACCCTCCGTATTACCGCGGCTGCTGGCACGGAGTTAGCCGGTGCTTCTTCTGTTGCTAACGTCAAATGATGCCGCTATTAACGACACCACCTTCCTCACAACTGAAAGTGCTTTACAACCCGAAGGCCTTCTTCACACACGCGGCATGGCTGCATCAGGCTTGCGCCCATTGTGCAATATTCCCCACTGCTGCCTCCCGTAGGAGTCTGGACCGTGTCTCAGTTCCAGTGTGGCTGATCATCCTCTCAGACCAGCTAGGGATCGTCGCCTTGGTGAGCCCTTACCTCACCAACTAGCTAATCCCACCTGGGCATATCCTGACGCGAGAGGCCCGAAGGTCCCCCTCTTTGGCCCGTAGGCATCATGCGGTATTAGCCATCGTTTCCAATGGTTATCCCCCACATCAGGGCAATTTCCCAGGCATTACTCACCCGTCCGCCGCTCGCCACCCGAGAAACAAGTTTCTCTGTGCTGCCGCTCGACTTGCATGTGTTAGGCCTGCCGCCAGCGTTCAATCTGAGCCATGATCAAACTCTTCAATTAAAAGTTTTTTTGAAGCTTGCGCTTCGGCTCAATGAATACTGAATAAATTGACTGTGCCGATACTTAGTATCGTTTTGGTCACTCAGTTCATTGATAAATCTTTTGGATTATCATCAACGAGTGCCCACACAGATTGATAGGTTTAAATTGTTAAAGAGCTTTCTTCTTTTGTGAATCGCATCACTCCGGAAGAGGCGGCCATTTTAGCGAGTTAAGTTTTAGTGTCAACCACTTTTTTCAAAACTTTTTCAGGTGATTCACCTGGCTAAATGCCTTGGCTGATGGGCTCTCGTTTCTTTCGAAGCCTTGCCGTGTCAGCGAGGGGGCATTATAGAGATCGGCGTCACATTGGCAAGCCCTTTTTCACGTTTTTTTTGATTTTTCTATCGTTTGAGTGTTTTTTATTCTAAACGATGAGTTTTTGCTACTCTTCTCACCCGATATCACCATTCATCAGGCTTTATTAGGAGGAAAAATGAGTTCGATTAGAAGTTATAAAGGCATTCATCCCCAAATAGGCGAACGCGTCTATATCGATTCAACCTCAGTCATTGTCGGTGATATTCGAATAGGTGATGATTCGAGTATTTGGCCATTGGTTGCGGCACGTGGCGATGTTAACCATATCCACATCGGAGCTCGCACTAACATTCAAGATGGCAGCGTGCTGCACGTGACCCATAAAAACGCAGAAAATCCTCATGGCTACCCTTTGCTGATTGGTAATGACGTGACCATTGGCCACAAAGTGATGCTGCACGGCTGCGATATTCACGATCGTGTGTTGGTTGGTATGGGGGCGATTGTTTTAGATGATGTCGTGGTTGAATCGGACGTGATGATTGGTGCGGGCAGTCTAGTACCGCCAGGGAAAAGATTAGAAAGCGGCTATCTTTATGTTGGTAGCCCAATAAAACAAGCTCGCCCTCTATCAGAGAAAGAACGAGCTTTTTTACTAAAGTCAGCGGACAACTATGTCCAAAACAAGAATGACTATTTAACTGAAGTAAAAGACCTTCATGAAAGACAAACTAATCGATAATGATATGGCCTTCTTCGTTGAAGGCTTCATCTTCTATTAACTCTTCTGCTATTTCTTCCAGATCAAATCGGTAATCAATAAAAGCAGCGATCACCGCTTGCTCAGTATCGAGCTCTAAGCCCGATAATTTTTCTAGCTTATGTTTCGCCACAAAACACTCTATTAGTGCACCCGATTGTTGCGCGGCGAAGTTCACTGATTGTGACGCTTCATCCCAAGATTGCATGTCTGGAAATAAGATGGCTTGATTCATCGCTTATAGCCCTTCAAGATTTTTTCTTAACTCGCGCAAGATTTGTTTAGACCCGGGACGCAACCCTCTCCATAGCATGAAACTTTCGGCAGCTTGCCCAACCAACATACCCAACCCGTCATAGGCATGAGCAGCGCCGTGTTGCTTAGCCCATTGATTGAAGGTGGTATCGCCCTTGCCATACATCATGTCATAGCTAGTACTGTTGGCGGCAAATATAGATGAAGAGAGGGCAGGTAACTCACCACTCAATGAGGCAGACGTAGAGTTGATAATAACATCGTACTCTTCCGTCACTGTATTCATCTCTTTTGCGGTAACAGATCCATAGGCAGCAAACAACACAGCCAGTTTTTCAGCTTTAGAGAAAGTACGATTCGTAATGGTGAGAGAGGTTGGTTTCTGGTCGAGTAGTGGTTTAAGCACGCCACGAGCGGCACCACCAGCGCCTATCACTAGAATACGTGCACCTGCTAACACAACTTGGTGCTGCAACAAGTCTTGCACAAGGCCAGCGCCATCAGTGTTGTCACCAATGATATCGCCATCATCCAGTTTTTTTAGTGTATTCACTGCGCCAGCCAATTGGGCTCGCTCCGTTAAACGACTCGCAAACTGATACGCCTCTTCCTTAAAAGGTAAAGTCACATTGCACCCTTTTCCCCCTTCAGCAAAAAACGCTTTCACTGCCTCAACAAACCCCTCTTTTGGCGCGGTTTCTGCGGTGTAGATTAAAGGCTGGTTGGTTTGGCGAGCAAACAAGGTGTGAATAAATGGCGATTTACTGTGTTCGATAGGGTTACCAAACACGGCATAACGATCGATTTGTTGAGTCATTTCCTTACCTTTGTTGTTCTTACCGAGCTATTTCGCTCTTGCTTAGCTATAGCGAAAACAGGGCCATCTGATTAACGATGACCCTATCACTATCTATCTATATAGAAAAGAGCAATAGAAGAGGAGATTCCTTTCTTACCATTCTCTCGGTTTTAAGTAATGCTGGTAAAGGCTTGCTTCTGGCGAATCAGCCTGCGGTTCATAGCTGTATTCCCAGCGAGCCAGTGGTGGCATCGACATCAAAATCGACTCCGTACGCCCCCCACTTTGTAAGCCAAACAAAGTCCCGCGATCATACACTAGGTTAAACTCAACATAGCGGCCACGGCGATACAACTGGAATTCGCGTTCACGCTCGCCATATTCTGTCACTTTACGACGCTCAACAATGGGTAAGTAAGCATCGCAATACCCTTCACCAACGGCTTTGATGTAGTCAAAGCACTTATCAAACTCCCACTGATTGAGGTCATCAAAAAACAGGCCGCCGATGCCTCGAGTTTCACCGCGGTGAGGCAAATAAAAATAGTCATCACACCAAGCTTTATGCTGCGCATACACATCAGCACCAAAAGGCGCGCACACTTCCTTGGCGGTGTTGTGCCAAAATTGGCAATCCTCTTCAAACGGATAGAAGGGAGTTAAGTCAAACCCACCACCAAACCACCAGATCGGTGCTTCCCCCTCTTTTTCAGCAATGAAGAAACGCACGTTTGCATGCGATGTCGGAACGTAAGGATTGTGAGGATGCATGACGAGCGAAACGCCCATGGCTTCGAATCGGCGCCCAGCCAATTCTGGACGATGCGCCGTTGCAGAAGCTGGCATTGCATTACCCTGCACATGGGAGAAGTTAACCCCCCCTTGCTCAAACACGTTACCATCACGCATAACGCGCGTCCGGCCACCGCCACCCAATCGATCTCCTGGCTCTCGATACCAAGCGTCTTCTATAAATGTTGCTTTGCCATCTTCTTGTTCAAGTCGTTGACAAATTTGATCTTGTAACTGCATCAAGTAAAGCTTGACGGCTTCTTTATCTATTGTGGACATCTAAACTACCTTTTGAAGCTGAGCAGGGTTATCCCTGTCTTAATAATTGTTCTGTACGAGCATCGCGGATTTCACTAGGTCGATGGCGCTCACCAATCTCACCAAACAAAATGACAGAGATCTGGCTGCCCAATTGGTCTTGAACCTGCTCAACGGTTTTACACTCCGTTTGGCCCGACAAATTCGCACTGGTAGAGGTTAGCGGCTTTCCATACTCACTGCACAACTTTTGCACCAAAGGATGATCACTCACACGAACCGCAACGGTCTGACGATAGCCCGTGACGAGCGCCGATGCCCGAGCACTTGCAGGCATGACCCATGTATAAGGACCGGGCCAAGTGGCAAAAACTCGCTGAAGTTGCTCCGCTGACAAGCTTGTTAAATCGAGATACGGTTGGAGCTGTTGAAAATCAGCAGCGATCAAAATCAAGCCTTTGTCACTGGGTCGCTGTTTAATCGTCAAAAGACGCTCAATGGCCACCTCATTATCAGGATCGCAACCTAAGCCAAACACTCCCTCTGTCGGGTAAGCCACCACTTGACCTTGCTTTAACGCCTTCACGACTTGTTGTAAATTACTCACCACTTCTTCTCTCTAGACACTCAACCTATTACAAATAAGCCAATAACCAGCCGAATGCCAGCGAAAAACGCGCATGGTGGTTTCCACTCAAAAGCAAACGTTTGCTTGAGGTAAAAAACCTCGTATAATGCGCACAAAATTGATCAGCTCACCCAATTATGCAGCTTGAAGGAGTTTGAGATGAAAGTCGGTATCATCATGGGTTCTAAATCAGATTGGCCAACCATGAAACTGGCAGCAGAAATGCTGGACAGATTTGGCGTGGAATACGAAACCAAAGTGGTTTCAGCACATCGAACTCCTCATCTCCTCGCTGAATATGCCTCAACCGCCAAAGAGCGTGGGTTGAAAGTGATTATTGCCGGTGCAGGTGGCGCGGCGCATTTGCCGGGCATGGCAGCGGCATTTACCAGCTTGCCCGTTTTGGGCGTACCCGTGCAATCACGTGCTTTATCAGGGCTCGACTCTCTCTACTCTATTGTGCAAATGCCAAAAGGCATCGCAGTAGGTACATTGGCCATTGGTGAAGCCGGTGCCGCGAACGCGGGTCTTCTCGCTGCGCAAATCCTTGGAACTCACGACGAAAATATCATGGCCAAAGTTGAAGCCTTCCGCAGTGAGCAAACTGAAAGCGTCCTCGCTAACCCAAATCCTGCAGAGGACTAAATCATGCACGTATTGGTTCTAGGCGCAGGGCAATTGGCACGTATGATGTCGTTAGCCGGTGCGCCTTTGAATATTCAGATTTCTGCCTACGATGTGACAACGGGTGATGTCGTTCATCCTTTGACATTGCATCTCCTTGGTCACGGCTTGGAGCAAGCGATTGAATACGTTGATGTGATCACTGCAGAATTTGAACACATTCCTCATGACGTATTGGCGATCTGCCAAGCGAGTGGCAAGTTTCTTCCAAGTAGTGAGGCGATTAAGGCTGGCGGTGATCGTCGTTTGGAAAAAGCCTTGCTTGACCATGCAGGCGTACGCAATGCCAATTACTACGTCATTGAAACGCGTGAAGACTTCAATAAAGCGATTGAACACGTTGGGATACCTATGGTGTTGAAAAGCGCATTAGGTGGCTATGATGGTAAAGGGCAATGGCGCTTAAAAGATGCCGCACAAATTGAAACCCTTTGGCAAGAAATGGCAGCTTGTATCGCTGCTACGCCAACTCAAGCGATTGTCGCTGAAGAATTTGTTCCATTTCAACGTGAAGTTTCATTGATCGGCGCTCGTGGTAAAGAAGGGCAAATCGAAGTCTACCCACTGGCAGAAAACATTCACGTTAATGGCGTGTTAAGCCTTTCAACGGCAATCGACTCACCGGACCTACAAGAGCAAGCCAAACACATGTTTACTGCTGTTGCTGAAACATTGAACTACGTTGGTGTGTTGGCGCTTGAATTTTTCGATGTCGACGGACAATTGCTGGTCAATGAAATTGCACCTCGAGTTCATAACTCCGGCCATTGGACCCAGCAAGGAGCAGAAACTTGCCAGTTTGAAAATCATTTGCGTGCCGTTTGTGGCTTACCACTTGGGAGCACTAAGCTGGTTCGTGAAACCTCAATGATCAACATCCTTGGTGAAGATACTCTGCCCGCAAGCGTGATGGCGATGGACGGTTGTCATATTCATTGGTATGGCAAAGAGAAACGCGCCGGCCGAAAAATGGGCCATATCAACGTGTGTGGTGATTACAGCGGAGAGCTACAGCGCCGCCTTTGTGCTCTCGCCAATGTATTGGATGAGAAAGCCTTCCCCGCGGTGCATGAGTTTGCAAAAAAGTGGCAAGCGTAGCAAAGCTTGTGCTTATGCATAAAGAGTAAAAGGGGCGCCATGTGCGACCCTTTTCAATGTGAACTCAACGCGATTGAGTATGCTGGCATTTGCGGCTTGCGCATTGTAGCTTCACACCACTGGCGAGTTTCTTCTCGACCAACAAGGGAAAACCGCATGTTTCACAATGCCCTTTGACTGGCGGTAAGTTCACCGCAAACTTACACTTCGGATAGTTATCACAGGCATAGAAGGTTTTACCAAAGCGAGTTTTACGCTCAACTAAGTGTCCTTTGCCACACTCAGGGCAAGCAAACAACGCTTTGGAATTCTGCTCAGGTTCAGGCTGATTGATTGGTTCAATGTGATGGCAGTGTGGGTAATGGCTGCACCCGACAAACATACCGTAACGCCCTTGACGAAGCACCAACTCGTTACCACATTCAGGGCAAGCAACCCCCAATTCTTTGACGATATGGCCATCATTTTGATGAAGGGGCTTGACGTAATCACACTGTGGGTACTGATTACACCCCAAAAACGCGCCATGCTTACCGTGTTTTAACACCAACTCTCCACCACATTGCGGACAAGGCGTATGCTCAAGCGCGTGCTCGTGAGCGGAAAACAAAGTGCGATCAATTTTACTACTCATAGCTACCGTATTCGCGGAACAGTTTAATGAAGAATGCCTTGCTCTTTGGTGTATAACAGCTCTTCCATTAGCGTGTAGGCGTTCTCGTTGCCGGGAACATTGAATAGCACCATCAAAATAATCCACTTGAGATCTTCAAGCTCGAACTCGTTGGTTTCCAACCCCATCACTCTATCGATAACCATTTCACGAGTCTCAGTGGTTAACACATTGATCTGTTCGAGAAATAGCAAAAAACCACGACACTCAATATCAAGTCGTTGCATTTCTTTTGGCGAATAAACCCGTGTCGAAGAAACCGCACTGCAACGTGAAATCGCAGAATGGGCATCACTTTGTTGTAACGCCGCCAGCTCTTCTAACCAAAGAAGGGCTTTGTAGATATCTTGCTGGTGAAATCCTGCTCGAAGCAATTCGTCTTCAAGCTCATCTTGATCCACTTGTAAATCTGCATCGCTATGGATGTAGGTTTCAAATAGATACATCAGTATATCCATCATCATAGCTAGCCCCTCCCCCTTCGAATATAGCCACCGTTAACTGCAACAACATGCCCTGAAAGCTCAAGCTCCAAGAGCTGCATCATGACTTCTTGCACAGGTATATTGGTCCTGTTTGCTAGAATATCAACTGGTGTAGCCTCATTACCTACGTTAGCTAACAGCTGAGGAAATGGCAATTGTTCTTCCGTATTAGAGGAAGAAAATAAATCCGCTTGTTGGTTTGTCGACCAGTCGAGCAAAGTTTGCACTTCACTCAGCACATCTTCTACCCCAGTGACTAAACACGCTCCGCTTTTTATCAGCAAGTTTCCGCCGCGTGCATTGGTAATATGGAGAGAGTTAGGCAAAGCAAAGACTTCTCGACCTTGCTCAGCGGCATAACGGGCGGTAATCAAAGAACCGCTTTTCTCTGCCGCTTCGACCACCAAAACCCCCAGAGACAAGCCACTAATGATTCGATTTCGACGAGGAAAATGTTCGGCTTTGGCTTTAGTATTGGGACGAAACTCCGAAACCAGCGCACCTTGCTGACCAATTCTCTCGGCAAGGCCTTTGTGGCGAGCGGGATAAATATGTTGGAAGCCCGAACCAAGAACGGCAACGGTTTCGCCTCCCGCTCTCAGCGCACCATCATGGGCATGGCCATCAATCCCAAGCGCTAAACCACTGGTCACCACCAACCCATGCTGTACCAGTTGAGCCGCAAAGTCGCGAGCATGTTGCAACCCTTGCATGGTCGCATGACGACTCCCCACCAGCGCAATTTGTGGCTTGGTTAAGCAATGAGGATCACCCTGTACAAACAGTTGGCAAGGCGGTGAAGCCGTTTCCTTAAGCAGCGGCGGATATAGGCCATCATGAAGGGTAAGAATATGATGCTGGGAGGAAAGCTGCTGCCATTGAAGGGCGGCTTCAGCGTCTTGCTGAGCACTACTTCGCAAGGTGATGATTTGCTGGGACGACAGCCCCAGCGACAGTAGCTGCTCTTGGGAGTAACGCAGAATATTGAGCGGGGAATCAATACTGAGTAACTTGGTTAGCTTCTTAACCCCAATATTGGGCGTAAAACTGAGTGCTAACCAAGCATGCAGTTCATCCTGACTCATCAGGGCGTTTGCGCCGTCACTGATTCGTCAACTTGCACTGGCGCCACGACCAAAATGTCACGACTGATCGGTTGAGTACTGCGGGTGATCAACGCCAAGCTGAAGTATTCGTAAGGACGAATGATCATCAACTCACCAATGCGACTTTTCGGCAAGGATATCTCATCAGAAGAACCACTTTTCTCGTAGCTGAATTGGCTGTCACTGCTACGATAAACGTTGTTTGAGGCTTTATAGAGTTCGAAAATATGCCCTTGGCGTAAATTGTCCACTTTCCCTTTGTCCAAAATCACCACTTGGCTTGGTGCACTGTAATCGATGCCATCAATACTGCCCAATATCTTGGCATCCACATCTTGAGGGGCTGGCGCAGGATAAAAGGTCGTAGACAGTTCTTCGACGAGGTTTTCAGATTGCGGCAATGCAATGTCGTTGATCAATACTTCTTGTCGCTGACTGGTCACTTCAATACCGGAATAGTCTTGTGCCGATTCTTTAAGCTCACCTTGTGCAACCACACGTAGCGCGATCATGTTGGCATCGGGATCTGCTCGTTCAAACTCTTGCACTTGACGATAAATCGCCCAATGGGTTTCCGTTTGTTGGCCGCTGATGAAAATACGCTCGTCTTTGGCAAGGTATTTTCGTCCATCGCTGGTTCCCATCACGCGCGCGACACTGCTGAGCTTCTCTTTACTCAGTAGTCGGTCAGATTGCAGATAAGGCAGAACCAACCCTTCATCTACTGTTGGTACCGCTTTTTTCTCCGTGATTCGAGCTTTCGGGCTCAATGTCACCACCGGTTTTAAACTCAACATCGGCTGACCGTTTTTCCAAACTAACGAGAGCTTATCGCCAGGGTAGATTAAGTGAGGGTTATCAATATCAGGGTTGATCTGCCACAAACGCGGCCACAACCAAGGGCTATCCAAATAGAGCGCTGAGATATCCCAAAGGGTATCTCCTTTTACGACGACATAAGTTTGAGGTGCGTCTGGCTTGATGTTTAACGGAGCTGGCGACTCCTGGGCAGCCACACTCACACTAAACAACAAGGGTAACAATGCGCGTGAAGCGGCTTGCAGCACTGAGTTCATGCCTTAACTCCTAGATGGATTAGCGAAGCGACAAATGGGAAATTGCTGCTAGGATGCTGTCATTTAGGCTATAAAATGTCTAGAATTGAGCCAACAAGGTTTGTGCTGTTTCGGCACAGTTCAACATTTCGAGTGCATATGTCTGTATTACAAGTATTAACATTCCCGGATGATCGTCTTCGTACAGTAGCCAAACCGGTTGAAAAGGTGACACCAGAAATCCAAAAAATCGTCGATGACATGATTGAAACCATGTATGACGAAGAAGGTATTGGCCTTGCCGCAACGCAAGTCGACATCCATCAACGTATTGTGGTGATTGATATTTCTGAGAGCCGTAACGAGCCGATGGTGTTAATCAATCCTGAAATTTTAGAAAAGCGTGGCGAAGATGGCATTGAAGAGGGCTGTCTATCGGTCCCAGGTGCCCGCGCACTCGTGCCACGCGCCGCTGAAGTCACGGTTAAAGCGTTAGATCGTGATGGTCATGAATTTACCCTCGAAGCCGATGATTTGCTGGCTATCTGTATTCAACACGAATTGGATCACCTGCAAGGTAAGCTGTTTGTCGACTACCTATCACCGCTAAAGCGCAAGCGTATCCAAGACAAGCTAGCCAAAATCAAACGCTTTAACGAGAAACAGCGCTAAATTGCGCTGATACCATAAGAAGGAAGGTACCTTGAGCAAGCCTTTACGTATTGTATTTGCAGGTACTCCGGACTTCGCCGCCCAACATTTGGCGGCGTTGTTGTCTTCGGAGCATGAAGTCATTGCAGTTTACACCCAACCTGATCGCCCAGCCGGTCGCGGGAAAAAACTCACAGCAAGCCCTGTCAAAACCATTGCTTTGGAACACAACATTCCGGTTTACCAACCAGAAAACTTTAAGTCTGACGAAGCCAAGCAAGCCCTCGCGGATCTCAATGCTGACATCATGGTCGTGGTCGCTTATGGCTTGTTATTACCACAAGCGGTGTTAGATACACCGAAATTGGGTTGTATCAATGTCCACGGCTCGATTCTGCCTCGCTGGCGTGGCGCAGCACCGATTCAGCGCTCTATTTGGGCGGGTGATGCTGAAACGGGCGTGACCATCATGCAAATGGACATCGGCTTAGATACCGGCGACATGCTGAAAATTGCCACGCTGCCGATCGACGCAAGCGATACCAGCGCCACCATGTACGATAAATTGGCCAAGCTTGGCCCTGTGGTACTGGTTGAGTGTTTGGCAGATATCGCCGCTGGCACAGCCATCGCAATTAAGCAAGATGACGAGCGAGCAAACTACGCCAAGAAACTCAGCAAGGAAGAAGCACGCATCAATTGGCAAGACGATGCAGAGCACATCGAACGTTGTGTTCGTGCTTTCAATCCATGGCCAATGAGCCATTTCGAAGTGGCAGAAAACAGCATTAAAGTGTGGCAAAGCCGCGTCGAAGCCAGCAGTCATGACGCACCCGCGGGGACCATCCTCAAAGCGGATAAAAGCGGCATTTATGTCGCCACTGGCCATGGCTGCCTAGTATTGGAGCAGATCCAAATTCCAGGCAAAAAAGCGATGCCAGTACAAGATGTTCTCAACGCTCGCGCCGCTTGGTTTGAAGTTGGCAGTGTACTGAGTTAACCTGCCAAGCAATCGGGCATTTTTGCCCAGTTTAAGAACTTTACGAGGGCAGAGACGCCCTCTTTAACTTTAAGGTACTCATCATGAATGTTCGCGCTGCGGCTGCCAACGTCTTGTATCAAGTTGTCGACCGAGGCAACTCTCTATCGACCGCCCTTCCTGAAGCTCAACAATCCATTCGCCCTCGCGACCACGCCTTACTGCAAGAGATCTGCTACGGCGCATTACGCTACCTGCCTCGTTTAGAGAGCATTGCCGGTAAGTTGATGGATAAACCTCTCAAAGGTAAACAACGTGTTTTTCATCACCTCATTTTGGTTGGCTTATACCAGTTAGGTCACATGCGTATTCCGGCACACGCGGCGGTTGGTGAAACGGTGGAAGGCGCACAAGCGCTGAAAGGTCCTCGCTTACGCGGCTTGATCAATGCGGTTTTGCGCAACTATCAGCGTGAACAACAAGCATTGGATGAGTTTTCTGTCAGCCACAATGCCGGCAAATACGTTCACCCAAGTTGGCTACTGAAAATCCTGCAAGATGCTTACCCTGAGCAATGGCAGACGATTGTTGAAGCCAACAATAACAAAGCGCCGATGTGGCTACGCGTGAATCACGCTCATCATGATCGCGACGAATATCTGCAACTGCTCAAAAATGCAAACATTGATAGCACTCTGCACAGTGAAGCGATGGACGCCATAAAATTGGCCGCCCCTTGTGATGTACACAGCTTGCCAGGGTTTGAGCAAGGTTGGGTTTCTGTGCAAGATGCCGCCGCACAGCTGTCGTTTAACTATCTACAACCTAAAGATGGCGAACTGATCCTCGATTGCTGCGCGGCACCTGGTGGTAAAACCGCGCACATTTTAGAACGAGTCTCTGCTCGTGAAGTCGTGGCACTGGACTGCGATGAACAACGCTTGAAAAGAGTGACGGAAAACCTGAAACGCCTCAATCTTCAAGCAAAAGTGATTTGCGGTGATGCACGCAATCCTGAACAATGGTGGCAAGGCGAGCAATTTGACCGTATTTTGCTCGATGCACCTTGCTCTGCAACCGGGGTGATTCGTCGTCACCCAGACATCAAATGGCTGCGCAGAGCAGAAGACATCACTGCGTTAGCACAGTTACAAAGCGAAATTTTTGATGCCATGTGGGCACAACTCAAGCCAGGTGGCACCTTGGTTTACGCCACTTGCTCAATCACGCCAATGGAAAATGTGGAGCAAGTGAAGGCGTTTCTCGCCAGAACCTCAGCAGCACAACTGGTTGGCTCTGAGCGCGAGAATCCTGGTCGCCAAATTATTCCCGGAGAGGAAGATATGGATGGCTTCTACTATGCCGTGCTAGTTAAGCAAGCATAAGTAAATGGGCGATTGAAGCCTCTTCAGTCGCCTTTTTCGAATCACGAGAACAGAGTATGAAAATCATTATTCTTGGTGCAGGTCAGGTGGGTGGCACACTGGCAGAAAACCTGGTTGGCGAAAACAACGACATCACCATCGTCGATAAGGATGGCGATCGCCTCAGAGAGCTGCAGGATAAATATGACTTGCGAGTGGTGAATGGCCATGCCAGTCACCCAGACGTATTGCATGAAGCAGGCGCACAAGATGCCGATATGCTGGTGGCCGTGACCAATACCGATGAAACCAACATGGCAGCCTGTCAGGTCGCCTTTACTCTGTTTAACACCCCAAACCGCATTGCTCGCATCCGTTCGCCACAATATTTGGCGCAAAAAGAAGCACTGTTTAAATCCGGCGCGATTCCTGTCGATCATTTGATTGCCCCCGAGGAGCTGGTGACCAGCTACATTGAACGTTTGATTCAATACCCTGGTGCATTGCAAGTGGTGAGCTTTGCGGAAGAAAAAGTCAGCCTCGTTGCCGTAAAAGCTTACTATGGCGGCCCGTTGGTGGGTAACGCACTTTCTGCCTTACGCGAACACATGCCTCACATTGATACCCGTGTTGCCGCGATTTTCCGCCAAGGCCGTCCGATTCGTCCTCAAGGCACCACCATCATTGAAGCCGATGATGAAGTCTTTTTCGTTGCCGCCAGTAACCACATTCGCTCTGTGATGAGCGAGTTACAGCGACTGGAAAAACCTTATCGCCGTATCATGATCGTCGGCGGTGGTAACATCGGCGCCAGCTTAGCCAAGCGTTTAGAACAAACCTATAGCGTAAAGCTGATTGAGCGCAACCTACAGCGAGCAGAAAAGCTGTCAGAAGAGTTGGAAAACACCATCGTGTTTTGTGGTGATGCTGCCGATCAAGAGCTACTGACGGAAGAAAACATCGACCAGGTCGACGTCTTTATCGCCCTCACCAACGAGGACGAAACCAACATCATGTCGGCGATGTTGGCCAAACGCATGGGTGCCAAAAAAGTGATGGTGCTGATCCAGCGTGGTGCTTACGTCGATCTAGTGCAAGGCGGCGTGATTGATGTGGCCATTTCACCTCAACAAGCGACCATTTCAGCGCTATTGACCCACGTTCGTCGTGCCGACATCGTTAACGTATCGTCTCTACGCCGCGGCGCTGCTGAAGCAATTGAAGCGGTTGCACACGGTGATGAAAGCAACTCGAAAGTGGTGGGCCGCGCCGTTGGCGACATCAAACTGCCACCGGGTACCACCATTGGTGCGATTGTGCGTGGTGAAGAGGTGCTCATTGCCCATGACCGCACCGTGATTGAACAAGATGATCACGTGGTGATGTTCTTGGTCGATAAGAAATACGTACCAGACGTCGAAGCCTTGTTCCAGCCGAGCCCATTCTTCCTCTAGGATTTTCCTATGGTGAACTTTCGTCCCGTACTGTCTGTAATTGGGCTAGTGCTTTCCAAGCTCGCCCTTTTCATGTACGTCCCTACCCTTGTGGCCTTTTTTACTGGCACAGGCGGCTTTCTTGATTTCGGCCAAGCGGTGTTGATCACCCATTTTGCCGCGTTTGTCTGCCTGAGCATTGGCCGCACCGCACACTTTAAACTCAGTGTGCGCGACATGTTCCTCATCACCAGTTTGGTGTGGACCATCGCCAGCGCGTTTGCCGCGCTACCGTTTATGTTTATCAACCACATCAGCTTTACTGACGCCTACTTCGAAACCATGTCTGGTATCACCACCACCGGTTCCACCGTGCTGAGCGGTTTGGATAACATGGCTCCGAGTATTTTGCTGTGGCGTTCGATCTTACAATGGCTTGGAGGAATTGGCTTTATTGTGATGGCCGTTGCGGTGTTGCCGATGCTTAACGTCGGTGGGATGAAGCTGTTCCAAACAGAATCTTCCGATTGGTCAGACAAAAGCAGCCCAAGAGCCAAAACCGTAGCGAAAAACATTGTGGTGGTGTACTTGGTACTCACCGGGCTCTGTTTGATTGGGTATCTACTGACCGGCATGAACCTGTTTGATGCCATCAACCATTCCTTCACCACGCTTTCAACGGGCGGCTACTCCACTTCTGATGGTTCAATGAACCATTTTTCTAACGGCGCACACTGGGTCGCCACCTTATTTATGTTCTTGGGTGGTTTGCCATTTTTGTTGTTTGTTTCTGCGATGCGCAAGCGCCGCCTTGATGCTTTGATCAAAGACGCTCAAGTACGCGGTTTTACCTACCTGTTTTTAGGCACCAGCTTGGTTATTTCAGCTTGGTTGGTGATTCGTGACGGTTATACCATTGCCGATGCACTGCGCGTGGCGATGTTTAACATTGTTTCTGTGGTGACGACGACGGGCTTCGGCCTAGAAGATTTCACCGCTTGGGGCGCACTCCCTACGACCTTATTTGCGTTTTTGATGATGGCTGGCGCGTGTTCAGGCTCCACTTCTGGCGGTATTAAGATCTTCCGCTTCCAGATCGCCATGACACTGCTGAATAAACAGATCATGAAACTGATTCACCCATCAGGCATTTTTGTCCAACGCTACAATCAACGACCAGTGAATGATGACATTGTGCGCTCTGTGGTGGCGTTTGGTTTAATGTTCTTCATTACCATCATCGCCATTGCGGGCGGCTTAAGCGCGATGGGGCTTGATCCCGTCACCAGTATTTCTGGCTCAATTACCGCAGTGGCCAACGTCGGCCCAGGCATGGGCAGCATCATTGGGCCAACGGGTAACTTTGCCCCACTGCCTGATGCCGCTAAGTGGCTACTCAGTTTCGGCATGTTGATGGGACGTTTAGAAATTCTCACCTTATTGGTGCTATTTTTTCCTGCTTTCTGGCGCCGTTAAGTTTTGTTTTGGGGCTCTATCTACCGCCCCAAAACAAAGAACCCGGTTTAAACCGGGTTCACATAAAGATAGATCGCGAGGAAGTGACACACACAACCGGCCAACACAAAACAGTGCCAAATGGCATGATTGTAGGGGATCTTCTTCGCCACATAGAAAATAACCCCGAGCGAATAAATCAATCCACCTGCAGCGAGCAGCGTCAAGCCTCCAATCTCTAATGAGATCGCCAATTGGTAAATCACAATCAGTGACAACCAACCCATCAACAGATAACTCACCAACGAGAAGCGCTTAAAGCGATAAACAAACGCCACTTTCATAATGATGCCCAACAAGGCTATCGACCAAATCACAATCATTAAGCCGATCGCCAAAGGCGTGCGCAAACTCACCAGCAGGAACGGGGTATAACTTCCCGCAATGAGCAGATAAATCGCACTGTGGTCAAAGGTTTTGAGCCAACGTTTCGCCTTAGGGTAAGGAATGGCATGGTAAAGCGTCGAGGCCAAAAACAGCACAATGATGCTCGACCCGTAAATCGCCATGCTGGCAATGGTCAGCCCGTCGGCATGGTGCTCCGTGGCTTTCACCAACAGCATCACCAAACCAACAATACCAAAAATCATGCCTAACCCGTGTGTGACCGCATTCGCCACTTCTTCGCGCACACTATATTGACTGACTGACATAGCAAATACACTGAAACCTCTAATGGAATAGTTGCTCTAGTATGTCACACTTAGCTTACACGTGTAAGCTAAAAAGGTTAAATTTTGGTTATTTGATGTCAGCTTAAAATGAGGGCGTATTTTTCGCTTTACCATCATCATGTTAGTGAATGCTAGGTCGTTTCTTCTAAATAACCCAGCACTGTCTCTCCCACCTGTTTTGCCGATAAGTTCAGTGGTAACACCAACTCACGCTGTAGTTTTCCTAACCCCAACAAGCTGGCCAGCATGCCTCTTCCCCCCTCACGATGGCGATCAATTTCAAACCACAACTTCAGCTCATTTGGGGAACGATAAGCCACCACTTCCAGCTCACGCCAACGACCATGAAATGGCCCAGTGGTTGGGACAAACTCGAACTCTTGCACAAAGGGCAGTTCAAAGCCTTTCACTTCCTCACACTCCACTTGGCGAATACGCAGCCCTTGCTCTTCCAAAGCGGTAAAAATGCCGTCCATCATAGGATCAGGCCGTACGGTGAGAATGTCTTTGTCTGTTGGGTCAATCGCCAAAGCGATATCCAAACCGGTTTCCAACCACACTTTGGCATCACCAATGGTAATCGGGGTGTTGAACGGAATGTCTAACGCAACATCAAACACCCGCTCTTCACTCGGTTTGATGACAAATGCGTATGGCAGACTCCAGCTGGCCAGCACATGACTTTGTGGCACACGGCGAGTTTGCTGCCCTTGAGAGCTGCTGCCGCGATCTTCTTTCACTTCCGCAATGTAACGACAACACAGCTTCAAATGAATATTGTCGATCTCTTGCTCGCTCGAACCGCCATAAACATGCACCTTAATATTGGCCGCTTGACCAGGGTAAAGCACTTCTTGCTGTAAGATGGAATCGACTTTCGCGCTTCCAATACCAAAACTGGCGAGGGTTTTCTTCAAAAATGACATACGCACCTCCTGCTGCTGTTCTGATAGTACTGATAATGTCTGATTGAGTACTACTATCTAGCTCACATCTCATCGGATATTTATCAATACTGTAACGTTTTGCAGACATTTTTTTATCGCTGCCACTGCTCAACTATCGATCGATCACCATAACGGTGCTACTCTATGTTCGATATGCATGCATATCATTATTCCTACACTTTTATTTGGATTGGCGAAAGCCAGAAAGAGCCAACCTTCACTCAACTGAAGCTCAACTCATAAAAATGTAGGCCATTACATTGGCAATGGATATGCCTGACAGTTAGGTAACTTAATGCGCCCAACAACAGTCAGGTTCTCGCACACCAATCGCAGTGCGATGCGTCGTCGTAGCGGCTTTGCCGCAGCTCCGACAAGCAAAAAAACGGCTTCAGGTATGACCTTGGTCGAGAAAAATGCACTTATGCCGCAGACTCCGGCTAAAGTCGTTCAAGCCGCTTAATGAAAAAGCGCAGCCACCGCTGCGCTTTTTTCTTTCTCTCCACTCGGTTTGTTATTTTGCTTCGCCAAGCAATTTGATACCTTTACGCCAAAGACCTATAAAATTTGTGGAGAAAGAAATGAAGTGTCACCGTATTGAAGAGCTACTTGAGTTGCTTGAGCCAGAATGGCAAAAAGACCAAGAGATGAACTTACTGCAGTTTATCGTCAAGCTAGCGGGCGAAGCGGGTTATCACGGCAAGCTAGAAGAGCTGACTGACGATGTGCTGATCTACCACCTAAAAATGCGTAACAGTGCGAAAGATGAAATGATTCCAGGCCTGAAAAAAGACCAAGAAGATGATTTCAAAACAGCGATTCTACGCGCACGCGGTATCATTAAATAAGTTAACAACTCATTCACTAAGCGACCTTCTGGTCGCTTTTTTATTTTCTGCCACTGTTCAGCGAAAAATTGCGTTAATTGTCCTGCTTTTTGTTGTTAAAGGTTGATAGCCTTAAAGAAATACAAATGTTATTGATTGTATAATCGTCGTCCATCAGTTTTTACTAAAATATTAGCAAAGCCTGATTGTGTATAAACACATCGGCATTTGTGAGCAAAGTCAGTGAGCGCAAACCAAGAGAAATTGCGCCATTAAAGCCTAAGAAGGATCAATCCATGAGTCAGGATAAAATCGATATCAAAGATGTGACTCCGAAAACCTTTAACCCCAAGACCCACAAAGGCAAGGGGGATCGGTTTAACCCAAATAACCGCATTTACGTACGTGAGAGTAAAGGCACATTCCAAAAACTGCGCCGATATGGTGGCTGGTTTTTGCTGCTGCTATTTACCTTAACTCCATGGATTTCCTACGGCGATCGCCAAGCGATTCTGTTGGATATCGGTAGCCAACAGTTCAACTTCTTCGGCACTACCCTCTACCCACAAGACCTGACCTTGCTGGCCTTGCTGTTTATGATTGCCGCCTTTGGTCTGTTTTTCATCACTACGTTTTTGGGCCGAGTGTGGTGTGGCTACTTATGCCCACAAACCGTTTGGACCTTTATGTACATCTGGTTTGAAGAGAAACTCGAGGGCAGCGCCAACAAACGCCGCAAGCAAGATTCCGGCAAACTGACGCCCAATCTCGCCATGCGAAAAAGCGCAAAGCATGTCGCGTGGTTTGCCATCGCGCTCGCGACAGGCTTCACCTTCGTCGGTTATTTTGTCCCGGTGCGTGAACTGGTGGTGGATTTCTTTACCTTTAACGCCAGCTTCTGGCCTGTTTTCTGGGTGATGTTCTTTGCCATCTGTACTTACGCCAACGCAGGTTGGATGCGCTCTATCGTTTGTTTGCACATGTGCCCATACGCGCGCTTCCAATCAGCGATGTTTGATAAAGACACCTTTATCGTCGGTTATGACAGTCAGCGCGGCGAACAGCGTGGCCCACGTTCACGCAAAGCCGATCCGAAGCAGCTCGGGTTAGGTGACTGTATTGACTGCGATCTGTGTGTGCAAGTGTGCCCAACGGGGATTGATATTCGTGATGGCCTGCAATACGAGTGTATTAACTGTGGTGCGTGTATCGATGCCTGTAATACCACCATGGATAAAATGGGCTATGAAAAAGGGCTGATCAACTACACCACCGAGCATCGTCTGTCTGGGAAACACACCAAAGTCATGCGACCTAAGTTGATCGGTTATGGCTTGGTATTGCTGGTGATGTTGGGTTTGTTCTTCGCACAAATTGCTGCCGTTGACCCTGCGGGCCTCAGCGTGATTCGCGATCGCAACCAGCTGTTCCGCGTCAACAGTGCCGGTGAAGTGGAAAACACCTACACCCTCAAAATCATCAACAAAACTCAACAAGTGCAAGAATATCACTTGGATGTGAAGGGGCTCAGTGAGGTAACTTGGTATGGTAAGCAAACCATTCAGGTCAACCCAGGCGAAGTTCTCAACTTACCACTCAGTCTTGGCGTGGATCCCGAGAAGCTCTCCTCTCCAATTAGCACGATTCAGTTTATACTGGACGACAAGAGCAACGACTTCACCATTGAAGTAGAAAGCCGTTTCATCAAGAAACTGTAACTTCAACCCAATTCATGGACAAAGGCTCAGCAATGAGCCTTTTTATTTACTATGTCGCTAGGCGCATTCAATTTTGACGCATTAACGCCCGATTTTATGTGGTATGCCCTTGAGAGCATCGGCATTCGCGCTGAATCAGGTTTATTGCCTCTCAACAGCTACGAAAACCGCGTATACCAGTTCACCGATGAAGAGCGTCGCCGTTTTGTGGTGAAGTTTTATCGCCCAGAGCGTTGGACGCCGGCACAAATTGTTGAAGAACATCAGTTCACTCAAGAGCAGGTGGAAAATGACATTCCTGTTGCCGCGCCGGTCAACATCAACGGTACCACCCTACATCATTATCAAGGCTACCAATTTGCCTTGTTCAACAGCGTCGGTGGCCGTCAATTTGAAGTGGATAATCTCGATCAACTCGAGTGGGTTGGCCGCTTCCTCGGTCGAATTCACCAAGTGGGTGCAAAACAGAGATTCCAGCACCGACCTAGCATAGGGCTAGATGAGTACCTCTATCAGCCACGTGCACTCCTGCAACAATGCAACATGATCCCGATGCATTTAGAGAACAGCTTCTTTCAGGATCTCGACCGACTCATCGCCGCCATCGAAGCGCAGTGGCCAAAAGACACTCACGCTATCCGCTTGCACGGTGATTGTCATCCCGGCAATATTTTATGGCGTGATGGCCCGATGTTTGTTGACTTAGATGACGCCCGCAATGGCCCTGCGGTTCAAGATCTCTGGATGTTGCTCAATGGTGATCGCCAAGAAAAGCTCATGCAACTCGATATTTTGCTGGAGTCGTATGGCGAATTTAGTGATTTTTCGCACCAAGAGTTGAAACTGATCGAGCCTTTGCGTGGTCTACGAATGGTGCATTATATGGCATGGTTAGCAAAACGATGGCAAGACCCTGCGTTCCCACTCGCTTTTCCTTGGTTTAATGAGCCAAAATACTGGGAAGGTCAGGTATTGGCGTTTAAAGAACAAATCGCCGCATTGGAAGAACCCCCTCTTTCATTGATGCCACAATGGTAACTGCCTCAATAACATAACGGAGAAATAAATAGATGAAGAAACTGTTCGCGTTTTTTTCGATGCTGTTACTCAGCCTGACAGCCAACGCAGCAACCCAATTTAAAGAAGGTGAACACTACAAGGTGCTGGATACGCAAGTTTCTAAAAAGCCCATGGTAAGTGAGTTTTTCTCTTTCTACTGCCCGCACTGTAATACGTTCGAACCTATCATCCAGCAACTCAAAGCACAGTTGCCGGAAGGGGTAAAACTGCAAAAAAACCACGTTTCCTTTATGGGTGGTGCGATGGGGCCGTCAATGAGCAAAGCGTACGCCACCATGATCGCACTTAAAGTCGAAGACAAAATGGTGCCAGTGATGTTCAACCGCATCCACAACATGCGTAAAGCGCCAAAAGATGACGCGGAACTGCGCCAGATCTTCCTTGATGAAGGCGTTGATGCGAATAAATTCGATGCAGCCTTTAACGGTTTCGCGGTGGATTCGATGGTGCGCCGTTTTGACAAGCAGTTTAAAGACAGTGGCCTTTCTGGTGTACCTGCGGTGATTGTAAACAACAAATACCTGGTGCAGGCTCAAGGCATCAAAACCATGGATGAGTATTTCGAACTGGTGAACTTCCTGCTGAAAAAACAGTAAACACCCAACAAAAACTCACCAACAAAACAGGGAGCCGCTGTGCTCCCTGATGTTTATCCTTTGTGGATCTCTTTCAACAACTGATCTTTTTCTTGCCAAACATCCCCTAACCAGAGCTGAAATTGGCGTTTATACGGCTTATCGTTGAAGTAATCCCCTTTCACCTGATCATCCACTGGCAACAAACGAATCTTTACAACCACTTTGCGCATCCGACCCATTAACATATCTTGGAAAGGTTTATCGGTATTTTTCGGGTAGGCTAACGTCACATCGATAATGTGATCAAACTGCTCACCCATCGCCGCGAGTGTATAAGCGATACCGCCGGATTTCGGCTGCAGCAAATAATCATACCCCGCGTTACTTTTTTTACGCTTTTCAGTCGTAAAGCGAGTGCCTTCCACATAGTTGACTACGGTGGTGGGCGTATGGCGAAACTTCTCACAAGAACGACGTGTCGTTGCTAAATCCTGTCCGCGCTTTTCTGGGTGACGGATCAAGTATTCCCGGGAATAACGGCGCATAAACGGCATGTCCAATGCCCAACAAGCCATACCAATAAAGGGCACGTACAGCAGTTGTTGCTTGAGGAAGAACTTGGGCATGGGAATACGATCCTTAAACACGCAGCACAACACCACAATATCAGTCCAGCTAAGATGATTACTGATCATCAGATACCATCCCTCTTTTTTCAGCCCTTCGCCGCCTTCGACATCCCATTCTATGCGGTTAAACAGAGCGAGAATCACCGCGTTTATCGTCGCCCACAACCACATCATTTTGTTGGCCGCATCGGTTGCTTTCGCTTTCAGCCCTTGAGTCGGCAAGACCAGTTTGACGATCGCAATCAAACAGATCGTCATCGAGCACATTGCAGAATTAAGAATGACCAAAAAAACGTTAATAAAAAGTAACAGATATGCCAACATAGTGATGTTCGAAAACTCTTATATTCGATGAAGAAAAAAACAGCGTGTAATTATACTGCTCCCGGCCCAGTTTGGAATCTTTGTCAAAATGGTCAGATTAGTTTGTGACCGAAACTGTGGCAAACCACCCTCGTCAGGATGAATGGCTCAAGGATCTGCAATGGAAAACCGAATCTTAATCACCACCGCACTGATATTCAGTCATATGGCGCAAGCAGGACTGAGTGACACCGCAGGGTTTAGTGGGGAAATCTCACTACTGACTGGCTATGGCGCCTCTCAGTCACACTTTAATACGGAAACGGATGCAACCATCAGCAACTACTCAAGCAGCGCCAGCCGCGAAGGTGCCGCTCTGTTTGCACCATTGGGGAACATCGCTTACACCTTTGGTCAGCAGCTCGAACAGCAGTTTTACCTCGGTACCGCAAGAGAGGACATCGCTGTTGGTACCCTGGCCTTTGAGTTAGGTTATCAATACCAATTGAGCTCTGGCGTGGTGATTGATTTTTCATTGTTGCCAACCGTGATGTCTGGAGAAACTTGGCAAGATCCTTATCTGCTCAACCAAAAACGCACGGTCACCGATGAAAGTGGTATTGCGTACCGACTGCAGTTTCACAACCTCTGGGGTGGCAATGTTAACCTCGACACCGCATATGGCACCAAAGAACTGGATAAAGACACCATCACCGATCCAAGCCTCAAACGTGATGGAGAGAGTTATTACGCCAAACTGGATTACCGCTACCGACTCAAACCCACCAGCTTTGTTCAGCCAGCTGTGGTTTACTTAAAGCATCAAGCAGATGGCAAAGCGGCCTCTTATGATTCACTCGGGGCTGAAGTGAGTTGGTTTAATCTGTTTGCTAAGCACCGCTTAGTTCTGACCGCGGGTTATAAAGTGCAAGATTATCAAGCCGCCAGTCAACTGTTTGGCAAAACGCGTGAAGACCAGCAGCTCAGCCTATTTCTTGCTTATGAGTATGCCCAACTTTTCTCTTCCCCCGATTGGTCTTTCGTTGCTCTGGCTGGGTACAACCAAACCGACTCCAATATCGAGTTTTACGAGCAGAGTGATTACTTACTTTCTGTTGGCGTAAACTACAAGTTTTAACTCATCGCCAAGGCGGTTTAATCTAAGGTTTACCACGATTAAACCGCTTGCAGAGTGAGCTGTTTGAGCAAGCGATCCATCGCCCGATAACCGAGTGCTTCGGCTAAGTGCGCACGCATGATCTGAGGTGCGCCTTCTAAATCGGCAATGGTTCGCGCCACTTTGATAATGCGGTGATACGCACGAATCGATAACCCCAAACGGTGCAACGCAGTTTCAAGAAACTCGGCATCCTGCTTACTTAGTGGACAAAACGCTTCGATTTCTCGGCTGCCCAATAGGGCATTCACCTTGCCATTACGATGCTGCATTCGCTCTCTCGCCTGCGCCACTCGCGCCTTCACCACCGCCGTTGGTTCACCTCGGTCTCCCCCTTCCGCCAATGTGCCTTTGGGTAATGCGGGGATCTCGAGTGACATATCAAAACGATCCAAAAGTGGACCCGATAAACGGCCTAAATAACGCAAAATCGCCTGAGGATTGGCGCGAGCTTGGTTCCCTTCGTAATAGCCCGTGGGGCTCGGATTCAGCGCTCCGACCAACTGAAATCGAGCAGGAAAACGAGTTTTACCTTGCGCTCGTGAAATGATGATTTCCCCCGACTCTAGCGGCTCGCGCATTGAATCGAGCACTTTGCGCTCAAATTCCGGCATCTCATCCAAAAATAGTAAGCCGTTGTGGGCGAGTGAGATTTCTCCAGGACGCGGAATGGTTCCACCGCCCACCAACGCCGCCATAGAACTCGAGTGATGCGGTGCGCGAAACGGCCGTTGCTTCCAATTATGCTCATTGATATCGCTTTGTGTTAAAGAAGCCACCGCTGCCGTTTCCATCGCTTCTTCCTCACTCATTTCAGGCAACAAATCTCGCAAACGTGACGCCAGCATGGTTTTGCCCGTCCCTGGAGGCCCTAAAAACAATAAATTGTGATTGCCCGCAGCGGCAATCTCCAACGCGCGCTTTCCTTGTTGCTGACCAATGATGTCTTGTAAATCTCGGCTGTGTGATGAGGGCTGCAATGCTTGCTTGGTTTGATGTAATGACAGGGCTTGCTGGCCACATAAATGGGCACAAACTTCAATCAGCGAGCACGCCGACTTATGCATGTTCTTACCCACCAAGGCGGCTTGATCCCCATTCGCATGAGGTACCACCAAACTGCGGGAGACCCCTTTGGCGGCAAGAGCGGCTGGCAGCACCCCTTTCACCGCTCGCAGCTCACCACTTAAGGCTAATTCACCGACAAATTCATGTTGCTGAAGAAACTGAACGGAGATCTGCTCAGAAGCGGCCAAAATGCCAAGTGCGATCGGCAAGTCAAAACGTCCCCCTTCTTTGGGCAGATCGGCAGGTGCCAAGTTGACGGTGATCCGCTTGGCAGGAAATTGAAAGTTGCTGTTGACGATCGCACTGCGTACGCGATCTTTTGACTCCTTCACGGTGGTTTCCGGCAACCCCACTAAGGTAAATCCCGGTAAACCGTTACTGATGTGCACTTCCACGCTCACTGAAGGCGCTTCGACGCCCACACTGGCGCGGCTATGAATAATCGCCAACCCCATCACTGCCTCTTCAATTTTAGTTGTTCTATAAATACAAGTTTTTTTATACAGAACTGTTATATAGCGTGAAGCGATGAGGCTTAAATGTGAAAAAAGAATGACTTTTTGCTTGTCACGAAACAGTTTTGTGTGTTACCACTAGTGACGCAAACAATTTCGTAGAACATTACACAACATTTTAACGACAGACAGATGAACTTTGCCGCTCAAATTAACTCTCTGATTAACCTGATTATCGTGGTCCTCATTAGCACCGCGCGGGGGAGAGTGGGCGCAAAATAACCACTAGATTGACAAACCCCCGCACTGAAAAGTTCGGGGGTTTTTTTTCAGCCATGGGTTGGCGAAGTTCTAAACTGATTGAATCACTTTTAGACAGTTCAGAAATGACGGGAAGTATGGGAGCGCACGCTATGTGCAAGATGTATGGAAACGGCTACAACCAAAAAAGTAGCCAAGGAGGCCAACGATGACAGGAGCAGAGTTAGTCGTTGCCGCATTAAAACAGCAAGGCATCAAAACCGTGTTTGGTTACCCTGGTGGTGCCATCATGCCAATCTACGATGCCTTGTATGACGGTGGTGTTGAACACATTTTGTGTCGTCATGAACAAGGGGCTGCGATGGCAGCGATTGGGATGGCGCGAGCCACGCAGGATGTTGCGGTGTGTATGGCCACATCGGGTCCCGGAGCCACCAACCTTGTCACCGGTTTAGCCGATGCCTTTCTTGATTCAGTGCCGTTAGTTGCCATCACCGGTCAGGTTGCCAGTTCTCATATCGGCACCGATGCATTCCAAGAAATGGATGTGATTGGTATGTCGCTATCGTGTACTAAACACAGTTACTTAGTGACCGACATCAACGAGCTGGCCCCAACCTTGGCAGAAGCCTTTGAAGTGGCCAAAACCGGACGACCGGGCCCAGTGATTGTCGATATCGCCAAAGACGTCCAGCTTGCAAAAGCGCCTGTTGAATTGCTTCCTCCTTTTACGCCTCCAGCATTACCCCAAGTCAGCCAAGTTGATGTGGCTCGAGCCCAAACGCTTCTCGATCAATCCACCCGCCCGGTGTTATACGTCGGTGGTGGTGTGCAACTGGCTAAAGCGACCCACACGGTACGCGAATTTTTACGCCTCAACCCAATGCCTGCCGTCAGCACCTTAAAAGGGTTAGGTACCATCGAGCGTCACGATCCTCACTATTTGGGCATGCTCGGCATGCATGGCACCAAAGCGGCCAACCTCGTGGTGCAAGAAGCGGATCTTTTGCTGGTGGTGGGAGCACGTTTTGATGACCGTGTGACGGGCAAATTAGAAACCTTCGCCCCTCACGCCAAAGTGATCCACATTGATATCGACGCGGCAGAAATCAATAAACTGCGTCACGCGAATGCGCCTTTACGTGGCGATATCAATGTCATCCTGCCTCAGTTAGAACTGACACGTGATATTTCTCCTTGGGTTCATCACTGTGAAAGCTTACGCAGCGGCTTTAAGTGGCGTTACGACCACCCAGGAGAGCTCATCTATGCGCCGGGGCTGCTCAAGCAACTTTCCGATCTGATGCCAGACAACACCATCGTCTCCACCGACGTAGGCCAACACCAGATGTGGGCAGCGCAGCACATTCAGCCACGCGAGCCACAAAATTTCATTACCTCAGCGGGCCTTGGCACCATGGGTTTTGGCTTGCCAGCGGCGATGGGCGCAGCGGTAGCAAGGCCGGACGCACAATCAGTGCTGATCTCTGGTGATGGCTCAATCATGATGAACATCCAAGAGTTAGGCACGCTGAAGCGCCGCCAAATCCCAGTCAAAATCGTGTTGTTGAACAACCAACGTCTTGGCATGGTGCGTCAGTGGCAATCGCTGTTCTTCGATGGTCGTCACAGTGAAACCATCCTTGATGACAACCCTGATTTCGTCATGTTGGCGAAAGCCTTCGATATTCCGGGCAAAACCATTACCAAGAAAGAAGAAGTGGAACCGGCACTCAAAGAGATGCTCGCAAGCAAAACGTCTTACTTGCTACATGTGTTGATTGATGAAGAAGAAAATGTGTGGCCACTGGTACCGCCAGGTGCGTCAAACAGTGATATGTTGGAAAACACCTAGGAGAGCCACTGATGGAACGTTATTTATTAGACATCAAAGCCGATGACAAACCCGTGCTGTTAGAGCGTGTTCTCCGTGTCATTCGCCACCGCGGCTTTGTCATCAAACAAGTTGCTGCGACGCAAAACCATGAGAGTAAGGTCGCCAGTGTCGAAATCATCGTAGACAGCGATCGCCCTATCTCATTTCTCACCAATCAAATTGAAAAATTGTGGGATATTCGTAGTGTTGAGGTGATGAAGATTCGTAACGACGAACTCCCTAACAACAATCTACAACAACACGTAAGTGCATAAGGAAGGCAATAATGGCAACGAAAACAGCAGATTATATCTGGTTTAATGGCAAGATGGTTCCCTGGGCAGAAGCGAATGTACACGTTCTGACTCACGCCATGCACTACGGCACCTCGGTATTTGAAGGGGTTCGCTGTTACAACACGCCAAAAGGGCCGATTGTCTTCCGTCACCAAGAACACGCGCAGCGTCTGAAAGATTCTGCCAAAATTTACCGCTTCCCAATCCCCTTTTCGGTGGAAGAGATCATGGAAGCGACTCGCGAAACTCTGCGTCAAAACAAGCTGGATAACGCCTACATTCGCCCACTGGCGTTTGTTGGCAACGTAGGCTTGGGCGTTTGTCCTCCCACAGATACCGAAATGGATCTGATCATTGCCGCCTTCCCTTGGGGCTCTTACTTAGGGGAAGAAGCGTTGGAAAATGGCGTTGATGCCATGGTATCCAGCTGGAACCGCGCTGCGCCAAACACGATTCCAACCGCAGCGAAAGCAGGCGGTAACTACCTCTCTTCTCTACTGGTTGGTGGTGAAGCACGTCGACATGGCTATGCCGAAGGGATTGCATTAAGTGTTGATGGTTACCTTTCAGAAGGTGCCGGTGAAAACATTTTCGTGATCAAAAATGGCGTCATCACCACACCACCAGCGACGGCTGCGATTCTCCCAGGCATCACTCGTGACTCAATCATGACACTCGCGCGTGAGATGGGTTATGAAGTCCGTGAAGCCAACATCGCACGTGAAGCTCTCTACTTGGCAGACGAAGTGTTTATGACGGGCACTGCCGCAGAAGTGGTTCCGGTGCGTAGTGTCGATCAAATTCAAGTGGGCGCAGGCAAACGCGGCCCAATCACCAAAGCGGTTCAAGAAGCCTACTTTGGCTTATTCAATGGCACCACCGAAGATAAGTGGGGCTGGTTAGATTACGTGTACCCAGAGAAGAAGTAGGGAGACAACAGAATGCCTAAATACAGATCAGCCACCACCACTCATGGTCGCAACATGGCCGGTGCACGTGCACTATGGCGTGCTACGGGCGTAAAAGATGAAGACTTCGGCAAACCGATTATTGCCGTGGTCAACTCCTTTACCCAGTTCGTACCGGGCCACGTGCACCTGAAAGACCTTGGTCAATTGGTGGCAAGAGAAATTGAAGCAGCAGGCGGCATTGCCAAAGAATTCAACACCATCGCGGTGGATGATGGTATCGCCATGGGCCACGGAGGCATGCTTTATTCACTGCCTTCTCGTGAATTGATTGCCGACTCGGTGGAGTACATGGTCAACGCGCACTGTGCCGATGCCATGGTGTGTATCTCCAACTGTGACAAAATCACCCCGGGAATGCTGATGGCGTCAATGCGCCTTAATATCCCGGTGATCTTTGTCTCGGGTGGACCAATGGAAGCGGGCAAAACTAAGCTTTCGGATCAGATCATCAAGCTGGATCTGGTCGATGCCATGATCCAAGGCGCGGATCCTAAAGTCTCGGATGAGCAGAGCGAACAGATCGAGCGCAGTGCTTGCCCTACCTGTGGATCCTGCTCAGGTATGTTCACCGCCAACTCGATGAACTGCCTCACCGAAGCGCTTGGCCTTTCTCAGCCAGGTAACGGCTCTTTGCTCGCAACGCATGCCGATCGTAAACAACTGTTTATCAGTGCAGGCCAACGCATTGTCGAACTGACCAAGCGTTACTACGAGCAAGATGATGAAAGCGCACTGCCGCGCAACATTGCGACCAAAGCCGCGTTTGAAAACGCCATGGCGCTAGACATCGCCATGGGCGGCTCAACCAACACCGTTTTACACCTCTTAGCCGCAGCGCAAGAAGGTGAAGTGGATTTTGACATGACAGACATCGATCGCATGTCACGCATGGTGCCTCACCTATGTAAAGTGGCGCCATCAACCCAGAAATACCACATGGAAGATGTGCACCGCGCAGGTGGTGTGGTCGGTATTTTGGGCGAACTTAACCGAGCGGGCCTGCTGCACAATCAATCGAAAACGGTGCTTGGCCTCACTTGGGAAGAACAGCTTGCCCAATACGACATCATGCTGACCGATTCGGAAGAGGTGAAACGCTTCTACCGTGCAGGCCCTGCGGGTATTCGTACCACCCAAGCATTCTCGCAAGATTGCCGCTGGGATACCTTGGATGACGATCGCGCCCAAGGCTGTATTCGCACCAAAGAAAACGCCTTTAGCCAAGATGGTGGCCTTGCTGTCCTCAAAGGCAATATTGCGCTGGATGGCTGTATCGTTAAGACGGCGGGTGTGGATGAAAGCATTCTAAAATTCACTGGCCCTGCTGTGGTTTTTGAAAGCCAAGAAGACGCGGTGGAAGGTATCTTGGGTGGCAAAGTCAAAGCGGGCGATGTGGTGGTGATTCGCTACGAAGGCCCGAAAGGCGGCCCAGGCATGCAAGAGATGCTCTACCCTACCACGTATTTGAAATCGATGGGTCTAGGCAAAGCGTGCGCGCTACTGACCGACGGACGTTTCTCTGGCGGCACATCGGGTCTTTCCATCGGCCACGCCTCACCAGAAGCGGCCAACGGCGGCGCGATCGGTTTGGTCAAACAGGGCGACTTGATTGCCATCGACATTCCAAATCGCACGATTTCTCTGCAAGTTTCCGATCAAGAAATGGCAGAGCGCCGAGCAGAACAAGACGCGCTTGGCTGGAAACCCGTCTCTCGCCAACGCGAAGTGTCGTTTGCACTGAAAGCCTACGCCAGCATGGCAACCAGTGCCGACAAAGGTGCGGTAAGAGACAAGTCAAAGCTTGAGGGCTAAGCAATGTCATTAACCCAACAAACTGGCGCAGACTACCTGCGCCAGATACTACGCGCTCCTGTGTATGAAGTGGCGACCGTCACCCCCTTGCAAGAGATGCCGCGTTTGTCCGCACGTATTGGCAACAATGTGCAGATCAAACGTGAAGACCGCCAGCCGGTGCATTCGTTTAAATTACGTGGCGCTTACAATATGGTGGCCAATCTGTCGCAAGCACAGAAGGACGCGGGGGTGATTACTGCCTCTGCGGGCAACCATGCGCAAGGCATGGCTCTGTCAGGCACACGCCTTGGCATTGAAACCACCATCGTGATGCCTCGCACGACGCCAGATATCAAAGTCGACGCAGTGCGCGGCTTTGGCGGCAAAGTCGTCTTGCACGGCAGCAACTTCGATGAAGCCAAAGCCGAAGCCGAGCGTCTTTCGCAAGAGAAAGGCTACACTTTTGTCCCGCCTTTCGATCATCCTTTAGTGATTGCTGGGCAAGGCACCATCGGCATGGAAATGCTGCAGCAAAACGGCCATCTCGACCACATTTTCGTCCCTGTTGGGGGCGGTGGCTTAGCCGCTGGTGTGGCGGTGTTGGTGAAACAGCTGATGCCAGAGATCAAAGTCATTGCGGTGGAACCTGAAGATTCTGCCTGCCTTAAGGCGGCATTGGATGCTGGTGAGCCTGTGGTGCTGGATCAAGTCAGTATGTTTGCTGATGGTGTGGCGGTAAAACGCATTGGCGATGAAACTTTCCGTCTATGCCAGCACTACATTGACGATCACGTCACCGTCTCCAGTGATGAAATCTGCGCGGCGGTCAAAGATATTTTCGAAGACACCCGTGCGATTGCTGAGCCTTCCGGAGCACTGGCGCTGGCGGGGCTGAAAAAGTATGCCGAGAAACACAAACTCAAAGGACACAACTTGGGTACCGTGCTTTCGGGTGCCAATACCAACTTCCACGGTTTACGTTATGTTTCCGAGCGCTGTGAGCTAGGTGAAAAACGCGAAGGCTTACTTGCGGTGACCATTCCAGAGCGCAAAGGGGCGTTTTTTGAGTTCTGCCATTTGATTGGTGGCCGTGCGGTGACGGAGTTCAACTACCGTTACAACGACGACTCGCTGGCCAATATTTTTGTCGGCGTTCGTCTGCAAAATGGTCAAGAGGAGTTGGATGGTATCATTCGCGACTTACGCGAAGGCGGCTACCCAGTGGTGGACCTTTCTGAGGATGAAATGGCCAAGCTGCACGTACGCTATATGATTGGCGGTAAACCCTCCAAACCACTCAAAGAGCGCTTATACAGCTTTGAGTTTCCAGAATACCCAGGCGCGCTGCTTAAGTTCCTGAGCACGCTGGGCACACACTGGAACATTAGCCTGTTTAACTACCGCAACCATGGAGCCGATTATGGCCGCGTACTGTGTGGTTTTGAGCTTGATGAGAGTGATTTATCCCGCTTTTCGGCGCATTTGCGCGAACTTGGCTACCAATGCAAAGATGTCACGGATAACCCATCCTACCGTTTCTTTCTTTCCTAATGCTGTTAAAAACGCCCTGTCAGACAGGGCGTTTTGTTTCGCTCAGCAACCAATCTTGATGCAGTTGATGTGAGTTTCCTAAGTAGTCCACCATCCACTGAATCAACTTGTGGTTGTCATCTTTTCGCCACACCAGACAACATTGACTCAGCGGTTTGTCGTCCGGTAGCACCTTTTCCACCAGCACACCGTCGTTGATCAGTGGCATGGCAATATGACGCGGCATATAACCCACGCCTACGCCATTTTTTAAACACTCGATAGCACTGTACCAATTGGGCAACAACAGACGACGCTGCTGCGGATAATGTCCAGTATGGCGCTTGGGTAGCACACTGGAGGTATCATCCAAACAGATCGCGGGAAACTGACTGACAAACGCTTCTGTCAGCACTTGCTGACGCACGCAAGGATGCGCTGGAGACATAACAAACGCCCAATCCAATCGTCCCATATCGCGCACTTCAAAATCGCCCCCAACAGGAATGGCCGAGGTGGCGCCGATGACGATATCCGCGCGCCCTTGGGCAATCGCCTCCCAAGAACCATTGAACACTTCCATATTGATTTGCAGTTCTGCAAAATCGAATTCGCGATAGAAATCCTCGACCAAAGGCTTGAGTTTGTCGAGCTTGACCACGTTATCCAGCGTCAACTTCAGCGTGGATTGCCAGCCTTGCGCCGCGCGCCGCGTCTGCGATTTCACTTCTTCCATCTGCCTTAGCAGCATTCTCGCTTCGGCGATGAACAGCTCACCTGCTGGGGTCAGTTCTACTTTTCTCGGTAAACGGCGGAACAGCAACACGCCAAGTTCTTGTTCCACCTGACGCACACCATAACTGATGGCCGAGGGCACTTTGTGCAACACCTCAGCGGCGGCAGTAAAACTGCCTAAACGAGCGACGGTATCCAACATTTCTAGCGATGGCTTTGAAAACACAGCTTACCTTTCAAAAATTTTGATTGATAACCATGAATTTTAGCGTTTTATTTTCTCAAAAGCGAAAAATAGAATAGCAGGGCATATAAATCAGGGTTGGCGCCAACTGATCACAAAACATTTGTAGTGAAAAAAATTGAATGGAATAAGTATGAACATTTCAAAATTACAGCTTGTGTATCTTGCAGCCCTCTCGATGCTCGGCTTTGTCGCAACAGACATGTATCTCCCTGCGTTTAAAGCGATGGAAATCGACTTTATGACCGGACCAGAACAGATCGCGCTTTCCTTAACGGTCTTTTTAGTCGGCATGGCAGTCGGTCAACTGCTTTGGGGTCTTGCCTCTGATAAGTTTGGTCACCGCAATACCTTGGCAGCTGGCCTCGCTCTGTTTACGCTGGCCTCATTGGGTTTGGCGTTCAGTGATCAAGTTTGGCAACTGCTCAGCTTGCGTTTTGTTCAAGCGATCGGGGTGTGCGCGCCAGCCGTGATCTGGCAAGCCATGGTCATCAAACGTTACTCCAGCAGTAGCCAACAAATTTTTGCCACCATTATGCCGCTGGTAGCACTTTCTCCTGCGCTCGCCCCTCAGTTGGGTGTTGTGTTGGCTGATAGTTTTGGTTGGCACAGTATTTTTGTCGCGTTAACGGTACTCGGTTTGGTCTTGGTTGCGGCGACCATGGCACAACCTAGTGTCGCCAATGAGCCAAAGCAAAGCAGTGTAAAATCGGATATCAAACATCTACTCAGCTCAAAAACCTATTTGGGCAATGTAATGATGTTCGCCACCGCGTCTGCCGCTTTCTTTGCTTACCTGACAGGTATGCCTGAAATCATGGCGCAGCTTGGCTACGATGCCAAAGACATCGGCATGAGCTTTGTGCCGCAAACCATCGCGTTTATGGTCGGTGGATACTTAGGTAAAGTTGGTGTGCGTAAATTTGGTGATGAAAAAGTCCTGCGTCAACTGATTGGTCTGTTTAGCGTCGCAGCGCTGCTGATTTTCATCGCATCACAATGGCAATTAACGTCTATTTGGCCAATCTTAGCGCCATTCTGTTTGATTGCCGTGGCAAATGGTGCCCTTTACCCTATCGTGGTTAACCGCGCACTTGCCAGTGCTAAGCAAAGCCCAGCCACAGCCGCAGGTTTGCAAAACAGCTTACAAATCACCGTCAGCAGCTTATCTAGCGCGCTGGTCGCCGCTCTTGCTAGCCAAGCGCAAGCGGTTACCGGTATTGCGATTGTTCTCTGTATGGGCGGACTTTGGATCGGCTATATCGTCTCCAACAAAGAGTTGTCGCAGCACTTCACAACACCAGACAATGCACGCGTAGTGAGTGATGAAGAGATCTAATCTCTAGCAACACAAGAGCCGCATAATAAGTATGCGGCTTTATATTTCGAGGCGAGGCTAATAGCCAGTTATAACCCTTTGAGTCCCCATTTTTCTGCGGTCTGTTTAAAGAAACCTTGTGTCTTTTTCAGTTCAACCCAATGGTTAACGTAATTAATCCAAACTTGATCATCCTGTGGCAATAGCATGGCGATCGGTGTCGGCTTGCGCGGCTCTTTGACTGGCACAATCGCCAATTGCTGAAATTTCTCCACCAGCGTCGCCGCTTCCACATTTGAGGTCACAGAGACATCCGCTCGTTTGGCCAACAGTTCTTGGAAATCACGGGCTGGTGCTTCAATCACGATGTGCTGTGCGGAAGGGAAAAACTCCTTAACCATTTTTTCTTGTACGGTACCTAGAGTTGCCGCCACTTTTACATCCGCTTTATCAAAATCGCTCCAATCAGAGTACTTACCGAGATCTTTTTTCTGCACCACAGGCACAAACGCAAGATAAAAGTAAGGCTGACTGTAACCTGCCACTTTCGCGCGAGACATACTCAGTGATGCGCTGCCTGTAATGTCATACTTATCCGCGGTGATGCCATTAACTAACGTTTTCCAATCCGTCGCCACGTATTCAACTTTGACGCCGAGGTCTTTCGCCAGCTCAGTCGTGACATCGATATCAAAACCACGATAACTGTTATTGGCCGGATCTTTCATCGTCATAGGGTTCCAATCCCCAGTCGTACCGACTCTTAATACCCCGTTGTCGAGAATCTCATTCAAACGACTTTGTGCATTAGCCAGAGTGGACGCAGCAAGCAAACCAAGCCCCAACGCTAACCAAGTTTTTTTCATTTTATTTTCCTTTAACTTATTGTTCCGTAATTAGTTGAGATTTCGCGTTACATCATTGATAACATAGCAGCAACACAACCATTTTTTTAGTTGATATAAGGTGTAGTGTGACCTGTCGATATTTATGTTTAATGATGTTACTGCCACTCACTGGCTGTTCTGACTATCAATGGGGCTGGTATGTGCTTGATCCGACGACCGAGCAAGGCCTAACGAACGTGAAGTTTCTTATCGCTGGCTTTGCCGACACCATCAGCGTATCGCTACTCAGTATGCTGTTTGCCATGACTCTGGGCTTAATGGTTGCCCTACCGGCCCTTTCTCCCCGCAAATCCCTACAACGCTTAAACCGGATTTACGTTGAAGTAATACGTGCCATTCCCGTGTTGGTTCTGCTGTTGTGGGTGTATTACGGCCTACCCACATTACTCGATGTTTCACTAGACCATTATTGGGCGGGAATTATTGCACTGACGATCGCGGAAAGTGCATTTATGGCAGAAGTATTTCGCGGTGGCATTCAATCTATCGGTCGTGGCCAACATGAAGCAGCAAAGTCGCTTGGTCTCAACTATTGGCAAAAAATGCGTTTGGTGATTTTGCCGCAAGCATTTCGTCAGATGCTGCCCGCGCTCGGCAACCAGTTTGTTTATATTCTCAAGATGAGCTCATTGGTCAGTGTCATTGGTCTAAGTGATTTGACGAGGCGAGCCAATGAGTTGGTGGTGAATGAGTACTTACCTCTAGAGATTTATACTTTCTTAGTGCTGGAATATTTGCTGTTGATCTTGATGGTGTCTCAAGCCGTACGTTGGCTAGAAAAGCGCAGTGCCATTCCCAGCCATTAGTTCGTCATCATCAAAAAAAACGCCGCTATTGCAGCGGCGTTTTTGTTATCCAGCGATAATTACTTTTTCTTAACTGGGCGTTGCCAGCCTGTAACTTTGCGTTCTTTGGCGCGAGTAATCACTAACTCACCTTCTGCAACATCTTTGGTCAAGGTGGTACCGGCACCAATCGTTGCACCATCAGCAATCGTCAGCGGAGCGACCAGTTGGCTATCTGAACCAACAAACACATCGTTACCGATAATGGTTTTGAATTTGTTTGCACCATCGTAGTTGCAGGTAATGGTACCAGCGCCGATATTGGTGCGTTGACCGATTTCAGCATCGCCAAGATAAGTCAGGTGGTTGGCTTTAGACCCCTCACCAATACGTGCATTTTTTACTTCGACAAAGTTGCCCACGTGAGAGTCGTTACGCATCTCAGCACCAGGACGCAGACGAGTAAACGGACCAACGGTACATTGCTCACCCACCGTCGCACCTTCAATAACACTGTATGGACGAACGATGGTGTTATCATCGATTTCACAGTCTTTAAGCACACAGCCAGCACCGATAACGACGTTATCACCAAGGGAGACGTTACCTTCAATGATCACATTCACATCGATCTCAACATCAAGGCCACACTGCAGTTCACCACGTAGGTCAAAGCGTGCAGGATCACGCAACATCACGCCTTGCTCAAGCAGCTTTTTCGCTTGGGCTGCTTGGAATGCACGTTCTAGACGAGCCAACTGAGCGCGATCATTCACCCCTTCCACTTCGATTGGGCTAACTGGGTGAACCGCTTCAACCGCATTGCCTTCATCGTGCGCAGCAGCAATGACGTCTGTTAAGTAGTACTCACCTTGAGCGTTGTCATTGTTTAAGCCTGCAAGCCAACGCTTCAGATCACCACCAGTCGCCACCATTACGCCCGTGTTGATCTCTTTAATTAATTTTTGCTCTTCATTCGCGTCTTTTTGCTCAACGATCGCCACCACCGGACCGTTTTTACGCACGATACGACCGTAACCCGTTGGGTTATCCAAGACGACAGTAAGCAGCGCAATGCCGCCTTTAGGCTGGGCGTCAAGCAAGCTTTCAATGGTTTCAGAGGAAATCAGCGGAACATCGCCGTAAAGAACCAAGATTTTTTCATCATCTTCAAACTGAGGAGAGGCTTGATCCACCGCGTGACCAGTACCCAATTGTTCGGCTTGCAGCACCCAATTAACTGGCTCTTCTGCCAAAGCAGCTTGCATTTGGTCGCCACCGTGGCCGTAGACCAAATGAATGTTCTGTGCTCCAAGACCCGTACAGGTATCAATCACATGTTTCACCATTGGTTTGCCTGCAAGCGTATGCAGTACCTTCGGCATATTGGAGTACATACGGGTTCCTTTCCCCGCCGCGAGAATCACCGCGCTAAATTTCATTATTTATAACCTATTGACGTTGCCAAAAATTCTGTCGGCTATTTTACCCAGCTAATGACGAATAGTTAACTTATGGATAAAAATTTCTAATAAAAATTAAGCAAAAAGGCGGTCAAATTGACCGCCTTTATCACTATTAAAACACCGCTAAAATTAACGACGTTTCTTTGTCAGCTCGATAACACGAAGCTGAGCAATGGCTTTAGCCAGTTCACTGGCCGCTTGTGCGAAGTCCATATCGCCATGCTGGTTGAGAATGTTCTCTTTCGCACGACGTTTTGCTTCTTCTGCCTTCGCTGCGTCTAGTTCTTCACCACGAATCGCAGTATCAGCCAGTACTGTTGCAGTACCAGGCTGAACTTCTACGATACCACCAGAGACATAAATGAACTCTTCTTCGCCGTGAAGTTTAACAATACGCACCATACCAGGCTTGATAGCGGTCAGCAGCGGTGTGTGGCCATGGAAAATACCCAGCTCACCCTCGCTACCGGTCACCTGAAACGTTTCAACGCGACCAGAAAAGATTTTCTTCTCCGCGCTTACCACATCCAGATGAAAGGTTATTGCTGCCATATCGCCTCCTAGTTAGCCTTATAGCTTCTTAGCATTCTCAATAGCTTCGTCGATAGTACCGCAGTACATAAACGCTTGCTCTGGAATGTCATCGTATTCACCAGCTAGTAGACCTTTGAAGCCACGTAGAGTCTCTTTAAGAGGTACGTAAACACCTGGGTCGCCTGTAAATACTTCCGCTACGTGGTAAGGCTGAGTTAGGAAACGCTCAATCTTACGTGCACGCGCAACCACTTGCTTATCTGATTCAGATAGCTCGTCCATACCTAGGATTGCGATGATGTCTTTCAGCTCTTTGTAGCGCTGAAGTGTCTGCTGAACACCACGAGCAGTGTCATAGTGCTCTTGACCTACAACAAGTGGGTCTAGCTGACGAGACGTCGAATCCAGTGGGTCGATCGCTGGGTATAGACCCATCGCTGCGATGTTACGGTTAAGTACAACCGTTGCATCCAAGTGCGCGAACGTTGTTGCTGGAGACGGGTCAGTCAAGTCATCCGCAGGTACGTATACCGCCTGTACAGACGTGATAGAACCTTGCTTCGTTGACGTGATACGCTCCTGAAGTACACCCATCTCTTCTGCAAGAGTTGGCTGGTAACCTACCGCTGAAGGCATACGGCCTAGCAGTGCAGATACCTCTGTACCAGCAAGTGTGTAACGGTAGATGTTATCGACAAACAGTAGAACGTCACGACCTTCGTCACGGAAACGCTCTGCCATTGTCAGGCCAGTCAGTGCAACACGTAGACGGTTACCTGGAGGCTCGTTCATCTGACCGTAAACCATCGCTACTTTTGATTCTTCAGGCTTCTCGATGTTTACAACACCCGCTTCCTGCATCTCGTGGTAGAAGTCATTACCCTCACGAGTACGCTCACCTACACCTGCGAATACAGATAGACCAGAGTGTTGCAGTGCGATGTTGTTGATAAGTTCCATCATGTTAACGGTCTTACCTACACCTGCACCACCGAATAGACCGATTTTACCACCCTTAGCGAAAGGACAAATCAAGTCGATTACTTTAACGCCTGTTTCTAGAAGTTCAGTCGCATTTGACTGCTCTTCGTAGCTTGGCGCTGGACGGTGAATTGAGTACAGCTCTTCTGCACCGATCTCACCACGCTCGTCAATCGCATCACCAAGCACGTTCATGATACGACCTAGGGTCTTAGTACCTACTGGTACTGAAATTGGAGCGCCTGTATTTACTACTTCAACTCCACGACGTAAACCATCAGAGCTACCCATTACGATACAACGAACTACGCCACCGCCTAGCTGTTGTTGAACTTCAAGAACAAGACGCTCTTTTGAGTCCTTTACGTTTAGAGCGTCGTATACACTTGGTACATCGCTCTGTGGGAACTCTACGTCGACTACCGCACCGATGATCTGTACGATCTTACCTGTAGCCATCGTTAATCCTCTAAACTGTTTCGTTTAACCTAAGCTTAAACCGCTGCTGCACCACCAACGATTTCCGATAGTTCTTGTGTAATCGCAGCCTGACGGGCTTTGTTGTACACAAGTTCTAAGTCGTCAATCAAGTTGGTTGCGTTATCAGTTGCAGCCTTCATAGCAACCATTCGAGCCGCTTGCTCACAAGCAAGGTTCTCAACTACACCTTGATAAACCTGAGATTCTACATAACGCACTAATAGTGCATCGAGTAGAGCCTGAGGTTCTGGCTCATAGATGTAATCCCATGAATGCTCACGCTGCATATCTTTGCTGTCCGATTTAGGCAAAGGTAGCAATTGATCGATCGTTGGTTGTTGAACCATGGTGTTTACGAACTTGTTAAATACAAGGTACAAACGGTCCAATTCACCTTCATCATATTTTTCTAGCATCACGCTAACCGAACCGATCAGGTCCTCCAAACTTGGGCTATCACCCAAACCTGAAACCTGAGCTGCCACTTTCGCGCCGCCATGTTTAAAGAAAGCTGTCGCTTTTGAGCCAATTACCGCAAGCTCAACCTCAGCACCTTTCTCTTTCCATGCCTGCATATCTGTAACCGCTTTTTTGAACACGTTGATGTTCAAGCCGCCACACAGACCACGGTCCGTTGAAATGATGATGTAACCAACACGCTTGGCTTCACGCTCATCTAGGTACGGATGACGATACTCTAGACTTGCATTTGCCACATGACCGATCACTTTACGCATTGTTTCCGCGTATGGACGAGAAGCTTCCATTGCGTCTTGCGAACGACGCATTTTTGAAGCTGCTACCATTTCCATCGCTTTCGTAATCTTCTGAGTGCTTTTAACACTCCCGATTTTACTACGTATCTCTTTTGCGCCGGCCATCGTTACTCTCCATTAGTTGGTGGCAGCCACTGCCACCGACCTATTACCAAGTTTGGGTTGCTTTGAAGTCGTCAGTCAGTTTCTTCAACTGAGCTTCGATTTCATCGTTGTAAGCACCCGTCTTGTCGATCTCAGCTGCTAATTCAGCGTATTGACCGCGAGCGTACGATAGTAGAGCTGCTTCGAAATCAAGAACTTTAGAAAGTTCGATATCGCTTAGGTAGCCACGCTCTGCCGCAAAGATAGTTAGAGCCTGGTCAAACACTGACATCGGAGCGTATTGCTTCTGCTTCATCAGTTCAGTTACTTTTTGACCGTGGTTCAACTGTCTCTTAGTCGCTTCATCAAGATCCGAAGAGAACTGAGCAAACGCTGCAAGTTCACGGTAAGCCGCTAGTGCTGTACGGATACCACCAGACAGCTTCTTGATGATTTTCGTTTGTGCAGAACCACCTACACGAGATACTGAGATACCTGGATCAACCGCTGGACGTACACCCGCGTTGAATAGCTCAGTTTGTAGGAAGATCTGACCATCGGTGATCGAGATTACGTTGGTTGGTACGAATGCAGAAACGTCACCAGCCTGAGTTTCGATGATAGGAAGAGCGGTTAAAGAACCTGTCTTACCTTTTACTTCACCGTTAGTGAAACGCTCTACATACTCTGCGTTTACACGAGCTGCACGCTCTAGTAGACGAGAGTGAAGGTAGAATACGTCACCTGGGAATGCTTCACGGCCTGGTGGGCGTTTTAGCAATAGAGAAATCTGACGGTAAGCGACCGCTTGCTTTGATAGATCATCATAAACAATCAGTGCGTCTTCGCCGCGATCACGGAAGTATTCACCCATTGCACAACCTGCGTATGGCGCTAGGTATTGCAGTGCAGCAGATTCAGATGCTGAAGCCACAACCACAATTGTGTTCTTCAGAGCACCGTGCTCTTCCAGTTTACGCACTACGTTGGCGATAGTAGAAGCTTTCTGACCAATCGCTACGTAGATAGAGAAAATACCAGAGTTTTTCTGGTTGATGATCGCATCGATCGCCATCGCTGTTTTACCAGTCTGACGGTCACCGATGATAAGTTCACGCTGACCACGACCGATAGGGATCATTGAGTCAACTGACTTATAACCAGTTTGTACAGGTTGATCAACCGACTGACGGTCGATTACACCTGGTGCAATCACTTCAACAGGTGACGTTAATTTCGCTTCAATTGGACCTTTACCGTCAATTGGCTCACCTAGTGTGTTCACTACACGACCCAATAGCTCAGGACCAACTGGCACTTCAAGAATACGACCAGTACCTGTTACTTTCATGCCTTCCTTAAGGTCAGCATATGGACCCATTACTACCGCACCAACCGAGTCACGCTCAAGGTTAAGTGCTAGTGCATAACGGCCACCCGGTAATTCAATCATTTCACCTTGCATCACGTCCGCTAGGCCGTGAATGCGAATGATACCGTCGCTTACCGATACGATAGTACCTTCATTGCGAGCTTCACTAACAACGTTGAAAGATTCAATACGCTGTTTAATTAGATCGCTAATTTCCGTGGAATTAAGTTGCATGCTCCAATCCCCATTAAGACTGCAATGCATCGCTCAGGCGATTCAGACGACCGCGAGCTGAGTTATCGATGACTAAGTCTCCGGCTCGAATTATCACCCCACCTAGTAGGGCCTCATCTACACTGCAATTCAGCTTAACTTTGCGCTCTAGACGCTGTTCAAGTTTCTGACTGATGTTTGCACATTGTTCATCAGAAAGTTCGGTTGCAGAAATCACTTCTACATCAATCTCTTTCTCATGCTCTTTCTTCAAAACGAAGAACAGGGTACATACATCAGGAAGGGCCGCAAGACGACCATTCTCCGCCATCACCTTAAGAAGGTTTTGACCAAATTCATCCACTTGTTCGCCACAAATCGCAATAAACAGTTCAGCCAGTTTGTCGGCTGACATTGAGCCAGATAACAGCTCACTAATTTGTTCGTTTTGGGCTACTTCAGCAGCGAAAGACAACATTTGACCCCATTGGTCTAGTTGGCCTTTCTCTACCGCAAAGTCAAAGGCTGCTTTAGCATAGGGGCGCGCGATTGTTGTAAAATCAGCCATGTTCGCCCCCAAACTTAAAGTTTTGCAGTAATGTTATCGAGAATATCTTTGTGCGCATCTTTATCGATTGAACGCTCAAGGATTTTCTCTGCACCAGCTACAGCCAGAGTTGCAACTTGTTTGCGCAGTTCATCGCGTGCACGATTACGTTCAGCTTCAAGTTGAGCTTCCGCTTGCGCTAGGATTTTTTGACGTTCAGTCTGTGCATCCTCGCGAGCTTCATCCAAGATTTGAGCTTTACGTTTGTTCGCTTGTTCGATGATCTCAGTTGCTGTGCGCTTTGCTTCTTTCAATTGAGAAGAAGCATTAGCTTGTGCTAGATCTAAGTCTTTTGCAGCACGTTCTGCTGCTTGTAGACCGTCAGCAATTTTCTTCTGACGCTCTTCAATCGCTTGCATGATTGGTGGCCATACGTACTTCATACAGAACCACACAAACATAGCAAACGAGATTGCTTGACCTAGCAGAGTTGCGTTCATATTCACAACAGCTACCCCTCTATTCGGAATTAGTGTTCATCAAGGACACGCTGACGCATGCCGCTCAATACCGATGATTAACCAGCTAATTGACCTACGAATGGGTTTGCAAACGTGAATAGAAGTGCGATTACGATACCGATCATTGGAACCGCATCAAGTAGACCAGCGATGATGAACATCTTAACTTGAAGCATAGGAGCCATTTCTGGTTGACGAGCAGCACCTTCTAGGAATTTACCACCTAGAACCGCGAAGCCTACTGCAGTACCTAGAGCACACAGACCAACGATGATTGCTACTGCGATTGCAGAAAAGCTTAGTACAGTTTCCATTACTATCTCCAATTATAGCGATTAACTAAAAGTCTAATAAGAATAAACAAAATTAATGATCACTGTCTTCGTGAGCCATTGACATATATACGATTGTCAACATCATAAACACGAAGGCCTGAATCAGGATTACCAGAATATGGAAGATCGCCCATGGTAGCGAGCCCATCCATTGTAGATACCATGGTAGCATTGCCGCACAAAGAATAAATACAACCTCACCCGCGAACATGTTACCGAATAGACGCATACCAAGAGAAAGAGGTTTCGCCAGTAGCGATACCACTTCGATTAGTAGGTTGAACGGAATCATTGTCCAATGGTTGAATGGGTGTAAAGCCAATTCTCTTGCAAAGCCACCTAGACCTTTCACTTTGATGCTGTAATAGATCATCAGAGCGAATACGCCTAGTGCCATAGCCATGGTGATATTCACATCAGCTGAAGGTACTACTTTCAAGTAAGGAATACCGAGCCAATGCTCTGCCGGGTATGGAAGGAAATCGATTGGAACTAAGTCCATCAAGTTCATCAAAAATACCCAACAAAAGATAGTCAGTGCTAGAGGTGCAATCAGCGGGTTGCGTCCATGGAACGTATCTTTGACGTTTGTCGCGACAAATTCTACGATCATTTCAACAGCACACTGAAGCTTACCTGGTACACCGGCTGTTGTTTTTCGAGCTACAGCGTAAAAAATTCCGAGGAAAATTAACCCTGTAAACCAAGAAAAAAACAGACTATCGATATGTACGTTCCAGAAACTCGACTCTTCCGCCACTAGCCCCAACTTGTAAGTTGAAAGGTTAGTAAGGTGGTGAGTGATGTAACCGGAAGGTGTTAGCGCTTCACCTGGCGCAGCCATAACTCATCCTATTTTTTGTTGTTAATGAATAGCGCTGGCGCAAAGATATTAATACCAAGAACCAGCAAATAGGTTAGTTTCAGGGGAACAAGTTCCACCTGCATATACATGTAGGCGACAGAAAACAGCACTACTGTAATGAGAATTTTCAGCGCTTCACCCGTGTAGAAAGAGATAGCAACGTACTTTGACGCTCTCGCTCCTACAAACAAGAATGCACACACAGAAAATACTGCATTGGCGACAACAAAAATGCCGCCGCCTATCAGCGAGGAAAATCCCCACTCAGCATTCACAACCAAAGCCACTCCTGCTGCCACAAAAATAACCGCGCCGGACTCGATCATTAACAATTGCTTTGCAAGCTCTCGTCCTGGCCTAGCCAACGCAGCTACCATGTATTCGTACCTCTAGTAAATCCCACGGCTCCTCCGTTTTTGAGGGTCTGGGAAGTTGCGGAAAATTATACGGTGAGTCCAACTGATTGCAATTAAAACGCAGCAAAAACTTACAGTTTTGTTTACAAACCGACAACTTTCGTACAAAAATTGCTTTTTTACATAATTGACCTAAATCAATTATCTCATTTAGCTCTCTAGCTTGGCAATTAGTTGCTCTAATTTGTGAGGCTCATCAATACTTATCGTCAATTTGGCTTTTCCATTGCCATTTCTCACTAAAGAAACCTTTGCTCCCAACGTTTCACTTAGTTTTTGTGATATTTGTTGTGTTTCTTCATCTTTTGGCTGATTTTTTTCTTCAACCTTAGGTGTGAGACATTTTTTTACCAACTGCTCAGTTTGACGAACCGTGAGCGCTTTGCTGGCGACCTGCTGAGCCACTTCCACTTGTTGCTCGCCTTCCAACGCTAACAAGGCACGAGCATGACCCATATCGAGCAGTTTCTGTGCAACAAACTGTTTCACTTCTAGCTCCAAGCCATTCAGTCGAAGCAGGTTGCTCACCGCAGTACGTGACTTACCAATCACATCCGCCACTTGCTGATGAGTCAGAGAAAACTCGTCTTGCAATCGCTCAAGCGCTTGCGCTTCTTCGATCACATTAAGATCTTCGCGCTGAATATTTTCGATCAACGCCATGGCGATAGCAGCACGATCTTCGACATGCTTGATCAAGCAAGGAACGCGTTTTAACCCTGCTAATTTGGCGGCTCGCCAACGTCGCTCACCGGCAATGATCTCAAAATGGCCATCTTGCACCGGTCGAACCACGATCGGCTGAATGATGCCTTGCGACTGAATCGAGGCCGTCAATTCTTCCAGCGCCTGTGGTGACATGTCTTTTCGTGGTTGGTATACCCCAGGTTGCAACTGACCTACCGCAATATCGGTCAACTCTCCTTCCGCGGAAAGTGCCTGACTCTGAGTGGCGATATGTTGTTTCTCACGAGCTAATGAACTGGTAGACAACAGTGCATCCAGCCCCTTTCCTAGACCACGCTTAGACATTGGTATGAATTCCTTTGGTGAAGGTTAAACTGGGATTTCTTCTCGACGCAGCATTTCCCCCGCCAGCGCTAAATACGCTTTTGAGCCTGCAGAGTGCTTGTCGTAGTACATTGCCGGTTTCCCATGACTTGGCGCTTCTGCTAAGCGCACGTTTCGTGGGATCACTGTACGGTAGACTTTACTGCCGAAATGCTTTTTGAGTTGATCGGAGACTTCATTAGACAGGCGGTTGCGAGGATCGTACATGGTACGCAACAATCCCTCGATTTTGAGTTTGTCGTTCACCACTGCCGCCAACTTACTAATGGTATCCATAAGAGCCGTTAAACCTTCTAATGCAAAATATTCACATTGCATTGGCACCAGCACGGAATCCGCCGCAGCCATGGCATTGATTGTAAGAAGGTTTAAAGAAGGAGGACAATCAATAAAGATGAAATCATAGTTATCGCGAACTGACGCCAAAGCGTTCTTTAGACGGACTTCTCGCGCGAACACTTCCATCAATTTGATTTCTGCGGCGGTGACGTCGCCATTCGCCGCAATCAGATCATATTTTCCAGTGGTCGTTTTGCACACCACTTGGTCAAATGGGGTTTCTTCAACCAGCAAGTCGTATGCGGTGGCATCCACCATGTATTTGTCCACACCACTCGCCATCGTAGCGTTACCTTGTGGGTCCAAATCTATCACCAATACTTTGCGTTTGGTTGCGGCCATTGACGCTGCTAGATTGACACACGTTGTTGTCTTACCCACACCACCTTTCTGGTTGGCAATTGCTACTATTTTACCCACGATGACCTCGCTAATTATCCTTGCGCGATAAGATTACTAGATGGCGATCCCCTTCCAACTCAGGAACAGTCAAAGATATGATCTCCGTCACACTGCACCACTCAGGAAGCTGATCAATTTCATCTTTAGGGTGCAGCCCCTTTAGAGCAAGGAAGACACCTTGACCCGTTTTCGGTAGATGATGACACCACTCCACCATATCTGTCATTGAAGCAAATGCGCGACTTAGAACACCATCAAATTTTTCTTCTGGCTGGAACTCTTCGACACGACTTTGCACCGTGGTCACATTTTCAATCTTTAGTTCATGGAGAACTTGTTTGATAAAGCGAATGCGCTTACCTAAGCTGTCCAACAAAAAGAACGTTTTCTCTGGATGCATGATCGCCAACGGAATACCAGGCAATCCAGGTCCAGTACCCACATCGATAAAACGCTCACCGTCAAGGTGAGGCGCTACTACGATGCTATCGAGAATATGTTTCACCAGCATGTCTTGCGGATCACGCACAGAGGTCAGGTTATAGGCTTTGTTCCACTTATTGAGCAGTTCCACATAACCTAACAGTTGTTCACGTTGACGTTCATTGACCTGCAAATCGGTTTGCTCGATTAAAGCATCCAGTTTTTGGCGAAGAGCACTCATGCGTTTTCTTCTCCCACTTTCAACATGCCGATTTTCTTTAAGTGAACCAGCAAAATCGAAATGGCCGCAGGCGTAATACCAGAAATGCGTGATGCAATCCCCAATGTCTCGGGCTTGGCGGTGTTGAGTTTAAGTACCACCTCGTTGGATAAGCCTTTCACATCGCTGTAATCAAGATCCGCTGGCAATTTGGTGTGTTCATGACGCAGGGATTTTTCAATCTCATCTTGCTGACGCTTGATGTAGCCTTCGTATTTCACTTGAATTTCCACTTGTTCTGCGGCTTCAAGATCGTCGAGTGCAGGTGCAAAAGCGGCCAACGAAGTGAGCTGCTCATAAGTCATCTCTGGGCGACGAAGAAGATCTTCACCGCTGGCTTCACGGTTCATTGGTGATTTTAATAATTGGTTAAGCTCTTCAATACCAGTAGAAGCCGGATTCATCCACGTCGATTTCAGACGTTGACGCTCTTGCTCCATATTGTCGATCTTCTGGTTAAAACGAGCCCAACGAGCATCATCGACCAAGCCGAGTTCGCGTGCTTTTTCTGTCAAACGTAGATCCGCGTTGTCTTCACGCAGTAACAAGCGGTGTTCCGCACGCGATGTGAACATGCGGTATGGTTCTTTGGTACCCATGGTTGAGAGATCGTCGATCAATACGCCCATGTAGGCTTGATCGCGACGTGGGCTCCAACCTTCTTTCTCTTGGCTGAACAAGCTGGCATTGAGACCCGCCATCAAACCTTGTGCGGCTGCTTCTTCGTAACCAGTCGTGCCGTTAATTTGGCCAGCAAAGAACAAACCTTGGATAAACTTGGTTTCGTAAGTCTGTTTCAAGTCACGTGGATCGAAGAAATCGTATTCAATTGCGTAACCAGGGCGAACAATGTGCGCGTTTTCAAAACCTTTCATCGAACGAACAATCTGCACCTGCACATCAAATGGCAAGCTGGTGGAGATGCCGTTTGGATACAATTCGTGAGTCGTTAAACCTTCTGGTTCGATGAAGATTTGGTGGCTGTTCTTATCGGCAAAGCGCATCACTTTGTCTTCGATAGAAGGACAGTAACGAGGGCCAATACCTTCGATGATACCAGCGTACATTGGGCTACGATCAAGGTTGTTACGAATCACCTCATGCGTCTGTTCATTGGTATGGGTAATGAAACAAGGAATTTGACGTGGGTGATGAGTGCGATCGCCCATAAAGGAGAATACAGGCGTTGGATTGTCACCGTGTTGTGCTTCTAACACAGAAAAATCGACACTACGTGCATCGATGCGTGGTGGTGTACCCGTTTTGAGTCGATCGACTCTAAATGGCAGTTCACGCAGACGATCGGCCAACGCGATCGAAGGAGGATCCCCTGCGCGTCCACCAGAAGAGCTTTGCAAACCGATGTGGATCTTTCCACCAAGGAAAGTACCTACCGTCAGAACGACCGCTTTGGCATGGAACTTTAATCCCATTTGCGTGATCACACCACGAACTTGATCCTGTTCGACAATTAAGTCATCCACTGCTTGTTGGAAAAGGGTCAGATTCGGCGCATTTTCGAGAAAATCACGCACGTAAGCTTTGTAAAGCGCTCGGTCGGCTTGTGCACGTGTTGCTCTCACTGCTGGCCCTTTCGAGGCGTTTAGTGTTCTAAACTGAATACCCGCGTGATCGATCGCTTGCGCCATCAAACCACCCATCGCATCCACTTCTTTGACCAAATGCCCTTTACCAATACCACCAATGGCTGGGTTACAAGACATTTGGCCCAAGGTATCGATATTGTGCGTGAGTAATAAGGTCTTCTGACCGGTGCGTGCTGATGCGAGTGCGGCTTCCGTTCCTGCGTGTCCGCCACCGACAACAATGACGTCAAATGTTTCGTGATAAAGCATGAACTGACCTCAGGTATTCAAAGGATTCAACAGTGAGAGAAAAAGAGCGATATTCTACCTTCTTTTGTGGATGAGTGAAAATTGTTTTCGTCTCGCGAATCACGAGATCATCCCACTAAATATATATAAAGATCTTTATATATGATCTTTTATTGGATCTATTATTAGGATCGAGGTGATCTGTGGATAAGTTAAAAATGATCAACAAGATCATGGATCTTATTTGGATCATATCGTGTGATCATGATTTGATCTACATAAGGATTACCTGGGATCAAAATGGGTGGTTATGCACAGGGGACGCGAAGTGTAAAAGTTATTATTTGGATAACTATAGGAAAAACACTGGATCTTCTCTATTTTATCCACAGATGGATCGTGTGATTTTTCGTCGAATTGATGATGGGATTTGTAGAAAGGTTATTCACAGAAGGGAAAAGCGAGGGAGTGCTTCCCCCGCAATAGGCATCAAAACTGCTCGATATGTTGTTTTAGCCAAACTTCGGCGGCGTCTTCTGGTACGGTATGGCTGAGCACATCAATGGTCAGACACTGAGTGATCGCACTGGCGCCAATGTCAGTCAGTAACGCGTGGACGTGCAGACCCGCGGCACAAAAAGTGTCATAACTGGAGTCTCCAATCGCTACAACAGCATAACGAACATCACTCATTTTCGGTGGGGTCGCTTGCAGAGCGTGGATAAAAGGCTGAATGTTGTCTGGATATTCGCCTGCGCCATGCGTAGAGGTGATGATCAACCAGGTGCCTTGATTAGGGATTTCGCTTAACTGAGGGTGATTGTGAATGGTGGTTTCAAACCCAGCCTCTTGCAGTAGGTCACTCAAGTGATCGCCCACGTATTCTGCGCCACCGAGTGTGCTGCCTGTGATGATGTGAATCATAGTATGTCCTTAAATGAAAAAGCGCAGCCAATGGCCACGCTTTGAAGTTATTTTCCGATACAGAATGAAGAGAAAATACGTCCGAGCAAATCGTCGGAACTAAACTCGCCCGTGATCTCGTTGAGATGCTGCTGAGCGATGCGGAGTTCTTCTGCAAGAATTTCTCCGGCCATATACCCTTCCAATTGTTCTTGGCCAATCAGCAGGTGCTCTGCGGCGCGCTGAAGTGCATCCAGATGTCGGCGTCTTGCCATAAAGCCACCTTCACTGTTGCCAGAAAAGCCCATGCACTCTTTTAGGTGATTACGCAATGCATCAACGCCTTGACCTGTTTTGGCCGACAAACGGATCAACGTCGGTTGACTAACATGGCAGATCCCGAGTGATTCTTGGGTTTGATCCGCTTTGTTGCGGATCACGGTAATGCCGATTTGTTCTGGCAGGCGATCAATAAAGTCTGGCCAGATTTCTTTAGGGTCGGTGGCGTCGGTGGTGGTGCCATCGACCATGAAGAGTACGCGATCGGCTTGACGGATCTCATCCCAAGCGCGCTCGATACCGATTTTTTCTACTTCGTCTGAAGCATCACGCAGACCAGCGGTATCGATGATGTGCAATGGCATGCCATCGATATGGATATGCTCACGGAGGACATCACGTGTGGTGCCAGCAATGTCGGTGACAATCGCGGAATCCTTACCTGATAGCGCATTCAACAAGCTCGATTTACCGGCATTTGGTCGACCCGCAATCACCACTTTCATCCCTTCACGCATAATCGCGCCTTGGTTGGCTTCTTTGCGTACTGCGTCTAAGTTGTCGATGATGGCTTGCAGATCGCCCGCCACTTTACCATCGGCTAAGAAGTCGATTTCCTCTTCAGGAAAATCGATGGCCGCTTCAACGTAGATGCGCAGATGGATGAGAGATTCCACCAGCGTATGAATTCGCTTAGAAAATTGCCCTTGTAGCGATTGGAGTGCTGATTTGGCCGCTTCTTCGGAGCTGGCATCAATCAGGTCTGCGATCGCCTCAGCTTGCGTGAGGTCCATCTTATCGTTAAGGAAGGCTCGCTCAGAAAACTCCCCTGGTCTTGCGGGGCGAACACCAGAGATGGTCAGGATGCGTTTAATCAGCATGTCCATCACCACAGGGCCGCCGTGGCCTTGCAACTCAAGGACATCTTCGCCAGTAAATGAATGAGGATTTGGGAAGAACAGGGCGATCCCTTGGTCAAGTTCACTACCATCTTGGGCTTTAAAAGGGAGATATTCAGCGTAGCGCGCTTTTAGCGTCTTACCTGTTACTTCCAAGGCAACTTGAGCGGCTTGCGGGCCAGAAACACGAATAATCCCGACACCACCTCGGCCCGGCGCTGTAGCCTGGGCGACAATCGTATCTGTTGTCATAAATGAGCCTATCGTTTTAACGACCATTTGTCTGGTCAGGGAATCAATTAGCTGAATTGTAATCAGCCGAAAACAAAAAGGCGACCTTTTGGCCGCCTTTCTTTACTCTGTTGTCACTTACTTAGTGTGTAAGCCTTTTTTCTCCAGTGCTTTGTATATCAAAGACTGCTGGATCAGAGTAACGATGTTCGATACTAGCCAGTATAGAACCAGGCCTGATGGGAACCATAGGAAGAAGAAGGTAAACATCACCGGCATAAAGGTCATGATCTTCTGCTGCATAGGATCGGTCACAGTCGTTGGGCTCATCTTCTGAATTAGGAACATTGATCCACCCATCAATAGCGGCAGGATGAAGTATGGGTCCTGTGCTGAAAGGTCGTGAATCCATAGGATGAACGGCGAGTGACGCAGCTCAACCGATTCCATCAATGCCCAGTACAGAGCGATGAAGATAGGCATCTGCAGAATGAGAGGAAGACAGCCACCGAGTGGGTTAACTTTCTCTTTCTTGTACAGTTCCATCATCTCTTGGCTCATGCGCTGACGGTCATCACCGATGCGCTCACGCATTGCTTGCAGCTTAGGCTGTAGCATGCGCATTTTGGCCATTGAGGTGTACTGTGCTTTTGTCAGTGGGTACATCGCACCACGAACGATGAAGGTCAGACAGATGATCGCCACACCCCAGTTACCCACAAAGCTTTGGATAACAGACAGTAGCCAATGCAGTGGTTTCGCGATGAACCACAACCAGCCGTAATCGACAACCAAGTCAAGGTTTGGTGCGACTTCCGCCATTTGGTCTTGCAGTTTAGGACCAGCCCAAAGGGTTGCGGTGAAGTGTGCGCTATCGCCATCAGCAATGGTTTTGTTTGGCATGCGAACGCCAATGTCACCCATATTGCCAATCACGCGAGTGTACAGGTTTGCACCTGGTTCGTTACGTGGGATCCACGCCGCAGCGAAGTAGTGCTGGATCATTGCTGCCCAACCTTGACCATTGGTCAGAGTAAGAGACAGATTGCGATCTTGCATATCTTCGAAGCTGTATTTTTTATAACGAGTATCTTCGGTTGAGTAAGCACCACCACGGTAGGTTGGCATGGTGATGCTGCCGCCCGCGTCCATCAGATTTTGACGTAGGTGTGCGTACATGCCTAACGTTGCGTTGTTACCTGATTTGTTGATGACATCGAACTCAACGTCAATCGCGTAGCTACCACGTTTTAGGATAAAGGTTTTGGTGTACTCCAAGCCATTCGCTTGGTAGGTCATTGGAATACGTAATTCGTTTTGATCGTCAGCTAACGTAAAGCTGTCCGCGCTCACTTGGTAGCTTGGACGATTGTTGCTGCTTAGGTCGATGCCTTGTGGGCCAACCAGACCACTTTGTGCGATGAATTGATGACCTTGAGTGTCTCTAAGAAGCTCGAAGGCATTCGCAGAATTGAGTTCTGCAGAATATTGGTTCAAATCCGCAGCCACTACATCACCACCAACAGTGTCGATTGACAGAGTCAACACATCCGTTGTTACCGTGATGAGTTTTGCTGACGCTTGTTGCGCTGGCGCTGGGTCCAGTTCATCAGCAAAAGATGGTGCAGGTAAAGTGCTGCTTGTTTGAGCCTGTTCAACGGCTTGAGGGGCTGGGTTCTTTGCGACTTGCCACTGTTGGAACAGCAAGAAAGAAACCAGCGCCAGAAGCAGGACCAGGAGAGTACGTTGAGAATCCATCGTTATTTATCTCTGTCTTGTTTTTGGACTGGTGGAACGGGGTCAAAGCCCCCTTCATTCAAAGGGTGGCATTTTAATAGACGTTTGCCTGATAACCAACACCCTTTTACAAAACCGTGAGCTTTCAACGCTTCTATGGCATATGTAGAACAGGTTGGAGTAAAACGACAGCGCGGTCCAAGGAGAGGACTGATAAGACCTTGATAAAGACGGACGAGTCCGATTGTTAACCACGCGAGGGGCGAGACAGGCGATGCCATAGCTTATCAAACAACTTAAACAGTTCCTCATTGCTCAAATCTTGCGCGCTTTTCTTGGCGATCACAACAAAATCTTTATTGGGAAGTTGATGTTGTGTGTTACGAAAGCTTTCACGGGCTAGGCGTTTGAATCGGTTGCGACCAACGGCAGTTTTGATTTGCTTCTTGGGTACAGCCAAGCCTAAACGAGGATGAGAAAGGTTATTATTGCGAGCAATGATAGTGAAATGAGGAGAGCCAGCTCGATGAGCTTGCTGAAAGACGTTTTGATAATGCTCGGGAGTTAACAAACGTAACTCCCGATTGAACGCGTACGTATTCAAAATAAGCTAGCGATTATTTTGACAGGCGCGCACGGCCTTTCGCACGACGTGCATTGATTACTTTACGACCGTTCTTAGTCGCCATGCGTGCACGGAAACCGTGAGTACGCTTGCGCTTTAGAACTGAAGGTTGAAAAGTGCGTTTAGTAGCCATTGTTATTACCTTTACTGATCAGTAGTTTTAGGTTCTAAGTTAACCCGGCGTGGGTCTGTTTTCTTCTCTATATAAAGAAGAGTTCACCGACGCCTCTCAACAAAGAGGCGGAATTGTAATCACAGTCACACAAAGTGTCAATCTTTGTGGTGTATCAACAAATCCGCCGGGCGATTATACGGAGTGTGAGTAAAATCTCAAGGATCTCGCGATCTTTGTCGGGATCTTTACTCCATTCCTACTTGGCGCAGGAATTTTTGTAAGCGAGGATCCTGTGGATTTCCAAAGATATCCTGTGGAGATCCCTGCTCAACAATCTTGCCTTCCGCCATGAAGATCACGCGATCCGCCACTTCTCGGGCAAATTGCATCTCATGGGTGACCACCAGCATCGTTTGGTGTTGGTTGGCTAACTTCTTCATTAATGAGAGGACTTCTCCAACCCATTCTGGATCCAATGCCGAAGTTGGCTCATCAAAAAGCAACAGTTCGGGTTGCAGTGCCATGGCGCGGCCAATACCGACGCGTTGTTGCTGGCCACCAGAGAGGGCCGCCGGGTAGCTGTCGCCTTTTTCTCCCAGACCAATGTCGTCCAAGATTTGCTGTGCGCGTTTCAGAGCGTCTTCTTTTTTCCAGCCGCGAACGGTGACCAAACCCTCGGCAATATTTTGTCGCGCCGTCATGTGGGCAAATAACGCGTAGTTTTGAAACACGAAGCCAGTGCGGCGGCGCAGCGCAAGCACTTCGGCTTTGGTGTGTTGTTGGCTATCGACACTGATGTCATCAATGGTGATTTTGCCTTGGTCCGCTTGCTCTAGAAAGTTAACACAGCGCAGCAAGGTGGATTTGCCAGTCCCACTTGAACCAATGATGACGATGATTTCACCTTGGTTGATGGTCAGATCAATGCCTTTGAGTACTTCTGTGTCGCCAAAGCGTTTGTGGATATTGTCTAATTTGATCATCTCGCATACGCCTTATTCAGTTTGTTCTCGGCCCAAATTTGCACTCGGGTTAGCACCAGTACGACACCCCAATAGATGAGTGCGACAGCCAAAAAGGCTTCAAAGAAGCGGAAGCTAGACGAAGCTTCCATTTGCGCCTTGGCCATTATTTCCGCTACGCCTAGCGTAAAAGCCAAAGAGGTGGATTTGATCATGTCGATAAAGTAGTTCATTAATGATGGCAAAGCGACGCGAGTGGCTTGTGGCAAGATAACGCGACGCATTGCTTGAGAGGTGGTCATGCCTACCGACAAGCTGGCTTCCATCTGGCTACGGTCAATACCAATAATCGCGGCGCGAATGCTTTCTGCCATGTAGGCGGCAAAATGCAGTGTTAAACCAATAACGGCAGCACTGAACGCGTCGAGACCAACCATGATTGGGAAGATTTGAGGTAAGCCATAGTAAAGCAAGAACAGTTGTACCAGCAGCGGTGTGCCACGGAAAAAACTGATGTAGAGTTGGCTGAGTGGATCGAGGATGGGGAGGCGGAACACACGAATATTGGCCAGTATTACCGCCAAGACCAAAGAGAAAACCAGACCCAGAATCGCCATTTCCATGGTGGTGCCGAGGTATTTGAGCAGAATCGGCAGTAGCTCTAGCATGTAGTTAAAATCAAATCCCATACCAGTTACCCTTAAAGAAAACAAAAGGTGGAATCGCAAATTCCACCTTAAAAAAGAAAGCTGTGACGAGCGCTATTCGCTTTATTTGGTGATGTCTGCACCAAACCATTTGATTGAGATTTGCTCAACCGTACCGTCTGCGCGCATCTCAGCAAGGGCTTTGTTGACTTCACCTTGCAGCTTCACGCCACGTTCGTTGTTCACAAATGGCCATGCGTTAGCGATGGTTTCAAACGGTTCACCTGCCAATTGTAGTGGCAAACCGGTTTTCTTGATCAGTTCTAGTGCTGACAGGCGATCCATCACGAATGCATCGGCACGTCCTAACGCAACATCATGTTCAATACCGGTATCGTAAGTCTTGATATTGATTTTGCCGTCTTTATCGTAATCGCGTAATAGCTGCTCAAAGTTTGAGCCTAGGTTGACCGCAACGGTTTTACCTGCAAGGTCTGCAACGCCTTTGATGCTGTCATTGCCCTTGCGTACGGTGATCTGAGCGCCGTCTACCACATAAGGATCAGCAAAAAGGTATTTGGCTTTGCGCGCATCCGTCATGGTGATTTGGTTGGAAATGGTATCGATGCGACCCGTTTCAAGTAAGCCAAACAGACCTGAGAAGTTTGCGGTTACGTATTCGACTTTGTAGCCATTACGCTTACCAATCTCATCCCACATATCCACTTCAAAACCTTGCAGTTGGTCTTGCTTTACAAAGGTGAATGGGAAGTAGCGGCCAGACATACCCACTTTAACCACTTCTTCGGCAACCGCCTGAAAAGTTGCTACAGAAAGCGCGATGGCAGCAATACTCGCTTTAATCCAGTTATTCATCTTGTGACTCCTTATCTTTATGGGAGGTGATGTTAATGTGATTTATCTCAATAGAATAAATAACTAGTTGTTATTAACCATAACCAGATGAACAGTCTGTTTTGGGGATAAATCGCCAAGATCCGTGGAAAAGTGGATCGTCTTGTGGGTAATCATTGGGCAAGATGTGTTGATCCGCAAAAATCAAGCGAAATTATTGTGAATAACTTGGATCTTATTCACTGGATCGTCGATCAATCGCTGGCGATCTTGGTTATCAACAGGTAAAATTGCCAATCTTTTCAGATTAATTTCGTACTCAGTGGGGGCACCGTGTCATCTTCGCTTTGGTTGCAGTGTATGCAACGGCTTCAAGAAGAGCTACCAGCTACAGAATTCAGTATGTGGGTTCGCCCGTTACAAGCGGAGCTCAATGACAATACGCTCACTCTGTTCGCGCCAAACCGCTTTGTTTTGGATTGGGTGCGAGACAAATACCTCAATAGCATTAATCGTTTATTGCAAGAATATTGCGGTCATGACATTCCTAACTTGCGTTTTGAAGTCGGCAGCCGTCCTGTGGCTGCACCTAAGCCAGCACCAACTCGCACACCAGCGGATGTGGCGGCCGAATCGTCGGCACCCGCACAATTGCAAGCGCGTAAGCCAGTACACAAAACTTGGGATGATGATGCTCAAGCGATCGCTGACATCAATCACCGCTCAAATGTGAACCCTAAGCATAAGTTCAATAACTTTGTCGAAGGTAAGTCGAACCAATTGGGTTTGGCCGCAGCACGTCAGGTGGCGGATAACCCTGGTGGGGCGTACAACCCACTGTTCTTATACGGCGGCACCGGTTTAGGTAAAACCCACTTGTTGCACGCCGTTGGCAACGCCATTGTTGATAACAAGCCCAACGCCAAAGTGGTTTACATGCACTCTGAGCGTTTTGTGCAAGACATGGTTAAAGCCCTGCAAAATAACGCAATTGAAGAGTTCAAACGTTACTACCGCAGTGTTGATGCCTTACTTATCGATGACATTCAATTCTTTGCTAACAAAGAGCGTTCGCAGGAAGAGTTCTTCCACACCTTTAACGCGCTATTGGAAGGCAACCAACAGATTATCCTGACTTCGGATCGTTATCCAAAAGAGATCAGCGGGGTAGAAGATCGCCTGAAATCACGCTTTGGTTGGGGTTTGACGGTGGCGATTGAGCCGCCAGAACTGGAAACCCGTGTGGCGATCTTGATGAAGAAAGCCGAAGATCACCAAATCCATCTTGCCGATGAAGTGGCGTTCTTTATTGCTAAGCGTCTGCGTTCTAATGTTCGTGAGCTAGAAGGGGCATTAAACCGCGTGATCGCCAATGCCAACTTTACTGGCCGCCCAATTACCATTGATTTTGTGCGTGAAGCACTGCGTGACCTATTGGCACTGCAAGAGAAGCTGGTGACCATCGACAACATTCAAAAGACGGTTGCGGAATACTACAAGATTAAAGTGGCCGATCTACTCTCTAAGCGACGTTCTCGCTCGGTTGCGCGTCCTCGCCAATTAGCCATGGCATTGGCCAAAGAGCTTACCAACCACAGCTTGCCGGAAATCGGCGATGCGTTTGGTGGCCGTGACCACACCACAGTGCTGCATGCGTGTCGTAAGATTGAGCAGCTGCGTGAAGAGAGCCACGATATTAAAGAAGATTACTCTAACTTGATTCGCACCCTGTCGTCTTAATCGGTTAGAATGACACAATTCTAAACACTTTATTGAAGCGGACAGCGTAAAGAGCCAAGCATGAAATTTACTATCGCACGTAGTCATTTTATTAAACCCCTTCAACAGGTTTCCGGTGCACTCGGTGGGCGACCAACGCTACCGATCCTCGGTAATTTGCTGATCAACGTTGAAAATGGTCAACTGTCAATGACCGCCACGGACTTAGAAGTGGAGCTGATCAGTAAAGTGACCTTGGAAGGGGAGTTTGAAGCGGGCAGTATTACGGTTCCTTCGCGCAAGTTTATCGATATCTGCCGTGGATTACCCGACGATGCGGTGATCACGTTTGTATTGGAAGGTGATCGCGTGCAAGTGCGCTCCGGGCGAAGCCGTTTCTCGTTGGCCACTCTGCCGGCCAATGATTTTCCGAATATTGAAGATTGGCAAAGTGAAGTGGAAGTCTCCCTCACTCAGGGCGAATTGCGCGCGCTGATTGAGAAAACACAATTCTCGATGGCGAACCAAGACGTACGCTACTACCTCAATGGCATGTTGTTTGAAATTGAGGGCAGCACACTGCGCAGTGTCGCGACCGATGGTCACCGTATGGCTGTGGCGCAGGCAGCGTTGAGTGCTGACTTTGCACAAAAGCAGATCATCGTACCGCGTAAAGGTGTGCAAGAGCTGGTTAAATTGCTGGATACACCAGAGCAACCCGTCACGCTGCAAATTGGCAGCTCAAATCTGCGCGCCGAAGTAAACCATTTTGTCTTTACTTCTAAGTTGGTGGATGGTCGTTTCCCGGATTACCGTCGCGTGTTGCCGCAACACACAACCAAAACGCTGGAAGCGAGTTGTGATGAATTACGCCAAGCGTTTTCACGCGCGGCGATTTTGTCGAATGAAAAATTCCGTGGCGTTCGCGTTAACCTCGCTGGCAGTGAAATGCGCATTACCGCCAACAACCCAGAGCAAGAAGAAGCGGAAGAGATGTTGGATGTGAGCTTCGAGGGCGAGGCGATTGAGATTGGCTTCAACGTTAGCTACGTATTGGATGTGTTGAACACCTTGCGTTGTGAACAAGTACGAATCTCAATGTCGGATGCCAACGCCAGTGCTCTGGTTGAAAATGTCGATGACGACAGCGCCATGTACGTGGTTATGCCAATTCGTCTATAAGCTGATTGAATGCCGCTTTCTCGTCTGATTATTCAGCAGTTTCGTAATATCAAAGCCTGCGACATTGCACTGTCGCCAGGCTTTAACTTTCTTATTGGTCCGAATGGCAGTGGCAAAACCAGTGTCTTGGAAGCCATCTATTTGCTCGGTCATGGGCGCTCATTTAAAAGTGCTTTGACCGGACGCGTGATTCAAAATGAGTGTGATCAACTGTTTGTCTATGGTCGTTTTTTGAACTCGGATCAATTTGAGCTACCGATCGGCATTAATAAGCAGCGTGATGGCACAACAGAGGTTAAAATAGGCGGTCAATCTGGGCAAAAGTTAGCGCAGCTAGCACAAGTGTTGCCATTGCAATTGATTCATCCCGAAGGCTTCGATTTATTAACGGATGGGCCCAAGCATCGTCGAGCGTTTATTGATTGGGGCGTGTTTCATACTGAGCCCGCGTTTTATGATGCATGGGGGCGTTTTAAGCGCCTCAACAAACAACGTAATGCGTTGTTGAAGTCGGCAAAGAGCTATCAAGAGCTGAGTTATTGGGACAAGGAAATGGCACGTTTGGCCGAGTTGATTAGCCAATGGCGCGCCGATTACGTTGCCCAAATGCAAAGCAAAGCGGAACAGTTGTGCCAAGAATTTTTGCCAGAATTTCATATCCAATTGAAGTATTATCGTGGCTGGGAAAAAGAAACCCCATACCAACAAATACTGGAAGAGAATTTCGAGCGCGATCAAACGCTAGGCTATACCGTTAGCGGGCCAAATAAGGCCGATTTACGGATAAAAGTGAATAACACCCCGGTGGAAGATGTGTTATCGCGTGGCCAATTGAAATTAATGGTGTGTGCGCTCCGCTTGGCACAAGGCCAGCACCTAACGGAAAAAACCGGTAAGCAATGCGTCTATCTCATAGATGACTTTGCCTCTGAATTAGACAGTCAACGTCGCAAGCGTCTTGCTGATTGCTTGAAACAGACGGGGGCTCAAGTTTTTGTAAGTTCGATTACGGAAAACCAGATCAGCGACATGCGCGATGACTCTGGCCGACTGTTTCATGTGGAGCAGGGTGTAATCGAGCAAGGATAAATAATGAGAGAGTAACTCATGTCGAACAATTACGATTCATCGAGTATTAAGGTACTGAAGGGTCTGGATGCGGTACGTAAGCGTCCGGGTATGTACATCGGGGACACAGATGATGGCACCGGTCTGCACCACATGGTTTTTGAGGTGGTGGATAACTCAATTGATGAAGCCTTAGCAGGCCACTGTAAAGATATCGTAGTCACGATTCATGAGGATAACTCAGTTTCTGTTAGCGATGATGGCCGTGGTATCCCGACCGAAATGCACCCAGAAGAGAACGTGTCTGCTGCCGAAGTTATCATGACGGTACTGCACGCTGGTGGTAAGTTTGACGACAACTCTTACAAAGTGTCTGGCGGTCTTCACGGTGTAGGTGTTTCGGTGGTAAACGCACTGTCTGAAAAAGTGCTGTTGACGATTCATCGTGGTGGTCATACCCACAGCCAAACCTATCGTCATGGTGTGCCTGATGCACCGCTTGCTATCATCGGTGATACCGAAAAAACCGGTACCACGGTACGTTTCTGGCCAAGTGCTGAAACCTTCACCAACATCGAATTTCATTATGACATCCTAGCGAAGCGTCTACGTGAGCTCTCTTTCCTGAACTCTGGCGTGTCGATCAAACTGTTTGATGAGCGCGAAGAAGATAAGAAAGATCACTTCATGTATGAAGGTGGTATTCAAGCGTTCGTCACTCACTTGAACCGCAACAAAACCCCCATCCATGAAAAAGTATTCCATTTTAATGCCGAGCGTGAAGACGGTATTGCGGTTGAAGTGGCGATGCAGTGGAACGATGGTTTCCAAGAAAACATCTACTGTTTTACCAACAACATCCCACAGCGTGACGGTGGTACCCACTTAGCGGGTTTCCGCGCGGCATTGACGCGCACACTGAACAGCTACATGGACAAAGAAGGCTACTCGAAGAAAGCGAAAACCGCGACTTCTGGTGACGATGCGCGTGAAGGTTTGACCGCTGTTGTTTCAGTAAAAGTGCCGGATCCAAAATTCTCAAGCCAAACCAAAGACAAACTGGTTTCTAGTGAAGTGAAGTCCGCAGTGGAATCCTTCATGGCAGACAAACTGAACGACTTCTTGGCCGAACACCCAAGCGAAGCGAAAACCGTTTGTTCTAAGATTATCGACGCCGCACGTGCGCGTGAAGCAGCACGTAAAGCGCGTGAAATGACACGCCGTAAAGGGGCGTTAGACCTTGCTGGCCTTCCTGGTAAACTTGCTGACTGTCAGGAAAAAGATCCTGCACTGTCTGAACTTTACATAGTGGAGGGTGATTCGGCAGGCGGCTCCGCAAAACAAGGCCGTAACCGTAAGAACCAAGCAATCCTACCGCTAAAAGGTAAGATTCTAAACGTAGAAAAAGCGCGTTTCGACAAGATGCTCTCTTCTCAAGAAGTCGCAACGCTGATCACTGCACTAGGTTGTGGTATCGGTCGTGACGAGTACAACCCAGACAAACTGCGTTACCACAACATCATCATCATGACCGATGCGGACGTCGATGGTTCGCACATCCGTACGCTACTGTTGACCTTCTTCTACCGTCAAATGCCTGAGCTTATCGAGCGTGGTTACGTGTATATCGCTCAGCCACCACTGTACAAAGTGAAGAAAGGCAAACAAGAGCAGTACATTAAAGATGAAGATGCGATGAACCAGTACCAAATTTCCTTGGCATTGGATAACGCAGCACTGCACGTGAACCCAGACGCACCAGCATTGGCCGGTGAAGCACTGGAGAAACTGGTTCAGCAATACAATGCAGCGATCAAGCTGGTGGATCGTATGAGCCGTCGTTACCCACGTGCACTGATTCATGAACTGATTTATGTTCCGCGTCTCAGCGAAACACAGTTTGCCGATCAAGCAGCAATGGCGGCATGGACAGAGCAACTGGTTACTCAGTTGAACGCCAAAGAAGTGGGCGCAAGCCAATACAGCTTTGAAATCGAACACGATGCAGAGCGCGGACTGTTCTCACCGAAGATTGTGGTTCGTACCCACGGTGTGATGCACGAGTACCCACTGAGCGTGGATCTGATCAACTCGAAAGAATACCAGAAACTGGCAGAGCTGGCGGATGCGCTGGACGGTTTGATCGAAGAAGGTGCGTATATTCAGCGTGGTGAACGTACTCAACCCGTGAACAGCTTTGCAAGTGCGCTTGAGTGGCTGATTAAGGAATCTCGTCGTGGTTTGAGCCTACAACGCTACAAAGGTTTGGGTGAGATGAACCCAGATCAGCTTTGGGAAACCACCATGGATCCAGAAACTCGCCGCATGATGCGTGTGACCATTGAAGATGCCGTTGGTGCGGATGAGCTGTTCACGACCTTGATGGGTGATCAAGTTGAACCACGTCGTAACTTCATCGAAGAAAACGCATTGAAAGTAGCGAACCTAGACGTGTAATCGATAAGACGCTATCAACATTAATGAAAATGCCACCTCGCAAGAGGTGGCATTTTTACTTAGGGCAGGAAAAACTGCCCTAGACCCTAGACCCTAGACCCTAGACCCTAGACCCTGACAGCACAGACTGAAAAATTCTTTTTCTGATCCCTTGAAACCCCATTTCTAGGCCTTATATCTAATTAGGAAGAGGGATGGCTAGCTTGCTCAACAAGAGAAGAACAGCACCTCTGGCATCGCTAAACCAGATCGCTCAAGAGAGGATACTGAGTTTTAGCACTCAATTTGACCCTAGATTCGACACCATGTCCCCGTCCCCAAAGTTGGGTTGTGGAGTGGACTATCGAATCCCTTAGCTCGGCGTTTTCTTGCATAAACACGCCAACAAGATAGGTTTATCTGGGCTAAGACTATTGCTTAAAAGAGGATAGGATTATGCGTAATGTAGATTTCTCACCACTATACCGTAATGCGATTGGTTTTGACCGTCTGTTCAACCTGATGGAAGCCAGCGCAGCCAAAAACAGTTCTGGCGGTTACCCTCCATACAACATTGAACAAAAAGATGAGCACAACTACCGTATTACGATGGCAGTTGCAGGTTTTTCTGAAGATCAGCTCGATTTGACGCAAAACGAAAACATGTTGATCGTGAAGGGTGAACGCAAAGCCGAAGAAGGCAAAAACTACGTTTATCAAGGCATTGCAGAGCGCGACTTTGAGCGTAAATTCCAGCTAGCGGATTACGTCAAAGTGGTGGGGGCATCGATGGAAAATGGTTTACTGCACATCGATTTGGTGCGTGAAATTCCAGAAGCGATGCAACCACGTAAGATTGCTATAGGTGGCACTAAACTGCTCGAGAATTGATGTCTGTGCTGTTAAATAGCAGCGAGTCGACTGGGGCAGGGCGACCAAACAGGTAGCCTTGCCCAAAATCACATTGAAATTGAGCAAGCAACTCTTCTTGCTCAATCTGTTCAATCCCTTCCGCTATCACCTGCATATCAAGATGATGCGCCAAAGTAATGATGCTTTGCGCGACTTTCTGATCGCCAGTATTGGAATTGATTTGGTCAATAAACGACTTATCAATTTTTAAGTAGTTGGCTGGCACGTCTTTCAAAATCGCCAATGAAGAATAGCCGGTACCAAAATCATCAATCGCTATCTGTATACCCAGTTGTTTAAACTTGAGCAAGATATTGATACAGGCCTGAATATTTTGCATCAAGGTGGTTTCGGTCAGCTCAAACTTCAGTGAATGCGCATCTACACCATACTGCTGGATAATGCCGATAAACCGTTCAAAGAGTTGAGGATCGGACAGTTGGCTGGCGGAAATGTTGATCGACACGATCGGTTTCTCTGGTGCTGCTTGTGCAATAAATTGGCAGGCTTGAGCAAGGACACAATCGCCAATCTCATTGATCAAACCACTTTGCTCTGCAAGCTCAATAAAGCTCGCGGGATAGAGTAAACCTTTCGTTGGGTGTTGCCAACGGATAAGGGCTTCATAGCAATGTATCTGGTGTGATCGAATGTCATAGATAGGTTGGTAATGAAGCACAAACTGATTTTGCTCAATGGCGATCTTCAAACTTTCAATGAGTTGGATTTTCTCATCATCTCTGAGCTTCATGAGCCTATCGAAAAAACAATACTGGTTGCGACCTTGGCTCTTGGCTTGATACATCGCAAAATCCACGTGTTGCATCAGTAGCGTGAGGTCTTGGCCATCTTGTGGAATAAGCACGACGCCGATGGAGACGGTTAGGCGATGAGAGTTCGGAATATGTTCACTCGGTTGTGATAGTGCGACAATCAGCGCAGAAAGACGCGCTTTGAGGCTGTCGATCTCTTGATATTCAAGGAGAACGGCGAACTCATCACCACTGATTCGTGTGATCGATTGTGCATCGGAAACGTGGTGGCATAAGCGTTGGGCCACGACTTTTAGCACTTGATCTCCTACATAGTGGCCCAGTTGGTCATTGATCTGTTTGAAATTATCGATATCGAGATACAACAGGGCGTGGCAATGCGCCAATGCGTCTGATTTTTGTAGAATCTGGTTAAGCACATCCGTGAATTTTCGCCGATTGTCCAATCCAGTAAGCATGTCAGTATTGGCCAGCTTTTTGAGCTGAAATGTCTTTTTTTCGACGGCATGTTGCAGCTTCTTCGGTAGTGTGACGTAGTAAAAAAAGCAAAAACTGGCGAAGCCACTGACTATTAAAGCAATGGCCAATTGAATTAACGCAGAGCCAAACAGTTGCTGGCTTTGTGGTAGACCAACGATGAGCGTCCATTGGTTGTTGGGCACGTCAATGGTGACCTGGCTGCTGATCCAGTCTTGAGATATCGACTCACCATAAAAGACATCAACTTGGTTGGTGTCGGGGTGGATGCGCGAGAGTTGAAAACGAAGGTTGTCTTTCTGTAACTCTTGAAGGTCGCTGCTGGCAATTAAGTTTTCTAACAAAATCAGCGCGGAGACAAATCCCCAAAACTCGCTTTTATCTTGCAGTTTAAGAAACACGGGTCGGCGAGCAACCATGCCTATTCCACCTTGTTTTAGGGTAAATGGGCCAGCGAGAGTGAGCTTGCCTGACTCCACGGCACTCAGCGCCTCTTTCTTTCTTGCATCGTCTTTGAGTAAGTTGTGACCAATGGCTTTTTCGTTGCCAGCGAGAGGGTAAATGAATTGAATGATGCCATTCGGTGCCAATTGAAGATTGGAGATCACTTCGCTTAAAGAGAGAATTTCTTGCGCGTATTCTTCAAAATTCTCCATGTTACCGTTGTTTTGAATCACTTCGACGGCAAGGATTTGCGTGGAGGCGATCAACGCGGTGTGCAGTTCCTTCTCTAAGTTTTTTGCTTGAGTCATCGCGACTTGACTCACCAATAGCTCTTTTTCGCGCAAATTGGCGTCGGTCACTAAATGGATAATCCACAAAGTGATTGAGAGTATTGACGCAAATAAGAGCAACGTCGCAATGAGGGGATGCTTTATATTGAGAAAGGTATTCATCCATGCACACCAAACGAAATAGAGCAAAAAGGTAAAACCGATCTGCTCATTGAACATGAGCAAACCCGTTTTCATTATTTTAAGGTATTAAAAATTAGGACTCTCTTTCAGAATAGGCACGATTGACCTCTTCAGCAATGATCGCAATGCCTTTCTGCATGAGCTCATCATCCTGCACATAGTTCATGCGCAAACACTGATGGGCATGCTCCCAATTATCTTCTTGGCCAATAAAGAAGTATTCCCCTGGCACGATCAGCACGCCTCGAGCCTTTAAGCGTTGGTACAGTTCCATGGTGGTGATAGGAAGCTCATCAAACCACAACCATAAGAAAATCGCGCCTTCCGGTTTATGGATACGGAAGCGATCATCGGGCATGGCGGCTTGGAGCAGTTCAACCGCGCGTTGCGATTTTTGTTGGTAGAACGGTTTGATCACCTCTGAGCTGAGGTGCAGTAGATCTTCCTTTTCTATCATGTAGTGACCGAGAGCAGGGCCAACGCTGCCTGGAGCGAGGCTAATAATGCCATTCATATTGGTCAGGGCTTGGGTCACGGCTTCATTCGCAATGACGATGCCACAGCGAACCCCAGGGAGCCCTAGTTTGGACAAACTCATGCACAGAATGGTGTTTTCATTCCAAAATGGTTCAACATCTTCAAAGATAATATTTGGAAAGGGCAAACCGTAGGCGTTATCAATGATGAGGGGAATCTGGTTGTCTCTGGCTAACTGATCCAACTTGCGAATTTCTTCATCTGTCAGCACGTTACCGGTTGGATTGGTTGGACGGGAGGCACAAATCGCAGCGACAGATTCATCCAGTTTGAGTTGTTCGAAATCCACGTGGTATTTGAACAAGCCATTATCGAGAAGCTCAATCTCAGGACGATAAGAGACAAAAATATCTTCATCAATCCCCGCATCGGCATAGCCGATGTATTCTGGCGCCAGCGGTAGCAAGATTTTTTTATGTGAGCCGTCGGGTTGTTGACCAGCAAAAAGATTAAACAGGTAGAAAAAGCCGCTTTGGCTGCCATTGGTCAAACTGATGTTCTTTTCACTGATATTCCAACCATAGGTCTCCTTGAGTAAGCGAGCCAGTGCTTTAACAAAGACATCTTTACCTTGAGGACCATCGTAGTTTGCCAGTGCTGCAAGCAATTCGCCGTTAGAGAGCATGTTTTCGCTGGCTTGGTGAAAGTATTCGAGCATGGCTGGGATAGCGGCAGGATTACCTCCACCGAGCATGATGGCACCTGGTGTGCGCAGACCATCATTCAAATCGTCCATTAATTGGGTTATTCCAGAATACTGATTAAACTTTTCGCCAAATTTTGAAAACTGCATTTGTTGTTATACCTAATTCATTGTGATTGCTTTTGTGTGCCTAAATGGCCAGTACGTTGCTGGCTGATAGAGTAATAGTTGAACATACCTGAATGTAACAGAGAGTAAAAGCGTGAAATTACTCGTAAGCTGAAACTTTTTCCCACGAAATCCCTCTCGGTAAAGAAGAAAAATTCAGCAAATGTAAGAGCGGATGATCCATATAACATTTTGATAAATTAGAACGCCATATGGCTTTGTTATTATGCTTACTGTGAATGTATTATGCGTGCGCATTACATAACTAAATGGAATTACAATGAAAATGAGAAAGTGCTTATTATTGACCATGTTGGCAGGCTTAACCGCGTGTAACACAATGAACTATCAAGCCAGTGCACCAACAGCAGCCCCTGAGCTGGTGGCAGTATTACAAGATGAACTAAAAGAGATCCAAGATTTAAAAGTCACCGATGAAGGCTATATTGATTACTACGTTTGGGTGCCAGAAGGTTATCAATGGGATACCCACGCAATTAAGAAAGGCGGGTACGAGTGGGCATGTGAAGATATGATCAACGCTTTGCGCCAAGGCTTTGTCGTTCGCATGGGATTCAAAGGGAAAGGTGGTCGTGAAGAGCATTATGACTTTGCTCGCTGCGAACAAGAGGCCACCAACTAAGCCGTTTGGATGCCGAGAAACAAAAAAGGGAAGCCGATGCTTCCCTTTTGCTTATCTCTTAATCACTTCAAAAGTCATGAATTACTTTTGAAGCAAAGAAATGTCAGCGATCTGTAGGAACAGGTTACGCAGGTTGTTCAGGAGCGTTAGACGGTTGGTCTTCAGTGCTTCATCATCAGCCATAACCATTACGTTATCGAAGAATGCATCCACAGGCTCACGTAGGTCAGCGAGTTTGCTTAGCGCTTCTTGATAGTTACCAGTGGCAAATGCTGGCTCAAGCGCTTCTGTCATCACTTCCACGTTTTCAGCCAGTACTTTCTCTGCGTCTTCTCGCAGTAGCGCAAGGTCGATGTCTGCTGCTAGCTCGCCATCGAATTTCGCTAGGATGTTACCGACACGTTTGTTCGCTGCCGCCAGTGCTTCTGCCGCTTCCAGTTCACGGAAGTGAGAAACCGCTTTAACACGTTGGTCAAAGTCAGCAGGTTTCGTTGGACGACGTGCCAATACCGCTTGGATGATGTCGACACTGAAGCCTTCGTCTTGGTACCAAGCGCGGAAACGACCCAGCATAAACTCAATCACTTCTTGCTCAACGTTATCGTTAGTTAAACGGCTAGTACCATCTTGTTGGGCGAACAGTGATTTCGCTTTCGCTACTAGGTCAACAAGGTCTAGGTTGTAACCGTATTCAACGATGATACGCAGTACACCGAGTGATGCGCGGCGCAGTGCAAATGGGTCAGAACCTTTTGGCGCTTGACCGATACCGAAGATACCCACGATGGTGTCGAGCTTGTCTGCCATCGCAACGGCGGAGGATACCCCATTTGATGGTAGGTCATCACCAGCGAAACGAGGCATGTATTGCTCGTTTAGTGCCACTGCTACTTCTTCCGCTTCACCGTCATGGCGAGCGTAGTGCATGCCCATCACACCTTGAGTATCGGTAAATTCGAATACCATTGATGTCATTAGGTCACATTTTGCAAGTAGACCTGCGCGTTTTGATTTTTCAACGTCCGCACCGATTTGCTCAGCAATGTAGCCAGCCAGTTCAGTGATGCGATCGGTTTTGTCTTTAATGGTGCCAAGTTGCTGTTGGAAAATCGCGTTTTCTAGCATTGGCAGACGATCGATGAGCTTGCTCTTACGGTCCGTGTTGAAGAAGAATTCCGCATCCGCAAGACGTGGACGAACTACTTTCTCGTTACCTTCAATCACATAACGAGGCTCTTTCGATTCGATGTTAGACACGAAGATGAAGTTAGGCAGTAGCTGCTTGTCTTCGGTGTAGACAGGGAAGTACTTTTGGTCACCTTTCATGGTGTAAACCAATGCTTCAGCTGGGACTTTTAGGAACTCTTCTTCGAACTTAGCGGTCAGTACCACTGGCCATTCAACCAGAGAGGTGACTTCTTCGACTAGGTCATCTTCTAGATCAGCGATACCGCCGATTGCCGCTGCTGCTTTTTGTGCGTCAGCAAGAATGATGGCTTTACGCGCTTCGTAATCTGCCATCACTTTACCGCGCTCTTCGAGGATCGATGGGTATTGCTCTGCAGATTCGATAGTGAACTCGCGCTCACCCATAAAGCGGTGACCACGGATAACGCGATCAGAGGCTACGCCTAGGATTTCACCTTGGATAAGGTCAGAACCCATGAGCATAGTCAGCGTTTTTACTGGACGGATAAATTGAGTGGTTTTGTTACCCCAACGCATAGGTTTTGCGATAGGTAGACCTGCTAGCGCTTTTGCTGCCAGCTCAACCACGATATCAGCCGTTGGTTGGCCTTTGACTTCTTGTTTGAACAGCAGCCATTCGCCTTTGTCAGTGATCATGCGCTCTGCTTGATCAACCGTGATGCCACAACCACGTGCCCAACCTTGAGCGGCTTTGGTTGCATTACCGTCTGCATCAAAAGCGGCAGAAACGGCAGGACCACGCTTTTCAACGATTTTGTCTGCTTGGTGTTCGGCTAATGCGGTGACTTTCAGTGCAAGGCGACGAGGCGCTGCGTACCATTTCACACCTTCGTGCGTTAGTTCAGCACCTTTTAGCTCTGCTTCAAAGTTTGCTGCAAATGCTTCAGCCAGAGTACGAAGTTGCGTTGGTGGCAGTTCTTCAGTACCTAGCTCGATTAAAAATTCTTTTGCCATGTTACTCTACCTCTTACGCTTGTTCTTTCTTACACATTGGGAAGCCAAGTGCTTCGCGTGATGCGTAGTATGCTTCTGCCACTGATTTAGTCAGGTTACGGATGCGCAGGATGTAGCGTTGACGTTCAGTTACTGAGATCGCTTTGCGAGCATCGAGTAGGTTGAACGCGTGAGCCGCTTTTAGAATGCGCTCGTAGGCAGGTAGAGGGAGTGGTTTTTCTAGCTCAAGCAGTTGTTGACACTCTTTCTCACATTGTTCGAAGAAGCTGAACAGGAAATCCACATCAGCGTGCTCGAAGTTGTAAGTTGATTGTTCTACTTCGTTTTGGTGGAAGATATCACCGTAAGTCACTTTGCTGCCATCAGGTGCGATGTTCCAAGTCAGATCGTAAACCGAGTCAACTTCTTGGATGTACATCGCAAGACGTTCGATACCGTAAGTGATCTCACCAGTAACCGGTTTACACTCAAGGCCGCCGACTTGTTGGAAGTAAGTAAACTGAGTCACTTCCATACCGTTTAGCCAAACTTCCCAGCCTAAACCCCAAGCGCCTAGCGTTGGGTTTTCCCAGTTGTCTTCCACGAAGCGAATGTCGTGAACCAGTGGGTCAATACCAAGAACTTCTAGAGAGCCTAGGTACAACTCTTGAATATTGTCTGGCGACGGTTTTAGCGCAACTTGGAATTGGTAGTAGTGCTGTAGACGGTTAGGGTTTTCACCGTAACGGCCATCGGTCGGACGACGAGAAGGTTGTACGTAAGCTGTCGACATTGGCTCTGGGCCAAGCGCTCGTAGACAAGTCATTGGGTGAGAGGTACCCGCACCCACTTCCATATCCAGCGGTTGAACAATGGTACAACCATTTTGAGCCCAATAATCCTGCAGCGCGAGGATCATTCCCTGGAAGGTTTTGATATCGTATTTTTGCATAAGTCAGGTTCGCGCGATTCTCTTATTACGGATTCATTCATCGAATTTGTTGGGTTTTCTGCTGCCAACAGGGGTGAATGAAGGTAATGACGGTTGAATAAAATAACGATCAAGTATACCCAGATATTCAGCATGGGAGTAGAGCTAATCTTGATTAATTCGTGGGCAATTTTCTCGTTTAATGGATTTTTACCGCGTTATCGGCTGAATTTTTCCTAAAAGGGAGTTTTTGACGGATTTCACACTTGAGATGTTGCCGTAAGCTGGCTAGAATTGCGCCTGTCTTTGGGGAGTAGCTTACTGGATGAAAAGCCATTTTCATCGAGTTCGTCCGTCAACATAATTGGTGCCAAATCACCATGGCGTTCGAGACTTGAAGCCTTTCAAGTTTAGCAAGACCTTAGACAAACAACACGAACCGGGGTGGGGCGTGGGGTTTGTCTATGGTTACTATAATTATCCCGCCCCAATGAGCATGTCGTGAGCGTTTTAGCTATTTCAATTACTACTGTCGCCTTAGCCGAAATTGGCGATAAAACCCAATTGTTGTCTCTGCTGTTAGCCAGCCGTTACCGCAAACCAATCCCAATCATTGCTGCGATCTTTTTCGCTACGATTGCCAACCATGCCTTGGCTGCTTGGCTGGGTGTCGTTGTTGCCGATTATCTTTCTCCCGACGTGTTGAAGTGGGTGGTGGTGGCCAGTTTCTTAGCCATGGCGGGATGGGTGTTGATTCCCGATAAGTTGGATGACGAAGAAGAGATCTCAAACCGAGGTCCTTTTGTGGCCAGTTTCATCGCTTTCTTTATTGCTGAAGTGGGGGATAAAACCCAAATCGCGACGTCCATTCTCGGCGCGCAGTATGCCGATGCACTGACTTGGGTTGTGTTAGGAACCACCATTGGTATGTTGCTGGCCAATGCCCCTGTGGTGCTGATTGGTAAACTGTCTGCGGATAAACTGCCACTGGCGTTAATCCGCAAAGTCACAGCAGCTCTATTTGTCGCGTTAGCGGCTGGTGCAGCTTTATTTTAAAGCGCGATGCCTAGCGAGAAAATAGAGATAAATATCAGTTAAATAACAGTCTATTATCTGATTGTCAGAGCCATCTTGCAGTAGCGTGACCTCGGACATATCCGTGTCATGATTGTCATGCTACCTTATTCTTGTGAATGATAGCGAGAGGGCTAGTTTATGCTTACACGTTACATGGGGATGACCCCAAAAAGTCAGAGTTATTTATTCACTTTTGGTTTGGCGCTCTGTTTGTTGGCAATGGTTTTAACAGATATGTGGCTACCAATTGTGGCGGGATCCTTTATTTTGACAGGATTGACTGTTGAAGCGTGGATTCGAGTCGCACACATCATTCCAATGCATGAAGAGATGCGATCGATGAAAAAGCAGTTGAATAAACTGCAATCGGAAATTCGCACTATCGAATACGACCAATAAAGAAACGGCAGCCGTGTGGCTGCCGTTTTTTTATCTCGCGTTATAAGCCTTTTTTAATCAGATACTGATAGGGTAGCTCGTCGGTTTGTGCCGCAATGAGTTGGTGATCCATAAAGCGACAAAAGCTTGGAATGTCTCTGGTGGTGGATGGATCATCCGCTTTTACCAGTAAAACCTCACCGTCTTGCATGGTTCGAATTGTCTTCCTGACCATCATTACTGGCTCTGGGCAGCGTAGTCCTTCCGCCTCTAAGGTCTTGGTCGCCAGTTCAGGATTAAAGCTCATAATGTGATTCTCTTAACTTACTTAGCGGTGAATTCTACTTTCGTAGAAAAAATATTCAATAACCACTTGGCAAAGCGATCATTTTGTTTTAACTTTAGTTAACAATTTGGTAACAACTGGCGGAGGGAGCGATGCTAACAGCATTAGATAGATTGACCATTTATTCGGTTTTGTGCTTCATCTCGTTTTGTGCACTCGTGTTCAGAACGCCAGCAGAAACCTCATTGATGCCTATTTTAGGTATGAGCGCAACCATCATCGGGATTTGGATTGAGATGCATCGATGGTCCGGTGCATCTGAAGAACAAGAGAATTAGCGCTTTTGTTAACAAACCTACGCTCACCAATTTAACGACACTTCATTCCGACACTATCCCCATTTTTCTTGGGCTTCCCCGCTGAAAGGCGGGATTTTTTTTGCCTGAAGAGTACAATTGCCATAAACATGGGCGTGGATAGGAGCTTCAACGTGGAGTTGGAAGAGATTTACCGTCGAGATCTGAATTTGCTGGTGGCGCTGCGAGTGTTAATTGAAGAAAGCAGTGTCAGCAAAGCCGCAGTGCGTTTGAATCTCAGTCAATCTGCGATGAGTCGAGTGTTGGGGCGCTTGCGCGATTTGCTTGGCGACCCGCTGTTTACGCGTGAAGGGCAGCATTTATTGCCGACTGAAAAAGCCTTGGAGATCGATCGGGCTCTCGGCGAGCCACTGGAATCGTTACGTCAATTGCTCTCTCCATCTGAGTTTGATCCTCATCTCTGCACTCAAACGTTTACCATCGCCACCACTGATTACGCGATGCAGACGATCTTGCCGTTTGCTCTGCCGAGGATCTACCAAGAAGCGCCCAATGTGTCGTTTCATTTTCTTCCTTTGCAACACGATCGCTTGGCGGATCAGTTGACGTATGAAGGGGCTGATCTGGCGATTTGCCGTCCCACAGGTCCGGTTGAACCGCTGCGTAGCGAAGTCTTGGGCCGAGTGGGGGTGCTGTGTTTGCTTTCCAAACAGCATCCGCTCGCGGGAAAAGAGATGAGCCTGGCAGATTATCTGTATTATCCCCATGCCATGATTGCCATCAGTGATGGTGTGAAAGCGCTGATCGAGCAGGCGTTAGTCGACCAACCGCAACGTAAGATGGTGCTGCGTGCCTATCATCTTGAAGCGGCACTGGCGATAGTGGACACCATGCCATTGATCATTACCGTCCCCGCCGATTTAGCCTACTTGGTCGCTGAGCGTTACGATTTGGTGGTGAAAGCGTTGCCGTTTCAGTTTACCCCGTTTGATTACTCGATGATTTGGCATCCGCGATGTGAACATTCTCCGGCTCAAGAATGGTTGCGCTCCGTCGTGCGTGAAGAGTGCAGTCGGCTGATTGCCAAACGTATTGAAGATATGGGGCTCGATTAACGCAAGCGGGCGAAAGAACAGCAAAAAGCCGAGTGTGACTCGGCTTTTTTTCGCTATTTGTACGGCAAGATCTACAGCTTGATGACCACGCGACCGGTCACTTGGCCATTGGTGATGTCTTCCGCGTATTTTGCCGCTTCTCTGAGTTCAACTTCGGTACACGCTTGTTCAAAGTAGCTTTCTGGCAGTAGCGCTACCAGTTTTTCCCACGCTGCGATGCGTTTTTCTGTTGGGCACATTACTGAGTCGATACCTTGTAGGCGAACGTTACGTAGAATGAACGGCATGACGGTGGTTGGCAGATCAAAGCCGCCCGCGAGGCCACATGCAGCGACCGCACTGTTGTAGTCCATTTGCGCTAGCACTTTTGCCAGTACTTTGCTGCCAACGGTGTCGATTGCGCCAGCCCAAATTTGTTTTTCTAGTGGGCGAGCGGGCTCTTCAAATTCAACCCGATCAATAATGCGGCTGGCGCCAAGTTGTTTGAGTAGTGGGCCGTTTTTTTCAACACGACCAGTCACCGCTGCCACTTGGTAACCGAGTTGAGCCAAGAGTGTCACGGCCACAGAGCCGACACCGCCACTTGCGCCGGTGACAAGGATTTCTCCCGCTTCTGGTTTGATATCAGCATCGAGCAGTGCTTGGACACACAGCATGGCGGTGAAACCCGCAGTACCAATCATCATTGCTTTTTTGCTGTCGATTCCTGTTGGTAGCGGCACTAACCAATCAGCGTTAAGACGCGCACGCTGCGCCATTCCGCCCCAATGATTTTCGCCGACACCCCAACCCGTGAGCACAACCTGATCCCCTGCTTGGTAGCGCCCGTCTTGTGATTCAATGACAGTACCTGCTAAGTCGATACCTGGAATCATCGGAAAGTTGCGGATGATTTTGCCTTTCCCCGTGATCGCTAAGCCATCTTTAAAGTTGAGAGATGAATAGTCAACGGCCACCAGCACGTTGCCTTCGGGTAGCTGAGACTCATCCATTTGTTCAATAGTGGCGATGGTGCGTTTTTCTTCCTGATTAAGAACTAAAGCGTGAAACATGAGATTTCTCCAGCGATTGCAGATAGGTCAAACGGGATAAGTGTAGGCGCAAGTGAACTATGAATAAAATGAAACTTTAGCATTATAGCAATGCGTTCTGTGCATAAACTAAGAGCGGCTCAAGCCGCTCTTAGTGAGTGAAGGCGTTTAACCGACAAGGTTAAGGGCGTTCAAATACCGTTGCAATGCCTTGACCTAAACCAATGCACATGGTCGCAAGGCCGTATTTGGCGTCTTTGGCTTCCATCAGGTTAATCAGAGTTGTTGAAATACGAGCCCCCGAGCAACCCAGTGGGTGACCAAGAGCGATCGCGCCACCGTTAAGGTTGACCTTCTCATCCATCACATCCAGCAGACCTAGGTCTTTCGCACACGGTAGAGATTGCGCTGCAAACGCTTCATTTAGCTCAATCACATCCATGTCTTCAATCGATAGACCGGCACGTTTAAGTGCTTTTTGCGTCGCAGGTACAGGGCCGTAACCCATGATGGACGGATCGCAACCGGCGATCGCCATGCCTTTAATACGAGCACGAATCGTCACGCCAAGCTCATTGGCTTTTTCTTCACTCATGATCAACATCGCAGATGCACCATCTGACAACGCAGAGGATGTGCCAGCAGTGACGGTGCCATTGGCCGGATCAAACACAGGGCGAAGTTGAGAAAGCCCTTCCACTGTGGTTTCTGGGCGAATCACTTCGTCATGATCCAAGGTGAACAAGGTGCCATCCGCGGCATGCCCTTCGGTGGGCAGAATTTCGTTTTTGAATCGACCTTCCATCGTTGCTGCATGCGCGCGAGCGTGAGAGCGTGCGGCAAACTCATCTTGTTGCTCACGGCTAATGCCGTGCAGCTTGCCAAGCATTTCAGCGGTTAGGCCCATCATACCCGCCGCTTTGGCAACGTGTTTCGACATGCCCGGGTGAAAATCCACACCGTGGTTCATTGGCACGTGGCCCATATGCTCAACACCGCCGATCAAACAGATCTCTGCATCACCAGTCATGATGGCGCGCGCACCATCGTGCAGCGCTTGCATCGATGAGCCACAGAGACGGTTGACCGTCACCGCGCCAATTTCAATTGGCAAACCTGCCAGCAGCGCTGCGTTTCGCGCTACGTTAAAGCCTTGTTCTAGGGTTTGTTGAACACATCCCCAATAGATATCTTCAATCTCACTTGGGTTAACTTGTGGGTTACGCGCCAGAATCCCTTTCATCAAATGGGCAGAAAGATCTTCTGCTCGAGTGTGGCGGAAGGCGCCACCTTTAGAGCGACCCATTGGCGTACGTAGACAATCGACAATTACGACATTTTTCATTGTGGGAACTCCTTAGATAGAACCTTGCTGTTGCGCGCCGTAAAAGGTTTGCCCTTTTTCAGCCATATCAATAAGCATTTGTGGAACCTGATACATAGCGCCAAGTTCAACATGCTGCTGTGCCATTGCGACAAAGTTTGCAATACCAACACTATCTAAGTAGCGGAATACACCACCACGGAAAGGAGGGAAACCAAGGCCATACACCAGCGCCATATCCGCTTCTTGCGCTGAGGCGATGATGCCTTCTTGCAAGCAAAGCACCACTTCGTTGATCATCGGAATCATCATGCGTTGGATAATGGTTTGATCATCAAAGGCTTGTTGAGCGGCACAAACAGGAGCAAGAATCGGTACGATCTCATCACTGAATGCTTTCTTCGGTTTGCCTTTCTTGTCCATGGTGTACGTGTAGAAACCGCTGCCGTTTTTCTGGCCATACTTGTTGGCTTCAAACAAGGCATCAATCGCATCGCGACCTTGTTTACCCATGCGCTCAGGGAACCCTTGCGCCATGACGGCTTGAGCGTGGTGTGCGGTATCAATACCGACCACATCCAATAAGTAAGCAGGGCCCATTGGCCAACCGAATTTACGTTCCATCACTTTATCGATTTGAGTGAAGTCGGCACCATCGCGCAGCAACATGCTAAAACCGCCAAAGTATGGGAACAGCACGCGGTTCACAAAGAACCCTGGGCAGTCATTGACCACTATTGGGGATTTGCCCATTTTGGCTGCGTAAGCAACGACACGGTTGATGGTTTCATCGGAGGTGTGTTCGCCACGAATGATTTCGACTAAAGGCATGCGATGCACTGGGTTGAAGAAGTGCATACCACAGAAGTTCTCTGGTCGTTTGAGTGATTTGGCCAGCAAGTTAATTGGAATGGTCGAGGTGTTCGAGGTGAGAACGGTCTCTTCGCTCACTTGCTCTTCCACTTCACTTAACACGGCTGCTTTCACTTTCGGGTTTTCGACCACGGCTTCAACAATGATATCGGCGTTATCGATGCCCGCGTAGTGAAGGCTTGGTGTAATAGAAGCGAGAATGCCGGCCATTTTAAAGCCATCAATCTTGCCACGTTCAAGCTGTTTATTGAGTAGCTTTGACGCTTCCGTCATGCCCAGATCCAGTGATGCTTGGGCGATGTCTTTCATGATCACGGGCACACCTTTGAGAGCAGATTGGTAGGCTATGCCGCCCCCCATAATACCTGCGCCCAGCACTGCTGCACGTTGGGTCTCTTTATTGGCGGATTTTGCTGCTTTCTTCGCGATGCCTTTGATGTATTGGTCATTGAGGAAAAGACCCACCAAGGCCTTGGCTTCTTCTGACTTCGCCAGTTTAACGAAATGTTTTCTTTCGATGTCTAACGCTTGATTGCGTGCAAAACGGGCACCTTCTTCAATCGTGACAACGGCGGTCATTGGTGCAGGGTAGTGGGGCCCTGCTACTTGAGCCACCAAGCCTTTGGCCATGGTGAAACTCATCATCGCTTCGAGTTTGCTTAGCGTTAACGCTGAGGTTTTTTGCTGGCGACGTGCTTTCCAGTCAATTTTTTCATTGATGGCATCGGTGAGTGTTTGCAGGGCGGATGCGTAGAGGCGATCGGAATCGACGACAGCATCAAGCAAACCAATTTTTAGAGCTTCCTCTGCACGGCAAGCTTTGCCTTGAGTGATGATTTCCATGGCGCTGTCTGCGCCGATCACGCGCGGCAAACGCACACAACCGCCAAAGCCAGGCATAATGCCGAGTTTGGTTTCAGGAAGACCAATGCTGGTGGTTTTATCACCAATGCGTAAATCGGTAGCAAGTACACACTCACATCCACCGCCTAAGGTATGCCCTTTGACAACCGCGACAGTCGGAACGGGCAAATCTTCCAATTTATTGAAGATGCTATTGGCAAATTGAAGCCATTGGTCGAGCTCTTCTTCTGGCTTGGCAAACAGTCCTAAAAACTCAGTGATATCTGCTCCGACAATAAAGGCTTCTTTGTCTGATGTAAGCATTACGCCTTTCAGACCGGAGTGAGCGGTGAGCGCATCAAGCGCTTTGTCGAGTGAAGCAAGGGTTGCTAGATCGAGCTTATTGACGGAATTTGGCGCGCAGAAAAGGATTTCTGCCACTCCATCTTGTACTTCCTTTACCTGTAGGGTTTCGGCTTGGTAAATCATTGTCTATCTCCATGACATACAATCTTGGATTGTCTGTATACCTAAGGCGCACATTCGCCGATGTAGGTATAGTGGAAAGTGTTGTATTTATATTCTGGTTAGACCAGTTTGCTTAGTGTGGACCTCGGATTGTCTAATTTCAATACATTTTTTAAACAAGTGTTTAACATTGTGCGTTAAAGCAGATCTTATGCACTCTGAATAGGGGCATGCTACACTTGCCGTTCTTGTTGATAGTGCGAATGTCATGAACGAAAATCCATACCTCATCCCAGCCCAAGCGGTTCAATTTGAAGAAGAAATCAAAAAGAGTCTCTTTATTACTTATCTTGCTCATACCCCGACGATAGAGGCGGCAAAAGCTTTTGTAGAGAGGATTAAAACGCAACATGCCGATGCGCGTCATAACTGTTGGGCGTTTGTTGCTGGGCGACCAGAGGATTCAATGAAGTGGGGTTTTAGTGATGATGGCGAGCCATCTGGTACAGCTGGAAAGCCGATTTTGGCGCAGCTCTCTGGGTCGGGTGTTGGTGAGATCACCGCAGTCGTAACACGATATTATGGTGGTATTCGCCTTGGCACCGGTGGATTGGTGAAAGCGTATGGCGGTGGCGTGCAGCAGGCGCTCAAGCTGCTTCAAACAATTGAGAAAAAAATAACCACAAAACTCAGACTGGAGTTAGACTATGCGTTCGTACCAATTGCGCAATCTATAATGCAGCAATTCAACGCTGTTGAGGTTGACGCTCAATACAGTGAGAGCGTCGTGCTGGTGGTTGAACTGGAAGTGAGAAACGTGGAGATGTTTACTCAAACCATGATCAACAAAAGCAGTGCAAAAGCGCTCGTGACGCCTTATATCGGGAAATAACAATAACAACTAGGAAGTCTGTCGACTTTATTGATTCAATCACCCATGCAATTTCGTTCAATTATCCGTATTGTCGGGCTGTTGCTCGCACTCTTCAGTGTCACTATGCTTGCGCCCGCGTTGGTGGCGCTTATTTATCGCGATGGTGCGGGTGTTCCTTTTGTTACGACCTTTTTTGTGCTGCTGTTTTGCGGCACCGTGTGTTGGTTTCCAAACCGTAGGCATAAACACGAACTCAAAGCGCGCGATGGCTTTTTAATTGTGGTGCTGTTTTGGACCGTACTCGGCAGTGCTGGTGCGTTGCCCTTCCTGATCGCTGATAACCCCAGTATTTCGATCACCGATGCGTTTTTCGAATCCTTCTCCGCGCTGACCACCACGGGTGCGACGGTTATCGTCGGTTTAGATGAACTGCCCAAAGCGATTTTGTTCTATCGCCAGATACTGCAATGGTTTGGCGGTATGGGGATCATCGTGCTGGCGGTCGCGATTTTGCCGGTTCTCGGCATCGGTGGCATGCAGTTGTATCGTGCTGAAATTCCTGGTCCAGTCAAAGACAGTAAAATGACCCCGCGTATTGCAGAAACGGCTAAAGCGCTGTGGTATATCTATTTGAGCCTGACTATCGCTTGTGCGGGAGCTTTCTGGTTGGCGGGAATGACGCCGTTTGATGCGATTAGCCATAGTTTCTCGACCATCGCGATTGGTGGCTTTTCTACCCACGACGCCAGTATGGGGTATTTCGATAGCTATGCGATTAACTTAATCACGGTTATCTTCCTGCTGATCTCGGCATGTAACTACTCACTTCACTTTGCCGCCTTTGCCTCTGGCGGTGTTCATCCAAAATATTATTGGAAAGACCCAGAGTTTAGAGCGTTTATCTTTATTCAAGCACTGCTGTTTGTCATTTGCTTTTTATTATTGTTGGCACACCATTCTTACGACTCCATTTACGATGCCTTCGACCAAGCGTTGTTCCAAACAGTCTCCATCTCAACGACTGCGGGTTTCACCACCACGGGATTTTCAGATTGGCCACTATTTCTACCCGTGTTACTGCTGTTCTCCTCTTTTATTGGCGGATGTGCAGGCTCAACCGGTGGTGGTATGAAAGTTATTCGGATTTTATTGCTCACGTTGCAAGGTGCGCGTGAACTTAAGCGTTTAGTTCACCCTAGAGCGGTCTACACCATCAAAGTGGGTGGCAATGCTCTGTCGCAACGTGTGGTGGATGCGGTGTGGGGATTCTTCTCCGCTTATGCATTGGTGTTCGTCGTTTGTATGCTCGCACTTATTGCGACAGGAATGGACGAACTTACCGCTTTTTCAGCCGTCGCAGCGACGCTAAACAACCTAGGCCCAGGCTTGGGGGAAGTTGCAGTGCATTTTGCGGATGTGAACGATAAAGCCAAATGGGTTTTGGTGGTGTCTATGCTCTTTGGTCGTTTAGAAATCTTTACCTTACTTATATTGCTAACCCCTACGTTTTGGCGCAGTTAAGGAGAAATGATAGTGAAAGCCCTATTTCTTTATTCTTCCCGTGAGGGGCAGACCAAGAAAATCCTTCAATATATAGAAGAACAGTTACCGAGCTATCAATGTGATGTGAAGAATCTACATGACATCGATACGGTGGATTTTTCTGTTTATGACAAAGTGCTGATTGGCGCGTCGATTCGCTATGGTCATTTGAATCAAAAGCTCTATCAATTTATCCAGCATAACCTAACTCAGTTGAATGAACATAAAGTGGCGTTCTTTTGCGTCAACCTAACCGCAAGAAAAGAAGAGCAAGGGAAAGATACGCCAGAGGGAAGCGCTTATATTCGAACATTTCTTAAAAAGTCTCCTTGGCAGCCTAACCTAATCGGTGTTTTCGCTGGCGCGCTCTATTATCCCAGATATAACTGGTTTGATAGAAATATGATCAAACTCATCATGACATTAACTGGCGGAGAGACGGACACCAGTAAAGAAGTGGAGTACACCAACTGGAAGAAAGTACGCCAATTCTCTGAGAAGTTTGCTTGTTTGTAGAAATAACCTGCACTTTTTGCTTGTTTTGACTCTTTTTTAAACGAACGATAGAAAAATCAAAAAAAAACGTGAAAAAGGGCTTGCCAACGTGACGCCGATCTCTATAATGCCCCCTCGCTGACACGGCAAGGCTTCGAAAGAAACCAGAGTCTATCAGTCAAGGCATTTAGCCAGGTGAATCACCTGAAAAAAGTTTTGAAAAAAGTGGTTGACACTAAAACTTAACTCGCTAAAATAGCCGCCTCTTCCGAAGTGATGCGATTCACAAAAGAAGAAAGCTCTTTAACAATATAAACCTATCAATCTGTGTGGGCACTCGTTGATGATAATCCAAAAGATTTATCAATGAACTGAGTGACCAAAACGATACTAAGTATCGGCACAGTCAATTTATTCAGTATTCATTGAGCCGAAGCGAAAGCTTCAAAAAACTTTTAATTGAAGAGTTTGATCATGGCTCAGATTGAACGCTGGCGGCAGGCCTAACACATGCAAGTCGAGCGGCAGCACAGAGAAACTTGTTTCTCGGGTGGCGAGCGGCGGACGGGTGAGTAATGCCTGGGAAATTGCCCTGATGTGGGGGATAACCATTGGAAACGATGGCTAATACCGCATGATGCCTACGGGCCAAAGAGGGGGACCTTCGGGCCTCTCGCGTCAGGATATGCCCAGGTGGGATTAGCTAGTTGGTGAGGTAAGGGCTCACCAAGGCGACGATCCCTAGCTGGTCTGAGAGGATGATCAGCCACACTGGAACTGAGACACGGTCCAGACTCCTACGGGAGGCAGCAGTGGGGAATATTGCACAATGGGCGCAAGCCTGATGCAGCCATGCCGCGTGTGTGAAGAAGGCCTTCGGGTTGTAAAGCACTTTCAGTTGTGAGGAAGGTGGTGTCGTTAATAGCGGCATCATTTGACGTTAGCAACAGAAGAAGCACCGGCTAACTCCGTGCCAGCAGCCGCGGTAATACGGAGGGTGCGAGCGTTAATCGGAATTACTGGGCGTAAAGCGCATGCAGGTGGTTTGTTAAGTCAGATGTGAAAGCCCGGGGCTCAACCTCGGAACTGCATTTGAAACTGGCAGACTAGAGTACTGTAGAGGGGGGTAGAATTTCAGGTGTAGCGGTGAAATGCGTAGAGATCTGAAGGAATACCGGTGGCGAAGGCGGCCCCCTGGACAGATACTGACACTCAGATGCGAAAGCGTGGGGAGCAAACAGGATTAGATACCCTGGTAGTCCACGCTGTAAACGATGTCTACTTGGAGGTTGTGGCCTTGAGCCGTGGCTTTCGGAGCTAACGCGTTAAGTAGACCGCCTGGGGAGTACGGTCGCAAGATTAAAACTCAAATGAATTGACGGGGGCCCGCACAAGCGGTGGAGCATGTGGTTTAATTCGATGCAACGCGAAGAACCTTACCTACTCTTGACATCCAGAGAATCTAGCGGAGACGCTGGAGTGCCTTCGGGAACTCTGAGACAGGTGCTGCATGGCTGTCGTCAGCTCGTGTTGTGAAATGTTGGGTTAAGTCCCGCAACGAGCGCAACCCTTATCCTTGTTTGCCAGCGAGTAATGTCGGGAACTCCAGGGAGACTGCCGGTGATAAACCGGAGGAAGGTGGGGACGACGTCAAGTCATCATGGCCCTTACGAGTAGGGCTACACACGTGCTACAATGGCGCATACAGAGGGCGGCCAACTTGCGAAAGTGAGCGAATCCCAAAAAGTGCGTCGTAGTCCGGATTGGAGTCTGCAACTCGACTCCATGAAGTCGGAATCGCTAGTAATCGTGGATCAGAATGCCACGGTGAATACGTTCCCGGGCCTTGTACACACCGCCCGTCACACCATGGGAGTGGGCTGCAAAAGAAGTGGGTAGTTTAACCTTCGGGAGGACGCTCACCACTTTGTGGTTCATGACTGGGGTGAAGTCGTAACAAGGTAGCGCTAGGGGAACCTGGCGCTGGATCACCTCCTTATACGATGATTATTGCGATGAGTGTTCACACAGATTGATACGGTTTAGATTAGAGCATCTAGTGGGTCTGTAGCTCAGGTGGTTAGAGCGTACGCCTGATAAGCGTAAGGTCGGTGGTTCGAGTCCACTCAGACCCACCACTCAAACGATGGGGCTATAGCTCAGCTGGGAGAGCGCCTGCCTTGCACGCAGGAGGTCAGCAGTTCGATCCTGCTTAGCTCCACCATCTTTAAGGGTTTTTCCTTAAGAATCTTTAAAAATGGTTTCGAAAGAAATCTTGCTCTTTAACAATTTGGAAAGCTGACAAAACAACAATTTATTGTTGTTTGTAAAGTTCTCAATGTTTGTCTTTAAGACAAACACCAACAAACACATTCAAGTGTTCTTGGGAAGGTCACTTTTAGTGACTATTCGAAATTGAGTCCGGCAAAATCAACGCTATCTCGCTCATTCAAATAATGAGATAGCAACTTTGGTTGTTTAACAAAGACCCTTTGGGGTTGTATGGTTAAGTGACTAAGCGTACACGGTGGATGCCTTGGCAGTCAGAGGCGATGAAGGACGTAGTAACTTGCGATAAGCGTAGATGAGGCAGTAACAGCCACTTGAGTCTACGATTTCCGAATGGGGAAACCCACTGGCATAAGCCAGTATCATTGAGTGAATACATAGCTCAATGAAGCGAACCGGGAGAACTGAAACATCTAAGTACCCCGAGGAAAAGAAATCAACCGAGATTCCGAAAGTAGCGGCGAGCGAAATTGGATTAGCCCTTAAGCTTTACATGTGTTAGACGAACGGTCTGGAAAGTCCGACGATACAGGGTGATAGTCCCGTAGTTGACGATGCATGTTCAGTGAAATCGAGTAGGGCGGGACACGTGTTATCCTGTCTGAATATGGGGGGACCATCCTCCAAGGCTAAATACTCCTGACTGACCGATAGTGAACCAGTACCGTGAGGGAAAGGCGAAAAGAACCCCTGTGAGGGGAGTGAAATAGAACCTGAAACCGTGTACGTACAAGCAGTAGGAGCACCTTCGTGGTGTGACTGCGTACCTTTTGTATAATGGGTCAGCGACTTATATTCAGTGGCAAGGTTAACCATCTAGGGGAGCCGTAGGGAAACCGAGTCTTAACTGGGCGCCATAGTCTCTGGATATAGACCCGAAACCGAGTGATCTAGCCATGGGCAGGTTGAAGGTTGAGTAACATCAACTGGAGGACCGAACCGACTAATGTTGAAAAATTAGCGGATGACTTGTGGCTAGGGGTGAAAGGCCAATCAAACTCGGAGATAGCTGGTTCTCCCCGAAAGCTATTTAGGTAGCGCCTCGGACGAATACTACTGGGGGTAGAGCACTGTTAAGGCTAGGGGGTCATCCCGACTTACCAACCCTTTGCAAACTCCGAATACCAGTAAGTACTATCCGGGAGACACACGGCGGGTGCTAACGTCCGTCGTGGAGAGGGAAACAACCCAGACCGCCAGCTAAGGTCCCAAATTACAGCTAAGTGGGAAACGATGTGGGAAGGCTTAGACAGCTAGGATGTTGGCTTAGAAGCAGCCATCATTTAAAGAAAGCGTAATAGCTCACTAGTCGAGTCGGCCTGCGCGGAAGATGTAACGGGGCTAAGTTGTAAACCGAAGCTGCGGCAATGTTCTTTGAACATTGGGTAGGGGAGCGTTCTGTAAGCCGTTGAAGGTGTGTTGTAAAGCATGCTGGAGGTATCAGAAGTGCGAATGCTGACATGAGTAACGACAAGGGGGGTGAAAAACCTCCCCGCCGGAAGACCAAGGGTTCCTGTCCAACGTTAATCGGGGCAGGGTAAGTCGACCCCTAAGGCGAGGCCGAAAGGCGTAGTCGATGGGAAACGGGTTAATATTCCCGTACTTCTTACAATTGCGATGGGGGGACGGAGAAGGCTAGGTGGGCCTGGCGACGGTTGTCCAGGTTCAAGTGCGTAGGCTGAGTGTTTAGGTAAATCCGGACACTCTTAAGGCTGAGACACGACGTCGAGCTACTACGGTAGTGAAGTCATTGATGCCATGCTTCCAGGAAAAGCCTCTAAGCTTCAGATTGTAAGGAATCGTACCCCAAACCGACACAGGTGGTCGGGTAGAGAATACCAAGGCGCTTGAGAGAACTCGGGTGAAGGAACTAGGCAAAATGGTACCGTAACTTCGGGAGAAGGTACGCTCTTGATGGTGAAGTCCCTTGCGGATGGAGCTGACGAGAGTCGCAGATACCAGGTGGCTGCAACTGTTTATTAAAAACACAGCACTGTGCAAAATCGTAAGATGACGTATACGGTGTGACGCCTGCCCGGTGCCGGAAGGTTAATTGATGGGGTTAGCGTAAGCGAAGCTCTTGATCGAAGCCCCGGTAAACGGCGGCCGTAACTATAACGGTCCTAAGGTAGCGAAATTCCTTGTCGGGTAAGTTCCGACCTGCACGAATGGCGTAATGATGGCCACGCTGTCTCCACCCGAGACTCAGTGAAATTGAAATCGCTGTGAAGATGCAGTGTACCCGCGGCTAGACGGAAAGACCCCGTGAACCTTTACTACAGCTTGGCACTGAACATTGAACCTACATGTGTAGGATAGGTGGGAGGCTTTGAAGACGTGACGCCAGTTGCGTTGGAGCCGTCCTTGAAATACCACCCTTGTATGTTTGATGTTCTAACGTTGGCCCCTAATCGGGGTTGCGGACAGTGCCTGGTGGGTAGTTTGACTGGGGCGGTCTCCTCCCAAAGAGTAACGGAGGAGCACGAAGGTGGGCTAATCACGGTTGGACATCGTGAGGTTAGTGCAATGGCATAAGCCCGCTTAACTGCGAGAATGACGGTTCGAGCAGGTGCGAAAGCAGGTCATAGTGATCCGGTGGTTCTGAATGGAAGGGCCATCGCTCAACGGATAAAAGGTACTCCGGGGATAACAGGCTGATACCGCCCAAGAGTTCATATCGACGGCGGTGTTTGGCACCTCGATGTCGGCTCATCACATCCTGGGGCTGAAGTCGGTCCCAAGGGTATGGCTGTTCGCCATTTAAAGTGGTACGCGAGCTGGGTTTAGAACGTCGTGAGACAGTTCGGTCCCTATCTGCCGTGGGCGTTGGAAGATTGAAGGGGGCTGCTCCTAGTACGAGAGGACCGGAGTGGACGAACCTCTGGTGTTCGGGTTGTGTCGCCAGACGCATTGCCCGGTAGCTAAGTTCGGAATCGATAACCGCTGAAAGCATCTAAGCGGGAAGCGAGCCCTGAGATGAGTCTTCCCTGATACTTTAAGTATCCTGAAGGGTTGTTCGAGACTAGAACGTTGATAGGCAGGGTGTGTAAGCGCTGTGAGGCGTTGAGCTAACCTGTACTAATTGCCCGTGAGGCTTAACCATACAACACCCAAAGGGTTTTGATGGACTCGATGTAAGAACATTGAATGTGTAGAGAACATAAACAGCTTTCCAGATTTTTTGCTTTCACTTTTTTAGAAAAAGTGAAGACAAAAACAGAATTTGCTTGGCGACCATAGCGTTTTGGACCCACCTGAATCCATTCCGAACTCAGAAGTGAAACGAAATAGCGTCGATGGTAGTGTGGGGTTTCCCCATGTGAGAGTAGAACATCGCCAGGCTTTTAATTTAGACTTTAGGTCTAACCAGTGCGGAGCGGTAGTTCAGTTGGTTAGAATACCGGCCTGTCACGCCGGGGGTCGCGGGTTCGAGTCCCGTCCGCTCCGCCACTTATTTAGAAACCCAGTCTTCGGACTGGGTTTTGTCGTTTTCAGTGTGATGAATTTCCTTGGAAAGGAATGCATCTTGCTCATGTCATACCAATCTGGAAAATTAACTGTTCAGGTCTATCCAGCTTCTCGAGCACATCTGTCTGACTCTGGCCGAACATTCCAAAAAACTATTCCAAGCCCTACATACTTTGGAGACAATGTCTTCGTAATCCGCAAAAGATTGATTGGCGAGAGAGTGTTGTCTTAACCAACTCCACACTTGTTCTATCGGGTTTAGCTCCGGTGAATATGGTGGGAGCTTGATGATACTGACATTGTCAAATGGCTCAGCAATGTCATTTGTATGCCAACCCGCGCCATCCATAATGACCACTGCGTGACGACCTTTTTCGGTCACCGCGGAGAGCTGCTTCAAATGCTCAACCATAATGTTCTTGTGAACCCAAGGAACGACCATTGCCTCACCAATACCTCTAGCGGGGCATACTGAGCCAAACAAATACGCATATTCAAACTGCTGCTGTTTTACCACTCTTGGTCTTGAGCCACGCTCAGCCCAAAGTCGAGTTGTCGTGTTTTGCTGGCCAAATCTTGCTTCATCTTGAAACCAGACATCGACGTTATCAAGCCCCATGTGACCGGGGATCTTAAGGATCGTTTCAATTTTGAATTTTTTTTAAATCGTCTTGGATTTGCTGGGATTGACGAGGGCGCTTGGAGCGTGAAGTTATCCAAGAAAAGCCCATATGGTTGAGCAAGTAGTAGATCGAATCTGGGTGGTAGTGTTTGCCAAATTCATTAACGATATAAGCATGAATATCGTTACCAGTTAATCGACCGCCAGACGAATCCATCGCTCGAGCTTTTATATACTGACTTAATTGTTCTCGCTGCTCCGCGTTAAGAAATGCAGGGCGACCCGTTCTTGGTTTCTCTTGCAGTCCTTCAAGCCCTTCTTCAAGGAAGGTTTGTACCCATTTATTCACACTGGTTCTGCTTACCTTAAGGAACTTAGCAAGTTGGGTTCGAGAGTGACCATCTTTAAAATGGGCCAATGCGAGCAATCGCATCTTCATTTGAATAGATTTTTAGTTAGGTTGGTATTATTTAGAAACCCAGTCTTCAGACTGGGTTTTGTCGTTTTAAGCGTAGTGAATTTTTTAAGGGGAATATGTCCCGCTTATTTTAGTACTTATTCTAGGCCTCAGCAGAGATGCTGGGGTCTTTTGTTTGTACTTATACAACTTATCTCTTAGCTACTGAGGCTAACCATCCAGATTCCATTTGGTTGCATCTTGAACTAGACAGCCTTAACCCTCTCTCAACTGCGTTAAATCTAGGCTGTAATCTAATACATTTGCGTTTTGACTCATCTGTCAGCATATCAACTAGTCTTTAGCATTACTTTGATAGATTGTTGAGAATGATTATTAATATTTAGTTACACTTAGGCAATAAATCAAATCAGTAGGCCACATATGGATATTTCTCGCCGCCACTTTCTTCAAACTTCATTGGCGTTTTCCGCATTAACGCTTCTCCCTGCGTGTTCACTTTCGCGTAGAACATCGCTTCATCATGGGCGGTTTGTCTATGAGATGACTGCAGAACCGGCTACTGCTGAGGTGGTGCCTGGTTTTGCTACGGATGTGCTCGCCTTTAATGGTGCTATCCCTGCCCCTACGATTCGTTGTCGACAAGGAGAAGAAGTGATCATTCACTTCACCAACAAACTCAACGAGCCAACGACAATCCATTGGCATGGTTTGCGTGTACCTATTGAGATGGATGGTGTTCCCTTTTTGAGTCAAAAACCCGTTATGCCAGGGGAGAGCTTTACCTATCGCTTTACTCCACCTGACGCAGGGACATTTTGGTATCACCCGCATATGAACAGTGTCAAGCAGCTAGGTATGGGGCTAGTTGGGTTAATCATTGTTGATGAAGCAGAGCCAGTTTCTTTTGATGAAGACCATGCTCTAATGCTTAAGCATTGGCATCTCAATGAGAAAGGTGAGTGGAAATCGTTATTGGTCCCACGCTTAAGTGCCCGCATGGGAACTCCTGGTGAGTGGGGAACTGTGAATGGCGTCCATGAGCCCATCTATCCGTTGAAAGCGAATGCGATGACGAGGCTGAGAATCGCAAATGTGGACAATACCATCACTTATCCTATCGCTATTGAAGGTGTGGACGCATGGGTTATAGCAATAGATGGAAACCCAATAAAAACCCCTTATAAGCTCTCTGAACACAAGATTGGGCCTGGAATGAGGGTTGATGTCGGGTTAATTGCTCCAGGTGTTGGAGAGCGTTTCTATGTGCGACAAATGAAAGGGAAGTTTCCGTTTCCTCTTTGTGCATTCGAATCGGTTGAATCGGACCTATTAAACCAGAATATATTGCCAACATTGCCGCTCAACCCTATTGCGCCGTTAGATTTAGATACGGCTGAACAAATTGATTTTGTCTTCGAGTGGGAAGGTGCTGTTACTCCGATGGATAAATCTGGCCAAGCTCTGCCGACGTTTTGGTTGGTGAATAAACGCGCTTGGGAGGGGATGAGCCAAGATTCAATTCCAGCACCGTTAGCGACGTTAGAACGAGGGCGGACCTACATATTTAATCTTAAGAACGTGACGCAATACCATCACCCCATTCATTTGCATGGGCACACATTTACCGTATTGGAATTAAATGGCCAGACGCTCGCAGAACCGTTTCATACGGATACTGTTTTGCTAGGTAAGAATGGCAGTGCCAAAGCGGCGTTTGTTGCGGACAACCCCGGTCGCTGGATGTATCACTGCCACGTGATTGAACATATGAAAACCGGATTAATGGGATATATTGAAGTAAAGTGACTCCTGTAACTTTTTAAATCTTGGCAATTCACAGATACATTGTCTAAATGAAATTATTGTTTTTTGTACTCGATCTCTGTGTGGATGTGGCTACAATGTGGCCATTAGATTTGTGAGGTTGCTATGAGTCAATTTGCGATATTGGGTTTCATTGCTTTGGGCGGCGCATTTGGCGCTTGTTCTCGTTACTTAGTGTCAGAGCTCTGTGTTGTGCTGTTAGGCAGAGGTTTTCCTTATGGCACGTTAACCGTAAACGTGGTCGGTTCTTTTATTATGGGTCTCTTAATTGCCGCCTTTGAGAGTGAGTTGTTGGCGACAGAGCCATGGCGACAAATAATCGGTTTGGGCTTTTTGGGTGCACTAACAACGTTCTCGACATTCTCGATGGATAACGTATTGCTGATGCAGCAAGGCGCATTTTTCAAAATGGGCTTAAACGTAGTGTTAAACGTGACCTTGAGTATCACTGCTGCTTGGGTAGGCTTCCAATTACTTAAATCGTGAAGCAATGGGCGAAATTGAGTTAAATTTTAAACAGGTCGGCTTGGTTTAACCAAGCCGATTTCATATAATCGTTTCACTTGTCGGAGTGCCTTAGGGCTGAGACCGTTTATTCGGGATCCGTTGAACCTGATCAGGTTAGAACCTGCGAAGGGAACAAGAGAAGATACTTGTACCAGTGCGAACTGGTGTCTTATCAAAGCTTGAATCCACAAATTGAAACTCTAAATTGTGTGTTCAACGCCTCTTGTCACAACTTTCCGCCAAGCATTTTTGTCCAAAACCTTTTTATCCAGCATAACAAGAAAGGAAAAATGCTATGTCGAATCGCAAGCAAGCGAGACTGGAAGCTAAACAATTCATCGATACACTCTCTGTGCAGCCGTATCCCAATTCCACCAAAGTGTATGTCGAGGGCTCTCGCTCAGACATTAGAGTGCCAATGCGCGAAATCTCCTTGGCAGACAGCTTAGTTGGCGGGACCAAAGAGGCACCGATCTTTCAGCCAAACGAAGCGGTAAGAGTGTATGACACTTCGGGTGTCTACACTGATCCGACCCATCAAATCGATCTCTATAATGGCCTTCCTAAGTTAAGAGAAGAGTGGATTGCAGAGCGTGCTGATACCGAAGTGCTTGATGATGTCAGCTCGGTCTACACGAAAGAGCGCTTAGAAGATGAAACGCTGGACGAGTTGAGATATGGCAATCTGCCTCGCATCCGTCGCGCCAAAGCTGGGTATTGTGTCACTCAGTTGCATTATGCGCGTAAGGGAATCATCACCCCGGAGATGGAATACATCGCTTTGCGCGAGAACATGGGGCGCGCCAAATATCAAGATGAAGTTTTGACTCAGCAGCATGCAGGGCAAAGCTTTGGTGCGAATCTACCTAAGGAAATTACCCCAGAATTTGTGCGTCGTGAAGTGGCGGAAGGTCGCGCGATCATTCCTTCCAACATTAATCACCCAGAATCCGAGCCGATGATCATCGGCCGCAACTTCCTTGTGAAAGTTAACGCCAACATTGGTAACTCATCGGTGACCTCGTCGATTGAAGAAGAAGTGGAGAAGTTGGTGTGGTCGACTCGTTGGGGCGGTGATACGGTGATGGATCTGTCGACGGGGAGAAACATTCACGAAACTCGCGAATGGATTCTACGCAACAGCCCAGTACCGATTGGAACCGTGCCTATGTATCAAGCACTAGAGAAGGTCAATGGCGTTGCTGAGAACCTAACGTGGGAAGTGATGCGTGATACGTTGATCGAGCAGGCTGAGCAGGGGGTGGACTACTTCACGATTCATGCTGGTTTGCTGCTGCGCTATATCCCAATGACGGCGAAACGCGTGACGGGCATTGTCTCGCGTGGGGGTTCGATCATCGCTAAGTGGTGTTTGGCACATCATCAAGAGAGTTTCCTCTATACCCATTTCCGCGAGATCTGTGAGATTTGTGCGAAGTACGATGTAGCGCTCTCATTAGGTGATGGTTTGCGTCCTGGCTCGATTGCCGATGCCAATGATGAAGCGCAGTTTGCCGAGCTCAGAACATTGGGTGAACTGACCAAAATCGCGTGGGAATACGATGTCCAAGTGATTATTGAAGGTCCTGGGCATGTACCGATGCACATGATTAAAGAGAATATGGATGAGCAGCTCAAGCATTGTCATGAGGCACCATTCTATACCTTGGGTCCACTGACCACCGACATTGCCCCTGGCTATGACCACATTACTTCTGGGATTGGTGCAGCCATGATCGGTTGGTATGGCTGTGCCATGCTTTGCTACGTAACGCCAAAAGAACACTTAGGTCTACCCAATAAAGAAGACGTGAAAACCGGCTTGATAACCTACAAACTGGCTGCACACGCGGCGGATTTAGCTAAAGGGCATCCGGGTGCACAAGTACGTGACAATGCCTTGTCAAAAGCACGATTTGAGTTCCGCTGGCAAGATCAGTTCAATCTCTCTCTTGACCCCGATACGGCGCGTGCATTCCACGATGAAACCTTACCTCAGGAATCAGGCAAGGTGGCACACTTTTGTTCGATGTGTGGTCCAAAATTCTGCTCGATGAAGATTTCGCAAGAGGTTCGTGAGTACGCTAAAGGGCAACAAGGTGAGGCAGGACAGGCGATAGAAGTGAAGCTGTTGGATGACCCATTGGAAGGAATGAAGCAAAAGTCCGCGGAATTCAAAGCGTCGGGTTCGGAGTTGTACCATCCTGCAGTGAGTCACGAAGAAGTGGCAGAGGGTTAAGTATGAGACTGCTGATTCCTTCTGCCATTATTGAGCTGACGGGAGAAATTCAGCAGTGTTTGCTCTTGGCAAAGCAGCAAGGTTTTGCCATTGACCATATAGAGTTGGGCGTCAGCCCAACTCGTACACTGCAACTGATTTCTTCAGCCAAAACAGTCGTATTCGAGACGGATCTTATCCATAACGATAGTCGTCATCTCGGAGCGCATGACTTTGCGCTTCACTACCATCATTCGCTTGCTCTGACAGAGGTATCCAGTTATTTGGGCTCAGAGTGCAAGGCCAAGACGCTGTTGATCAATTTGCAAGGGGAGCAAGGTGAGGCGTTTGATGTTTGGCAACATCCTTTAGCCGATGAAACTCGCGCACTACGATTTTTATCACGACAAAACCACTCTCAAAACGAGAGCGTAGAATCGATTTATCGACATTTAGCGTGGGTGGTCACGCTCAGTGCTCTTGATTTCCCAATCGAAGATTGCCTTACTTTGGCGCGTGCGATGTTGAATGTTTCACGTGAAACATGGGTGTCGGATTTTGCTTTGTTTCCTACACCAGTGTTGCATTTGGATGAGTTCGGCATCTTACCAAGCCACAATCTAGAAGGGCTAACAAAAGCGTTTCCGCGGGTTATCGCTCAACAGTTAGGGCTCTATCCGGTGGTTGATGATGTCAGTTGGATTGAGAAGTTATTGCCTTTGGGGATTAAAACGGTCCAATTGCGGATTAAAGATCCAAACCAAGTCGATTTGGAGCAACAGATTGTGCGTGCGATCCAGCTAGGTCGTGACTATGGCGCGAAAGTCTATATCAACGACTACTGGCAGTTAGCTATTCAGTATCAAGCCTATGGCGTACATCTAGGGCAGGAAGATTTGCAGGTGGCTGATTTAGCCGCCCTGACGAATGCAGGCATTGCGTTAGGGTTATCTACGCATGGTTATTATGAGCTGTTACGCATTGTTCAACTCCAGCCAAGTTACATCGCATTGGGGCACATTTTCCCGACCACCACAAAACAAATGCCTTCATTACCGCAAGGGCTGGTGAGATTAAAACTCTATCAGCAATTGATTGATACCATACCTTATGATGAGTCCATCACCGGCGTTCCCACGGTAGCCATTGGTGGTATTGATCAAAGCAATGCGGCGACAGTATGGCAATGTGGTGTCTCTTCATTAGCGGTAGTGAGAGCGATTACCTTGGCGAAAGATGTGAAAGCGGTAATAGAGTACTTCAAGCAAGTGATGGCACCTAACACAACACTGCTGCGTTTAGACTCAGTATCCACACATAGTCTTGAGCCAACAAGTGAGGCCAATCATGTTGGTTGATCGGCTCTTTACTCGTTATCAAAGACAAATTGCATTAACGGAATTTGGTGAGTCAGGGCAAGCCAACTTACTTCAAGCACATGTGCTGATCATCGGTTGCGGTGGTCTTGGTAACGCAGCGGCGCTTTATTTGGCTGCTGCGGGCGTTGGCCATTTAGTGTTGGTGGATGATGATGTGGTTGAAGAGAGTAACTTGCAGCGTCAAATTGCGTTTCGTCAGCAACATCTCGCCAGCCCCAAAGTGGATGCACTCGCAGAGCAATTGAAGCAGCTCAATGCAGAATTGCGCGTTCGCACCATTAGCCACCGTTTGGATGAAGAACGTCTCAACTTGGAAGTGATGTTGGCGGACATTGTGCTCGATTGTACGGACAACTTTCCATCGCGCCAACTGATCAACCAAGCCTGCCTGAATCAACGTACCCCATTAGTGTCGGCCTCGGCAATTGGCTGGAAAGGGCAATTCATTGCGTTTGATTTTAGCTCATACCACTCAATCCAATCCCAGCAAGATACCTCGTCGGCCGCGAGTTCAGTAAACCCTCCGTGCTACCACTGCCTATTTCCATTTGCAGAAAATGCCATGCAGACCAAGTGCAGTGATGCTGGGGTGATTGGCCCTGTCGTGGGGCTAATGGGAAATTATCAGGCAATCGCAACGATTCAAAAGCTGGCAACGGGCGCGTTTCAAACCACTTGCCATCAGTTGCATCTGTTTGATGGGCTCAAGTTAAGTTGGCAGCATTTGGCAGTAGTGAAAGATCCAAGTTGCCGCGTTTGTCAGATTCAGAAACAGGAATCAAGCAATGAACACCATAGCAATTAGTATCAACGGCGAAAGCTACGAGGTGCCAACCAATGCGACTTTGGCATCCATTATTGAGCATCTTTCACTACCTAACTTGGGTTGTGTGTTTGCAATCAATAATCAAGTTGTCCCACACAGCGAATGGCAAACCAAAACGCTCAGTCGTGGTGATGCTATCTCACTATTTCAGGCGATTGCTGGAGGATAAGCACATGCTCAAAATCGCAGACAAACAATTTCATTCTCGCTTGTTCACGGGCACCGGTAAATTTGCCAACAGCCAATTGATGTCACAAGCCATCGAACAATCAGGTTCACAGCTCGCCACTATGGCGCTGAAAAGGGTGGATATCCACAATCAGCAAGATGACATCTTGTCACCACTGTTGTCAGCGGGTGTTAATTTGCTACCTAATACCTCTGGTGCCAAAAACGCCAAAGACGCCATTTTTGCCGCGCATTTAGCGCGTGAAGCATTGGGCACTAATTGGCTGAAATTGGAAATTCATCCCGATCCGAAATACCTGATGCCCGATCCGATTGAAACATTGGCGGCAGCAGAGCAGCTAGTCAAAGACGGCTTTGTGGTGTTGCCTTATTGCCATGCAGACCCGGTGTTGTGTAAGCGATTGGAAGAAGTAGGTTGCGCTGCCGTCATGCCTTTGGGAGCGCCAATTGGCTCAAACAAAGGCTTGGTTTCGCAAGACTTCTTACAAATCATCATCGACCAAGCGAAGGTTCCTGTTGTGGTGGATGCGGGGATTGGCGCACCGTCTCATGCTGCCTATGCGATGGAACTGGGTGCTGATGCGGTGCTGGTGAATACCGCGATCGCCGCTGCACGCGATCCCATCGCCATGGCCCGTGCATTCAAATTGGCGGTTGAGGCAGGGCGTTTGGCGTATGAGTCGGGGCTTGCAGGCAAAGTGTCGCATGCGGTGGCATCCAGCCCATTGACCTCTTTTCTCGATGAGTGCCTTTCTTAGCAAAAGAAAGGGCCGTCTGTTGACCGGAGCAACACCATGAGTTTCGTCGAACATTTTAATCAGCTCAATTGGGACGATATTCGATTATCGATCTACTCTAAAACCGCGCTCGATGTCGAGCGAGCGCTGAGTAAAAACAAACTCGATTTAGAAGACTTTAAAGCGCTGATTTCGCCAGCCGCGGAGCACTATCTAGAAGCGATGGCGCAGCGTTCCTATGCGTTAACCCGTAAACGTTTTGGTAATACGTTATCGCTCTATATACCACTGTATCTTTCCAATCTCTGTGCCAATGCGTGTACGTATTGTGGCTTCTCGATGGAGAATCGCCTAAAGCGCCGCACACTCACGGTGCAAGAAATCTATGCAGAAATGGCGGCGATTAAGGCAATGAAGTTTGACAGCGTTTTGCTGGTGACGGGTGAGCATGAAGGCAAGGTTGGTATGAATTATTTCCGCCAAGTGCTGCCGCAAATCAAACGCGCTTTTAACTATCTAGCGATGGAAGTGCAGCCGCTTAGCCAAGAGCATTATCAAGAGTTGAAGCTTTTGGGTTTGGACGCTGTGATGGTTTATCAGGAAACGTATCACCCTGCGACTTACGCACAACATCACTTGCGTGGCAACAAAACCAATTTCAACTATCGTCTCGAAACGCCTGACCGTTTGGCGCGAGCGGGGATCGATAAAATTGGCATTGGTGCACTGATCGGCTTGGAGGAGTGGCGTACGGACTGCTTCTACGTTGCTGCGCATCTGGACTATTTGGAACGTACCTATTGGCAGACACGCTATTCAATTTCATTTCCTCGCTTGCGTCCTTGCGCAGGGGCGTTGCAGCCTAAATCGGTAATGAGTGATAAGCAGCTGGTTCAGCTGATTTGTGCCTATCGTTTGTTTAATCCAGAAGTCGAGCTATCGTTGTCTACACGCGAATCGGCACTGTTTCGCGATAACGTACTGCCACTGGGTATTACGTCGATGTCAGCGGCATCGAAAACTCAGCCGGGCGGTTATGCGATGCCTGATGTTGAACTCGAGCAGTTTGAGATCAGTGATGAAAGGAGTGCGGCGGAAGTGGAGCAGATGATTCGTAGTAAAGGGTTCGATCCCGTATGGCGCGATTGGCATGCCGCCTATTCTGGGGCTCGCTTCTCTTAACCAAAAAAGCTAATCTTATCTTAGGCAATACAGTCGTTATCGAGCGAGTCTGAGCGCGGTTCGATAATGTCAGCAAAGAGCGAAAGTGGCATGTGGATATGTTTCACGTGAAACAAAAAGGGTTAAGGCAAAATGCCTTAACCCTTTTTCTATTGTTTGCAAATGACAGTGTCTATTTGCTTATCAGTGGCTGAGTGGTAGCGTCGCTTCACGTAGCCAAACTTGCGCGTCACCTTCAACCAATGGGCTAATGTCATCCCACACTTTTTGGTGGTAGTCATTTAGCCAAGCGAGTTCAGGACGCGTGAGCATATCGACATTGATGTTACGTTTGTCGATTGGACAGCGAGTCAGAGATTCAAAGGTCAAGATAGGGAAGTCACCTTGGGTTTGCTTCTCAACCACTAATTCCAAGTTTTCGATACGAATACCAAACGCGTCCGCGCGGTAGTAACCTGGTTCGTTAGAGAGCACCATCCCTTCGACAAGAGGCACGTCGATCTGACGTTTTGAAATGCTGGCTGGGCCTTCATGCACGCTCAGGAAGTGGCCCACACCGTGACCAGTACCATGATCATAGTCGTAGCCTTCCGCCCATAGGTGTTGACGAGCCAGGGTATCAATTTGATAGCCACGAGTGCCTTTCGGGAAACGAGCGCGAGCCACACCAATATGGCCTTTCAGAGCCAAAGTAAACTGCTTGATCATTTCTGCTGAAGGTTGGCCGATGGCAACCGTACGAGTGATGTCGGTGGTGCCATCAAGATATTGGCCGCCAGAGTCAACTAAGTAGAGCGTATCCATGCTGAGTTGGCCTGGTTGAGGCTGGTTTTGATGATTGTAGTGACACATCGCAGCGTTGCTGCCGGCTGCCGAAATGGTATCGAAACTCAAATCCTTCAGAGTGGGATCTTCGCGGCGAATGGCTTCCAGTTTGTCGGCCAAAGTTGCTTCATCGTGCAAAATACCTTGTGCCACTTGTGCGTCAAGCCAACTTAGGAACTTGACCATCGCAGCACCATCGCGCAGGTGACATGCTTTCATGCCGGAAATTTCAACCGCATTTTTGGCGGCTTTCGGCATCAAACAAGGATCTGCACCCGGGACAACGACGGCGCCTGCGTTTTGCAGAACCAGTTTAAACCATGCGTTACTGGTGCCGGCATCGAGCAGAACTTTTTTGCCCGTCAAGCTTTCAAGGCGAGCTTGCAGCGTCTCAGGATGGAAAACGTGCACCCCTTGGCCGACATGAACATCAAACCCTTCAGGTAAGCGAGCAGGATCGAGGAAGAACTCTACCTGGCCATCAGCATGCAGAATCGCGTGGGACAGTAATACTGGTAAGCGAGAGACGTCCAAACCGCGGACGTTGAGCAACCAGCAAATCGAATCTAGCGCGGTGATAACGGCGCTATCAACGCCTTGCTTTGTGATCAGCTGTGCGATGTTCGCGCGTTTATCGGCAGAGCTTTGGCCGACGGCCTCTGTCGACATCAGTCGAACGTCAGAAACCACAGGTTGTGGGCGATCATGCCACAACTCATCAATCGGATTGCTGTCGAGAATGGTAAGCTCAAGCACACCCGCCAATTTCGCTTGTGCCATGTTTAGCCAAGCGGCGCTGTGCATGCGTGGGTCAATGGCCACAGATGCACCACGAGCGAGGTTTTCTTGCAACCATTCAAGCGCTGGCTCTTCAATCAAATGGCGATACTCAAACAAATCGGCAGGAACTTGTTTGGTCACCTGAACAGTGTAGCGACCATCAACAAACATGGCGGCTTTTTCTTGGGTGATAACGGCAGCGCCGGCGGAACCGGTAAAGCCAGTTAGCCAATGTAAGCGCTCGTTATGGTCGGGAACATATTCACCTAGGTATTCGTCTTCGTGTGGGACGAGTAGGGCGTCGATATTGTGCTGCTGCAACCAAGTGCGAATGGCAACAACACGCTCGTGAGTTGATTTGTGCATCTGTACGATTCCTTTGTTCTTTTTGCTCCGTTTGCTCAGGTTGGGAGCTGCTCCTTATCTTCCATGTAAGGACCACAGACCATAGATGAGCCCGGAGGACTATCGGCGGTTAAGCTACTCATTTTAGCCCAACAGCGCAATCAATTGGCGAAATTTTTACCTAAGGTGCAGGGTTTTCTGTGTGATCATGTTGCGTAGCCAACTTAAGGCTGGGTCATTTTCTCTGTCTTTGTGCCAAAACAGAGTGTATGCCATCGGTGGAAATTCGATCGGCAAAGGCAGCACCTGTAAATCGAGTTGTTTGGCGGCGAGCAAGACAAAGTGGCTGGGTGCGGTGAAGACAAAGTCGGTGTAAGAACAGAGGTTCGCGGCACTATTGAAGTCGGGTACGGTGATGGCGATATCGCGCTCACGGCCAATATCTGCGAGGCGATAATCTAACAGCCAGCGTTCATTACCGTCACAGCGTACTTGCACGTGGCGCAGCGATAAGTAGTTTTCCAAATGCCAAGGCTGCTGCAGCGCTGGGTGGTTTTTTCGCACTACGCACATCTGATTGTCGCGATAAATTTCCTGCTCACAAATATCAAACGGCGGCAGCATGGTGAGCTTGGCATCGTTGATGTCGATGTCTTTGCCAGTCATACCCAAATCCAGTTCACCGCGCTGCAACATTTTGAAGGTCTGTTCTGACCATGAATGAGTGCTGATGGTGACGTTGGGCGCTTGCTGGAAAATCGATGGCAGAAAGTGCGGCAAGATCAGGGGATACACACTTTCCACTGCGGCAATACGAAAGCGGTATTCGCTGCTTTCAGGGTGAAACTCTTCCGGCAAAGTAAGATGCTCTAACTGATTGATCAACAGATCCAGTTTCGGTTTGAGAAACAGCGCTCGCGCTGTCGGAGTAAGCCCGTGTGAATGTCGAACGAATAAGGGATCATCGAACTGTTGGCGCAGTTTTGCCAGCGCTTTACTCACCGCTGATTGACTTAAACAAAGTCGATGCGCAGTGCGAGTCACATTGAGTTCCTCGAACAGCACTTTCAAGCAGACTAGGAGATTAAGGTCGAGGCGGGAGAGTTTTTCGATGTTCATTCTGAATTTCCCAATAAGAATATCAGCGATGAATATACATCATTTCCGTTCATATCACGAGGCGGTTAAACTCTCATCAAAGTTCTTGTTCAATTTGGAGTGTTTTGTGTCAGGTCAGAGCCAAACCAGTAAATTACAAATGGCGTTGTTAACCTTGCTTGTGTTGTTCAGCCCGTTGGCAATTGATATTTATCTTCCCGCGTTGCCACTTATTTCCAATACCTTTTCGGTTGAACACGCATTAGCACAAGACACGATTACTTGGTTCCTATTTGCGATGGGCGTCGGTCAACTGTTTGCCGGTCCGTTAGCAGATAAACTCGGACGTCGAACTGTTGCATTGGGCGGTATCACCATCTATGCACTGAGCGCTTTATTGGCGTGGAGCGCGCAGAATATTGAATGGTTGTTGGTATCCCGTCTGCTACAAGGCTTAGGTGCGTGTGCAACATCGGTAGCAGCCTTTGCGACAGTTCGCGATATTTTCGGCCCAGAGAAAAGTGGCAAAATGATCAGCTATCTTAACGGGGCCATTTGTTTCATTCCGGCGCTTGCCCCCATTCTGGGTAGCTGGCTAACCCAGCAGTTTGGCTGGCGCGCTAACTTCAGTTTTATGGCGGGCTTTGCCGTTGTCGTTGGCACGCTGATGCTGTTTAACATGCGCGAGAGCAACCCGGCGACGGAAAAACAAGCGGTGTTTAAACTCAGCCGCTACTGGGCCGTGTTGAGTACCCCTTCTTTTGTTTTCCATGCCACGCTGTGTTTGCTGGCGATGGCGGTGATCCTCGCTTACGTAACCTCAGCACCTGTGGTGTTGATGGAAGGGCTTGGCCTAACCATGAACCAATTTACTTTCTGGTTTGGTGTCAACGCGGCGATCAATATCGCGGCTTGTATGCTGGCACCTAAGTTCATGGATAAATGGGGTACTCACAATACACTGGTGGTGGGCGTGGTGACTCTGGCGATCGCTGGCGTAGTCATGTTGGTGATGGCAGAAACCGCGACGCCATTTGCCTTTATGTTGCCTATCTTCCTGTCATCCGTCGGCTTTGCTTGGATTCTTGGTGCCGCCGCAGGTAAAGCGTTAGAGCCATTTGGCGATAAAGCCGGCACGGCTGCCGCACTGCTGGGCTTATTCCAAATGAGTGGTGCGGGTCTGTTAGTGGGCACCATGCAGCGTTTTGCGTTAGAACCTCAACTGATGATTGCGATTCAAATGTGGCTGCTGGTTCCGGCATTAGGGATTCTGTTTTCAAAATTGGGCCGCCAGTGGCACAGCAAAGGCGTGGTGGCTTAACCACGCAACGCCAATTTAGAGTTTTACTGTATGGCGAAGCCGTGTATATTTGTCGCTCACTCCACCATTCGACACTTAACGGAATTGATAGGTAATGTCGTTAACCACATATGAAATGGCTCGAATCCTTGAACAAATGGAAGAGTCACCAGAGAAAATTATGTTCGGCAAGTTGCTCGTTGAACTGGGCAATCAAAGTGAAGAGCGTATTCGCAGTGCAGCAAAACAGGTGCCACTGCATGTTCTCAGAGATATCGTTTATCAGTTTCAGCAGGTTATCAATTCTCGGAAAGGAGAGCAGGTTGAATCCATGGCGAAAGAGCTTGCCGAGCAAGGTATTTCCGCTGACGAGCTGCTTGCTTATCTACAGAACAAATAAAAGAATCCCCGCCAATTTGAGCGGGGATTTTTCTTTCTAGCGTTTCTCTATTTCTTGGCGAAAACAGTGATCGAGCGAAATTCGCCCCGCGCCCCAAAGAAACGTCATCAGCAGCATCAGCCCCCATAGTTGATGATCGTAAAACCCTTTCTCCCACAAAAGCGGGTAGGAGATCACGGCCATCGCGTTAAAGGCAAATAGCACTAGGCTGGTGATGCGGGTGAACACGCCGAGGGCGAGTAAGATCGGTAAGCTAAGCTCGGCCGCCGTGGCGAGATAAGCGGCCAACTCCCAGGGTAAAATAGGCACCTGATATTCCAACTCGAACAGATAGAGAGTGCTATCCCATGAGGTGATTTTGCTTAATCCAGCATTGAAGAAAACCCACGCCACCCAAAGGCGACAAAATAGTAATACTCCGGGCACCACCCAAGATTGTAAGTGGGTAACGGTAGTGTCATAACGATTCAGCCATTCACGCATCGGAGCCTCCTTGTGGTGCGAGAGAAAAACCCGCGAAAATACCCAGTTCGAACAGAAAAGCCAGTTCAGCAAGCAAAGGTGCGGGTATCTGTGCGAGGGGAAGTGGTTGTTCAAGCAAACAGACCAACTCGTATTGTGCGGGCGTCATCGTTATGCAGCGCGGCGGTGTTGCTTGATGGCAGAGCAATATCCCTTGCTCGCTTTGCGCAATCTCAAGTTGATCGAATTGTTGTGTTTCAATCGCCGTAAAGAGTGAAAAAACGGCGTAGTGGGAACGAAAAGCCGTGCAACCGGGAAAAAGGTGCAGCACCAACGCCTGATGCTGTGCTGGTTCGAGTTGTGAAAGTTGCTCTAGGGATTGCCAATATCGCGGTATCTGGAATTCATTTTGTTGCTGTTGGCTTTCATCGAGTTGATCTTCCAAGCGCGCAAACTCAACACAGTAGGGTACCGCTTGGCTCACGTTGGGGAAACGTTCCAACGTCTTGGCAAATCCACGCCCGTATTGCGACACATCCCCAGTGTGTAATGGCACAGAGAGTACGTGTTGGCGCGCCATTTGCTCGAAGCATTCTTCTCCCAACAACGCTAAGGTCTTGGGGTAAGTAAGTGCTAACACTTCATTGAGACTCATGACAAAGTTATTGCGGTAAATTTGTATCCGCTGCTCGGCACTGAATTGGTCACTAACAATGCCGCAGGATTCACCACTGGCTTGATAATGTAGTGCTTGGCGAAACTGGTGTTGAAATTCGGCGAGTTGCATTTGGCCTCCTGTTAACCTAACGCTAGTGAAGGGTGCATTGGGTTGGTATGAAGCAGAGACGCTCGCAACAGAGTGTCGGCTTTTTTTGCTTCGTTGAGCAGCACATCGACGGGGGGCAAATCCAAATCCCACTCAATCAAGGTGTGTCGGCTGCCGTGCTGGGCAATCCACTGCTGATACAATTGCCAAACTTCGGCAGACACCGGCTGGCTATGGGTATCAATCCAGATCTCTCCTTGCTCTAACGATTTAATAGTGAAGCCGGCAAGGTGAATTTCGTCAACGCACGCTGCTGGTATCGCCTCAAGGTAGGTTTGGCAATCAAAACCATGGTTAAACGCAGAAACATAGACATTGTTCAGATCGAGCAACAAGCGGCAGTCGGTACGACGCTGCACCTCAGTCAAAAACTGCCATTCACTGATGGTGGAATGTTGGTACTTGAGATAGCTGGAAGGATTCTCGATCAAGATCGGCCGTTTTAGTGCGTCTTGTACATGCAGCACGTTACGGCAAAAAACCTCGAGTGCTTCCTCTGTGTAGGGCAAAGGCAGCAAATCATTAAAGTAGTGGCCACCGTTTTCGCTCCAGCTGAGATGATCCGAAACCAAAAATGGTTGTAAGTCATCAACCAACTGTTTTAAGCGTAATAAATGTTGTGGATTAACCCCAGCCACAGAACCGAGCGACAAACCAATCCCGTGGCAACTGATTTGGTAATGCTCCGCCATTTGGTTGAGTTGCTGGCGGTGGAAAGAATTGGGTTGGAAGTAATTTTCGCTGTGAATCTCCAACCAAGACAACGCTGGTCGATGGTGATGAAAATGATCGTGATGGGGCAGTCTAAGCCCAACACCAATATGGGGATGAAACTCAGTGTTCGACATCGTTAGACTCCCTGCGGCAAAATTTGCGGACGGTGTGACATGAGGTGAGAAAGGAGGAGCACGGTTGAGCCTCTGTGCTCCTGCTGTTTTGCGGTGGTGTTCACCTCAATAAGGGGCTTAAGAAGATTGTGTGTTACCACCGGCCAATTTGCCGCATAAGCCTTTAGGAACAACCACGAAAGCGTCTTTTTGGTTGTCTTCTTTTGCCGTACCAGCGCAAGAGCTGGTTTTGGTGGCGCAGTCATTTTTGCCCGCTTTGGCTACGCCATAGCATTTCTCTTTTTCTGCCGCCATAGCAGGCGCTGCAGTCAGCATAGTGCCACCCATTGCGATTAAACCGGTAACAACAGCAGTAACAGCAAGATTTGATTTTTTCATGGTTCTTTCCTCAGACTGATTTTCCTTTACTTATTGAGCTCGTGCGTCCGAGTGGACTCACTTGCTTGGTTAAAAGGACAGCAAGTTGCGGGAAAAACTTTCAAAAAAATGGCGATTATTTTTTATAAATTCATCACGCCTGTAACTATCTCTATGATTTGTAACTGGTTGATGCCTTTTTCTTAAATTGCAATTTAGTCTGAAAAGCGAGCACGGTTTAGGTTATAATCCTTGTTTCTGTATAAATAACCAGTAGCTTCTTATCATGATCGATCCTTCACTTCTTCTCGATGGCTTGAACGACAAACAGCGTGAGGCTGTTGCTGCACCTTTGGAAAACTTGCTGGTGTTGGCAGGCGCAGGCAGTGGTAAAACGCGCGTTCTTGTGCATCGCATTGCTTGGCTAATGTCAGTCGAGCAGGCTTCTCCGTTTTCTATTATGTCTGTGACCTTTACCAATAAGGCGGCGGCGGAGATGCGTGGTCGAATCGAAGAGTTGATGATGGGCAGTGCGTCGGGCATGTGGAATGGCACCTTCCACGGTATTTGCCACCGAATTCTCAGAGCGCACTATCTGGATGCCAAGCTGCCGGAAGATTTCCAAATTATTGATAGCGACGACCAACAACGTTTGCTTAAGCGACTGATCAAAGCGCAAAACCTGGATGACAAACAGTGGCCAGCGCGCCAAGTCGCTTGGTGGATCAATGGCAAAAAAGACGAAGGATTACGCCCTGCGCACATCGATGCCTACCACGATCCCGTGACCAAAACCTACCTACAGTTGTACACCGCCTATCAAGAAGCGTGTGATCGCGCAGGCTTGGTCGACTTTGCGGAGATCTTGCTGCGTGCGCATGAGCTACTGCGTGAGAACAAATTTATCCGCGAACACTATCAAGCGCGCTTTAAACACATCTTGGTGGACGAGTTCCAAGACACCAACAACATTCAATACGCTTGGCTGCGTATGATGGCGGGGCCTGAATGCCATGTGATGATCGTCGGTGATGATGACCAGTCGATTTACGGTTGGCGTGGCGCGAAAGTGGAAAACATCGAAAAGTTCACCCTTGAGTTTCCGAGCGTCAACACCATTCGCCTCGAGCAAAACTACCGTTCGACCAAAACCATCCTAGAAGCCTCAAACGCCTTGATTGCCAACAATACCGAGCGTATGGGCAAAGAGCTGTGGACCGATGGCGTCGAAGGTGAACCGATCTCGATTTATTCTGCTTACAACGAATTGGATGAAGCGCGTTTTGCGGTGAACAAAATCAAAGAGTGGCAGGACAAAGGCGGCGTGTTGAACGACGCAGCGATGCTTTATCGCAATAACGCCCAGTCGCGTGTACTGGAAGAAGCGTTGATTCAAGCGGGTTTGCCTTATCGCATTTACGGCGGGATGCGATTCTTCGAGCGCCAAGAGATCAAAGATGCATTGAGCTATCTGCGCCTCATCGCCAACCGCAATGACGACGCGGCCTTTGAACGTGTGGTTAATACTCCAACGCGTGGCTTAGGGGACAAAACCTTGGAAACGGTGCGTTTTGCCGCGCGCGATCGTGGCTGCACCTTGTGGGAAGCCAGTATCGCTTTGATCGAAGAAAAAGTGTTAACGGGGCGTGCTGCTGGTGCGTTAAGTCGCTTTATCGAGCTGATCACGGCGCTGGAAGACGACAGCTTTGAAATGCCACTGCACATTCAAACCGACCATGTGATCAAATCCTCAGGCTTGTACACCATGTATGAGCAAGAGAAAGGCGAGAAGTCCAAGGCTCGCATTGAGAACTTGGAAGAGTTGGTCACGGCGACACGTCAGTTTGAAAAACCGGAAGAAGCCGAAGAGATGAGTTTGCTCACTGCTTTCTTAACCCATGCCGCTTTGGAGGCGGGTGAAGGTCAAGCGGACGATTTCGAAGATGCGGTACAACTGATGACCTTACACAGCGCCAAAGGATTGGAGTTCCCATTGGTGTTTATGGTGGGCGTGGAAGAAGGCATGTTCCCGAGCCAGATGTCCGCCGAAGAAGCGGGCCGCTTAGAAGAAGAGCGCCGTTTGTGCTACGTGGGCATGACTCGGGCAATGCAGAAGCTCTATATTACCTACGCTGAAATGCGTCGTTTGTACGGGCAAGACAAATATCATAAACCATCACGTTTTATCCGAGAGCTGCCGGAAAGCTGCTTGGATGAAGTGCGCATGAAAGCGCAAGTCAGCCGTCCTGCCAGCAGTGGTCGCTTTAGCCAAACTGTGGTCAAAGAGAGCTTCAATGAAACGGGCTTTTCGCTCGGCTCTCGTGTGCGTCACCCAAAGTTTGGTGAAGGGACGATCATCAACTTTGAAGGCAGTGGGCCACAAAGTCGAGTTCAAGTGGCCTTCAATGGGGAAGGAATCAAGTGGCTAGTGACCGCTTACGCGAGGCTGGAAAAACTGTGATGGTTTATCGATCGATCTTCGATCTGCAAACGGCGCTGAAGGCGCCGTTTTTTATGTCTCAGTGAGCGGGGACAAATAGCAAGCAAAGAAAAACCCCGAGGGCTTACGCCCTTCGGGGTTATGGTCTTACTTGCAGCAATCCAGCTACTAAAGTGCTCCCTGCATCAAATCCTTGATAGTATGCTGAATCCGTCAGCTTAATCCTTTCGTCGCCTTCCTAGCGGTGTCCTTGACCTATCCTGGTCTACCAACAATCCTCGTTGGCTCACATCACTTGTTCCCTGAGCGGTGTCCCTGACATCTTCCTGATGTTCAGTCCTTGCCTCATCCAGAGGTGTCCATTGCCTTCCTTAGTAGTAACCATCCTAGTTACTATTGCGTCCGTTCAATGTCCAATTTGCTTTCCATGCCGACTATTCATCCTGAATAACCGTATCTCCTTCCTGAAGATGACCTAATCCGTAGTCATTTCCTGTTCCGTGTCAGCATCCTTCCGACGTATTCATAGTAACTTTTTCCCCAGCACCAACAACGGATCCAGCGCACATTTCTACATACATAACATGGCTAAAAAGCATTCATATTCAATAAAATCATGTGGTTAGTGTTATTTTCTCTCCAGTGTCTTAGGTAAAAAACGACATTGGCTTACTTGTTTGTGAGAGATCTCTTACACGGCGAAGAGCAAAAAACTATGCAACTTGGCTGATGACTTGATGAATCACCGTGTTGTAGAGGATGCCTGCGCCAATTAAGCAGAATAAAACGCCGCAAATGCCATCAATATAGACACTCGCTTTGTGTAAATGCTGTTGCATTCGGCGACCAGAGAGCGCCCACGCTAAGCTGGCAAACCAAAGAAATGACAACGCAAATAAAATCATCACCGCTGTGGCCTTGCCAGAGAGCGACATGGTTGCTGGGATTAAGCTCGATAGCAGGCTGACAAAAAACACTAACGCCTTGGGATTGAGAATGTTGGTGGCAAAGCCTTTGAGAAAAGCTTGGCGTTTCGTGTTCAGCGTCCACTGCCGTTGAGTGATGGTGGGATTCACCGATGGCTGACGCCAATGACGTAATACGGAATGCAACGCGCCAATGCCCAAATAGAGCAAATAGCTGCCACCCAGCAGTTGTAATAAGGCATACAACATCGGTTGCTGGTGGACCAAGTAACTCACGCCCGTCAGGCTTAATAGAGAATGCAGCAAAATGCCAACAGACAAACCGAGGGCAATAAAAAGGCCCGTTTGGCGGCCATAGCGGCTTGCGTTTTGCACGACCAGTGCCACGTCGGGGCCGGGGCTCATCAAAGCAATAAAGTGGACGCTTGCCAGCGTCAGTAAAATCGTCAGTTCGTTCATGAGTGTTTCTCGTGCATCATCAAAATCGAGTGTAGATTGTCTCGGGTTGCGCGGCTTTGCGCTTGTAAAAAACTGACACAGGCAACACTAACGTGCAATTTGCGATGGGGTAATACCGTAGGTCTGTTTGAAGGCTTTGCTGAAATGTGCTTGGTCATAGTAGCCAATTTGGTGCGCCACCTCAGTGCTGGATTGGCCCGCTTGAAGCAGCTTCATCGCTTGTTCTAAACGTAAGCGGCTCAGCCATGCATAGGGTGTCATGCCCATTCTGGTTTTGAACTGGCGCTGAAATTGAGTGGGGGAAAGTTGGCAGAGTTGTGCCAGTGTTTCTAAGCGCACAGGTTGATCGAGATTCGCCAGTAGAAACTCTTTGAGTGTCGCCAACGATTGCTGACCCAGTGGTACGGCTTTTTGGCGGCAAGTGGATCCATAGCGATCAAAAAGGGTGCTAAACCCTTCAAATGGCAAACAATCTTGGGCGAGTTGGCTGATGTTTTTACTGCGCAACCAAGCGTGCAGGTTACGAAGTTGTGAAAAAACCACAGGATCGGAGATGATCATCTGATTAAAGCTGATAATTTGACCATTTTGCTTAAGATCGGCGAGATCGCTTAACAGATGAGGTTCGATCGCAAACACATTCACCTGATAGCCTTCTTGTTGTTTGGAATGGCCATCGTGCAGCTCGTCAGGAGGCATGATAACAATCTGCCCATGACCAACGTGATGACGACAACCCTGTGAATGGAACTGCTGTTCGCCATGAGTAATCAGCCCGATATGGAAATCCAGATGATAGTGCCGTGAAAAGGCAAACTTCTGATACTTCGCATCAATCAGGCTGAGCTTGTCATCTTGTGTTGGGATGTAGTGGATCTGCTCCATAGAGTACAAAAAAGCTTGGTCAGTTTGTGACCAAGCTTAGCGAGCTCAATGGCATTTGTCTTGTAAAAAACGATCAGTGGCTGAGTGCGGTTTTTCGGCTGTTGCGGCGATAGCGTAAGCCGTCGAAACTAAATACCACGAGTGCCCCCCAGATAAAGGCGAAGGTGAGCGCTTTGTCACTGGTGAAGGCTTCACCGTAAATCAACACGGCCAGTAAGAACATCAAACTTGGGCCTATGTATTGGAAAAAGCCTAAGGTGGACAACTTGAGTCGAGTGGCGGCGCCAGTAAAGCAGAGCAAAGGCAGCGTCGTAACGACACCTGCGGCAATGAGCAGCAGATTGAGCTGGCTAGGGTTGGCCAACACATTAGAGGTGGGGGTAGCAGCAATAAACAACAGGTAAATCGCTGCGGCTGGCAACATCACTAAGGTTTCAATGAACAGTCCGGTTTGGGCATCAACGCTGACTTTTTTACGCAGCAAGCCGTAGAAGCCAAAGCTAAAGGCGAGAGCAATCGCGACGATCGGTACCGAACCAAACACGATAAGCTGCACCAGCACGCCACAAGCCGCTAAGGTGACTGCAAACCACTGCAACTTACGTAATCGCTCGCCAAGAAACAGCATGCCGAGCAACACATTGATCAGTGGGTTGATGTAATAGCCAAGACTGGCGTCAAGCATGTGGTTGGCATTGACCGCCCAAATAAAAATTAACCAGTTAGCGCCGACTAAAATGGCGGTCGTGACCAGATAGAGCATCTTGCTCTTGCTGGTTAAAACGTCGCGCACGGTGCGCCAATGACGGCCAAAATGGAGCAGGGCGGCGAGCAAGAAAAAAGACCACACCACGCGATGGCTGAGTATTTCGAGCGGAGAGACCGCCGCGAGCGACTTAAAATAGATGGGCGCGATGCCCCACATGGTATAAGCACCTAAGGCGAGTAACACCCCTTGGCGTGCTTTTTGTTGTTCTTCTGCGGTCATTGAACGATAGCCAACTTAGTTATCAAGGATGGGTCAGTATAAGAGCGAGGTCCGGAATCACCTAGTATTTTGCGGTTTAATTCACCATCAAACGCCATTACAATGTGCCCTCATTATCTTGGGCATTTCGCAATATTGAGTGCTTTCGAGACCACCATCAAGACCAATACTGAGACTGTTCATGACTTCCACGCTGCTTGCCGACCCTTCCGATGGCTCGATGACGCCCCAAAGCGTTTTATCACAGGTGTTCGGCTATCAGACCTTCCGTGAGGGGCAGCAGTCGGTGATCGAGGCGGCTGTTGAGGGGAAAGATAGTTTGGTGATCATGCCCACCGGTGGCGGCAAATCGCTGTGCTATCAAATTCCTGCTCTGGTACGCCCGGGTATTACCTTAGTGATCTCCCCTTTGATTTCGCTGATGAAAGATCAGGTTGACCAACTTAAAGCCAATGGTGTCGCGGCAGAATGTGTCAACTCGACCTTATCACGTGACGCTTTGCTCAGCGTCTACAACCGCATGCACGCGGGACAGCTCAAATTGGTGTACGTTTCGCCAGAGCGGGTGTTGATGCGCGACTTTATTGAGCGGCTGGAAAATTTGCCCTTGGCGATGATTGCTGTCGATGAAGCGCACTGTATCTCTCAGTGGGGACACGATTTCCGCCCCGAGTACGCCGCGTTAGGGCAATTGAAGCATCATTTTCCTCACGTGCCGTTTATGGCGCTAACGGCCACGGCAGACGATGCGACGCGCAAAGACATTTTAAGTCGCTTACATCTTAATGAGCCTCACGTTTATCTCGGCAGTTTTGATCGCCCCAACATTCGTTATGACCTAGTGGAGAAGCACAAGCCGGTCTCTCAAGTGATTCGCTATTTGGAAAGCCAGAAAGGCAATTGCGGCATTATTTATTGTGGTAGCCGTAAGAAAGTCGAAATGCTGACCGAGAAGCTGTGCAACAACCATATTCGAGCGGCGGGTTATCACGCTGGTATGGACGCCGATGAGCGCGCTTATGTGCAAGAAGCGTTTCAACGAGACGACATCCAGATTGTGGTGGCGACAGTGGCCTTTGGTATGGGGATCAACAAACCCAATGTGCGCTTTGTGGTGCATTTTGATATTCCACGCAATATCGAATCGTACTATCAAGAGACGGGTCGAGCAGGGCGTGATGGCCTGCCCGCCGAAGCAATGATGCTCTACGATCCGGCAGACATCACTTGGTTGCGCCGCATGTTGGATGAGAAAGACGACGGCCCGCAAAAACAAGTGGAAAGTCATAAGCTCAATGCCATGAGTGCCTTTGCTGAGGCGCAAACCTGTCGCCGCCAAGTGCTGCTGAACTATTTCGGTGAATACCGCGAGAAGCCTTGCGGCAATTGCGATATTTGCTTAGACCCGCCGAAGCATTTTGATGCGACGGAAGAAGCACGCAAAGCGTTGTCGTGTGTTTATCGCGTTAATCAGAGTTTTGGTATGGGCTACGTAGTGGAAGTGTTGCGTGGGATGCAAAACATTCGTATCCGGGAACATGGCCACGATAAGATTTCGACCTACGGTTTAGGGCGTGATCACAGCCATGACTATTGGGTGAGCATTTTCCGCCAACTGATCCACAAAGGGCTGCTGTTTCAAAACATCACCCGCAATTCGACTTTGCAGTTAACTGAAGAAGCAAGGCCATTGCTGCGTGGTGATATGACGTTGGAGCTGGCGGTGCCACGTTTAGATACTGCCGCGCGCAGTGCCAAAGCAGATAAGCTATCGAACAAACATTACGACAAAAAGCTGTTCGCCAAATTACGTAAGCTACGCAAATCGATTGCCGATGAGGAAGAGATCCCACCCTATGTGGTGTTCAGTGATGCCACGCTGATCGACATGGCTGAAATATTGCCGACTTCATATGGTGAAATGCTCGCGGTGAGCGGCGTCGGGCAGCGCAAACTAGAAAAATACGCGGATCCGTTTTTAGATTTGATTCAGGAGCACATCACTCATTATGGATGAGAACAACAAGGAATTTGGTTTAACGGAATACATGGCGCAAGAAGGTCGATTGTTGATTCGCACGCCACGCTTTAATCTTGATACCTTTCCCGCGCTGGCTGAACGGCTTCTCAAACTGTTGTCTGCTCAAGCGGTGGAAAAACAGTGGGATGGCGACGTGCACAGCTGGTTGGTCGATTTTGAAGAGACACATCTGTTCCTGAAAGCGGAACATTACAGTGAGGCGGTGTGGTTTGAGTCATTAACTGTGGATGATAGCCGAGAGGTAATGGACTACTTAGCCCAACTTTTTGCCAAAGGTTTTTAGGTGCGAAATCTTTCATTTTCAAAGGGATGTTTCACATGAAACATCCCTTTTTTATCGATGCATTTTGGCTCTGCTAGCGGCGAAATGGTGTTCAATCGTTTGCGTACCGCTCACTGCTTGTACTTGATATCGATTAATGTATAATCGCCCGCCGCTTCATCGGCAAAACGATGAACGGAAACATTTTCATTTTACATTGTTGGTAAGAGTGTTTTCCTGTTGGAGAAGACTCGATTTGGGTTCCCTCGCCCCCAAACCAAACTAAAAAGGTATCGCATGAGTAACTTTACCCCTGCGCAGCAGCGCAACGCCCTTATCTATTTGGCCCTGTTCCATCTGGTCATTATCGCATCGAGCAATTACCTTGTTCAGCTACCGTTTACCATTTTTGGTTTTCATACCACTTGGGGCGCTTTCACCTTTCCATTTATCTTTCTTGCGACTGATCTCACCGTCCGCATTTTTGGTGCTAAGTTGGCACGTAAAATCATATTCTTAGTGATGATGCCGGCGTTGATTGTCTCTTACGCGTTATCGGTATTGTTCTTTGAAGGGCAGTTCCAAGGCTTTGCTCATCTTGGTGAGTTCAACTTATTTGTTGCACGCATCGCGATCGCCAGCTTTATGGCGTATTTGCTAGGGCAGATCCTCGATGTGCACGTCTTCAACCGTCTACGCCAGATGAAACAGTGGTGGGTCGCACCGACTTGCTCGACGCTATTTGGTAATGCGCTGGATACGTTGGCGTTCTTTGCTATCGCGTTTTATCAAAGCCCAGACGCGTTTATGGCGGAACACTGGACGGAAATTGCGCTGGTGGATTATGGCTTTAAACTGGTGATCAGCTTGGGTCTGTTTGTCCCTATGTATGGCGTGCTATTGAATTACTTGATTAAGAAGTTGACCGCGGTGAATCCTCACTTTACGGTTGCTTCCGCATCACGTTAATGGCCAGTTGCTCTCATTTCGAGTGGCACAAACAAAAAATCCCGAATCATCATGGTTCGGGATTTTTTATTCTCTGTGAGCTAGCGACTTTCTATAACCAAAGGCCAGCCAATGTCGGTTTGGCGGTTGGCTTCCAGTTCCAGTTCCGCTGCAGTGAGTGGATTGTTTTCCAACCATTGCGCATCAATCGCTAAAGTGAGTTTGTCACCCTCAGCACTCAGGGTCACCTCAGGCTCTAAGGATGGCTGACGGCGATGCGACAATATCACGGCCAAGCGTAATAAACGCAGCAGGCGCTTGCCGCTGTTGCCAGACAGTGCATGCTGTTCTGGGAGCGAGGTTAAGCCTTCACGATAACGACGGGCAATTTCACCCATTAAGAATTTCTGTGCGCGAGTAAACCCTGGAAGATCCAGATGCTGCATCAGATACGCACTGTGCTCACCACCTTTTTTGAAATCAATGGTCAACCCAATTTCATGCAGTTTGGCTGTGGTCTCTAGCAACATGGCCCCTTGTGGTTCAGGGATCCACATCACGTCGCCCACTTGTTGCAGCAGCTTTAAGGCCAAATTCGCGACTTGCTGACCATATTGACTGTCGAGCTGGTAACGACTCTGGATGCTACCAATCGTGCGTGCTCGAATATCATCTTGGCGTAACTCACTCATCATCTCGTAAGCCAAGCCTTCACGCAAAGCGCCGCCAGCAAGCGTCATGGCGTCGATTTCCAGCAGTTCGAAAATAGCGATCAAAATCGATAAACCACTAGGGAAGACCAGTGCTCTTTCGAGGGTTAACCCTTCAATTTCAAGTTCTTCGAGATGATCCGCAAGCATGGCCTGTTTTTGTAAGCGCTTAAGCTTAGCGTGGGTAATGACCTCGTCCATGCCTTGCGCTAACATGATTTCCTGCAGAGCTTGTACGGTACCGGAAGCGCCCACACAAACATCCCAACCGAGTGATTTGTATTGCTCCAGGATCGGTAATAAGGTTTGCTTGGCCCCTTCAATGGCGGCCTCAAAGTTGCGTGCACTGAGTTGGCGATCTTTGAAAAAGTTTTCCAGCCAAGTTACGCAACCCATCTTGAGGCTCGTCAGCGCTTTGGCTTCAAACCCCTCACCGATGATCAGCTCGGTGCTCGCGCCACCAATATCCACCACTAAGCGTCGGCCGCTTCCCCCTGAGGTGTGCGCCACGCCTTTGTAAATCGTCGCGGCTTCTTCTTCCCCAGAAATGACTTCAATCGGGTGGCCAAGGATTTGATTGGCCTTTTGCAGAAACAGATCGACATTAGTGGCGGTGCGCAGTGTGGCTGTGCCAACAATACGAATGTGCTCTGCGGGGATATCTTGCAACCGTTCCGCAAATAAGCTCAGGCAATCCCATCCTCGCTGCATCGCTTCTTTACTGAGCGCATTGTGTTCATCAAGCCCAGCGGCAAGACGCACTTTGCGTTTGATTTTAGCCATAGTTTGAACGCTGCCATCGATATGACGCACTACGAGCATATGAAAACTATTCGACCCGAGATCGATGGCTGCATAAAGCGGAGAATTGCCTGCCTGACTCATAAACGGTTTACGCTTCCTTGTGTTGACGCGGTTGTCGTGGACGACGGTTGTTTGACTTACGATCACCTGAACGTGCACCGCCAGTGTTCGTGCGGCGTTGCTGATTACGCGCAGAAGGTGTACGGACTGGCGCTGGTAGATCTTGGATCAAGGCACTTGAATCGTAATCCGAGACCGGAATGGTGTGCTCAATGTATTCTTCAATTGCTGGCAAGTTGATGGCGTAGTCTTCACAAGCAAAGCTGATCGAATGGCCACTTGCACCAGCACGGCCAGTACGGCCAATACGGTGAACGTAGTCTTCACAGTCATCAGGTAAATCGTAGTTAAAGACATGCGTTACTTGCGGTATGTGCAGGCCACGAGCTGCCACGTCGGTTGCCACGAGGAGATCTACAGAACCTTGAGTAAATTGCTCAAGAATCTTTTCGCGTTTCTTCTGTGGAACATCACCAGTGAGCAGGCCAACACGGTGACCATCGGCAGCAAGATGAGCCCAGATGGATTCACACTTATATTTAGTGTTAGCGAAAATGATCGCGCGATCTGGCCATTCTTCTTCAATCAGTGTTTGTAGCAGCGCCATTTTATCTTCATTAGAAGGGTAGAACAGCTCTTCTTGAATGCGGTGGCCAGTTTTTTGTTCAGGCTCAACCACAACGTGCTCTGGGTTATGCATGTGCTCAAACGCCAATTCTTGCACGCGGTAAGAAAGCGTTGCTGAGAACAACATGTTCAGACGCTCTTGTGGTGCTGGCATACGGCGGAACAAGAAACGAATGTCTTTAATGAAACCCAAATCGAACATGCGATCGGCTTCATCAAGCACAACCGCTTGAATGTTATTGAGGTTAAACACACGCTGCTTGTAAAAATCGATAATACGACCAGTGGTGCCGATCAGAACGTCAACGCCACCTTGTAGCTTGGTTAACTGCTTATCATAGCTTTCACCGCCGTAAGCGAGGGCTGCTTTGATGCCAGTACTTGCGATTAGAGGCTCAGCATCGTTGTAGATCTGAATCGCTAACTCACGTGTTGGCGCCATGATGATGGCACGTGGCTGGGTTGGCTGACGGCCTTCGTGTGCAGGTGTGGTCAACAAATGGTTAAAGGTAGCAGTAAGAAACGCGAGCGTTTTACCAGTCCCGGTTTGGGCCTGGCCTGCGATGTCTTGGCCGGAGAGCAGTACCGGCAACGCCAAGGCTTGGATAGGGGTACAAAACTCAAACCCTTTTTTTTCCAATCCTTCAACAACTTGGGGATTTAAACCCAAATCGGCGAACTTTTGCTCTGTGATATGCGTCTTTTTCATGGCTATAGAATATCAGCTAAAGCTTGCATTAAGAAAGCAAATACATTCCAATAGAGCATCAAATTACTGGTTATCATCCAACCAGTTTCGAAAAACACATTGGAGTGGAAGATGAGTGACAAGATTTTGCAGCTGTCTGACGAAGGTTTCGAAAACGACGTTATCAACGCTGCAGGCCCAGTACTAGTTGATTTTTGGGCAGAATGGTGTGGTCCTTGTAAGATGATTGCCCCAATCCTGGACGAAATCGCAGAAGAGTACGAAGGCAAACTCACTATCGGCAAACTGAATATTGACCACAACGCGGGCACACCACCTAAGTTTGGTATTCGTGGCATCCCAACCCTGCTGCTTTTCAAAAACGGCAGCGTAGCTGCGACGAAAGTGGGCGCACTGTCAAAAACTCAATTGAAAGAGTTTTTGGATGCGAACCTATAATCCATAAGTGATTAATAACAAAACCGTGCAATATCAAAATGCGCGGTTTTGTTTTTTTCAAACTCTGGACTAGAGTTTTATTTAGTGCTAATTTATCGCACGTTAATTAAACAACTTTCTCTTCTTGGTCGATCCTGAGACCAAATCCATCTTAACTAGAAAACAGATCTTATTTTGACTAAACAAGAATCCACCACCATGAACCTTACCGAATTGAAAAACAAACCGGTATCAGACCTGGTCAAGCTTGGCGAAAGCTTGGGTCTGGAAAACCTGGCGCGTTTACGTAAACAAGACATCATCTTCGCAATCCTCAAAGCGCACGCGAAAGGCGGCGAAGATATCTTTGGCGATGGGGTTCTGGAAATTCTGCAAGACGGTTTTGGTTTCCTACGTAGTGCAGACAGTTCGTACCTAGCTGGTCCGGACGATATCTACGTATCACCAAGCCAAATTCGTCGTTTCAACCTACGTACTGGTGACTCGATTGCAGGGAAAATTCGCCCACCTAAAGATGGCGAACGTTACTTTGCACTGTTGAAAGTCAACACGGTTAACGATGATAGACCAGACAACGCTCGCAACAAGATCCTATTTGAGAACTTGACGCCGCTGCACGCGAATGAGCGTATGGTGATGGAGCGTGGTAATGGTTCGACAGAAGACATCACAGCGCGTGTATTGGATTTGGCATCGCCGATTGGTAAAGGTCAACGTGGTTTGATTGTTGCTCCGCCAAAAGCGGGTAAAACCATGCTGCTACAAAATATTGCGCAGAGTATCACTTACAACCACCCTGAGTGTGTGTTGATGGTTCTACTGATTGACGAACGTCCAGAAGAAGTGACCGAGATGCAGCGTCTAGTGAAAGGTGAAGTGGTTGCTTCTACTTTCGATGAGCCAGCCTCTCGCCACGTTCAAGTTGCAGAAATGGTTATCGAGAAAGCGAAGCGTCTCGTTGAGCACAAGAAAGATGTGGTGATTCTACTTGACTCAATTACTCGTCTTGCTCGCGCATACAACACCGTTGTCCCTTCATCAGGTAAAGTACTGACTGGTGGTGTGGACGCAAACGCACTGCATCGTCCAAAACGTTTCTTCGGTGCGGCGCGTAATGTTGAGGAAGGCGGTAGCTTAACCATTATCGCGACTGCGTTGGTTGACACAGGTTCTAAGATGGACGAAGTGATCTACGAAGAGTTCAAGGGTACTGGTAACATGGAACTGCATTTGAACCGTAAGATCGCGGAAAAACGTGTATTCCCTGCGATTGACTTCAACCGCTCTGGTACTCGTCGTGAAGAGTTGCTGACGAAGCCAGATGAACTACAGAAAATGTGGATTCTGCGTAAGATTGTTCATCCTATGGGCGAAACAGACGCGATGGAGTTCCTCATCGACAAGCTTGCGATGACGAAAACCAACGATGAATTTTTTGACGCAATGCGCCGTCAATAAAAGACTGACTTTAAGAAAACGCCACTCACCTCGAGTGGCGTTTTTGTTTGCATTTAGCCGAATAACTGTTCAGAATGGATTTGAATGTTAACAGGAGGTTAATATGCAACATGGATTGTTGTCGTCGCTACTCCTCTCTTTATCACTGTTTTGGATGCCGCAGATTGCGTTGGCGAAGGAAGTGCCAGCCGACACGGTGCAGCAGTGGCTTCAAGATCAACAAGTCGAGAGCAAAGTCTCTGAACTTTTGGATTATGCACTTCGCGACAAAACAAATGAGCTGAAGTTTTCTTTAGAACGATTGGCACTCCCTCAACAAGAAGTGGTGCGTTATGTCTTGCTCGATAAGCTTGAGAAAAATCAAGTGATCTTAACGCCTCGGATGGCGCTTTTTGTCGATTCACAAATCAAGCAAACACCAGCTTACCAAGTGGTTGAAAAAGGGGATGGTTACGAGTTTACTGTCCCTGCGTTTAACTATCCTGCCATTGCCAGTCGACTTATCAAACGTTGGAAACAAGACCAATCCACGTTGGAGTTCATTTTATTAGCGGAGCAAGGAAAGCTTGATTTGCAGACGTGGCTCTCAGGCTCTACTCATCAAGTTCAATTGCGTGAATCTTTGCTACTCAAAGAGTTGGACAGTTTATCGCCAGAAGCGTTAGATCGATTAGTGAATCAATTAGTCGATAAGCCCATCACCACTTGGTTACCTTCTTCCGCCGTCGTCGTGCGTTTTGCTCAAGTGAGCGAGCGTCCAGATGTGTATCATCTATTGTGGCGGATGAAAGCGGATCACAACAGCCAAGCAGAGTTAACACGTTTGGCGTCTATGGGAGATGAACAGGCGTTGCAACAAGTGATGGCGGCAGCGTTGAATCCAAGCCTGAAAGAACAAGCGATTCAGGCGCTGGCAAGTAAACATCCGCTCTCCCAAGACGTGAAGCAGTTTCTTATTACGAGAATGGCTCTGCCTGATGATGCTGTGCTGGTGGCGAAAGAGCTCAGTAAACAAGGTCATGAGGGATGGTTGCAAGAGGTATTATCGGGTGGCTACCCGGTTAAGCGTCATCTCATCGCACAAGCTTTAAAATAAAAGTTGCAAAATAGCCTCACAAAATTAGCGGATCCTATCGAAATGCGTTTTGTTATACTGCCTCAAGTTTACCCACTTCATGTAGAAGGCCTATGAGTTTTAAGGATTTACGCGACTTCCTCAATCACCTAGAGAAGAAAGGGCAATTAAAGCGCATTACTCACCCAGTTGATCCCGCCTATGAAATGACCGAGATCAGTGACCGAACACTACGAGCGGGCGGCCCGGCTTTACTGTTCGAAAACCCAATTGGTTACGATATCCCAGTGTTGACAAACTTATTTGGTACCGCTGAGCGTGTTGCGATGGGGATGGGAAGAGAACAAGTTAAAGAATTGCGTGAGGTTGGGCAGTGGCTTGCCTATCTCAAAGAACCTGAGCCACCTAAAGGTTTTAAAGACGCTTTGGATAAGCTGCCTGTGTTCAAACAAGTTTTAAATATGCCTGTGAAGCGTTTACGCAAAGCAGCATGCCAAGAAGTGGTTTGGCAAGGTGAAGAGGTTGATCTGGACAAGATTCCCGTGATGAGCTGCTGGCAAGATGATGTTGCGCCACTGTTAACTTGGGGATTAACCATTACGCGAGGTCCCAACAAGAAGCGCCAAAATTTGGGAATCTACCGTCAACAGAAAATCGCGAAAAACAAAATCATCATGCGCTGGCTAGCACACCGAGGTGGGGCTTTGGATCTGCGTGACTGGATGGAAAAATACCCCGGAAAACCTTTTCCTGTGTCGGTTGCATTCGGTGCGGATCCTGCCACCATTCTAGGGGCGGTGACACCAGTACCAGATACACTTTCGGAATATGCTTTTGCAGGTCTCTTGCGTGGGAGTAAAACCGAAGTGGTTAAGTCCGTCAGCAATGATCTCGAAATCCCCGCGAGTGCAGAGATTGTGCTCGAAGGCTATATCGACCCAAACGAGTATGCCGATGAGGGGCCTTATGGTGACCATACTGGCTATTACAATGAAAAGGAAAAGCACCACGTTTTTACCATCACGCATATTACGATGCGTAAAGAGCCTATCTATCATAGTACTTACACTGGTCGCCCACCAGATGAACCCGCGGTATTAGGGGTGGCCCTCAATGAAGTTTTCGTGCCAATCTTGCAAAAGCAGTTCCCTGAAATAGAAGATTTCTATCTGCCACCGGAAGGGTGCTCTTACCGAATGGCTGTCGTGACGATGAAAAAGCAATACCCAGGCCATGCGAAACGCGTGATGATGGGCGTTTGGTCTTTTTTACGTCAGTTCATGTATACCAAGTATGTAGTGGTGTGTGATGAATCAGTGAATGCGCGTGATTGGGATGATGTCGTTAAGGCGATGACGGAAAATATGAACCCAATACTCGACTCTCTATTTATTGAGAGCACGCCGATAGATTCTCTCGATTTTGCCTCACCTGTGGCTGGGTTAGGTTCAAAGATGGGCCTAGATGCCACCATAAAATGGGAGGCGGAGCTAGCATTGCAAGGGGCGACGGTGTCCACAGAGTTTGCGTCGCAGATTGGTATCGATGTGAATGCACTTAAAGCGGTCCATCCTCTAATATCAGATATCTATGTGCCAGCGGTTGCGAGTGGTCAGTTTATGGTTGTTAAAATCAATAAAACCCATGCTGGGCAATGCAAAGAAGTGGTAGAAAGCTTATGGCAAGTCGAGAGCGTCAAACAGCGCAATAAATTTATCGTGGTGTGTGATGACGATGTCAAAGCCGATGATTGGCATGACATCATCTGGGCGATCACTACGCGGATGGATCCAGCACGCGATACGTTGAAGATAGACGGTAGTGAGAGTTGTAGCGCTAAATTGGTTTTTGATGCCACCAATAAGTACCCTGAAGAAATCACGAGAGAATGGGGAAAACCGATTAAAAAAGATCCTAAACTTGTGGCTAAAGTCGATGCGCTTTGGCAGGAGTTCGGTATTCTATGAGCCATATGGTACGCCTTCTTCCTATGGATATCTCTTTTGTCGTTAGAGAAGGTGAAACGGTTTTGGACGCTGCGCTCAACAATAACATTGCGTTTCCAAACCGTTGCCAAATGGGTTCATGTGCCATGTGCATGTGCCGAAAAGTCTCTGGAGAGATTCGTTATCAACTAGAGCCACTATTAACTGAACAAGAACAACGACAAGGCTGGATATTTCCTTGTCTGGCCTATACAGAAAGTAATTTAGAACTTACCTTCGCCGAAGAGTAAGTCAGAGGAATACCATGACAATTCAATGTAAAGTAAAGTCGATTAAGCCACTAGCCAGCAACACTTACCAGATCCTATTGCATCCTGAAAAACCAGTCTCCTTTAAAGCAGGTCAATATCTCATGGTGGTGATGGGTGAGAAAGACAAGCGTCCATTTTCCATTGCCAGTAGCCCTTGTCGTCACGAAGGGGAGTTAGAGTTACATATCGGTGCTGCCGAACATAATGCTTATGCACTTGAAGTGGTGGAGGTGATGCAGAATGCATTGGATAACGATAGCTATATTGATATCGATGCACCACATGGCGATGCGTGGATCCGCGAAGAGAGCGAAAGACCGATGTTACTCATTGCTGGTGGAACGGGTTTTAGTTATGTACGTTCTATTCTCGATCACTGTATCGCGCAGAATAAGCCAAACTCAATTTATCTTTACTGGGGCGCTAGAGATTATTCACAACTTTACGCGAGCGAAGAGTTGGCTTTGATTGCCAGCCAAAATGCGAATGTGCATTTTATTTCCGTCGTGGAAGAGTCTCCTGCGAATTGGCAGGGCAAAGTGGGTAACGTATTACAAGCCATCCACGAGGATTTCAGTAGTTTGGAAAACTACGATATTTACATCGCAGGTCGATTTGAGATGGCTGGCTTAGCAAGAGAGCAATTTACACAGCAAAAACAAGCTAAGCGTGAAAGAATGTTTGCTGATGCATACGCCTTTATTTAAGTTTGTCCTATCATTTACCCCATCTTATTAGTCGCGAAAGGGGGTGTTTTGCTCTCTTTTGCGCCACATTGTTGGCTTTGTAATCAAACAAACGCTTTTGGTGACTTTTTTTCAAATTAGGGGTTGCCAATGAAACTGCCTTCCCTATAATGCGCATCCACCGACACGGCAGACAGCGTAAGGCTTCAGCAAGGTCGGGTGAGGCAAAAGCTTCTGAGAAAATAAATTTGAAAAAGTGTTTGACTCTTCAAATTAACTCGCTAGAATGCACCTCCGCTTTGAGAGAAAAGCTTCTCGAAAAGCAAGCTCTTTAACAATATAAACCTATCAATCTGTGTGGGCACTCGTTGATGATAATCCAAAAGATTTATCAATGAACTGAGTGACCAAAACGATACTAAGTATCGGCACAGTCAATTTATTCAGTATTCATTGAGCCGAAGCGAAAGCTTCAAAAAACTTTTAATTGAAGAGTTTGATCATGGCTCAGATTGAACGCTGGCGGCAGGCCTAACACATGCAAGTCGAGCGGCAGCACAGAGAAACTTGTTTCTCGGGTGGCGAGCGGCGGACGGGTGAGTAATGCCTGGGAAATTGCCCTGATGTGGGGGATAACCATTGGAAACGATGGCTAATACCGCATGATGCCTACGGGCCAAAGAGGGGGACCTTCGGGCCTCTCGCGTCAGGATATGCCCAGGTGGGATTAGCTAGTTGGTGAGGTAAGGGCTCACCAAGGCGACGATCCCTAGCTGGTCTGAGAGGATGATCAGCCACACTGGAACTGAGACACGGTCCAGACTCCTACGGGAGGCAGCAGTGGGGAATATTGCACAATGGGCGCAAGCCTGATGCAGCCATGCCGCGTGTGTGAAGAAGGCCTTCGGGTTGTAAAGCACTTTCAGTTGTGAGGAAGGTGGTGTCGTTAATAGCGGCATCATTTGACGTTAGCAACAGAAGAAGCACCGGCTAACTCCGTGCCAGCAGCCGCGGTAATACGGAGGGTGCGAGCGTTAATCGGAATTACTGGGCGTAAAGCGCATGCAGGTGGTTTGTTAAGTCAGATGTGAAAGCCCGGGGCTCAACCTCGGAACTGCATTTGAAACTGGCAGACTAGAGTACTGTAGAGGGGGGTAGAATTTCAGGTGTAGCGGTGAAATGCGTAGAGATCTGAAGGAATACCGGTGGCGAAGGCGGCCCCCTGGACAGATACTGACACTCAGATGCGAAAGCGTGGGGAGCAAACAGGATTAGATACCCTGGTAGTCCACGCTGTAAACGATGTCTACTTGGAGGTTGTGGCCTTGAGCCGTGGCTTTCGGAGCTAACGCGTTAAGTAGACCGCCTGGGGAGTACGGTCGCAAGATTAAAACTCAAATGAATTGACGGGGGCCCGCACAAGCGGTGGAGCATGTGGTTTAATTCGATGCAACGCGAAGAACCTTACCTACTCTTGACATCCAGAGAAGCCAGCGGAGACGCAGGTGTGCCTTCGGGAACTCTGAGACAGGTGCTGCATGGCTGTCGTCAGCTCGTGTTGTGAAATGTTGGGTTAAGTCCCGCAACGAGCGCAACCCTTATCCTTGTTTGCCAGCGAGTAATGTCGGGAACTCCAGGGAGACTGCCGGTGATAAACCGGAGGAAGGTGGGGACGACGTCAAGTCATCATGGCCCTTACGAGTAGGGCTACACACGTGCTACAATGGCGCATACAGAGGGCGGCCAACTTGCGAAAGTGAGCGAATCCCAAAAAGTGCGTCGTAGTCCGGATTGGAGTCTGCAACTCGACTCCATGAAGTCGGAATCGCTAGTAATCGTGGATCAGAATGCCACGGTGAATACGTTCCCGGGCCTTGTACACACCGCCCGTCACACCATGGGAGTGGGCTGCAAAAGAAGTGGGTAGTTTAACCTTCGGGAGGACGCTCACCACTTTGTGGTTCATGACTGGGGTGAAGTCGTAACAAGGTAGCGCTAGGGGAACCTGGCGCTGGATCACCTCCTTATACGATGATTATTGCGATGAGTGTTCACACAGATTGATACGGTTTAGATTAGAGTATCTAGTGGGTCTGTAGCTCAGGTGGTTAGAGCGTACGCCTGATAAGCGTAAGGTCGGTGGTTCGAGTCCACTCAGACCCACCACTCAAACGATGGGGCTATAGCTCAGCTGGGAGAGCGCCTGCCTTGCACGCAGGAGGTCAGCAGTTCGATCCTGCTTAGCTCCACCATCTTTAAGGGTTTTTCCTTAAGAATCTTTAAAAATGGTTTCGAAAGAAATCTGCTCTTTAACAATTTGGAAAGCTGACAAAACAACAATTTATTGTTGTTTGTAAAGTTCTCAATGTTTGTCTTTAGGACAAACACCAACAAACACATTCAAGTGTTCTTGGGAAGGTCACTTTTAGTGACTATTCGAAATTGAGTCCGGCAAAATCAACGCTATCTCGCTCATTCAAATAATGAGATAGCAACTTTGGTTGTTTAACAAAGACCCTTTGGGGTTGTATGGTTAAGTGACTAAGCGTACACGGTGGATGCCTTGGCAGTCAGAGGCGATGAAGGACGTAGTAACTTGCGATAAGCGTAGATGAGGCAGTAACAGCCACTTGAGTCTACGATTTCCGAATGGGGAAACCCACTGGCATAAGCCAGTATCATTGAGTGAATACATAGCTCAATGAAGCGAACCGGGAGAACTGAAACATCTAAGTACCCCGAGGAAAAGAAATCAACCGAGATTCCGAAAGTAGCGGCGAGCGAAATTGGATTAGCCCTTAAGCTTTACATGTGTTAGACGAACGGTCTGGAAAGTCCGACGATACAGGGTGATAGTCCCGTAGTTGACGATGCATGTTCAGTGAAATCGAGTAGGGCGGGACACGTGTTATCCTGTCTGAATATGGGGGGACCATCCTCCAAGGCTAAATACTCCTGACTGACCGATAGTGAACCAGTACCGTGAGGGAAAGGCGAAAAGAACCCCTGTGAGGGGAGTGAAATAGAACCTGAAACCGTGTACGTACAAGCAGTAGGAGCACCTTCGTGGTGTGACTGCGTACCTTTTGTATAATGGGTCAGCGACTTATATTCAGTGGCAAGGTTAACCATCTAGGGGAGCCGTAGGGAAACCGAGTCTTAACTGGGCGCCATAGTCTCTGGATATAGACCCGAAACCGAGTGATCTAGCCATGGGCAGGTTGAAGGTTGAGTAACATCAACTGGAGGACCGAACCGACTAATGTTGAAAAATTAGCGGATGACTTGTGGCTAGGGGTGAAAGGCCAATCAAACTCGGAGATAGCTGGTTCTCCCCGAAAGCTATTTAGGTAGCGCCTCGGACGAATACTACTGGGGGTAGAGCACTGTTAAGGCTAGGGGGTCATCCCGACTTACCAACCCTTTGCAAACTCCGAATACCAGTAAGTACTATCCGGGAGACACACGGCGGGTGCTAACGTCCGTCGTGGAGAGGGAAACAACCCAGACCGCCAGCTAAGGTCCCAAATTACAGCTAAGTGGGAAACGATGTGGGAAGGCTTAGACAGCTAGGATGTTGGCTTAGAAGCAGCCATCATTTAAAGAAAGCGTAATAGCTCACTAGTCGAGTCGGCCTGCGCGGAAGATGTAACGGGGCTAAGTTGTAAACCGAAGCTGCGGCAATGTTCTTTGAACATTGGGTAGGGGAGCGTTCTGTAAGCCGTTGAAGGTGTGTTGTAAAGCATGCTGGAGGTATCAGAAGTGCGAATGCTGACATGAGTAACGACAAGGGGGGTGAAAAACCTCCCCGCCGGAAGACCAAGGGTTCCTGTCCAACGTTAATCGGGGCAGGGTAAGTCGACCCCTAAGGCGAGGCCGAAAGGCGTAGTCGATGGGAAACGGGTTAATATTCCCGTACTTCTTACAATTGCGATGGGGGGACGGAGAAGGCTAGGTGGGCCTGGCGACGGTTGTCCAGGTTCAAGTGCGTAGGCTGAGTGTTTAGGTAAATCCGGACACTCTTAAGGCTGAGACACGACGTCGAGCTACTACGGTAGTGAAGTCATTGATGCCATGCTTCCAGGAAAAGCCTCTAAGCTTCAGATTGTAAGGAATCGTACCCCAAACCGACACAGGTGGTCGGGTAGAGAATACCAAGGCGCTTGAGAGAACTCGGGTGAAGGAACTAGGCAAAATGGTACCGTAACTTCGGGAGAAGGTACGCTCTTGATGGTGAAGTCCCTTGCGGATGGAGCTGACGAGAGTCGCAGATACCAGGTGGCTGCAACTGTTTATTAAAAACACAGCACTGTGCAAAATCGTAAGATGACGTATACGGTGTGACGCCTGCCCGGTGCCGGAAGGTTAATTGATGGGGTTAGCGTAAGCGAAGCTCTTGATCGAAGCCCCGGTAAACGGCGGCCGTAACTATAACGGTCCTAAGGTAGCGAAATTCCTTGTCGGGTAAGTTCCGACCTGCACGAATGGCGTAATGATGGCCACGCTGTCTCCACCCGAGACTCAGTGAAATTGAAATCGCTGTGAAGATGCAGTGTACCCGCGGCTAGACGGAAAGACCCCGTGAACCTTTACTACAGCTTGGCACTGAACATTGAACCTACATGTGTAGGATAGGTGGGAGGCTTTGAAGACGTGACGCCAGTTGCGTTGGAGCCGTCCTTGAAATACCACCCTTGTATGTTTGATGTTCTAACGTTGGCCCCTAATCGGGGTTGCGGACAGTGCCTGGTGGGTAGTTTGACTGGGGCGGTCTCCTCCCAAAGAGTAACGGAGGAGCACGAAGGTGGGCTAATCACGGTTGGACATCGTGAGGTTAGTGCAATGGCATAAGCCCGCTTAACTGCGAGAATGACGGTTCGAGCAGGTGCGAAAGCAGGTCATAGTGATCCGGTGGTTCTGAATGGAAGGGCCATCGCTCAACGGATAAAAGGTACTCCGGGGATAACAGGCTGATACCGCCCAAGAGTTCATATCGACGGCGGTGTTTGGCACCTCGATGTCGGCTCATCACATCCTGGGGCTGAAGTCGGTCCCAAGGGTATGGCTGTTCGCCATTTAAAGTGGTACGCGAGCTGGGTTTAGAACGTCGTGAGACAGTTCGGTCCCTATCTGCCGTGGGCGTTGGAAGATTGAAGGGGGCTGCTCCTAGTACGAGAGGACCGGAGTGGACGAACCTCTGGTGTTCGGGTTGTGTCGCCAGACGCATTGCCCGGTAGCTAAGTTCGGAATCGATAACCGCTGAAAGCATCTAAGCGGGAAGCGAGCCCTGAGATGAGTCTTCCCTGATACTTTAAGTATCCTGAAGGGTTGTTCGAGACTAGAACGTTGATAGGCAGGGTGTGTAAGCGCTGTGAGGCGTTGAGCTAACCTGTACTAATTGCCCGTGAGGCTTAACCATACAACACCCAAAGGGTTTTGATGGACTCGATGTAAGAACATTGAATGTGTAGAGAACATAAACAGCTTTCCAGATTTTTTGCTTTCACTTTTTTAGAAAAAGTGAAGACAAAAACAGAATTTGCTTGGCGACCATAGCGTTTTGGACCCACCTGAATCCATTCCGAACTCAGAAGTGAAACGAAATAGCGTCGATGGTAGTGTGGGGGTTCCCCATGTGAGAGTAGAACATCGCCAGGCTCCTATTTATTTTCACTTTTTCAAAAAGTGAAGACAAAAGGTTCGACTTGTCTTTAATTAGACCAGTCACCATAAAGTTTTAAGCAAAAAGCTTAGAGTTTTATGTTGACTTACAGAGTCAATAGCGTATTATACGCGTCCTGCTTAAGTGCTAAAGCGCTGAAAGCAAAGCTCTTTAACAATATAAACCTATCAATCTGTGTGGGCACTCGTTGATGATAATCCAAAAGATTTATCAATGAACTGAGTGACCAAAACGATACTAAGTATCGGCACAGTCAATTTATTCAGTATTCATTGAGCCGAAGCGCAAGCTTCAAAAAAACTTTTAATTGAAGAGTTTGATCATGGCTCAGATTGAACGCTGGCGGCAGGCCTAACACATGCAAGTCGAGCGGCAGCACAGAGAAACTTGTTTCTCGGGTGGCGAGCGGCGGACGGGTGAGTAATGCCTGGGAAATTGCCCTGATGTGGGGGATAACCATTGGAAACGATGGCTAATACCGCATGATGCCTACGGGCCAAAGAGGGGGACCTTCGGGCCTCTCGCGTCAGGATATGCCCAGGTGGGATTAGCTAGTTGGTGAGGTAAGGGCTCACCAAGGCGACGATCCCTAGCTGGTCTGAGAGGATGATCAGCCACACTGGAACTGAGACACGGTCCAGACTCCTACGGGAGGCAGCAGTGGGGAATATTGCACAATGGGCGCAAGCCTGATGCAGCCATGCCGCGTGTGTGAAGAAGGCCTTCGGGTTGTAAAGCACTTTCAGTTGTGAGGAAGGTGGTGTCGTTAATAGCGGCATCATTTGACGTTAGCAACAGAAGAAGCACCGGCTAACTCCGTGCCAGCAGCCGCGGTAATACGGAGGGTGCGAGCGTTAATCGGAATTACTGGGCGTAAAGCGCATGCAGGTGGTTTGTTAAGTCAGATGTGAAAGCCCGGGGCTCAACCTCGGAACTGCATTTGAAACTGGCAGACTAGAGTACTGTAGAGGGGGGTAGAATTTCAGGTGTAGCGGTGAAATGCGTAGAGATCTGAAGGAATACCGGTGGCGAAGGCGGCCCCCTGGACAGATACTGACACTCAGATGCGAAAGCGTGGGGAGCAAACAGGATTAGATACCCTGGTAGTCCACGCTGTAAACGATGTCTACTTGGAGGTTGTGGCCTTGAGCCGTGGCTTTCGGAGCTAACGCGTTAAGTAGACCGCCTGGGGAGTACGGTCGCAAGATTAAAACTCAAATGAATTGACGGGGGCCCGCACAAGCGGTGGAGCATGTGGTTTAATTCGATGCAACGCGAAGAACCTTACCTACTCTTGACATCCAGAGAAGCCAGCGGAGACGCAGGTGTGCCTTCGGGAACTCTGAGACAGGTGCTGCATGGCTGTCGTCAGCTCGTGTTGTGAAATGTTGGGTTAAGTCCCGCAACGAGCGCAACCCTTATCCTTGTTTGCCAGCGAGTAATGTCGGGAACTCCAGGGAGACTGCCGGTGATAAACCGGAGGAAGGTGGGGACGACGTCAAGTCATCATGGCCCTTACGAGTAGGGCTACACACGTGCTACAATGGCGCATACAGAGGGCGGCCAACTTGCGAAAGTGAGCGAATCCCAAAAAGTGCGTCGTAGTCCGGATTGGAGTCTGCAACTCGACTCCATGAAGTCGGAATCGCTAGTAATCGTGGATCAGAATGCCACGGTGAATACGTTCCCGGGCCTTGTACACACCGCCCGTCACACCATGGGAGTGGGCTGCAAAAGAAGTGGGTAGTTTAACCTTCGGGAGGACGCTCACCACTTTGTGGTTCATGACTGGGGTGAAGTCGTAACAAGGTAGCGCTAGGGGAACCTGGCGCTGGATCACCTCCTTATACGATGATTATTGCGATGAGTGTTCACACAGATTGATACGGTTTAGAAAGTTTAGAGTATCTTAGTGTCCCGTTCGTCTAGAGGCCTAGGACACCGCCCTTTCACGGCGGTAACAGGGGTTCGACTCCCCTACGGGATACCATGGGTCGTTAGCTCAGTCGGTAGAGCAGTTGACTTTTAATCAATTGGTCGCAGGTTCGAATCCTGCACGACCCACCATTACTTCAAGAGTTGGGGTTATAGCTCAGCTGGGAGAGCGCCTGCCTTGCACGCAGGAGGTCTGCGGTTCGATCCCGCATAGCTCCACCATTCTTGAATGCAATGGGCGATTAGCTCAGTTGGGAGAGCACCTGCCTTACAAGCAGGGGGTCACTGGTTCGAACCCGGTATCGCCCACCACTCTTTAAATATTTTTAGTGTTTCTTGATGAAAACCACCTTCTTTATGTTTGTGGTTGATTTTTCGACGCTGAGAGTCTTTAAAAAGTGTGTTTCTCGTAGAGAATTGCATTGCTCTTTAACAATTTGGAAAGCTGACAAAACAACAATTTATTGTTGTTTGTAAAGTTCTCAATGTTTGTCTTTAAGACAAACACCAACAAACACATTCAAGTGTTCTTGGGAAGGTCACTTTTAGTGACTATTCGAAATTGAGTCCGGCAAAATCAACGCTATCTCGCTCATTCAAATAATGAGATAGCAACTTTGGTTGTTTAACAAAGACCCTTTGGGGTTGTATGGTTAAGTGACTAAGCGTACACGGTGGATGCCTTGGCAGTCAGAGGCGATGAAGGACGTAGTAACTTGCGATAAGCGTAGATGAGGCAGTAACAGCCACTTGAGTCTACGATTTCCGAATGGGGAAACCCACTGGCATAAGCCAGTATCATTGAGTGAATACATAGCTCAATGAAGCGAACCGGGAGAACTGAAACATCTAAGTACCCCGAGGAAAAGAAATCAACCGAGATTCCGAAAGTAGCGGCGAGCGAAATTGGATTAGCCCTTAAGCTTTACATGTGTTAGACGAACGGTCTGGAAAGTCCGACGATACAGGGTGATAGTCCCGTAGTTGACGATGCATGTTCAGTGAAATCGAGTAGGGCGGGACACGTGTTATCCTGTCTGAATATGGGGGGACCATCCTCCAAGGCTAAATACTCCTGACTGACCGATAGTGAACCAGTACCGTGAGGGAAAGGCGAAAAGAACCCCTGTGAGGGGAGTGAAATAGAACCTGAAACCGTGTACGTACAAGCAGTAGGAGCACCTTCGTGGTGTGACTGCGTACCTTTTGTATAATGGGTCAGCGACTTATATTCAGTGGCAAGGTTAACCATCTAGGGGAGCCGTAGGGAAACCGAGTCTTAACTGGGCGCCATAGTCTCTGGATATAGACCCGAAACCGAGTGATCTAGCCATGGGCAGGTTGAAGGTTGAGTAACATCAACTGGAGGACCGAACCGACTAATGTTGAAAAATTAGCGGATGACTTGTGGCTAGGGGTGAAAGGCCAATCAAACTCGGAGATAGCTGGTTCTCCCCGAAAGCTATTTAGGTAGCGCCTCGGACGAATACTACTGGGGGTAGAGCACTGTTAAGGCTAGGGGGTCATCCCGACTTACCAACCCTTTGCAAACTCCGAATACCAGTAAGTACTATCCGGGAGACACACGGCGGGTGCTAACGTCCGTCGTGGAGAGGGAAACAACCCAGACCGCCAGCTAAGGTCCCAAATTACAGCTAAGTGGGAAACGATGTGGGAAGGCTTAGACAGCTAGGATGTTGGCTTAGAAGCAGCCATCATTTAAAGAAAGCGTAATAGCTCACTAGTCGAGTCGGCCTGCGCGGAAGATGTAACGGGGCTAAGTTGTAAACCGAAGCTGCGGCAATGTTCTTTGAACATTGGGTAGGGGAGCGTTCTGTAAGCCGTTGAAGGTGTGTTGTAAAGCATGCTGGAGGTATCAGAAGTGCGAATGCTGACATGAGTAACGACAAGGGGGGTGAAAAACCTCCCCGCCGGAAGACCAAGGGTTCCTGTCCAACGTTAATCGGGGCAGGGTAAGTCGACCCCTAAGGCGAGGCCGAAAGGCGTAGTCGATGGGAAACGGGTTAATATTCCCGTACTTCTTACAATTGCGATGGGGGGACGGAGAAGGCTAGGTGGGCCTGGCGACGGTTGTCCAGGTTCAAGTGCGTAGGCTGAGTGTTTAGGTAAATCCGGACACTCTTAAGGCTGAGACACGACGTCGAGCTACTACGGTAGTGAAGTCATTGATGCCATGCTTCCAGGAAAAGCCTCTAAGCTTCAGATTGTAAGGAATCGTACCCCAAACCGACACAGGTGGTCGGGTAGAGAATACCAAGGCGCTTGAGAGAACTCGGGTGAAGGAACTAGGCAAAATGGTACCGTAACTTCGGGAGAAGGTACGCTCTTGATGGTGAAGTCCCTTGCGGATGGAGCTGACGAGAGTCGCAGATACCAGGTGGCTGCAACTGTTTATTAAAAACACAGCACTGTGCAAAATCGTAAGATGACGTATACGGTGTGACGCCTGCCCGGTGCCGGAAGGTTAATTGATGGGGTTAGCGTAAGCGAAGCTCTTGATCGAAGCCCCGGTAAACGGCGGCCGTAACTATAACGGTCCTAAGGTAGCGAAATTCCTTGTCGGGTAAGTTCCGACCTGCACGAATGGCGTAATGATGGCCACGCTGTCTCCACCCGAGACTCAGTGAAATTGAAATCGCTGTGAAGATGCAGTGTACCCGCGGCTAGACGGAAAGACCCCGTGAACCTTTACTACAGCTTGGCACTGAACATTGAACCTACATGTGTAGGATAGGTGGGAGGCTTTGAAGACGTGACGCCAGTTGCGTTGGAGCCGTCCTTGAAATACCACCCTTGTATGTTTGATGTTCTAACGTTGGCCCCTAATCGGGGTTGCGGACAGTGCCTGGTGGGTAGTTTGACTGGGGCGGTCTCCTCCCAAAGAGTAACGGAGGAGCACGAAGGTGGGCTAATCACGGTTGGACATCGTGAGGTTAGTGCAATGGCATAAGCCCGCTTAACTGCGAGAATGACGGTTCGAGCAGGTGCGAAAGCAGGTCATAGTGATCCGGTGGTTCTGAATGGAAGGGCCATCGCTCAACGGATAAAAGGTACTCCGGGGATAACAGGCTGATACCGCCCAAGAGTTCATATCGACGGCGGTGTTTGGCACCTCGATGTCGGCTCATCACATCCTGGGGCTGAAGTCGGTCCCAAGGGTATGGCTGTTCGCCATTTAAAGTGGTACGCGAGCTGGGTTTAGAACGTCGTGAGACAGTTCGGTCCCTATCTGCCGTGGGCGTTGGAAGATTGAAGGGGGCTGCTCCTAGTACGAGAGGACCGGAGTGGACGAACCTCTGGTGTTCGGGTTGTGTCGCCAGACGCATTGCCCGGTAGCTAAGTTCGGAATCGATAACCGCTGAAAGCATCTAAGCGGGAAGCGAGCCCTGAGATGAGTCTTCCCTGATACTTTAAGTATCCTGAAGGGTTGTTCGAGACTAGAACGTTGATAGGCAGGGTGTGTAAGCGCTGTGAGGCGTTGAGCTAACCTGTACTAATTGCCCGTGAGGCTTAACCATACAACACCCAAAGGGTTTTGATGGACTCGATGTAAGAACATTGAATGTGTAGAGAACATAAGCAGCTTTCCAGATTTTTTGCTTTCACTTTTTTAGAAAAAGTGAAGACAAAAACAGAATTTGCTTGGCGACCATAGCGTTTTGGACCCACCTGAATCCATTCCGAACTCAGAAGTGAAACGAAATAGCGTCGATGGTAGTGTGGGGTTTCCCCATGTGAGAGTAGAACATCGCCAGGCTTTTAATTTAGACTTTAGGTCTAACCAGTGCGGAGCGGTAGTTCAGTTGGTTAGAATACCGGCCTGTCACGCCGGGGGTCGCGGGTTCGAGTCCCGTCCGCTCCGCCACTTATTCCAGACCTCAGCAGAAATGCTGAGGTCTTTTTGTTTCTGTTGTATTATTTTGGTCTGTGACCAACGAGTCCCGCAAAAGGTTTGCCCGTTGACTGCCACCCCAGCCGTCAGCCACTTATTTAGAAACCCAGTCTTCAGACTGGGTTTGGTCGTTTTAAGCGTAGTGAATTTTTTTAAGGGGAGTGCATCCCGCTTATGCCAGAGTTGAAAGCTTTGCTGTTTACTACTTATGCTAGACCTTAGCTGACATGCTGGGTCTTTTTGTTTGTACTCATCCAACTTATACCAACCTAACTAAAAATATGATCTAATTAAGGCTGTTACTTCTTCGTGATAAATGACGCTATGGACAGTCTTAATAACATTGATTTCAAAAAACTTGCTAGCCAACAAAAATCGATTCAAATGAAGATGCGATTGCTCGCATTGGCCCATTTTAAAGATGGTCACTCTCGAACCCAAATTGCTAAGTTCCTTAAGGTAAGCAGAGCCAGTGTGAATAAATGGGTACAAACCTTCCTTGAAGAAGGGCTTGAAGGACTGCAAGAGAAACCAAGAACGGGTCGCCCAGCATTTCTTAACGCGGAGCAGCGAGAACAATTAAGTCAGTATATAAAAGCTCGAGCGATGGATTCGTCTGGCGGTCGATTAACTGGTAACGATATTCATGCTTATATCGTTAATGAATTTGGCAAACACTACCACCCAGATTCGATCTACTACTTGCTCAACCATATGGGCTTTGCTTGGATAACTTCACGCTCCAAACACCCTCGTCAATCCCAGCAAATCCAAGACGATTTTAAAAAAATTCAAAATTGAAACGATCCTTAAGATCCCCGGTCACATGGGGCTTGATAACGTCGATGTCTGGTTTCAAGATGAAGCAAGATTTGGCCAGCAAAACACGACAACTCGACTTTGGGCTGAGCGTGGCTCAAGACCAAGAGTGGTAAAACAGCAGCAGTTTGAATATGCGTATTTGTTTGGCTCAGTATGCCCCGCTAGAGGTATTGGTGAGGCAATGGTCGTTCCTTGGGTTAACAAGAACATTATGGTTGAGCATCTGAAGCAACTCTTCGCGGTGACCGAAAAAGGTCGTCACGCAGTGGTCATTATGGATGGCGCGGGTTGGCATACAAATGACATTGCTGAGCCATTTGACAATGTCAGTATCATCAAGCTCCCGCCATATTCACCAGAGCTAAACCCGATAGAACAAGTGTGGAGTTGGTTAAGACAACACTATCTCGCCAATCAATCTTTTGCGGATTACGAAGACATTGTCTCCAAAGTATGTAGGGCTTGGAATAGTTTTTTGGAATGTTCGGCCAGAGTCAGACAGATGTGCTCGAGAAGCTGGATAGACCTGAACAGTTAATTTTCCAGATTGGTATTAGCCAATTTTCTGGGCTCTTCCACTCTAGTTGATTTAAAACCCCTAACTGGCTTTAAATCAATACCAAAAACTAAATAGAGAACGAGGAGTCTATCTTGCTTAATGTGTCCTATATTAATTAAGTAACACGACAGTCTAAGGAGAGAGGTATGTCCCAAGAAGCTCTGATTTCACGTCTCAACGAATTACCTCGGATTGAGAGTGTGCTGCAAGAATTACTTGAGATGGTCAATCGAGATAATTTTGATTTTTCTGAGCTATCAAAAAAATTGGCGATGGATCAGGTACTCAGTGCTCGATTACTCAGAATGGCTAACTCGGCACATTTTGCCGGTAACAAACCTCTTTCCAACCTCAATGAAGCGGTTATACGTGTTGGGAGTGGGGCTGTTCGCACTCTTGTTTCTTCTTCAATTCTCTACAGCGCGTTCCCTAAAATTGAAACATTGAATATCAAGGATTATTGGGCCAATACCTTTGAGGTCGCGATGATTGCGAGCAAGCTAGCAGATCAAGCGAAGTTGGATGCCAATGAAGTATTTACGACGGGTGTGCTGCACAATATTGGAGAGTTGATGATTCACTCATTGGTGCCAGAACAAGCGATAGAAATCAGTAATAAAATCGCGGAAGGGCAGTCTCCGTTAAGTGCACAAAGAGAGGTCTTGGGCACGGATGCGACGGAACTTGGAGCGAAGCTCGCCGAAGCTTGGAAGTTTCCGCCAGAAATGAAAGACGCCATTGAAAACATCAATCATCCTGGCAAGGCTAAGATAGCCAAGCGGTTAGCTTGCTTGCTCTACTTGGCAAGAGACATCAATAAGCGCTGGGATTCGATGTTAGAAGAAGAGGAAAAGCAACATTACTTGGCTGAACACCCTGCGGCAGCGGCGCTGGGCATTACTCCCGGACGCGCCTTTGTGATCGATCAAATCAGAGGGCAAGGAAGTGAAATGGCTTACAACATGTTTAGTTAGCAGTAAGCCAGCATCAGTTAAGAGTGATCCGCGGCAGCGAGCTTTCTTTTGCCCCATTTGATCTGCTGAATCACCAGCCCTGCAATAATGAGCATCAAGCCAATGAGGGTTGTAGGGTGAATTTCCTCGCCAATTATGGAGGAAAGCAGCATGAGAGAGATAAATGGTGAGGCGAAAATGAGGTTGCTTATCCTTGCTGTGTTATTGGTGAGTTTTAGTGCAGAAAGCCATAGGACAAAAGTCACTCCCATCTCAAACAGGCCAACATAAGTGACAGCAAGCCAGCCCTGCATCGAAATCTGCCCCCATGACTGGCCTTCGATTACCGTCAAAGCAATGGCAAAAGGAATCGCGACTAAGAAACCAAGCAACACACCAACAATAGGATCGGCTTGGTTTTTAGTATTGAGGATCCAGTAGCCAGCCCAAAGTAAAGTCGAGGTGAGTGCTAGCGCTACGCCCACAGGGCTTTCAAATGACAGTCCTAATAAATCGCCTTTTGTCGCAATGACAATCACACCAACGTAGCTGAATACACAGGCTACCCAATCTTGCTTACGAATTTTCTGTCCAAGAAACACAGCGGCCATCAGTGTCAGTGTGATGGCCCAGCTATAGTTGATCGCTTGGGCCTGAGAGGCAGGTAATAGATCGTAGGCCTTAAATAAAATGAGGTAGTAGGCTAATGGGTTAATCAACCCTAGCAGTAAGTAATACCAAGGATTTGATAAGAAAGTAGCACTGATCTGTGTCAGCTTTCCTTGCAAGGCGCAAATCGCGAGAAGGGCCATTGCAGAAACAACACTGGCTATGGTGAGCATTTGGATTGGACTAAACTCAGCGAGCGTAAGTTTAAAGGCGGTCGCTACAGTAGACCATAACAATACAGCAGAAAGCCCGAATCCTAGGGCGCGACGCTCGTTCATAAATCCTCAAAATGATAGTCAGCAAGCAAAGCACCTAGTGTAAGCGAGGATTTTCTGTGCAACAAACTGGACATTTATCCAGTATGTAAATACCATTGAAACACGCATCTCTTTTCTTAGAACGCCTTACTATGCAATGGATTATCGATAACCAAGCTTCCCTTCTGATGACCCTTTTTTCTTCGCTATTGACCGCAATTTTAGCCGCTTGGTGGCAGCGCCAGAAGCTTGCGGTGGTGAATCAGTTGTTGCAACAACAGCTAGAAAGTGAACAACGTTTATCTGCCAGTAAAATCGAACAACTGCAGCACGGAATGCAACAGCTCCAAACAGAATTAGATGATTATGATCAGGAGCGCGATCAGGCAGCTTATGAGGTCAAACAGACTCATGGTAAGTTGATGGCCGCAATTGAAAAACTACGCTACTTCGATGCGGTAAAACAAGAGCGTCAACAATACTTTGATGAGTTAACGGCGCTAAGGGAATGCAACGCAAAGTTAGAGACACAACTGCGTGAGCAGCAGGCTCGCCATGAGCAACTGACTCAAGCGAATCAGGAGAAGCTGCAAATTCTGGAACAAGCAGAGGTGCGCTTGAAACAGCAGTTTGAGCATCTTGCTAATCAACTTTTTGAAGAGAAAAGCGCTAAGGTTGATCAACAAAACCGCCTCAGTTTAGAAGGACTATTGTCACCCTTAAAAGAGCAGTTAGAAGGCTTTAAGAAGCAGGTCAATGATAGTTTTAGTCATGAGGCAAAAGAACGTCATACGCTCGTGCATGAGTTGAAAAATTTACAACGCTTGAATGAGCAGATGACTCGTGAAGCCGTGAATCTCACGCAAGCGCTCAAAGGAGATAATAAACAGCAAGGAAACTGGGGAGAAGTGGTGCTGGCGCGTGTGCTTGCGGAATCAGGATTACGTGAAGGGCATGAATACCAAACTCAGGTCAGTTTGCAAAATGAAGCGGGTAAACGCTATCAACCCGATGTGATCGTCTATTTGCCTCAAGATAAGCAAGTGGTGATCGACTCCAAAATGACGTTGGTAGCCTATGAGCGCTATTTCCATGCGGAGTCGGACAGCGAGCGCGACATTGAGTTGTCCAATCACCTTGCTGCGATTCGTGCGCACATTAAAGGGTTAAGTATAAAAGATTATCACCAGCTCAGAGGTATTCACTCCTTGGACTATGTGCTGATGTTTATACCGGTCGAGCCCGCTTTCCAATTGGCAATACAAGCTGATCCGAGCCTCGTCAAAGACGCGATGGAGCAAAATATCATCTTGGTGAGTCCAACCACGTTACTGGTTGCTTTGAGAACCATTGATAACCTCTGGCGCAATGAGCGTCAGAGCCAGAACGCGAAGATCATTGCACAGCGAGCAAGCAAGCTATACGACAAGCTGCGCTTGTTTGTTGATGATATGCAAAACTTAGGCGGAGCGCTGGATAAAGCTAACCAAAGTTACCAAGGGGCAATGAACAAATTAGTGACCGGGCGAGGAAATGTCATTCGTCAGGCTGAAAGTTTCAAAGAGCTGGGTGTTGAAGTCAAACGCCCTATCTCGGCGGATTTAACTCAATTAGCACAAAATGACTCTTTAGTAGAAAGACATCCCGTTGAGGATAAAGTAAACTATTCGACCGCAGTCTTGGGCCAAGAAAACCATTTCGGCCCTCAATCGAACCGCACTGCCCAAGAGGAAAAATAATGACGGACATCAGCGTGCAATCGAATACAGCTTTAGAATCATCAGAAACCACGCATTTTGGTTTCACTACCGTAGCGAAAGAAGAAAAAGTCGCTAAGGTTGCTCAAGTATTTCATTCAGTCGCAGCCAAATACGACATTATGAACGACCTGATGTCAGGGGGAATTCATCGTTTGTGGAAGCGCTTTACCATCGATTGCAGTGGTGCTCGTCCTGGTCAGAGAGTATTAGATTTAGGTGGTGGCACAGGCGATTTGACGGCCAAGTTTTCCCGTATCGTGGGTGAAAAGGGCCATGTCATTCTTGCTGACATCAATAATTCTATGCTCAATGTCGGTCGTGACAAGCTACGAGACAGCGGCATTGTCGGTAACGTTCATTACGTACAAGCGAATGCCGAGGAATTGCCATTTCCGGATGATTACTTTGATATCATTACCATCAGTTTCTGCCTACGTAACGTGACTGACAAAGATAAAGCGCTTCGTTCGATGTTCCGAGTGCTCAAGCCGGGTGGTCGTTTGTTGGTATTGGAATTTTCCAAACCTGTCTTTGACCCGTTATCCAAGGTGTATGATGCGTACTCTTTCCATCTATTACCGAAAATGGGTGAGTTAGTTGCGAACGATGCCGATAGCTACCGTTACTTGGCCGAATCGATTCGCATGCACCCTGATCAAGAAACCCTTAAGGGGATGATGCAAGAAGCGGGCTTTGAAAATACCTCATACTACAATTTGACGGGTGGCATTGTTGCCCTGCATCGTGGCTACAAATTTTAGGAGCCTCTATGCCATTTGAACCACTCATTACCGCAGTGATTGAAACTAGCCTCAATGTGCTGGTGAAAGACAATCCGGATCTCGAAAAGCGTTTATTACGTTTAAAGGGGCAAGTGATCCAAGTTCATCTCCAGGAGCTGAACAAAACGTTGACGTTTATTTTTAGCCAACAGATCGATGTATTAGCCAATTATGAAGGCCAACCGGATTGTTATTTGTCGCTTAAATTGGCGGTGTTGCCTGAGCTGAGAGAGCAAGCCAATATCACGAAGCTGATTAAGCAAGACAAGCTGATCCTTGAGGGGGATATTCAATTAGCGCAGAAATTTGCTCAGCTCATCACGGATGCAAAACCGGATGTCGAGGAATGGGTATCGCGTGTCACTGGGGATGTGGTCGCTCACTCTTTGGCTCAGGGTGTAAAGAATGTCGGTGGCTTCGTCGGGCGTCAAGCGAAAAAGCAGCAGCATCATCTTGCTCAGGTGATTACCGAAGAATGGCGTCTGGCACCTGGACCATTGGAAGTGGCTTACTTCTGTGACCAAGTAGACGAGGTCAAAAGTGAACTCGCCAGACTAGAAGCTCGTCTGCAAAAACTGTTGGAGAAAGCATGACCCCGACAGAGCTAAAGCGCCTTTATCGCATCATTAAAGTTCAGCTTGAATATGGTTTGGATGACCTACTGCCAGACCATCAACTTGCCAAAGCCCCACGTTGGATGCGCAAAAGCTTGTTTTGGCTTAAAAATCAGCATCCAGAAAAACCGTTAGGGGATCGTCTGCGTCTTGCACTGCAAGAGTTAGGGCCTGTTTGGATTAAATTTGGCCAGATGTTGTCTACTCGTCGCGATCTGTTTCCTCCTCACATTGCAGACCCGCTTGCACTGCTGCAAGATCAAGTCTCGCCTTTTGATGGTGCATTGGCGAAAGCACAAATGGAGCAAGCGCTCGGTGGGCCTTTAGAAACCTGGTTTAGTGATTTTGACCTAGTTCCTTTAGCGTCGGCCTCCATTGCGCAGGTGCATACCGCCAAGCTGAAAACGACTAACCAAGAAGTGGTATTAAAGGTCATTCGCCCAGATATTCGTCCCATCATTGATGCAGATCTAAAACTGATGCGACGTATGGCGCGTATAGTCGCCAAAGCAATGCCTGAAGCACGTCGTCTTAAACCGATCGAAGTGGTTCGAGAGTATGAGAAAACCTTACTGGATGAGCTTGATTTGCGTCGCGAAGCGGCCAATGCGATACAGCTAAGACGTAATTTTACCGACAGCGAAGAGTTATACGTTCCTGAAGTTTATCCGGACTTTAGTAATGAAACTGTCATGGTTTCTGAGCGAATATACGGCATCCAAGTCTCGGATATTGCAGGCCTGAAAGCGAATGGCACCAACATGAAGTTGTTGGCAGAAAGAGGGGTGAGTGTTTTCTTTACCCAAGTTTTTCGCGACAGCTTCTTCCATGCAGACATGCATCCAGGGAACGTGTTTGTTAACCCTGAACATCCCGAGAACCCACAATGGATTGGTTTGGATTGTGGCATTGTTGGCACATTAAATAGCGAAGATAAACGCTATTTAGCGGAAAACTTTTTGGCGTTTTTTAATCGTGATTATCGACGTGTGGCAGAGCTGCATGTGGACTCTGGCTGGGTACCGGCAGACACCAATATTGATGAATTTGAATTTGCGATTCGTATTGTCTGTGAGCCGATTTTTGCCAAACCGTTGTGTGAAATCTCCTTTGGTCATGTGTTATTGAACCTATTCAATACCGCAAGGCGATTCAATATGGAAGTTCAGCCGCAACTGGTGTTATTGCAAAAAACCTTGCTGTATGTGGAAGGATTAGGGCGCCAGCTTTATCCTCAGCTTGATCTCTGGGAAACCGCAAAACCCTTCCTTGAAGAGTGGATGATGAATCAAGTTGGTCCTAAGGCGTTGATCAATGCAATAAAAGACCGCGCGCCTTATTGGGCGGAAAAATTACCTGAACTGCCGGAGTTGCTGTATGACAGCCTCAAACAGGGCAAAGCGATGAACCAGAGAATGGATCAGCTTTACCAAGGCTATCGAGCCAGCAAGCGCCAGCAGGCAACAGGAAAGTTTTTATTTGGCGTTGGGGCCACATTAGTCGTATGCTCGGCAATATTGGTGGACCACACTTATGAACAGCTTTCACTGGCGACGGCTATTGCAGGCGTCACATTTTGGCTGTTCAGTTGGCGAGCTTATCGTCGTTAGACGTTAAACTCTTGATCTAATTTTTGTTACAAAAGACCCGAGGTAAAAAGAATGGGTGGTATCAGTATCTGGCAACTGTTGATTATTGCTGTCATCGTTGTATTGCTATTCGGAACTAAAAAACTGCGCGGTATTGGTAGTGATTTAGGCGGCGCAATTAAAGGCTTCAAGAAAGCGATGAACGAAGAAGAGTCTGAGAAGAAAGACGCAGACTTTGAGCCGAAAAGTCTAGAGCAGCAAAGCAAACAAGCTGCGACCGAAAGTAAAAAAGACAAAGAGCAGGCGTAATAAGTGTTTGATATCGGTTTTTGGGAACTGGTATTGATATTTGTCGTGGGTCTGGTTGTTTTAGGGCCAGAGCGTTTGCCGCATGCGATTCGTAGTGTGGCGCGATTTGTTAGTGCAGCGAAAAGCATGGCAAATAGCGTTAAAGACGAGTTAGCTCATGAACTCAAAGTTCAGGAGCTACAAGAAAACTTGCGTAAAGCAGAGCAAATGGGGATGGAAGAACTTTCGCCAGACCTGAAAGCGTCCGTGGAGCAGCTAAAACAAGCTGCTCAGTCGGTGAATCGCCCATACGCAGATGTGTCAGCCAAAAATGAAGCCACGTCCAGCTCGTCTAGTGACGCGACTCATCAAACAGAGGCGACAAAAACATCGGCGGCAAATACCAAGTCCGAATAGTCTCACATAGGGGAGCTACTCTTTGGGTAGCTCTTTTTTGATCCGTTTTGATTCTAGAGGTTTGACATGTCTACCGTTGAGCAGACTCAACCTTTGATTAGCCACTTGTTAGAACTGCGTAATCGCTTATTGAAAGCGATCCTTGCAGTGTTGATTGTCTTTGTCGGCCTAATCTATTTTTCTGGTGAAATATACGAGTTTATCTCGGCGCCGCTGGTGGAGCGTCTTCCTGAAGGGGCGACGATGATCGCAACGGATGTGGCTTCACCGTTTTTCACGCCACTCAAATTGACTTTGATCGTGGCGGTCTTTTTGGCTGTGCCGTTTATTCTTTATCAGGTTTGGGCCTTTGTGGCGCCTGGCTTGTATAAGCATGAGCGTCGCTTAATCATGCCATTGTTGGTTTCCAGTTCGTTGTTGTTTTATTGCGGCGTGGCGTTTGCCTATTACGTTGTCTTTCCCCTGGTGTTTGGCTTTTTCACCGCCATCTCTTTAGGAGGTGTGGAGTTTGCCACCGACATCGCCAGTTATTTGGATTTTGTTTTAGCGCTGTTTTTAGCATTTGGTATTGCTTTTGAGGTACCAGTAGCGATCATTTTGCTGTGTTGGACAGGAGCAACCGATCCGAAGAGCTTAAGCGAAAAACGTCCCTATATTATTGTTGGTGCGTTTATCGTAGGGATGCTGTTAACTCCGCCAGATATGATTTCGCAAACCCTATTGGCCATTCCGATGTGTTTGTTGTTTGAAGTCGGTTTATTCTTTGCGCGTTTCTATACCCGCAAAGAGGAAAGCGAAGAACAAGAGCAAGAATAATAAAAAAGCGGCTTCATGAAATGAAGCCGCTTTTTTTATCTCACTTTGATCGTATGACCACAATTTTGGCAAATATAAATCTCTTTGATGCCGATGATTTTTTGCCAGAAGGAGCGATGATGACGTTGTAAGTGAATACTGTGATTACACATGTAACTTCTCACTTTTGTTATGATTTTTGTGGCAGAGATCATATATGCAATTCACTTATAATGCCATTAGTGGATGTGATTCTGATCTCATATTTATTGCTTAAAAGTGATGAGTCTATTTACTATTTACACAGTAAAAACAAGGTTTTATCTAATTGCTCATTAAGTGGCACTCATTATTTATCCAGTAAGTGAAACAAACGTTTGGCATTTTCTGAGGTTATTTTAGCCACTTCCTCATTGGAGAGTTGTCGTAGATCGGCGATCCGTTCATTGACCAATCGGGTATAAGCAGGTTCATTCCGTTTGCCGCGATGTGGAACGGGGGCTAAATAAGGGCAATCCGTCTCGAGAATCACATAGTTGAGATCTAGGCTTGGAATGACACTGTCCATGCCACCATTCTTAAAGGTGGTGACCCCGCCTAAACCAAGATGGAAACCAAGGTCGTTGATGGCGTTGGCTTCTTCAATTGAACCACCAAAGCAGTGAAATACCCCACTCAATGTACCGTCTTGCTCGGCTTTTAGGAGTTTGAGAGTTTCTTGAATGGAATCTCGCGTATGAATGACAACGGGCAGTTTAAGCTCTTTTGCCCAATTAAGCTGAGTGGCAAAGGCCCACTCTTGCTCCTTTTGATACGTTTTATCCCAATACAAGTCGATACCAATCTCACCGACAGCAATGAACGAATGTTTTGCAAACCAAGCGTGGATCGTCTCGAGCGTCTGCTTCACATTATTGTCCACATAACATGGATGCAGCCCCATCATTGAATGGCATATGTCTGGGTACGCGGCTTCGGTGCGTAGCATCGGCTCAATGGAATCGAGGTCGATATTGGGTAGTAAGATTTTTTCAATGCCCTGCTCAAGCGCGCGTTGCACAACTTGGTCGCGGTCTTGGTCAAATTCTTTGGCGTAAATATGGGCATGAGTGTCAATCATTAGGTTATCTCAGCGTTCAAAAGGTGTGCAGAGTATACGCCAGTGTGAGCATTTGGTCATTTTTGCGATTTTTCTTTATTGTTGCTGGCGCGCAGCCTTCGTAGTGATATGATTTTGCCAATTCTGTACACCAGACAAGGAGACGAGAGTGTCTGTATCTATTCAAGGCCCATTCCCAGCGCGCCGTATGCGCCGTATGCGCAAGCATGAGTTCAGTCGTCGTTTGATGGCGGAGAATCAGCTATCGGTTAGCGACTTGATCTACCCGATGTTTATCTTAATGGGTAAAGATCGTCGTGAGAGTGTTGAATCTATGCCTGGCGTAGAGCGCCTTTCCATTGACTTGATGCTTGAAGAAGCACAGTACCTTGCTCAGCTTGGTGTGCCAGCGATTGCTCTTTTCCCTGTGGTGAATCAAGACGCGAAAAGCCTTTGTGCCGCGGAAGCTTATAACCCTGAAGGCTTGGTTCAGAGAGCAGTGCGTGCATTAAAAGAGCACGTTCCAGCAATGGGCGTCATTACAGACGTTGCACTTGATCCTTTTACCACCCATGGTCAAGACGGCATCATTGATGAAGAAGGCTATGTGATGAATGATGAGACAACGGAAGTTCTGATCAAACAAGCGTTGTCGCATGCGGAAGCGGGTGCGGATGTAGTGGCTCCCTCAGATATGATGGATGGTCGAATTGGCCGTATCCGTGACGCTCTAGAGGAAGCGGGTTACATTCATACTCAAATCATGGCTTACTCCGCCAAATACGCATCCAACTACTACGGGCCATTCCGTGATGCGGTGGGCTCTGCATCCAACCTAAAAGGTGGAAACAAAAAGAACTACCAAATGGATCCCGCCAACAGCGATGAAGCGTTGCACGAAGTAGCATTAGACATCAATGAAGGTGCCGATATGGTGATGGTGAAGCCGGGCATGCCATACCTCGATGTTGTACGCCGTGTTAAAACAGAGCTTCAAGTACCGACATTCGCCTATCAAGTGTCGGGCGAATATGCGATGCACAAAGCCGCGATTCAAAATGGTTGGTTGAAAGAGCGTGAAACGGTGTTGGAATCGTTGCTTTGCTTTAAACGAGCGGGTGCGGATGGCATTTTGACTTACTTTGCCAAAGATGTCGCACAATGGTTAGCGGAAGACAATGCGCAAGCGGCGCAATTCTTGAAAACTGAATAGTGGTAATCCCTCTTGCGAGGTTATGAGGCTGGCTTGTGCCAGCCTTTTTACGTTTTGTCAGGAAGATAACAATCAAAAAAGCGCTTTGCTTGATGGGTATGTGCTCACTAAGAGGGAGCGTTAATGTATATCTCTTTGAAAATAATATAGAAACATGAGAGTCCAAATTAAATGGCTCATAAAGCTTGAGTATCACGGTAAATAAATGAGATTTTTTCTCATTTGATAGTTGACATGCAAATGAGAATTGTTATTATTAAGGCGTCTTAGGGAATGAGGAAAAGTTCACAAGGATGTTGATTTACCCCAAACAACGGTGTTGAAAAGGTGATGATACAAATTGCTCTGAACTTGCACGAATTCTTTTTGACACGACATTGCTCACATTGCTTCCAGTGTAATTTATAGCTTTATGGTTAAGCTGCCGTATTCAACGAATTAGCTTCACCGCAATTTTGCTAGGCGACATCAAACGATGTCGCTTTTTTTATTGGTTTTTTTCTGTACAGAAAGACTTATTTTTTCTCAGTGATTATCTTTGTCCACAATGGATGATCGCTAAATGATCGTTTTCTTTCGCTTCGATCTTGATATTTTGTCTTATTTTTCAATGTGATATTTTCATTTTTATACTGGTTTTAACGACTTGAATATCCGGTGGATAATTAATATAAACAGACTTATCCACAGATGGAGAGGAAAATGTGAGCTAATTGTGACATCTTAGCTAACGGATTTTATGCGAGAGCGTGGATTCACTGGATTAGACGTGGCATCCTTAGCAGATCATTTTATTCTCTGCTGGATAACGACAACTATGGCCACTATTCCTGAAAATCCATTAATTCTTATTGATGGCTCTTCTTACCTCTATCGAGCGTTTCATGCCTATCCTGGCACCATGAGTAATGGTGATATCCCAACCAATGCGGTCTACGGTGTGGTGAACATGCTGCGCAGCATGATGCGTCAGTTTGCTTCTGATCGTATTGCGGTGGTGTTTGACGCCAAAGGCAAAACCTTTCGCGACGATATGTATCCGGAATATAAGGCCAACCGACCACCAATGCCGGACGATCTGCGTTGCCAAATAGAACCTCTTCATCAAGTTATTAAAGCAATGGGGCTTCCCTTGATTGCTATTGAAGGTGTTGAAGCGGACGATGTGATTGGTACGCTGGCCTATCAAGCTTCTCAACAAGGGATGCCGGTGCTGATCAGTACCGGTGATAAAGATATGGCTCAGTTAGTGGACGACAACATTACCCTAATCAACACCATGACCAATGTCGTGATGGACAGAGAAGGGGTCATTGAGAAATTCGGTATTCCACCTGAACTGATCATCGATTATCTCGCGTTAATGGGTGACAAGGTCGATAACATTCCTGGCGTGCCTGGTGTGGGTGATAAAACCGCCACAGCTCTGCTGCAAGGTATTGGTGGTCTTAGTCAGTTGTACGACCATTTGGATGACATTGCGGCACTGAGCTTCCGCGGCTCAAAAACCATGGCGAAGAAGCTGGTGGACAACAAAGACAATGCGTTGCTGTCTTATCAGCTAGCGACGATCAAGCTTGATGTTGCATTGCAAGAAACGCCAGAATCCCTTTTAAAAACAGAGCCAAATAAAGATGAGCTGATCAAGCTCTATGGCCAACTGGCCTTTAAATCTTGGCTCAATGAGCTACTAGAAGGTGGCACTGGTGTTGTTGAAGCGGATGAAAAAGCACAAACCTCGGTACGCAGTGGCGCATCTCCGGTTGAAAGTGAAATCAACAATGCTGCGGCGAATATTGACCGTAGCCAATATCAAACCATCTTCGACCAAGCGACATTCGACATTTGGTTGGACAAGCTGAAAGCGTCAGAGCTGTTTGCCTTCGATACCGAAACGGACAGCCTTGATTACATGGTCGCTAACTTAGTGGGCCTGTCATTTGCTGTGGCAGAAGGTGAAGCTGCCTATGTGCCTGTCGCACACGATTATCTGGATGCTCCGGAGCAACTTGATCGCGATTGGGTGCTGGCTCAACTTAAGCCACTGCTGGAAGATGATACGAAGGCAAAAGTTGGCCAAAACTTGAAGTACGATGCCTCAGTGCTGGCTCGCTATGGTATTGAGATGAAGGGCATCAAGCACGACACCATGCTGGCTTCTTATGTGTACAACAGCGTGGGCGGCAAGCACGACATGGATAGCTTGGCACTGCGCTTCCTACAGCACAGTTGTATTTCGTTTGAGCAATTGGCTGGCAAAGGCAAGAATCAGCTGACTTTCAATCAAATTGATCTGAATGAAGCTGCGGTTTATGCCGCCGAAGACGCGGATGTCACCTTGCGTTTGCACAACCGCTTGTTTGCCAATATTGAACAAGATGAGAAACTCAACGCCATCTATCAAGAGATTGAAGTGCCATTAGTGCCAGTGTTATCACGTATGGAACGGACTGGTGTGTTGATTGATGACATGAAACTGTCTGCGCAATCTCAAGAGATCGCTGTGCGCTTGGGAGAGTTAGAGCAAAAAGCGTATGAAATCGCAGGCCAGCCATTCAATATGAACTCGCCAAAGCAGCTGCAAACCATCTTGTTTGAGCAAATGGGTTTACCTGTTATCAAGAAAACGCCTTCAGGTACCCCTTCTACAGCAGAAGAAGTGTTGCAAGAACTCGCGTTGGATTACCCACTGCCGAGCGTCATTATGGAGTACCGTGGCTTAGCGAAGTTGAAATCGACTTACACCGATAAGCTGCCGAAAATGATTAACCCACACACAGGGCGCGTGCATACGTCTTACCATCAAGCCGTGACGGCTACTGGTCGTTTATCGTCAACCGATCCAAACTTGCAAAATATTCCAATTCGTAATGAAGAAGGACGCCGTATTCGCCAAGCGTTCGTTGCGCCACATGGCTATAAAATTCTTGCGGTCGACTATTCACAGATTGAATTGCGTATTATGGCGCACTTGTCTGGTGACCAAGCACTGCTTGACGCCTTCCAGCAAGGCAAAGATATCCATGCGGCAACCGCGGCAGAAATCATGGGCGTGTCGATTGAACAAGTCTCCAGTGAGCAGCGTCGTCGAGCCAAAGCCGTCAACTTTGGTCTTATCTATGGCATGAGTGCGTTTGGTTTAGCGAAACAGCTTGGAATTCCGCGTGGTGAAGCACAAGCTTATATGGATAAATATTTCGAGCGCTACCCTGGTGTCATGCAGTACATGGAAGACACACGTTCAAATGCCGCTCAACATGGTTATGTTGAAACCATTTTTGGTCGTCGTTTGCATCTACCGGAAATTACCTCTCGCAATGTGATGCGTCGTAAAGCAGCAGAACGTGCGGCGATCAACGCTCCAATGCAGGGCACTGCAGCAGACATCATCAAGAAAGCGATGTTGTTGGTGGATCAGTGGATTCAAGAGGAAGGCAATGGTCGAGTCAAATTACTGATGCAAGTACACGATGAACTGGTGTTTGAAGTGGAAGAGTCCTGTTTGACCGAAATTGAAAGTAAAGTACAACAATTGATGGAATCTGCAGCACAGTTAAATGTTCCTTTGGTGGCGGAAGCTGGCCATGGTGACAACTGGGATCAAGCGCATTAAGCATTTTTTGTACAAAAACGAATAAATATCATGAGCCAGAGCACAAACTCTGGCTTTTTTTTAGCATCAAAAAAGTTTGCAGAAATATTGTTGAGTTGTAGTTAAATAAAAAAATCATGAAAAAAAACTACAGAAAAAGTTTGCAATTCTGACCAATTGTTGTACATTAGTACGCGTAGGGTACAGAGGTAAGATGTTCTATCTTTCAGACCTTTTGTTTCACGTTATTGGATTAGGCTGATTCAGCCGCCCCAGTCAGGTTATTTGACTGGGGCGTTTTTTATTGGGCTAAATAAAATTTCAATTAAATCATATCTATATCGCATCTCCATTCTTAACGCCTCTTGTTTGTTTCTTTTTATACGGTTTCAGATTGAAAAACGAACGCAACAGAGCGTTATATCAATATGTAAATTTACACCACTCACACTCTGATTATTTCTCTTGGAAAACTAAGTGCATATATAAATAGGATGTTATTGATGTATTTCTTATTTTTATCAGTTAGTTAGATGGTTTTTAGAGGGCGAAAGCTGAGAGGGTGTGTCATTTTCATCAATGACTGAGCTATTGAAATAGAAACAAACATCGGTAATGCTTCAAAGCATAACAATAACTACCGATTTTTCTCTCCCGTTTCCCTGCCAGGATGGCGGGGATTTTTGTATCTAAAGGAGAGAACTTTGCGCTGAACAATGACGGAAAGGCGTATTCAGTGATGACCAATCCGCCAAGTAAGAAGAGACACAAAAAACCCTGCTTATAAACAGCAGGGCTTTGAGAGCGAAGCGATGGTTATCCGTTTTACTCGGCTGAATTTGACCCTTCTTCGTCTTCCAGCAGGTGAGCAAGCGCAGGTGCAAACCAAGTATCCAGTTTGGCTCTAAGCTGATCCACCCCAAGCCCTTTGAGGGAGGAATAGACATCCACTTGTACGTCCCCACCGAAGGTTTCCGCCAACTTGCGCACTTTGAGCAATTCCGCTTTACGCGCACCGCTCTTCAGTTTGTCTGCTTTTGTCAGCAGTACTTGCACAGGGATACGACTTTCAATTGCCCAAAAGATCATCTGTTGGTCGAGATCTTTCATTGGATGACGAATGTCCATCAGTACCACTAAGCCCTTCAAGCATTCGCGTTTTTGCAAATACTCACCAAGTGATTTTTGCCACTTATTTTTCATTTCAAGTGGCACTTGTGCAAAGCCGTACCCAGGTAGGTCGACAATGTGGCAACCTTCCGTGACTTTAAACAAGTTAATCAACTGAGTACGACCTGGGGTTTTCGAGGTCTTAGCTAAGTTTTTCTGATTGGTTAAGCGATTCAGTGCACTGGACTTACCAGCATTTGAGCGTCCTGCAAACGCAATTTCGATCCCTTCATCAGCGGGTAAATGGCGAATATCGGGTGCACTAGTGATGAAATGCGTGTTTTGGTAATGAATTTTTACGCTCACTGTTAACTCCATCTCGACTTTGTGTAGTCGATTGATTACTTTTTTGTGAAATTGTGTAAAATAACCGTGCTCGGCATAAGGTCGCCTATTGTACCATGAGTGTACTCGGTATGTTCACATCCGTGGTACTGGAAGCTTGATAATTATAATGGAATGTCATGAAGAAATTAGCGCTAATTTTGAGTCTTATAGCCAGCTGCTCAGTATGGGCCCAAGGTAATATTGAAGCTGGTAAAGCAAAATCCCAAACGTGTGTTGCGTGTCACGGTGCTGACGGCAACAGTGCAATCACTACTTACCCAAAACTGGCAGGTCAACACGCCAAATACCTTGAGAAGCAGTTGAAAGATCTCAAATTAGGTATGGAAAGTGCTGGTAAGCAAGGTCGTTACGATCCGGTTATGAGTGGCATGGCTATGCCATTAAGTGAACAGGACATGGCGGATCTCGCGGCTTATTATGCCTCACTGCCAATTTCTCACAACACCACGCCAGAAAATGTGGTGGAGCAAGGTAAAGTGCTTTATACCGCAGGCGATGCCAACCGTGGTATTGCAGCATGTATTGCTTGTCATGGCCCTCGTGGTAACGGTACTGAGCTTTCAGGTTTCCCTAAAATTTCAGGTCAGCATGCTGACTACATCAAAGCTCAACTTGTTAAATTCCGCGACGCGTCACGTGGCAATGATATGAATGCAATGATGCGTGACATCGCGAAGAAACTGACCGACGAAGACATTGAGATTCTGTCTAAATATGTTGGTGGTCTTCACTAATTAGCCTGAACCGCTCGAGCAAAGGTTGTATGAAAACGCCCTGGTACTACTGTACTAGGGCGTTTTCTTTTTTGATAGCCATGTACTCACATGGTTTAGGTAGAAAAGAAGAGAAAAGACAAATCGCCTTAGTCTTTGTAAGACATTTGCCATTTCTTTTCCCGCCTTTGTCTAAGTGCTTTATTTAATGCATTGATAAATAGAGAAAAATAAAAATTAAGTTAAAAACGTCGACGAAATCGTTTTCACTCGCTTGTTTCATTTTGATGACAAGGTAAATTAGGCATCACCAGCAGGGAGTTGGTGAAGGATTCAGACCAAGATGGTCTCCAAGGATGCAAGCAACGGATCGCTTGGTAGTCGGAGAAAAGGACGTTAGACCTGTAGGATACAGGTCAGATAAGGATGGTCATCTCGTCTAAAGGTTAAGACAGGGTAAAGGATCAGGCTTAGGGAGTAAGCCGTGATACAGGAAGTCGATGGAAAGCCAAAAATCATCAGGAAGATGACGAACAACACCTTTTGGCATGGAAAGCACGAAAAACAAATGGATTATTGGTGCACTGAATGAGTGCAACACAGTTTTGGCCACTCAGTGGCCGTTCGGAAAGCGACAGCATGGCTGTCGCTTTTTTTATTTTGGCCGTTTTTTTACGAAATTGGTGATTATTTGCCCGTTGGCTCTCCAATCTGGGTCGACTTTCTGGTATGTTTCGCATCCCTGTTTGAGGAAGTCCGAATGCATACTTGTCCTTTATGTCAGCATGATCAGATTCTGCACTATTTTACTGACAAGCGTCGTGAGTATCTGCAATGTGCGCGCTGTGAGTTGGTGTTTGTTAATCCCGAGCAACGCTTGGATGCAAAAACTGAAAAATCTCACTATGATCTGCATGAGAACAATCCATTGGACCTCGGTTATCGCCGCTTCTTATCGCGTATTACCGATCCTCTTTTAGAACGAATCGCACCCCAATCAAATGGACTGGATTTTGGTTGTGGACCCGGACCAACGCTCTCACTGATGCTAGAAGAGCATGGTCACGTTATGTCGTTGTACGATCTCTATTATCATCCAGACCGTTCAGTGCTGAGAAGAGAGTATGACTTCATGACGGCTACTGAGGTGATCGAGCACCTCTATGAACCCAATGTGGTGTGGCAACAATGGTTGAATTTAGTTAAACCCAGAGGCTGGATCGGTCTAATGACCAAAATGGTGATTGATCGAGAAGCGTTTGCGAACTGGCACTATAAAAATGACCCCACGCATGTGATCTTTTTTAGCCAAGCAACGTTTCAGTATCTGGCAGAGCGAGATAAGCTCGAACTTGAATTTATTGGCAAAGATGTAATTTTACTGAGGAAGACCCAGTAATGAGTCGTAAGAAAAAATCGAGAAAGCCGGGTGCCGCTGGCGCCCCGGAATTTATGGTTACCCGTAATCGTTCAGAGTCAGATGTTGCTGGTCGTTTACGCAAGAAAGATAAAAAACGTAAAGGCCTAAAAGCGGGCGGTCGCAATTCGGAAGAAGGTGCGCAGCAAAAACACGGCTCTTCGCAGGTTCGTGATCCGCGTTTAGGCAGCAAAAAGAAAATTCCATTGATTGTTGAGCCAGCGAAAAAGCTGACGAAACAAGAGCGTCGTCTGTCTGCAGAACAAGAGCTCGAGATGCTCGAAAATGATGCGAAACTGAACGTGTTGCTTGACCGCATCGAATCAGGTGAAAACCTAGGCCGTGGTCTACAGCAATACGTGGATGAAAAACTGGATCGCATCGAGCAGTTGATGAGCCAGCTTGGTCTGCTAGAGCCAGAAGCGGAAGAAGAGTTTGAAGAAGAAGCACCAGTGCGCAAATCACGCTCTGATGATGATCTGCTGGCGGATTTTGAAGACTTTGATATGGATGATTACAAAGGATAAGCGAACGGATGAGTGTAACCCTACTGGCCATTCTTGGTGGCGCAATCATTCTTGGTTTAGCGTCGTATGCTGGTTACCTTCTACTCCAGCTTAAAAAGCAAAAGGAGTTGCAGCTCCAGCATCAAAAATTGGCGATAGAGAAGCGCAACGCCAATATCTTTGATAGCGTAAATACCCTATGCCTTGCGGGCATTCAGGGTCAGTGTGACTTATCCGAAATTGCGATTCGGGTTTATTGCATCATGGACTACGTTCAAGGTGAGGAACGCGTCGACTTCGATGCCACTTATCCCGCCATTGCGGAGCTTTACCACATCGTAAAAGATATGGCGCGTGGCGAAGAGAGACAAAAGCTGGAGAAACAGCAACGCATGAAGCAAAACCTTGAGCGCCACAAAGCGGAAGGTCGCCTCAGCGAAGCGGTGATTGAAGAGTTAAAAACTCTGCAACAGAAAGTGAAGCCGCTGAATAATCAAATCCATATTCAGATGATCTAATCCATAGCCCTACTTTTGAGTAGGGCTATCGTGATCAGGCTAGCACTTCTAAAAATTGGCGATAAAAAAGCCATATCACAGCGCCATGAGCGTCTCATTGATGTGGCAAAATAGCGCCCCACAGCATTTTATGGAAGTACCACCATGTCGAATCAGAACCTTGAATCGAACCAACAAATTGTTTGGGACCAAGCGGTATTAGACAAATATAACTATTCAGGTCCGCGTTATACGTCTTACCCAACGGCGCTTGAGTTTCATGAAGCATTTACCATTTCTGACTACGATATGGCTTGCACGCAATACCCAGAGCGACCGCTATCCCTGTACATTCACATCCCGTTTTGCCATAAGCTGTGCTACTACTGTGGCTGTAATAAGGTGATAACACGCCATTCGCACAAAGCGGATGAGTATTTGGATGTGTTGGAGCATGAGATTCGCCAACGTGCGTCTTTACTGCAAGGTCGTCGCGTAACGCAATTGCATTTTGGTGGTGGTACACCAACATTTCTTAGTGCTAAGCAAATCACCCGCTTGATGACACTGCTGCGTGAAGAGTTCACCTTCACAGCGGAAGCCGAAATCAGTATTGAAGTTGACCCACGAGAAATTGCGTTGGAAATGCTGGGTCACCTACGTGCAGAAGGCTTTAACCGCCTGAGTATCGGTGTGCAAGACTTCAACAAAGAAGTGCAAAAGCTGGTCAATCGCGAGCAAGATGAAGCATTTATTTTCGCGATGGTTGAGCGCGCGAAGCAGCTCGGCTTCCGTTCAACCAACCTTGACTTGATTTACGGTTTGCCTAAGCAAGATCGAGATTCTTTTGCCAAAACGTTAGAACAAGTCCTCAGCATGCAGCCAGGCCGATTGTCGGTGTTTAACTACGCTCACATGCCTCAGCTTTTTGCTGCGCAGCGCAAAATCAAAGATGAAGATCTGCCGAAAGCGGAAGAGAAAATGGCGATTCTGCAAAACACCATCGCGACGTTGACCGATGCGGGCTATCAATTCATCGGCATGGACCACTTTGCGTTGCCTGACGATGAACTGGCGGTGGCTCAGCGTAATGGCGTGCTGCATCGCAACTTTCAAGGCTACACAACGCAAGGAGAGTGTGACTTGGTTGGCTTTGGTGTATCGGCCATTTCCATGATTGGCGATGCCTATGCGCAAAACCAAAAAGAGCTGAAAAAGTACTATGCACAAGTGAATGATTTACGTCATGCTCTGTGGAAGGGTGTTGCGCTGGATGGTGACGATTTATTGCGTCGAGAAGTGATCAAACAGCTGATTTGTAACTTCAAACTCGACAAAGTGGCGATTGAGAAGCAGTTTGCCGTGACGTTCAATCAGTACTTTAAAGAAGACCTACAATTGCTACAGACCTTTATTGATGATGCGCTGGTGGAAGTGGATGAACAAGCGATCCGCGTGACACTTCGTGGCCGTTTGCTTATTCGCAATATCTGTATGTGCTTTGATAAGTACTTGCGAGCCAAAGCGCGTCAGCAGCAGTTTTCTCGTGTGATCTAAACACAGCATCGATGCCTCTTTAAATACAAATGCCAGCGAAAACGCTGGCATTTTTAATGTATCTCAACGGTTTGTGCTTATAGCGATGGCCACTCATCAAATGGCACCGGGCGGCTATAGAGATAACCTTGCGCTAGGGTGCATCCTAACTCCATCAGCAGCTCGGCTTGCAAGCTGGTTTCAACCCCTTCAGCCACAACATTAACGTTGAACCCTTTAGTAATGTTCACCACCGCGGCGACAACGGAATTGTTGATTTCTTGGCGATTTAATTTTTCGACAAACGTTCGGTCTATCTTCAGGCAATCAAACGGCAGCGAATGCAGATAGGCGAGAGAGGAATAGCCAGTACCAAAATCGTCAATGGCAATGCTAATGCCCAAAGCACGGAGCTTGTGCATGTTGTCTAATGTGCCATGTGCGCTTTCAACCAAGCGCGACTCGGTGATTTCCAACGTAAGGTTAGTGGCAGCTAACCCCGTTTCCTGCAAAATTTGCGAAACCTCAGCGACAAAGTCATCGCGAAGCAGTTGATTGACGGAAATGTTCACATGCAGTTGAAAGCGAGCATCCCAGTGCTGAGCGGCGATCGCTTTGGCGCAATCATGGCAGGCTTGGCGTAAAATCTGACTGCCAATTTTTTGAATCAGGCCACTGTCTTCTGCGATAGGGATAAAATCGAGTGGGGAGATAATTCCTTGTTTGCTGAGCCAGCGTGCCAGTGCTTCAGCACCGATCACTTTGCCGCTCTTAAGCTCAATAATGGGTTGGTAATAGGGGATAAATTCTTGGCTGTCGATACCATCTTGGATTTTTGCCAGCATTTGAGTGCGAAATTTCGAAGCGTCGGCCATTTCAGGACGATAGTAACTGACGCCCGAAACATCTTGTTTTGCATTGCTCAGTGCGATGCTGCCATTCCGTAGCCAGCGTGTCATGTTGCTATCACTGTCGGTGATCACGACACCAATCGACACCTTCATCACCACACTTTCATCATTCATATAAAACGGGGCAATGAAGAGTTGCTGAAGGCGATTCACCGTCAACGTCACTTCTTCGCTTTGATTGATGTGGGGAGCGTATATCGCAAATTCGTCTCCTCCTGTGCGAGCGAGCAAAAACTGATCGTCAAACAAGGTTTGGATTCGTTCGGAGACTTTGATCAGCAGTTGGTCACCGTTGTGATGTCCCAAGCTGTCGTTGATATCGCGAAAGCGATTAACCCCAAGCATAAATAAACTGCCAGACTCAGTAAGTTTGCGCTTACTTACATCAATCAATCCTTCTCGGCTGTACAGCTTGGTCAGGGAATCAAACACCAGTTGATTATGCAGGGCTTTAAAGGACGCTTTGAGGTTATTGGCCATTTCGTTAAAGGCGTTGACCAGTAAGCTGGTTTCATGAATGCGGCCAGGTTTTGGCATTGAGCTATCCCAATTGCCGTTGGCCAAATTTCTTGCTGCCGTGGCGGTGGCCGTAATAGGACGAGTGATACGGCTGAAAATGACTAAGCAGAAAGACATCCCAATCGCACTTACCAGTATGCCGATCAGCCAGCTTTGCTGTTGTGACTTCGGCAATACGCCAAGAAGCTCGGTTTCAGAGATGGAAATGCCAATAAACCACGTGAGGCCATATTGGTCGGTGTATGGCGACAAGAGGCTGAAATAACGTTCATTCTTGGTTTCGAACTCAAATTGTTGTGCCTCTTCATGTTGCAACATGCGTTCTGCTTTCGCTCGTTCTGCGTGCTGCTTAATGATAGGGTCGGCACTTTCGGTGGCTAACAGTCGGTCGCCCTTTTTCGACCACTCGGTCCCCCATGACACCACGCTGCCTTGAGCGGAATGTGCGACGAGGCGCTGATCGTTATCCATGATGTAGACGGTCGCCTTGGTTTTCTCCTGCAAGCGATTTAAAAACGCGTTGAAGGTATTGATGCGAATGTCAGTAACCATCACGCCGACAAAATGTTGCTTGTCGTAAACCGGCGAGAGGGCGGAAAGCGTGATTTCTTGGCGCTCGTCAGCATTAGCATAGATGGATGACCACATCACTTGGCGCTTTTCAGCAACGGGTGCGTACCAAGGTCGCACGCGCGGATCGTAGTTGGGGATCACCGAGACAATCTCTTTGCTGATTTGATCGCCGCGATAAATGACCAATTTGCTGTCGGTGCGGTCATCTTGAATCATTAATGTGTGTGTGCCGTTGCTCTCTTTGCGAAAGCCGATGTAATCCGCTGCTTCCGAGCCAAAGCCAATCACATCCAGTTGTGGGATATCGGCGTACAGGGTTTGAAAAGCATTCAAAAAATAGTCTTGCAACTGTGAGGTATCATCAGCTTTGTAGAGGTGATTGAAGCTGATGGTGTGTGCCATCGCCAAACCTGCATCAAACGGTGCGCCTAAATACTCAGTGAGATGAGTTTGTACATTCTCCGTTAACGCAGAGAGTTGCTTGTTACTGAGATCAACCACGGCACGTTCATAGCTGTGTCGTTGAACGAGAATGACTAAGCTGATCGATAAGAGAAAAATCACCACAAAAGGGGTGATGACTGCTGCTTTGAGAGAAATTTTGCTGCTGTCGTTGAGCTCGTACATAGAAAAAGCGTCTCTCCTTGAGTGCTTGGGGTTTGCACCTGTGTTCGAACGTGTCGAAAAAAGGCGCAAAACCGAATAAGCCAAATGGGCAGACGCGACGGTATCGGGTGAGTGTGGTTAGTACAGCTCTTTTAGTTTTCTCGTCAACGTGTTGCGTCCCCAGCCTAAAACCTTGGCGGCATCCTGCTTGTGTCCATTGGTGTGCTTTAGTGCTGCTTCTAACAGTATACGTTCGAATTGAGGAAGTGCATAAGCCAGCAGTTCTTTTTCTCCAGATTCCAATGCGTGCTCAGCCCAGTTCGACAAGGTTTCTTGCCAAGTGCCAGAAGCGTTGTTGTCATCCACCACGCGTTTTTCATTGACCAACTCGCTAGGTAAATCACTTGGCAACACTTCACTGCCACTGGCCATTACGGTAAGCCAGCGACAAATGTTTTCCAACTGACGTACGTTGCCTGGCCAGTTCAAACGGTTAAGTATTTCCACAGTGCTGCCATGCAGTGTTTTGGCTTCTACACCGAGCTCTTCTGCGGCTCGCAGCAAGAAGTGCTGGGTCAGTTTTTCGATGTCTTGCTTGCGCTCGCGAAGGGCTGGGATCTGCACGCGAATGACATTGAGGCGGTGAAAAAGGTCTTCACGAAATTTGCCTTGTTGCACCAAACGTTCGAGGTTTTGATGGGTCGCCGCGACAATACGGACATCCACTTTAATTGGTGAGTGGCCACCGACACGATAGAACTGACCGTCTGCGAGCACGCGCAGGAGGCGGGTTTGAATATCAAGCGGCATGTCGCCGATCTCATCGAGAAACAACGTGCCCCCGTTGGCCTGTTCAAATCGACCTTGGCGCACCGAGTTGGCACCTGTAAACGCGCCTTTTTCGTGGCCAAACAGTTCGGACTCAATCAAATCCTTTGGGATGGCTGCCATGTTCAACGCAATAAAGGGTTTGCTTGAGCGAGGACTGTGGCGGTGCAAAGCATGGGCGACGAGCTCTTTACCAGTGCCTGACTCACCGTTAATCAGCACTGAAATGGAAGAGCGAGACAGGCGACCAATGGCGCGGAAAACCTCTTGCATCGCCGGTGCTTCACCGATGATTTCTGGGGTGTGCGCGGTGTGGGTCTGCGCTGAAGCCATTTGTTCACGCTTTTGTTCTTGGCCATGCGCGATGGCGCGCTCAACCAGCGTCAGCGTCTCATCGATATCGAAGGGTTTTGGCAGGTACTCAAACGCCCCTTTTTGGTACGCGTTAACCGCCGCATCCAAATCCGAATGTGCCGTCATGATGATGACGGGCAAATTCGGGCACTTCTCATGCACTTGACGCAGCAGTTCAATGCCATCGATGCCTGGCATGCGAATATCGGAGACTAAAACATCCGGGACTTCACGTTCTAACGCCATCAATACACTTTCGCCGTTGGCGTAGGTTTCGCATTTGATGTTGGCAGAGGATAAGGTTTTTTCCATTACCCAGCGAATCGAACTGTCGTCGTCGACAACCCAAACATAGCCTTTACTCATGACGTATTCCTTGCAGCGTTAAATTGGCAGATAAATCGTAAAATTGGTGTGCCCTGGCCAGCTTTCGACATCAATTTTGCCGTTATGCTGATCAATAAGGTTTTGAGAAATAGAAAGACCTAATCCTGTCCCGCCTTCTCGACCACTGACCATGGGGTAAAACAAAGTATCTTGAAGCTCAACGGGGATACCTGGCCCGTTATCCATAATTTCAATCCGGGCCGCCACTTTGCAGCGTTGGCCATGGATATTGGCCTGATGCACCGTTCTGGTGCGAATGGAGATTTTACCATCCTCTTGGTGAGCCAAAATTTGCGAAGCATTGCTAACGATATTGAGCATCGCCTGCTCTATTTGGTCAGCATCAATGTAAATATCGGGCAAGCTTGGATCATAGTCTCGCTCGATGACCAGCGTTTGTTCGGACTCCAGCTCCACAAGTTGGCGAACTTTTTCGAGAACTTGGTGAAGGTTGGTTTGTTGTTTTTTGCCCGGTTTTTGTGGGCCCAGTAGCCGGTCGACTAACGCGCGCAATCGGTCTGCCTGCTCAATAATGATCTGGGTGTATTCCGTTAATGAAGGATCGGGCAGCATTTTTTCCAGCAGTTGTGCTGCGCCACGTAGACCTCCTAGCGGGTTTTTGATTTCATGAGCGAGGCCTCGCACCAAGAGCTTTGCGGCTTGTTGTTGGGCGTGCTGGTTCATCTCCTGAGTGATTCGGCGCTGTTGGTCGACTTTACGCATCTCCATTAAGAGCATCAGCTCTCTTTCGATTGAAATCGGGCTGACTGTAACCTCCAGCAACAAAGGTTTGCCATCCACCACGAAAGTGACGTCACTGTCGGTAATGCTTTGTCCGCTTTGTAATGGCTGTGAAAGCAAGGCGAGATCGAGCGACGCATGCTGAATCAACTGCGAGAGTGGGTGGTGCACAATCCGCTTGGCACTTTGAGAAAACAATTGCTCTGCCGCAGGATTGGCGTGGTGTATTTGCAGCTCATCATCCAAGATGAGCGTCGCAGTCACCATGTTGCTGAGTATGGTATTTGAGAGAGCGGAATTCACCTTCACATCCTTGTCTTTGTTATCTTCTGGTGCATTGCACTAAGTTGGTGCAAATGAATTCAGTATGGCGGATTACAAAGACAAGAGAAAGGAGAATTTCCGTCTATCAGCTACTTAATATTGCCTGCAAGCCGCTATTTTATCTTGGTGCGATGAAGATGCACTGATATAGGGCTAGTTGATGCAATAAGCTTGCCGCTTCGTACGGCCTGAATGGCAATAATGTGCGTGCCGCGGTCGATGTTTTTGAGCTGCCACAATGTTGAGGTTTGTGGAGCACCGTAGCGATTGCCATCAAACACCAGTTGCAGCTGCTCACCAATGTCCAGCTTACGGTTGGTTTGAACCTGAATGGTGATGATCCCTTGATTACTGCGAATCGTGGCATCGTGGCTGGGAGACGCCAGTGTCAACGCAAGAGGTACCGCCTCTTGCTGTTGGCTTTTCGGTTTCTCTTTGGTCAGCTCTGCTGGTTTATCGAGAGATTGGGTTGATTCCACTTGAGGAGGGGGGGCACTGGCTTCGAGATCGGGCAGTTTGACGGTTTTCGCGCCATTGTTGGGGGTATCGCTCATGTGGAGCACGCCGTTGTCATCGACCCAAGTGTAGACAGTTTGGGCGCACACTAAAGGGGCGCTCAAAGAGAGAACCAGAGCAAAAAGCAATTTCATTGTTCACCTCCAAAGAGATGCGAGTTCACGTTAATAGAACGAAGCCTCTGCGGAGTGCAGGGTTCCGATATAGTTTTTGTTATAGCAAGGTTATGTTATTACTCGGTTTACATTTGGAAAATAAAAGAAAGGCTCGCCTGCGAGGCGAGCCTTAAAATTGATGTAACTAAGGTTACAAAGTTTACATAGTGAGCAAATTATACTGAGTAGTATAGTTCGAACTCTAGTGGGTGAACCGCAACGTTTACGCGCTCAACTTCTTTTGTTTTCAGCTCGATGTAAGAATCGATGAAATCATCAGAGAATACGCCACCTGCAGTTAGGAACTCACGGTCGTTGTCTAGGTACTCTAGCGCTTGTTTTAGCGATTCCGCTACTTTTGGAATCTCTGCCGCTTCTTCTGCTGGTAGATCGTACAGATCTTTGTCCATTGCTTCGCCTGGGTGGATCTTGTTCTTGATACCGTCAAGACCAGCCATCAGCATGGCTGCAAACGCTAGGTATGGGTTTGCTGCTGGATCTGGGAAGCGAACTTCGATACGACGCGCTTTCGGGCTTGGTACCACTGGGATACGGATAGAGGCAGAACGGTTACGCGCAGAGTAAGCTAGCATAACTGGTGCTTCGTAGTGTGGAACCAGACGCTTGTACGAGTTGGTTGATGGGTTAGTCAACGCGTTTAGTGCACGTGCGTGCTTGATGATGCCGCCGATATAGTAAAGCGCCATTTCAGATAGACCGCCGTACTTGTCACCAGCAAATAGGTTCACGCCATCTTTTGCTAGTGATTGGTGAACGTGCATACCAGAACCGTTGTCGCCGACGAGTGGCTTAGGCATAAAGGTTGCTGTTTTACCAAATGCGTGTGCAACGTTGTGTACCACGTACTTGTAGATTTGGATCTCGTCTGCTTTAGTCGTTAGTGTGTTAAAGCGAGTTGCGATCTCGTTTTGACCCGCTGTCGCTACTTCATGGTGGTGCGCTTCAACAACAAGGCCCATCTCTTCCATCACTAGACACATTGCCGAGCGTAGGTCTTGTGAAGAATCCACTGGAGCTACAGGGAAGTAACCACCCTTCACGCCTGGACGGTGACCTTTGTTACCGTTTTCGTAGTCAGAACCTGTGTTCCATGCCGCTTCTACGTCGTCGATCTTGAAGAAAGACCCCGACATGTCAGTGGCGAATTTTACATCGTCAAACAGGAAGAACTCTGGCTCTGGACCAACTAGAACGGTGTCTGCAAGACCAGTAGAGCGCATGTACTCTTCAGCGCGTTTCGCGATAGAGCGTGGGTCACGGTCGTAACCTTGCATCGTTGCAGGTTCTAGGATGTCACAACGGATGTTTAGCGTTGCTTCTTCAGTAAATGGGTCTAGAACAGCTGAAGATGCGTCAGGCATCATCACCATGTCTGATTCGTTAATACCTTTCCAGCCAGCAACAGACGAACCATCGAACATTTTACCGTCTTCGAAGAAGTCAGCATCGATTTGGTGAGAAGGAATAGAGATGTGCTGCTCTTTACCTTTAGTATCGGTAAAACGCAGGTCAACAAACTTAACTTCGTTTTCTTGGATCAGCGATAAAACGTTTTCTACTGACATCTTGGATAACCTCCAGTGTTATTAAAGCGGTAATAGTCAGATTCGGTTTGGAATCCAGCATTGATTAATTTCATTTCATTCTTATTAATCGATGCTGATTCTTACAAAGCTAAAAGCGTGCCAATTTTTTAAGTCCATATTAATCATGCACTTGCTTTGTTTTGTGTGCATCCGCTCTTCCTTTGTGCACCAAAATGATCCTTGAGTGCACCTTAATGGTGCGAATTAATGTTCGTTGCACCATTGTGAATCATAAGCGCGATCCATTTCGCCCCTGTTTGTTGCTTTTGTCAACGATCGTGTGCTCATCTTTGCATAAAAGCTTGATAGAGTGAGGCGGCTCGAGAAATGGTTGGGGTTGAAGAGGGGCGATTAGCGTCAATAAAAGAAAAATACTCACGAATAGATCACATATTTCTGGGTTTTTTATCAAAATCTGGTACATTATGGCCGTTTTTTTAATCAAACCGGGCTTTGTTTAAAAAGTGAGCGGTTTGAGTAATATTGTCTAAACAAGTGAATCAGAATCCATGACGACTCCACAGATTGATAAATTAAGAAATATCGCGATCATCGCGCACGTTGACCACGGTAAAACAACACTGGTTGATAAATTGCTGCAGCAATCGGGCACTTTACAATCTCGCGGCGATGTAGAAGAGCGAGTCATGGACTCGAACGACATCGAAAAAGAGCGTGGCATTACCATTTTGGCGAAAAACACCGCTATCCGTTGGAATGACTACCGCATCAATATCGTAGATACCCCGGGACACGCGGACTTCGGTGGCGAAGTTGAGCGTATTATGTCGATGGTAGACTGCGTACTGCTTATCGTTGACGCAGTAGATGGCCCAATGCCACAAACGCGTTTTGTAACGCAAAAAGCATTCGCACACGGCCTTAAGCCAATCGTTGTAATCAACAAGATCGACCGTCCAGGTGCGCGTCCTGATTGGGTTATGGACCAAGTGTTCGACCTATTCGACAACCTAGGTGCAACTGACGAACAGCTCGATTTCAAAGTGGTTTACGCTTCAGCACTTAACGGTTGGGCTTCTCTAGAAGAAGGCGAAACTGGCGAAGACATGGAACCACTATTCCAAACGATCGTTGATGTAGTTGATGCGCCAAATGTTGACCTTGATGGTCCACTACAGATGCAAATCTCTCAGCTCGATTACAGCTCATACGTGGGTGTTATCGGTGTTGGTCGTGTGACTCGTGGTAAAGTGAAAGCAAACCAACAAGTAACCATCGTTGGTGCTGATGGCAAAACACGTAACGGTAAAGTGGGCACGGTACTGGGTTACATGGGCCTTGAGCGTCACGAAGTTGAACAAGCAACTGCGGGCGACATCATCGCAATCACTGGTCTTGGCGAGCTAAAAATCTCAGACACCATCTGTGATGTAAACAAGCCAGAAGCGTTGCCAGCATTGTCTGTTGATGAACCAACCGTCACCATGACGTTCCAAGTAAACACCTCTCCGTTTGCGGGTCTTGAAGGTAAATACGTGACTTCACGTAACATCCTTGAGCGTCTTGAGAAGGAACTGGTTCACAACGTAGCACTGCGCGTTGAGCAAACAGAAGATCCAGACAAATTCCGTGTTTCAGGCCGTGGTGAGCTTCACCTATCTATCCTGATCGAGAACATGCGTCGTGAAGGCTTTGAGCTTGCAGTATCGCGTCCAGAAGTAATCCTGAAAGAAGAAAACGGCCAGCTAATGGAACCGTTCGAAACCGTAACCATCGACGTTCAAGAAGAACACCAAGGTGGCATTATGGAGAAGATCGGTATGCGTAAAGGCGAACTGAAAGACATGTCTCCAGATGGTAAAGGCCGTGTTCGTTTGGACTTTATGATGCCATCTCGTGGTCTGATCGGTTTCCAAACAGAGTTCATGACACTGACTTCGGGTTCAGGTCTTCTTTACCATACGTTTGATCACTACGGCCCACACAAAGGCGGTAACATCGGTCAACGTATCAACGGTGTATTGATTGCGAACGCAGCGGGTAAAGCGCTAACTAACGCGCTATTTAACCTGCAAGAGCGTGGTCGTCTCTTCATCGGTCACGGTGTGGAAGTGTATGAAGGTATGGTTATTGGTATTCACAGCCGTGATAACGACCTAACTGTAAACGCACTGAAAGGCAAGCAGCTAACCAACGTTCGTGCTTCTGGTACGGATGACGCACAGGTGCTAACGCCGCCAATCACGATGACCCTAGAACAAGCACTAGAGTTCATCGATGACGACGAGCTAGTAGAAGTAACGCCGGAAAACATCCGTATTCGTAAGAAGTTCCTAACGGAAAGCGATCGTAAACGTGCTTCTCGCGAAGCGAAGTAATTACGCTTTCGGTTAATTAAATGAGAAACCCTGAGTTGGCAACGACTCAGGGTTTTTGTTTATTTAGGAGCAAAACATGGATTTGGTGATCATCAGTGGTGGCCCCGGAGCGGGTAAAACCACGTTAATTAATGCGCTGTCGGCACAGGGTTACATGACTTTTGCGGAAGGCTCTCGCACATTGATCGAGGAGCAAAGTGTACGCGCTGACGGCATTCTGCCCTGGACCAATCTTCCCGCGTTCGCTGAGTTGTGTTTGGCGTTGATGAGTGAGCAAAAGCGCCAAGCCAGTGGTGCCACAGTCGCGTTTTTCGACCGCGCCATTCCCGATATCATTGGCTATCTCAAAATGGGGCGCTGTGAGGTGCCCACCGCGTTGCATCAGGCCAGTCAAGGCTATTACGCCAAAGTGTTCGTCTGCAAACCAGAGTCGTCCATTTATGTCCAAGACGAAGTGCGGCCACACACGTTTGCCGAAGCGTTGCAGATTCATCAAATGTTGGTGGAATGCTACCGTGAGCTAGGCTATCAAGTGGTGGAAGTGCCGTGGGGAAGTGTGGCTGAGCGAGTGGCGTTTATTCTGCAGTATGTAAGGTGAACAGCCTCTAGCGAGGCGCAACAAAAAAACCTCCCGAAAGCAGGAGGTTTGAGAAGCTTACTGCTGGTTGAGTTTTTGCAAGAACTTGTCGGATTCGGCTATTGCAGCGTTCATTTGCGAGATGGCATTGGCGATCTCTTTTTCCAAGCTCATGAACTCGCCTTGCAACGAACCAACGGCGCTGGCGTTGAGGTTGTGTTTCAAATACAAGGTATTGTCGCGCAGCGTGTTGAGCACTGGCGTCATTTTTTGCTCCGCTCGTTTCATCGCTTTGAGCATCTGTTGATAAGAGGCTTTGGTCTCCTTGAGCTTTTGTTCGCTAGAGCGGCGCAGCTTGGCATTGGTGTAAAGTGCGAGCTCTTGTTGCCATTCATCGAACAAAGCATCCGAGACATCTTCAATCGCTGCAATGCGATCGCGCACTTCCTGCGCCGCTTTTTCACTCTCTTGGTACTGGTCGTTGATTTGGTTATACACCTCTTCCAATTCACCGCCATTAAATTGGGTTAGGCTGGATAAAGCCTGCAAGGCGCTGGTAAACTCTTGTTGGGCCTCTTGCTGAGATTCTTTGGCGTCTTCGACTCGGTCGACCATGATCTCACGTTTGTGGTAACCCACTTTTTCCATTGCAGAGTAGTATGCGGACTGACAACCAGTCAGGGCAAAAATCGTTAGTAGTATGGTGATTAAATAAGGCATGCTTATTTCTCAATGATCTATTTAAGTTACGTATGGTTAGGACTATGAACCAGTTGTTTGGCAGTGACAAGTTGAGATTGCCGCAAAGGGCGCAAGCGGGCATTGCATTTGTTCGTTATTTGATAGCGCGCATGAATCATGACCGGATTAATGTGAATGCCGGTTACTTGGCGTATATCACGCTACTTTCGATTGTTCCTATGCTCACCGTTCTCTTATCCATTTTGTCGAAGTTTTCCGTTTTTGAGAACGTTGGTAGCGTATTGCAAAGTTTCATTATCAATAACTTTGTACCCGCATCGGGAGACGCTGTTCATGCGGCATTGCAAGAGTTTATCGCGAACACGGGCAAAATGACGGCGGTGGGGGCGGCGTTTCTGTTTGTGGCGGCGTTGATGCTGATTTCCAACATCGACAAGAATCTCAACTATATTTGGAGAGTGAAGAAGAAGCGTCGTGCGGTGTTCTCGTTTTCGATGTATTGGATGGTGTTGACGCTTGGGCCGATTTTGGTCGGAGCCAGTATTGCGGCCACCTCTTACATCACCTCACTGCGTTTACTTGATAGTGAAGCGATCTCGACCGTTTACGATCAGTTGCTGCGTTGGCTGCCATTTATCCTCTCTTCTTCGGCCTTCGTTGGTCTTTATTTGTTGGTGCCGAATAAGAAGGTGCAGTTTTCTCATGCTGTCGTTGGTGCCATGATTGCGGCGGTGTTATTTGAGCTTAGTAAAAAAGGTTTTGCTGCGTACATTACACAGTTTCCGTCGTATCAACTGATTTACGGCGCTTTAGCCGCCATTCCGATTCTTTTTGTTTGGGTGTATCTCTGTTGGTTGATTGTTTTAATCGGTGCTGAAGTCACCGCTGCACTCGGTGAACGGGAGCACTGGAGGCCAGCTGAGGACGTGATACAATCGTTGCCAAACAATGACACAGAATTAGAAAAGGATACTCAACGTGATCGCTTTGATTCAGAGAGTTAGTGAAGCGGCTGTACGCGTCGATGGTGAAGTGGTTGGTCAGATAGACAAGGGACTTTTGGTGTTACTCGGCGTAGAAAAAGACGACGATGAGGCCAAAGCCAAGCGTTTGATGGAGAGAGTCACGACCTACCGCGTGTTTGAAGACAGCGAAGGAAAAATGAACCTCAACGTGCAGCAAGTGGACGGTAAGGTGTTGGTGGTTTCGCAATTTACTTTGCCTGCCGATACCAAAAAAGGCACGCGTGCTGGTTTTTCTCGTGGTGCACATCCTGCTGATGCTGAGCGTTTATACGACTATTTCTCCGATTTGTGTCAGCAAGTGCTACCAACGGAGCGTGGACGATTTGCTGCGGATATGAAAGTCTCGTTAATTAACGATGGCCCAGTGACGTTTTGGTTACAGGTATAGTGACCCCAAAAACGGGCGAATAATGCATGGAAAAGGAATTTTATGTTTAAACTGATCACCCCAGAAACGGACAATCAACTGAACAAGTATTTCCACTTCCGTTGGCAAATGCTGCGCGAACCTTGGCGCATGCCGATAGGCTCTGAGCGCGATGAATACGATCCGATGAGCCATCATCGTATGATTGTGGATGGCCGAGGTCGTCCGATTGCGATTGGCCGTCTTTACATCACGCCGGATAATGAAGGTCAAATTCGTTATATGGCGGTCAAAGGCAATCGCCGCAGCAAAGGCATGGGTTCGTTAGTGCTGGTTGCGTTAGAGTCGCTAGCGCGTCAAGAAGGGGCGAAACGCTTAGTGTGTAACGCGCGTGAAGATGCCATTTCCTTTTATCAAAAGAATGGTTTTGAACGTCGCGGTGAGCTGACTGACGAGCGCGGACCTGTTCGTCACCAACAAATGGTGAAGCCATTGGACCCGATGGCGAATGTGCTGCGCAAACCAGAATGGTGCACCGAGCTGCAAGACCGTTGGGAAAAGCAAATTCCAATCGCCGACAAAATGGGCATCAAAATTAACCAATACACCGGTTATCAATTTGAGTGCTGCGCGCAGCTTAATCCCAATCTCAACCCCCACAACACCTTGTTTGCGGGTTCAGCCTTTACCTTGGCGACGCTAACGGGGTGGGGGATGGCGTGGCTGTTACTCAAAGAGCGTGGTTTGAAAGGCGATATCGTGCTGGCAGACAGCAACATTCGCTATCGTCATCCAGTGGATAAAACGCCGATTGCGAGCACCTCGCTCGATGGGATCAGTGGCGATTTAGATCGCCTTGCCAGTGGCCGTAAAGCGCGCATTGTTATCTTGGTGACCATTTACAGTGGTGATGTCGCGGCGGTGGAGTTTACCGGTACTTACATGCTGCTGCCGAACTACAAAAAGCAATTGGAACAGCAGCAGGCGTAATGGAATTTGACTGCATTAAGAGGCCGCGTTTTCGGCCTCTTCTGTTTGAGCCAGTGGAGTCTCTTGCGCCGCTTGGCTTTGCTCTGGGCATTGATTTACGCGTTGATGTTCGTCTGACATCATATCGCCACTCAATTGTTGGCAGCCCATTTTTACTTGGTAGCGAATGCCACCTTGTTCCGGCGCAGTAAGATCGCTCGCACCACCGATCGTGCCCTCGATGTCGGGGCCTTGCAGTTTGACGGGAGCGAGGGTGAGTTTGCCTCTCTCCATACTCAAGCTGATTTCAGAGACTTGCAGAGGAAGAATGTTCCCTTCATCAAATGGCGTGTAGGCTTCGTGTAGGCGAGCATGAACGCCACCGGTCAGTGAATGGGAAAACATCGCCCAGTCGCCACCCAACCCCGTTGCACTGACATCAATACTGCTGATGGCATTGAGATCAAAAGGCAATGGCAGCTGTGACAGCAATAAGCCCATGGGTAAACCATCTGCATTAAGTGTGGCTTGCCACGGTTTACTTAAACTGTTGAGTTGCAATTGGCCATAAGCCTCAATATAACCCTGTTTGAGCGGTGCAAAGAGACGGTCAAGTTGCCAAAGCCCATCGTCGCTGTGCATTTCCACTAGCGGATGGGAGCTCAATATATCTTGATAACTGGCGTTGGCCGCCGTGGCCCGCAGCTTGCCTTGCCACAATCCGAGTTGTTGCTCTTGTTTGAGCAGCAATTTTTCCCCATCGATATTGAGACCAGAGAGCTGCCAGTAAGGCTGGCGAATCAATTGGATAAACTGACTGCGCTCGATGTTCAGTCGTTCTACACTCACGTGTGACGTATTTTCAAGCCATTGCCAAAGCCATGCGCCTTCGCCAGGTTGCTCTGCCGCCCACTTCACGTTGTTGACCATGAGCTGATCCAGCGCTATCGCATCGGGCTTGAGTGTGCCAGAGAAGAGAAGGTTCCCTTGTTGCCACTGAGCAGACGCTTCCTCTACGTTAATGGCGTTGGGATCGAGGGTGAATTTGATGCGCGGCTCAACCCACACGTTGTGCTGATCTTGCACGCTCTCTGCTGAGAAGGAAATGAGCCCCTGTTGCTGCTGCCAAAGTGAGAAAGGCAAGGTCAAATTTTCACTACTCAGTTCAAAGTTGATCAAGCGGTAATCTTCTAACGCGAGTGAACTGCGTAAGATGTCCAAGCTGTTGATGTGGGTAATCTGCGAGCCAAACCTCTTCCATGGCTTAGCCAAAATGGACGTGAGTTGCTGCTGTGATAAATCGAGACCTTCAACGGTGACATTGACCAATGACCAACCTTGCGGGTATTGCTCCGCTTGGCCAGAGACTTTCGCGCCACGCCAAGACAAAGACAGACCATAAAGGGTGCTGTCTTGAGGTTTGTAATCGATATCGAGCAAAGGTTGGTTAAACGCTTCGCCCTGCCAGTAAAGCTGCTGTGCGGAGAACTGAATCTCACCGAAAGGAATGAACTGATCGCTGCGTTGCCATTGAGGTTGCTTTACCTGAAACTTAATACCGCGCGCACTCAACTGGTTGTCGGCGTAATCGAGGTTTGAAATGGCCAATTGGTGAATCTGTACGGTGTTGGGAATAAACGTTTTTGGCGAGCGGGAAAGACCGGTTTGTAGACTCAAACCATCCAGTAACACACTGGCAATTTGCACGCGTCCGTTGGCATACAGATCTGGGCTTAGCCAAATCTCCAACTGTTCAACATAGCTCACTTCATTATGCGCAAAAGAGACATTCTTAAACGAAAAATGGTCAGGATACTGATAGTGGACCAACTCAGCTTGCATGCCAAGCCCGCTGAACTGACTGAGCTGATTAAACACTTGGCTGGCATAGCGCGTTTGTAAGCTCACTAGAATGCTGATTGGAATTAGAGCGATGACAATCAACAAAAGCGCGACACTGATTAGTGCTTTTTTCATCCCTGCCTACTGATCACTAACGTTTGCAAATAAGTGCAGATAAGCTTGGCTTAATTTTCGCAACGATTCAATAAAAAAGCCCCTCAGGTGAGGGGCTTAAGTTTGCTTTTCGTAGCTAGGTCACTAATCGAGTTGTGGGCCTGCAGCCACAAGTGATTGACCTTCCGCGTTGTCGGTGTACTTAGCGAAGTTGTTGATAAAGCGTTGAGCAAGATCTTGCGCTTTGCTTTCCCACTGTAGCGGGTCAACGTAAGTGTCACGTGGATCAAGGATGGTTGGATCCACACCAGGAAGTGATGTTGGTACTTCTAGATTGAAGATAGGCACGTGTTTGGTTGGCGCTTCTTCAATAGAACCATCAAGGATCGCATCGATAATACCGCGCGTATCTTGGATTGAGATACGCTTGCCGCTACCGTTCCAACCGGTATTGACGAGGTAGGCTTCTGCCCCTGCTTCTTCCATACGTTTTACCAGTACTTCAGCGTACTTGGTTGGGTGAAGCGTCAGGAACGCGGCACCAAAACACGCAGAGAAAGTTGGTGTTGGTTCAGTAATACCACGCTCAGTACCAGCCAACTTCGCAGTAAAGCCAGATAGGAAGTGATACTTAGTTTGTTCTGGGGTCAGTTTAGACACCGGAGGTAACACGCCAAACGCATCGGCAGAAAGGAAGATCACTTTGTTGGCATGACCGCCTTTTGATACTGGCTTAACGATGTTTTCAATGTGATGGATTGGGTAAGAAACGCGAGTGTTCTCGGTTTTCGAACCATCATCAAAGTTGATCGAGCCGTCATTGCGAACAGTTACGTTTTCAAGCAGTGCATCGCGGCGGATGGCATTGTAAATATCAGGCTCAGCTTCTTTCGACAGCTTGATGGTTTTCGCGTAACAACCACCTTCGAAGTTAAACACACCGTCGTCATCCCAGCCGTGCTCGTCATCGCCAATCAGCGCGCGTTTTGGATCGGTCGACAGCGTTGTTTTACCCGTACCAGATAGACCGAAGAAGATCGCCACATCACCTTCTTTGCCCATGTTGGCAGAACAGTGCATCGACGCAATGCCTTTAAGAGGCAGGAAGTAGTTCATCATCGCGAACATGCCTTTCTTCATCTCACCGCCGTACCAAGTACCGCCGATCAACTGCATGCGCTCAGTTAGGTTAAACACCGTGAAGTTTTCAGAGTTCAGACCGTGCTCTTTCCACTTTTGGTTGGTGCATTTTGCACCGTTCATCACCACGAAATCAGGCTCAAAGCTGGCCAATTCTTCTTCGGTTGGGCGGATGAACATGTTCTTAACGAAATGCGCTTGCCACGCCACTTCGGTGATGACTCGAATGCTAAGACGGGTATCAGGGTTGGCACCACAATAACCATCAATGACAAAAACGCGCTTGCCAGAAAGCTGGTTAGTGACCAGTTGTTTTAGGTCATTCCACACTTCTTGTGTGATTGGCTTGTTATCGTTCGGGACGGCTGGTGTTGTCCACCACATATGTTCTTCGGTTGTCGCATCTTTCACAATGTATTTGTCTTTTGGTGAGCGGCCAGTGAAGATGCCTGTGTCTACAGCCACCGCGCCGAGCTCTGTCACTACGCCTTTTTCGTAGCCTTCGAGATCAGCTCGAGTCTCTTCTGCAAACAGCATTTCGTAACTTGGGTTGCGCACAACCTCTTTTACGTTGCGAAGACCATGCTTGGTTAGATCAATTGATGCAGCCTTTGTATGTTCCATAACGGTCATAGGTGCTCCTTATAGGATTTTTGTAGGGATTTTGTAAGAATTTATTAATTTTTCTGCTCACCATGCTAACAACGGGTGGGGGAGAAAACAGGGATATAGTTCAAAAATTACCCTTAATTTTCCTATGGTTTTAGGTGTCCCGTCACATATTGGCTGAGATAGTTTATCGCGCACGCAAACCTTTGCGCTAGATCAAAAGAATTATTAATTGCCAAAAATTAAGGGGTTATTTAATTACGTATAAACCCATGTTTTATCGGGTTTTGATCACAAAAAGGCCAGCATAAGCTGGCCTTTTGATGGGTAAATTACGTGCTTGGTAAAGCGGGTAAATTAATGCAGCGTTTTTGGCTCCGATGCTGCCTCTTCGTACAACTTGTTGACGTCAGATTCATCAAACGAATAAGTCGTGCCGCAGTAATCACAATGTAAAGAAACGGATCCATCAGATGCCAAAATGTCATAAATTTCATTTTTGTCGACGGTCACGATCGCCGCGCCACTGCGTTCACGTGAGCAACCACAACGGAACTCGACATTTTGCGGTTCAAACAGACGCACTTGCTCTTGATTGTAGAGACGGTAAAGTAGCTCGTTTGCTGGTAGCGTGAACAACTCTTCGTTTTTCACCGTATTGGTCAATTGCTCCAGATGCTCAAAATCATTTTCTGAACCAGTACCGTCAGGCATGACTTGAATCAGCATACCCGCTGCGTGTGCTTTGCCTTCGTGCTCGCCCGTACGGATCCAGATGCGGGTTTTCAACTGCTCAGAGCGTTCAAAATAGCCTTCCAGAACTTGCTCAAGGTTGTCACCTTCTAGGCCAACGATACCTTGGTAACGCTCGCCTTTTTTCGGTTCGATGGTGATGACCATATAACCTTTGCCCATCATATCGTGTAGGGTCGCGTCGTCGGCAATATGGCCTTCCCAGCGAGCCACACCGCGGATTTTCTGCTCATTGTCACCATTGATCACAGCCAGTGAAACAGGGCCATCACCTTGTAGCTGAATCGTGATTGAGCCTTCAAACTTTAAAGTTGCAGTCAGAAGAGTGGTAGAAACCAATAGCTCACCAAGCAGTTTTTGTAGGGCTGCCGGATAATCCTTGCTAGAAATAATTCGCTGATACGCTTCATCCAGTTGTACCAACTCGCCACGTACTGAAAGATCTTCAAATAAGTAGCGATTCAAAACATTGCTTGCCATTTAGCGATTCCTCGTAGGTATTTTCCGGCTTTTACTGGTGTTTAAATTTGATAATGTCGCGGCGCTGCTTTTTATCTGGGCGGCGATCTGGACTTGGGTTATGCGCGTTGAGTTTACGTTGCATTGCTTGTGCTTCTCGCTTTGCTTGGCTCTCTTGCGTTTCGCTATAGAGCGTTTGTGCTTCTGGTGCGCCACGTCGCTGAGTGGATAGCTTTTCTATCACAACCGTTTTTTCTTCATTGCCTTGGCGAAGTTTCAATACCGCGCCCACTTCGACAATCTTACTGGGCTTTGCACGTTGGCCATTATAGTGGACTTTACCGCCATCGACCATATCGCGAGCGATTGAACGGGTTTTGTAAAATCTTGCAGCCCACAGCCATTTATCGAGCCTAACGGCTTCATTTGGGGAACTCATGGTCACTTTTACTCTCTAATCACTGCTGTGAATGATTGAATCTTGCACTTTACAATGGTGACTTACCGCAAATTTTTCAAGGCAGTTGGCAAAATCGGAATCAGAGAGGCGTGTCACAAGCAAGCTGTGATATAGTGCAAAGCTCTGTGTCGAAGCGAGATTTATCGACGCAACAACAGCATAACGTGCTGTTTTAGGAGAGCATTTTTCCACCTTGATCAGGAAAAGTGCGAGCGATTATCTTCAGTCGAATAAAGAAAGATAAATCGCAGTGCGTTCAAGCAAAGAAAGTGAAAGCGCAAAATTTAAACAGTGAAAGGAACCGATTGAGTGAAACCATCAGAGCTGAGTGCCGGATTGGCCAATAGCCCATTGCTGACGCGGATGATTGCTAACAACGGCATGATTCAGAGTCGAGCGAGTGCTTTATTAGCAGGCGTGCTGGTGGCTTTGACAGGCTGGACTTTAGGGCAAGTCGTCTGGCTAACACAAGAGAGCAATACGCAGATCGTCGCTTGGCGACCTGCACCGCAGCAAAACGCACAAGGTAAACAAGGTGAGCGATTAAACCTCGCCGATCTGCAAGCCATCAATTTGTTTGGGGTTTACAACGAGAATAAACCTAAGCCTGTTGTCAGCCAGCCGGTGGTGCAAGACGCGCCTAAAACGCGGCTAAATTTGGTGTTAGTTGGGGCGGTGGCGAGCAGCAATCCTCAAACCAGCTTGGCCGTTATCGCCAACCGTGGTCAGCAAGCAACCTACGGGGTTGGGGAAGAAATCGAAGGCACTCGCGCTAAGTTAAAAGCAGTTCTGGTTGATCGTGTGATCATCGATAATGAAGGGCGTGACGAGACCCTGATGCTTGAAGGCGTGGAATACAAGAAATTGTCTGAATCTACTCCGCGTGTCATTCCGTCATCGACGATCGCTAAGAATAACCCGCCAGATACGGATGAGCAGCTAGCGCAAATTCGAGAAGAAATTACCGCCGATCCGCAGAAGATTTTCCAATACGTGCGTTTGTCTCAAGTGAAGCAAGAAGACAAAGTGATTGGTTATCGCGTGAGTCCGGGAAAAAGCCCACAACTGTTTGAAGCCGTTGGGTTACAAGATGGGGACATTGCTGTGCAGTTAAATGGCAATGATCTCACCGACCCAGCCGCCATGGGCAAAATTTTTAATGCTGTTTCAGAGCTCACCGAGTTGAACCTCACGGTGGAACGAGACGGACAGCAGCATGATATTTACATCCAGTTTTAACACTTAGGCTCAAAGCGTAAGTTCAGGGAGATAAACGTGAAACATTGGTTTAGCAAAAGCGCTTGGTTACTCGCAGGTACCTTAGCCTGCTCAAGCGGCGTGCTGGCAAACGAGTTTAGTGCAAGCTTTAAAGGCACCGATATTCAAGAGTTCATCAATATTGTCGGTCGAAACTTAGAAAAGACCATCATTGTCGACCCTTCGGTGCGAGGCAAAATTGATGTACGCAGCTACGACGTATTAAATGAAGAGCAGTACTACAGCTTTTTCCTAAACGTACTTGAAGTGTATGGCTACGCGGTGGTTGAAATGGAAAATGGCGTACTGAAAGTCGTCAAATCCAAAGATTCCAAAACCTCCGCCATTCCCGTGGTCAGTGATGACACCGTGAAGGGCGACAATGTCATTACACGCGTGGTTGCGGTGCGCAATGTCTCCGTGCGAGAGCTGTCTCCTTTGCTACGCCAACTGATTGATAATGCGGGCGCTGGTAACGTGGTGCACTATGATCCGGCCAATATCATCTTGATCACGGGCCGTGCAGCGGTGGTGAATCGTTTGGCAGAAATCATCAAACGTGTGGACCAAGCGGGCGATACCGAAATCGAAGTGGTAGAGCTAGGTAATGCGTCGGCGGCGGAAATGGTCCGTATTGTTGATGCGCTAAACCGCACTACCGATGCGAAAAACACCCCAGAATTTTTGCAGCCAAAATTGGTGGCCGATGAGCGCACCAACTCGATTTTGATTTCGGGTGATCCCAAAGTGCGTGATCGCTTGAAGCGTTTGATTCGCCAACTTGATGTGGAAATGGCGAGCAAAGGCAACAACCGTGTTGTTTACCTCAAGTACGCCAAAGCGGAAGACTTAGTCGACGTATTGAAAGGGGTCTCAGACAACTTACAAGCAGAGAAAAACTCTGGTCAAAAGGGCGCGTCTTCACAGCGCAACGATGTGGTGATCGCCGCGCATCAAGGCACCAACTCACTGGTATTGACTGCGCCACCCGATATTATGTTGGCGCTGCAAGATGTGATTACCCAGTTAGATATTCGCCGTGCACAAGTGCTGATTGAAGCCTTGATTGTCGAAATGGCAGAGGGCGATGGTGTGAACTTGGGTGTGCAATGGGGTAACCTGGAAACGGGTGCGATGATCCAGTACAGTAATACAGGGGCATCGATTGGCCAAGTAATGATTGGTCTAGAGGAAGCAAAGGATACAACTAAGACTGAAAGCCGTTGGGATCCAGATAAAAATCAGTGGGTGGATCGTCAGTACACTGAAAAAGGGGACTATTCAACACTGGCTTCTGCATTGTCTAAGGTCAATGGCGCGGCCCTCAGTGTCGTGATGGGTGACTGGACGGCGTTGATTAGCGCGGTATCGAGTGATTCCAACTCAAATATCCTGTCTTCCCCAAGTATTACCGTAATGGATAACGGTGAAGCCTCATTTATTGTGGGTGAAGAAGTACCGGTCATCACAGGCTCCACAGCGGGGTCCAATAACGACAACCCATTCCAAACCGTTGACCGCAAAGAAGTGGGCATCAAGCTTAAAGTGGTGCCACAAATTAACGAAGGCGACTCGGTTCAACTGAATATTGAACAGGAAGTGTCAAACGTTTTGGGTGCCAATGGCGCGGTGGACGTACGTTTTGCTAAGCGTCAGCTCAATACCTCGGTGATTGTGCAAGATGGCCAAATGTTGGTGCTCGGCGGCTTGATTGATGAACGTGCGCTAGAGAGTGAATCAAAAGTGCCACTGCTAGGGGATATTCCCGTGCTGGGGCATTTGTTTAAATCAACCAATACTCAAGTTGAAAAGAAAAACCTGATGGTGTTCATCAAGCCAACTATCATTCGTGATGGCATGACGGCCGATGGTATTACCCAGCGTAAGTACAACTACATTCGCGCCGAACAGCTTTACAAAGCGGATCAGGGCCTTAAATTGATGGATGATGGCCACATTCCTGTGTTGCCGAAATTTGGTGAAGACAAACGCCATCCGGCTGAAATTCAAGCCTTTATCGATCAAATGGAACAGCAGTAATGGTAGATATACTGGATACGGCGCCATCGTATCGCCGTTTACCGTTTAGTTTTGCTAACCGCTTTAAAATGGTGCTGGAAGTCGAGCACCCAGAAAGGCCGCCGGTACTTTACTACGTTGAGCCTCTCAATGCGCAGGCGTTAGTTGAAGTGCGTCGTGTGCTCAAACAGACGTTTGTCCCTCAAGCCATTGCCGCTGAAGCGTTTGAAAAAAAACTGACCGAAGCGTACCAACGCGACTCGTCAGAAGCGCGTCAGCTGATGGAGGACATTGGCTCGGATGATGACTTCTTCTCTTTGGCTGAAGAGTTGCCGCAAGATGAAGATTTGCTCGAAACGGAAGACGATGCGCCGATCATCAAATTGATCAACGCCATGTTGGGCGAAGCGATCAAAGAAGGGGCGTCGGATATTCACATCGAAACGTTCGAGAAAATTCTGTCGATTCGTTTCCGCGTCGATGGCGTTTTGCGCGATGTACTGTCTCCGAGTCGCAAACTGGCGCCGCTGTTGGTGTCACGTGTTAAAGTTATGGCCAAACTGGATATTGCAGAAAAACGTGTGCCACAAGATGGCCGTATTTCACTGCGTATCGGTGGTCGCGCTGTCGATGTGCGTGTATCGACCATGCCTTCATCACACGGCGAGCGTGTGGTGATGCGTTTGCTGGATAAAAACGCCACTCGTCTTGACCTGCATAGCCTAGGCATGACACCGGTGAACCACGACAATTTCCGTCATCTTATCTCGCGTCCTCACGGCATTATCTTGGTCACAGGTCCAACGGGTTCGGGTAAATCCACCACCTTGTACGCTGGCCTGCAAGAGCTGAACAGCAACGAGCGCAACATCTTAACGGTGGAAGACCCGATCGAATTTGATATTGATGGTATCGGCCAAACCCAAGTGAACCCAAAAGTCGACATGACCTTTGCTCGTGGTCTGCGAGCCATTTTGCGTCAAGACCCAGACGTGGTGATGGTCGGGGAAATTCGTGACTTGGAAACCGCGCAAATTGCCGTACAAGCGTCATTGACCGGTCACTTGGTGATGTCAACCTTGCACACCAACACCGCCGTAGGTGCAATTACCCGTCTGCGTGACATGGGCATTGAGCCCTTTTTGATCTCTTCTTCACTGCTGGGCGTGCTGGCTCAGCGCCTGGTACGGACTTTATGCCAAGACTGTAAAGAACCGTACGAGGCGGACAAAGAGCAGCGCAAACTGTTTGGCGCGAAGAAGAAAGATGCGCTGACCTTATATCGTGCCAAGGGATGTGAAAAATGTAACCACAAAGGTTATCGTGGCCGTACCGGTATCCATGAGCTGTTGATGGTGGACGATAAAGTTCAAGAGCTGATCCATGCTGAAGCGGGAGAGCAGGCGATGGACAAATACATTCGTGAACATACCCCGAGCATTCGCAGCGACGGTTTAGACAAAGTGTTGCAAGGCGTGACGTCACTGGAAGAAGTGATGCGCGTGACCAAGGAATCTTAATGGCGGCGTTTGAATACAAAGCGCTCGACGCAAAAGGGCGCACCAAAAAAGGCACCTTGGAAGGCGACAATGCCCGCCAAGTACGCCAACGCTTGAAAGAGCAAGGCATGGTGCCCATCGAGGTGATGGAAACCAAAGCCAAGTTGGCCAAAAGCAAATCGTCAGGTGGCTTTAAGCGGGGCATTTCCACTCCCGAACTGTCGTTGATTACTCGTCAGATCTCGACCCTGGTGCAATCGGGTATGCCGCTGGAGGAGTGTCTCAAAGCGGTATCCGATCAAGCAGAGAAGCCTCGTATTCGAGGTATGTTGGCAGCGGTGCGGGCCAAAGTCACCGAAGGTTACACCTTGGCAGACAGCCTGTCAGACTACCCGCATATTTTTGATGAACTGTATCGCTCTATGGTGGCGGCAGGGGAAAAATCGGGTCATTTGGATGCGGTGTTAGAGCGCTTGGCCGATTACTGTGAAAATCGCCAGAAGATGCGTTCTAAGTTACTGCAAGCGATGATTTACCCGGTGGTATTGGTGGTGTTTGCTGTCACGATTGTGGCGTTTTTGCTCGCCACAGTGGTACCCAAAATCGTCGAGCCGATCATCCAAATGGGTCAAGAGCTGCCACAGTCGACGCAATTTTTATTGGCGGCGAGTGAGTTTGTTCAAGAGTGGGGATTATTGCTGTTGGGAAGCATCGTGTTTGCCATTTACCTACTCAAAACGGCCTTGAAAAAGCCCAATGTTCGCATGGCGTGGGATCGCCGCATACTGAGCCTGCCGCTACTGGGCAAAATCTCGAAAGGGTTGAACACCGCTCGATTTGCTCGCACCTTATCCATTTGTACCTCCAGTGCGATTCCCATTTTGGAAGGGATGCGTGTGGCGGTCGATGTGATGTCGAACCAATTCGTCAAACAACAGGTCTTATTGGCGGCAGACAGTGTGCGTGAAGGGGCCAGTCTGCGTAAAGCTTTGGATCAAACTCGCCTTTTTCCACCAATGATGTTGCACATGATTGCCAGTGGAGAACAAAGTGGTGAGTTGGAAAGCATGCTGACGCGTGCCGCGGACAACCAAGATCAAAGTTTTGAATCGACGGTCAATATCGCGTTGGGTATTTTTACCCCAGCGTTGATTGCGCTAATGGCGGGATTGGTGTTGTTCATTGTGATGGCGACACTGATGCCGATGCTGGAAATGAATAATTTAATGAGTGGCTGATTTTGGGGTGCTGAGTGGCTTGGTCATTCGGCCTCATTATTCTGGAGAAAACAATGCAAAATAAAGCAAAAAAACAGGCGGGTTTCACCCTGCTTGAAGTCATGGTTGTGGTGGTGATTCTGGGCATTCTGGCCAGTTTCGTTGTCCCTAACCTGCTAGGTAACAAAGAAAAGGCTGACCAGCAAAAAGCCATTACCGACATCGTCGCGTTGGAAAATGCGCTGGACATGTACAAATTAGACAACAGCGTGTATCCAACCACCGATCAAGGTTTGGAAGCGTTGGTGACTAAGCCAAGCAGCCCAGAGCCACGCAACTACCGTAATGGCGGTTACATCAAGCGTCTGCCAAAAGACCCTTGGGGTAACGAGTACCAATACATGAGCCCTGGCGACAAAGGCACGATTGATATCTTCACCTTAGGTGCAGATGGTCAAGAAGGCGGTGAAGGCGCAGCGGCAGATATTGGCAACTGGAACATGCAAGACTTCCAATAACAGGACGTTGAGTCGAAGAGGCAACCACTTGAAACCACCTTTTTCATCTCGCTTAGCGGGTTTTACACTGATCGAAATTCTGTTGGTGCTGGTGTTGTTGTCTCTGACTGCGGTGGCGGTTATCGCCACCCTTCCCACTCGCAGTGACGAGCGGGGCAAGAAATACGCGCAGAGTTTTTACCAACGATTACAGCTCCTCAACGAAGAGGCGGTGCTCAGTGGTAAAGACTTTGGTGTTCGGGTCGAGGAAGAAAAATCACGCTACACCTTACTCAAATTGGAAGCCGATGGCTGGCAGACGTTGGAGTTGAATAAAATCCCCGCCACCACCGAGCTTGAAGATGAAGTAGCGATGCAACTGACCTTAGGGGGAGGGGCATGGCAGCAAGACGATCGCCTGTTCAAGCCGGGCTCTCTGTTTGATGAAGAGATGTTTGCCGAAGAAGAAAAAGAGAAAAAACAGCGACCGCCGCAGATTTTCATTTTATCCAGCGGAGAATTGACGCCGTTTTCATTGTCTTTTTATCCCAACGATCAGGACGCGACCGAAAATGGTTGGCGAGTACGAGCCAAAGACACAGGGCAGATTATTCTGCTGGCTCCCGGTGAAGAAGAGCAAGACGATGGTTAGACGACGCAAATACGCAGGCATGACCTTGCTTGAGGTGCTGGTGGCGTTGGCGATATTTGCCACTGCGGCGATGAGCGTGATCCGTGCCGTTAGCCAGCACATCAACACCGTCGGTTATTTGGAGCAGAAGATGTTTGCTGCCATGGTGGCAGACAATCAAATGGCGATGGTGATGCTCAACCCCAAAAATCTAAAAGCCAGCAACGGTGAAGAAGAGTTAGCGGGGCAAACGTGGTATTGGAAAGTGGCTCCTGTAGCCACGACTCAACCGCTGCTGAAAGCGTTTGATGTGAGTGTGGCAGCAGAAAAGCAGGCCAGCCCAATGATTACGGTGAGAAGCTATGTGGCGAAATAAAACGTGTCGAAAGAGAAACACGCGCCAACGTGGTTTTACCCTCATCGAAGTGTTGGTGTCGATTGCCATTTTTGCCACCTTAAGTGTGGCCGCGTATCAGGTGGTCAATCAGGTGCAACGCAGCAATGAGTTATCACAAGAGCGCACCGTACGATTGAATGAATTGCAACGTGCCTTGGTGATGATGGACAGCGATTTTCGCCAGATAGCGCTGCGTCAAACACGCACCAACGGCGAAGAGCCGAGCAAAAAACTGCTGCATTGGGCGGATTACCTCTTAGATTCAGACAGCAAAGGCATCATGTTCGCGCGTTTAGGTTGGCACAATCCGCAGCAGCAATTCCCTCGCGGGGAGGTCACCAAAGTGGGTTATCGCATCAAAGATGAGCGTTTAGAGCGAGTATGGTGGCGTTACCCAGATACCCCAGCAGGGCAAGAAGGGGTCGTGACTCCGTTACTCAGTGATGTGGAAGAGCTTAATGTGCGTTTTTATGACGGCAAACAGTGGAGTAATGAGTGGAGCAACGAGTTGACCTTGCCGGCGGCGATCTCGGTAGAGCTGACGTTGAAAGATTACGGAAAGATCGCGCGAACCTACCTCACTCCAGAGGGGAATTTGCAAAAACAAGCGTCAGGTAGCGAAGACTCCGGGCAAAACAATAGTGGTGGAGCAGGCAACAATGGCTAAATCGAACCGCTCGCGCCAATCTGGAGTGGCCCTGATCATCATTTTGCTGTTGCTGGCCATTATGGCCACCATCGCCGGCAGTATGTCTGAGCGTTTGTTTGCACAGTTTAAGCGTGGCACTAACCAGATCAGCTATCAGCAAGCGTACTGGTACAGCATTGGCGTGGAAGCGTTGGCGAAGGTCGGTATTGAGCAAAGTTACAAAGACAGTGACACCATTAACTTAAACCAGCCTTGGGCCTTGGAAGAGAAAACCTATCCCTTGGACTATGGCCAAGCGAAAGGACGCATTTTTGATAAGCAAGCGTGCTTTAATCTCAATGCCCTCTCTCCCGTGGTGATGCAAGACGCAGCGGTAGAGCGTCCTTATTTGGTGAAAGTCTTTCGTGCTTTGCTCGAAGAGTCAGGCGTTGAAAGTTATGAATCCGAAGTGATTGCCGACTCCATGTGGGAGTTTGTCGATCCCAATGACGCGGTGCGCTCTTCTTCTGGGGTGGAAGACTCGACTTATGAAGGGATGAAACCCGCCTATTTGGCGGCGAATGGGTACATTGCTGATAGCAGTGAACTGCGCGCGGTTTACCAAGTGTCGGGTGAAATGATGGCAACGCTGCAGCCTTTGGTCTGTGCTTTACCGACCGATGAGTGGCGCTTGAACGTCAATACCATCAGCGCTGAGCAAGCCGCTTTGCTGGTGGCGCTGTTTTCGCCTGCGTTGAGTGAATCTGATGCCAAGCAACTGATAGAAAAACGCCCCTTTGATGGCTGGGCGAACATTGATGCTTTTCTTTCAGAGTCTGAAATGGCGGGCATCAGCGAAGAAATCAAAAAACTAGCAAAAGCGTATCTTGGCGTTGATAGCCGATACTTTGAATTGGATGCACAGGTGTTAGTCGAGGACTCTCGGGTGAGAATTCGCAGCCTTATGTACAGTAAAAACAGAGAAACCGTGACCGTTGTGCGTCGCCGTTTTGGAGGAATCAGTGAGCGAGTTTCTGACCGTTCGGCTGAGTAGCGAACAATATAGCCCCATTCCTTGGTTGGTTTGGTCATCAAGCCAACAAGAAGTGATCGCCAGTGGGGAGTTGTCGGATTGGCAACAACTGGACGATCTCAAAAATTATGCTGAGCAGAGGCCGATCGTAGTGCTGGTCGCGGCCAGCGATGTGGTGTTAACCGAAGTGGACATCCCACCGGGCGCTTCACGTCAGTTTGAGTCGATGTTGCCTTACCTGCTGGAAGATGAAATCGCCCAAGATGTGGACGATTTGCATTTCTCTGTGTTGGCCAAAGAGAATGGCAAAGCGCAAGTGTGTGGTGTGGATCGACGTTGGTTGCAACATATGCTTGATGCATTTCGCGCTCAAGGTTTGGATGTCAAACGTGTGCTGCCAGACTCACTGGCGCTGCCACTCGACGACGAAGGCATCAGCGCCGCGCAGTTGGGAGAGCAGTGGTTGTTCCGTCATTCTGCCTGCCAAGGCAGCGCAGTCGACGACAGCTGGATGCCCGTCTATTTGAATGCCCTTGCCGGCGAGCAACCCCTTTCTGTGGCCTGCTTTAGCTCGTTGCCTGAGCAGCAAGGTCAAGCGCATTGGCTGAGTCGCCCAGTGGAAATGACCATGGCGTTACTCAGCCAAGGCGTTGCCGATGGTAAATTCTCGCTGCTAACCGGTGAGTTTAAGCCGAAAAGCTCGTTCTTTAAGCACTGGAAAGTGTGGCAGAAGGTGGCGATCAGTGGCAGCTTATTGATCGCCGCGTTGGTCGCGCAACAAGTGCTCACGATTCAGCGCTATGAGTCGCAAGCACAGGCGTATCGAGAAGAGAGCGAGCGCATTTTCCGTCAAGTGATGCCGGGCCGAAACAAGATCCCAACCGTCAGTTACCTCAAACGCCAAATGGAAGACGAAATTCGCCGTTTGTCTGGGGGGGGCGCGGGTGATTCGATGTTGCAGTGGATGGCACAATTGCCGGGTACCATTGGCCAAGTGAAGAACTTTGAAGTGCTGAGCATCAAATACGATGGGAATCGAGGCGAAGTCCGCATTCAGGCGAAAAGTAACGATTTCCAAATTTTTGAACAGGCACGCGTGAAGTTGAGCGAGCAGTTCCAAGTGGAGCAAGGGCAGCTTAACCGCACTGGCGACGCTGTGATTGGCAGCTTTGTGTTAAAGCGTAAGTGAGGAGCAGATGACAAATTTACTCAATATGTTCCAAGCTTGGTGGAGCAGCATTAGCCAGCGTGAGCAACGTTTAGTGGTGGTGTGTGGTGTCTTCGGTCTTATCGGGCTGATTTACTGGGGCGTTTTGCAGCCTATCAATGCGCGCGCTGAGCAAGCTCAGTTACGTATCCAAAGTGAGAAACAGCTACTCAGTTGGGTGAGTGAGAAAGCCGATGAGCTCACCGGTTTACGTGCCAGTGGCGGTGTGTCGTTTTCCAATCAGCCGCTAAACCAAGTAATTGCGTCATCCGCGCGCCAATTTAAGGTGGAGCTACAACGTGTTCAGCCCCGCAATGAGATGTTGCAAGTGTGGGTCGCTCCGATGCCATTTAACCGTTTAGTGGATTGGCTTACCTTTTTGAAAGAGAAGCAAGGCATTGAAGTGGAATTCATGGACATCGACCGTGGTAAAGAGTCCGGTCTAGTGGAAGTTAACCGATTACAGTTTAAGCGAGGCTAGGGTGAAGCGCGCGATTATTTACAGCCTGATTTTTGTTCTCTTTTTTAGCATCAGTTTACTGTCGAGCATTCCGGTTAGCTTTGCGCTCAATTATTTGCCACCCGTGCGTGGCCTGACGATTGAGGGCACCTCCGGTACGGTGTGGCAGGGCAGTGCAAGCACCATTCGTTGGCAAGGTCAGAGCTTTGGTGAGGTGCATTGGGATTTTCAAACCAGCAAATTGTTCACCGGTAACGTGCAATACGCATTGCGCTTTGGTCGCGGCAGCGATTTGAATCTGCGTGGCAAAGGTTTGGTCGGCTATGGTCTTGGCCAAGGGGCGTATGTGGAAAATCTTGTCGCTTCGTTACCCGCGGAAAAAGTGGCCTCACGTTTGCCCATGCCTTTGCCTCTGCAAGTGGAAGGGCAAGTGGAAGTGAACGTGCGTCACGCGGTTTACCAAGCGCCTTGGTGCGCCAGTGGCACGGGCACGTTAGTGTGGAGTGCCAGTAAAGTCGGTACCCCGATCGGCGCATTGGACTTGGGGCCGGTGATTTCCGATTTCACCTGTGAAAATAGCCAATTGTCGGTGAAGGGCGAGCAACAAAGCGCCCAAGTCAGCGCGCAATTCAGTGCTCAAGTGACGCCAAATCGTCAATACACGACCTCGGCTTGGTTTAAACCGGGTGCAGAATTCCCAGCGGCGATGAAATCACAGCTGAGCTGGCTAGGGAACCCGAATGGTCAAGGGCAGTATGAGTTTGACTACCAAGGGCGCTTTTAGCGAGACTGCCTTGGCGCTGAACGCAAAGAAAGATTAATGGCACAAAAAAAGCGAGCAGAGCTCGCTTTTTACGTTTCCGTTGGCACGTTTCACTGGGACTTTCCGCCGGCAGCTAGGTCAACAGTCCCTAGCCTTTGACCTGCAAAATGTCGTTCCACGGCAAATCGGCATCGCCTAATACGATGAAGTTCGGATTTTCCAAGGTGTCTCGTTCGTTATAAGAAAGCGGTTCCAAGTAGGTGCTGAGGATGCGTCCGCCAGCTTCTTCCACGATACATTGTGTCGCCGCGGTGTCCCATTCCCCAGTCGGACCAAGGCGCAAATAGCAATCCACGGCTCCTTCCGCGACCAAGCACGCTTTCAACGCCGCAGAGCCTAACGGCACCAAATCGTAATTCCAACTGCTGCTCATGCGGTTGGTGATGCGATTGATGTCCTGACGGCGGCTGATGGCAATCGCGATGTTTTGTCCGGGCAGTTCATGTTTGTGGGTTTGAATTTTCAAGCTTTCGTTCATCTCAGGGATCTTCCATGCGCCTTTACCTTGATACGCATAGTAGGTCACGCCTGAAACCGGACCATACACCACGCCCATTACCGGCTTGTTGTTCTCCACTAAGGCGATGATGGTGGCAAAATCCCCACTGCGGGCGATAAACTCCTGCGTTCCATCAAGAGGATCCACCAACCAGTAACGGTTCCATTGCGCGCGTTGTTCCAAGCTGATATCCGCCGCTTCTTCAGACAGCACTGGAATGTCTGGGGTTAACTCACTCAGTCGTTGGTTGATCAATTTGTGCGCGGCGAGATCGGCGCTGGTGACCGGCGTCTCATCGCTTTTGGTGTATTCTTGGTACTGCTTACTTTGGTAGATATCCAGAATCAATTGCCCCGCGGTGCGAGCAATATCGATAACTTGCGGCAACAGTGCCGATAAATCCTGTGAGGTAGGCATAACTCTCTTCCTTACTACTTGGCCGGTCGAAGTGCTCTCAGTGCCAATAGTAGCGCTGTGATACTGCGGGATTCACAAAAATCTAAGTGATGAAGAAGTTCTTCTGCCTGCGCGAGTGGCCAACGAACCACTTCAAGTGGCTCTGGCTCATCGCCTTCCAATGTTTCTGGATACAGATCTTGTGCCAAAAACAGCGTCATTTTGCTTGAGAAATAGGAAGGAGCCAGCACCACTTGCTTCAATGGCGTTAATTGTTTCGCGCCAAAGCCGATTTCTTCTTTCAATTCCCGATCCGCTGCTTGTTCGGCGCTTTCTCCCTGATCAATAAGCCCTTTAGGGAAGCCAAGCTCATAGCGCTCTGTACCTGCAGCGTACTCTCTCACTAATAATAGGTCACCTTGCTCAGTAACGGGAACCATCATCACGGCATTTTTACCGCTTGGTTTGAGGCGCTCGTAAATTCGCTCTTCGCCGTTGGAGAAACGCAGTTCAAGGCTTTCGATAGAAAAGAGTCGTGATTGGGCAACGACATTACGATTGAGAATATCGGGTTCTTTCCTTCTGCTCATGACGTTGATTCCTCCTGCAAAACATTGATGACTGGAATATATACTAAAAGAAAAGGTTGGCCCAAGTGTGCCAACCTTTAAATTTCGTCTCAGTTATAACCAAAATGAGAATAACTTAGTAGTATGAGTGATCGCCGCGATCGTGCTCAGTGGCATCGCGAACTGCCGTTAGCTCACCTGAGAATTGCTGTAGTAACTCTTTCTCGATGCCTTCTTTTAGCGTCACGTCGACCATTGAACAACCGTTACAGCCGCCACCAAAGGCAACAATCGCAACGCCAGCGTCAGTGATTTCCATCAGTTTCACGTGGCCGCCGTGACCAGCAAGTTGTGGGTTCACCTGAGTTTGAATCGCGTATTCAACGCGCTCAAGCAGTGGCGCGTCATCCGCGACTTTACGCATTTTGGCGTTGGGCGCTTTCAGTGTTAACTGTGAGCCCATTTTGTCGGTCACGTAGTCAATTTCCGCATCTTCAAGGAACGGCAAGCTGAGTTCATCAACGTAGGCAGAAAAGCTTTGGTATGGGATTTCGGTATCGGTAGCTTCTACCGCTTCAGGTGGGCAGTAAGATACGCCGCATTCTGCGTTTTGTGTGCCTGGGTTGACGACGAAAACACGAATGTTGGTTCCATCAGGCTGCTGGCCCAATAGATTGGCAAAATGAGTTTGTGCTGCTTCAGTGATAGTAATATTTGACACGACGAATACCCGAGTAAATTTGTAGGTTATTGACGCCATTTTACTCCTGATAACGAAAGGATCTAGTGTTTTGATGAGAAAACATGCTTTAGAGCGCACACCACACTGTCAAGCGACAGTGACATCCAACTTAATCCTTCTCGGGAGTTCGGCAGAGGCAATAAATATCAATGCTTTCCACGCCGACTGCAAGCAGTAATTGACATAATTGTCGTACCGTACTGCCCGTCGTGACCACATCATCGACAATCGCGACATGCTTGGGAATCGCATGGGGCAGAGCCGAGCGATTGAGGCGAAAGGCACCCGCTAAGTTGCGCTGACGCTGCTGTTTATTGAGCCCTTGCTGTGGCGGAGTGTGCAATAAACGAGTAAACGCGTGAGCAAGGAAGGGGCGATTTAATCTACGGGCCAGTTGCGCCGCCAACACATCGCTTTGATTGAAGCCTCGTAGCCATTGCCGACGCCAATGCATTGGCACAGAGAGCAGCAGTGGCGCGGGGCGGTCAATGCGTTGGATGAGCAAAGGTGCCAAGCTGGCACAGTACCAGAACTTGCGCTGATGTTTGATTTGATTGACGTAGTGTGAGGTTGGAAAGCGATACGGCGTGAGGCAGTAAAGCCTTTGCCAAGGGGGCGGAGATTTCAGACATTGGCCGCACTGGGGGACAACCGTTAACGTCGGCAGCCCGCAACGTTGGCAACGCGGTTCGGCATCGAACAGGGTTAGGCAGTGCTGGCACCAAAGCGGGTGATGGTCGTGATTCATCGGCAAGCCGCACAGATGACAGAGGCGAGGAAGAGATCGGAGTATTTTTTCACTAAGCCAATCGGTTAACATACGGGCAGTGGGGCGAATGAATCGTGTCGCTAGCGTACTCGACCACACGTGGCGCTTGAGGCTGGAAAAAGTAGGAGTAAGAGGGAAGATGAGCACAGATTTACACTGGCAAACACAAGGTCAGGGGCCCGATTTGGTGTTGTTGCATGGCTGGGGCATGAATGGCGCAGTGTGGCAGCAGGTGGTTGAAAGGCTGGAGCTGCACTTTCGTTTGCATGTGGTGGATCTGCCTGGCTATGGTCACAGTGCCCATCTTCATGCGGCAAGTTTAGAAGAGATTGCCCAGCAGCTTCTCGAGCATGCACCGAAACAAGCCATTTGGGTTGGCTGGTCATTAGGTGGTCTGGTGGCGACGCACATGGCGCTGCATCACGCCGATTACGTCAGCAAGTTAGTGACGGTGGCGAGTTCACCCAAGTTCGCTGCAGAAGCGCGTTGGCGTGGCATTCAGCCGCAAGTATTGAGCGCCTTTACTGAGCAGTTGAGTGAAGATTTTCACACCACGGTAGAGCGTTTTATGGCGCTGCAAGCCATGGGCAGCCCCTCTGCGCGACAAGATGTAAAAAACCTCAAACAAGCGGTGTTCTCGCGCCCGCAACCCAACCCCCAATCACTTTTGGCTGGGCTGCAAATGCTGGCGGAGGTGGACTTGCGTGACCATCTGCCGCACTTAACGATGCCGATGTTGCGTCTGTATGGCCGTTTGGACGGGTTGGTGCCGATCAAGGTGGCGCAGGATCTCGAGAAAGTGTTACCCGCCAGTGAGCAGTTCATTTTCACCCAGTCGTCACACGCGCCTTTTATCACTGAACCAGAGAGCTTTTGCCACCAGTTGCTGAGCTTTGCCGGCAAGTAAGCGAAAAATAAAATTAAACCTGTTCAAATATTGGTCGATACAAGAAGTAACCAAGGCAACTTACTACGGTTAGTGAAGCGGTTTTGGGGCTGTGCAGTGATGTGCATGGTAGGGCGATTCTTTGAGGAGGTATCGCGATGATAGTGTCACCGACCACTGTGAGTGTGCCACTGATCGCCCCATCGGTAAATGTGCAGACAGAGCAGGCCGCGCGCGATAATAGAGTGCGTGAACCTGTGGCGCCAACCGTTGCGTTGGCCAAATCTAACGCGGAACGTAAAGTCAAAAGTGATGATAAACGCCGACGTCAATCTTCGTGGGATCCTTCAGAGCACCCTGGCTATGAGATGGAAACCAATACGCAAGAGATCTCGGTCTATCATGAAGACCCCAAAGACACGCTTGAGCGGCTTTTTGGACTTCTGGCACTGCGAAGTTACAGTGAAGAACAGGGTAAAGGCTACGCAATGCGCTATCGTCTGCCCAAACGTATCTTGGATGCGGCGATAAGAGAAGGGATCATGGAGAAGCGTCGAGCGATCATCAAGTACCATTACGGTCACTCTGTCGCGCCTCATACCCCTTCAGAAGTGATTGCGGTGTTATAGCAAGCAAACACCACCGCAGTGACTGACAATAAAAACCCACTATGGAAGCATAGTGGGTTTTATTTTCGTTCAGTAACCCATCCCCTTTTTGCTTGAAGCTGAAGCGGTGTTGGCTACGTTCGTTCACCCCAATTGCATAGTTCATCTATGCTCATGGGGATTCACTCACTTGCCGCCTACCTGCGACTCCAAGCAATTTGGGGATAATGAGGTTGTTACTTTTTCGCTTTGGCAAACGCGGCGGCAAATGCACCACCCATGGCACCGCCAAGTGTATTGTCGTTGTCATGGCGACGTGGCGATGGAGCGCGGCGCTCTTGTTGGCCACGTGGTGTGGCAGCGCGTTGGCTGCGATTGTCTTGCCCTGGCTCATCACTGAGGCGCATTGACAGTGCGATACGCTTGCGCTGCACATCCACTTCCATCACTTTGACTTTGACGATGTCGCCCGCTTTAACCACTTCACGCGGATCAGAAACAAAGCGATCGGTCAGCGCTGAAATGTGCACCAAGCCATCTTGGTGAACGCCGATGTCAACAAAGGCGCCAAAGTTGGCCACGTTTGATACCACCCCTTCAAGAATCATCCCCACTTCGAGATCGGACACATTATGAATGCCTTCGGCGAAGGTGGCGGTTTTGAATTCAGGACGAGGGTCACGGCCCGGTTTATCCAACTCTTTGATGATGTCGGTCACCGTTGGTACACCAAAGTGTTCATCGGTGTAATCCACTGCGCGCAATCCTTTCAGGAAGCTCGAATCGCCAATCAGCGCTTTGACCGCTTTTTGGTTTTTCTCGGCAATTGCTTTGACCACAGGGTAGGCTTCAGGGTGAACCGAAGAGGCATCGAGTGGGTTTTTGCCATCCATAATGCGCAGGAAGCCCGCACACTGTTCAAACGCTTTTGGCCCCAAACGTGGCACTTTTTTCAGCGTGGTACGGCTGTCAAAACGGCCATTCTCATCACGAAAATCGACAATGTTCTGCGCCAACGTGGTCGAGAGACCAGCCACGCGGGTCAGCAGTGCGGCAGAAGCGGTATTCACATCCACACCGACCGCGTTTACACAATCTTCCACCACCGCATCAAGGCGTTTGGCCAGCATGGATTGGCTCACGTCGTGCTGATATTGGCCGACACCGATCGATTTCGGATCGATTTTCACCAGTTCGGCCAGTGGGTCTTGCAGGCGACGAGCAATCGACACCGCGCCACGCAGTGACACGTCCATGTTCGGGAACTCTTTGGCCGCCAGTTCTGAGGCAGAGTAGACCGAAGCGCCTGCTTCGCTGACCATGATTTTCTGTACTTTGAGATTGCCACGTTTAATCAAATCTGCAGCAAAGGCATCGGTTTCGCGTGAAGCAGTGCCGTTACCAATCGCAATCAAATCGACGTTGTGTTGCTTGATCAAGGCCGCCACCGTTTGCATGGCGCGATCGTACTGGTTCTGCGGCACGTGTGGGTAAATGGTGTCGGTGGCCAGCACTTTACCGGTGGCGTCCACCACCGCGACTTTACAACCGGTGCGCAGGCCAGGGTCAAGGCCAAGCGTTGCGCGTGGGCCCGCAGGCGCAGCCATCAACAGATCTTTGAGGTTGGTGGCGAACACTTCAATCGCTTCGATTTCCGCGCGCTCTTTCATTGCCGCCATCAACTCGGTTTCCATGTGCATTGAAACCTTGATGCGCCACGCCCAACTGATGACCTGCTTGCGCCAGTTGTCAGCAGGGGCGCTGCTCAGCGTCACGCCATAGTGATCGGCAATCAGGGTCTCGCAATAGGATTGGCGTACACTTTCTTCTTGCTGTGGATCGGCATTGAGCGTCAGGCTGAGGAAACCTTCATTTCGGCCGCGCAGCATCGCCAAAGCGCGGTGAGAAGGCACTTTGCTGATCGCTTCGTTGTGCTCAAAGTAATCTTTGAACTTCTCGCCTTCGTGCTCTTTGCCCGCCACCACGCGTGACACAATTTCGGCATGACGATTGAGGTACTGGCGAATTTTCTCCAGCAAGTTGGCGTCTTCGGCAATGCGCTCCATGATGATGGCACGTGCGCCATCGAGTGCGGCTTTACTGTCTTCCACCCCTTTGTCGGCATTAATGTAGCGGGTCGCTTCACTTTCAGGCTCGGTTTGTGGGTGGTTCCAAAGTGTATCGGCCAGTGGCTCTAGGCCTGCTTCAATCGCGATTTGCCCTTTGGTACGGCGCTTTGGCTTATAAGGCAGATACAGATCTTCAAGGCGCGTTTTACTGTCGGCAGTGAGGATCTCACTTTCCAGTTCAGCGGTAAGTTTGCCTTGTTCTTGAATCGATTTAAGAATGGTTTGGCGACGGTCATCCAGCTCGCGCAGATAGGACAAACGGCTATCAAGGTTGCGCAATTGAGTATCATCTAACCCACCAGTTACCTCTTTACGGTAACGGGCGATAAAAGGAACGGTGTTGCCATCATCAATTAGGGCAACGGCAGCAGTGACTTGCTCAGGGCGAACATTCAGCTCTTGAGCAATCAGACGACAGATAGCTTGGCTCATCCGTGGGATCTCTTTGTTCTTCGTTAGTGGGTCTAATATGGGGACAGTTCGCGTCAGTTTCTACCCTTGTGGGAGAGTGGCTGAGTGACCTGCGTTCATGTCGGTGATCAATAACACGTTTTACCGCCGCTTTTGAGAGTATTGCGTCAAATCTTCGCAGGTGACTGGCAAAGCGCGGCAAAACTCGTTACTTTTCGCTCCATCTGATTCCGTTCGAGCCATTAAGGGAAAGTTCGTGAAAACCAAAATGATTACCCGTGAAGGGTACAACAAGCTCAAGCAAGAGCTCGATTATCTGTGGAAAGAGCACCGCCCTGAGATCACGCAGAAAGTGTCGTGGGCGGCGAGCCTCGGCGATCGTTCAGAAAACGCCGACTACACCTACAACAAGCGTTTGCTACGTCAAATCGATCGCCGTGTGCGCTTTTTGAGTAAGTTTTTACCGGAAGTCAAAATCGTTGATTACGCACCGCAGCAAGAGGGCAAAGTCTTCTTTGGTGCGTGGGTGGAAATTGAAAACGAAGCGGGCGAAGTGATGAAATTTCGCATCGTCGGCCCAGAAGAAATTTACGGTGATGCCAAAGGCTACATTTCGATTGACTCGCCGATGGCACGCGCGCTGTTGAAAAAAGAAGTCGATGACGAAGTGCAAGTGCCAACCCCAAGCGGCATCAAAGAGTGGTTCATCAACTCGATCGAATACGATAAAGGGGAGTGATTTCTCTTGTCACCTTTTCAAACCCGCCTCGTGCGGGTTTGTTTTATCTTAACGATTAGTGACGTACGACGTTGCAAGCGGGTGGTGCATCCGCTAAAAGTAATAAAGATTAACAATTCTTTGCGCCATAAATGGATAATCGGTGTTACATTTTACCGAACCAGATTTGGTGGAAGCTTATGAAATAGGTGGACGGACACATGCAAGAGAATTTTAAAATTTTAGTGGTTGATGATGATGCTCGCTTGCGTGCGTTGTTGGAGCGTTATCTGTCAGAACAAGGTTTCCAAGTGCGCAGTGTCGCCAATGGGGAACAGATGGATCGCCTATTGACCCGTGAAAACTTCCACTTAATGGTACTGGATTTAATGCTTCCTGGTGAAGATGGTCTTTCGATCTGTCGTCGTCTGCGTAATGCCAACAACATGTTGCCTATCCTGATGCTGACAGCAAAAGGGGATGAGGTTGACCGCATCGTGGGTTTAGAAGTGGGTGCGGACGATTACCTGCCAAAACCGTTCAACCCACGTGAGTTACTTGCGCGTATTAAAGCGGTGTTGCGTCGTCAAACCATCGAGCTGCCAGGTGCGCCAAGTGCGGAAGAGAAAATTGTCGAGTTTGGTGAGTTTCGTCTGAACTTGGGCACGCGTGAAATGTTCCGTGGTGATGAGCCGATGCCACTCACCTCGGGTGAATTTGCGGTACTGAAATCGCTAGTGACCAATGCGCGTGAACCGATGTCGCGCGACAAGTTGATGAACATGGCGCGCGGACGTGAATACTCCGCGATGGAACGTTCCATTGACGTACAAATTTCTCGCCTACGTCGTATGTTGGAAGAGGACCCAAGCAAACCTCGCTACATCCAAACTGTATGGGGCCTAGGTTATGTGTTTGTTCCTGATGGCAAACCAGCTTAATCTGACATGATGATTCTTCTCCAATCCCTGGCTTTGACCAGGGATTGTTGTTTATTCTACCTTCGTACTCTACCTAGCTGCCGAGGTCTTTGATGCGTTTTCGTAGTTCCTTTACCCAATCGATATTTATCTTCATTACGTTGCTGCTCGCCAGTCAAGTGTTCTCCTATTACGCGGTGTTCAACTACGCGCTATTGCCGAGTTTGCAGCAGTTCAACAAAATCCTCGCCCATGAGCTGAATTTGGTGCTCGATGACGACAGCGCACTGATGGCGGATGCGCCGTTGCGTCGGCAGGTTTTGGAGCAACTTGGTGTGACGGTGCACGCGGAAGATAGTGAACAAGCCAAAGAGTTTGACCATGCGATGACCATCGATTTGATGAGTGAAGAGATGACTCACGAGCTTGGTTCGCCAACCGAAGTGCGTCTGCTGTTGGGCAGCGAAAGCTACATTTTGTGGATGAAAATTGACGCGCTTCCAGGCTCACTGATCCGCATTCCGCTCTCTGAACTGCAAGAAGAAGATTTCGCTCCACTGTTTCGCAACAGTTTGATTGTGGCGCTGTTGATCATCGCTGGTGGTTGGCTGTTTATCCGTTTACAAAACCGGCCACTCATCGCGCTGGAGAAGGCGGCCAAGGAAGTCGGTCGAGGGGAAATCCCTCCACCGCTTCCAGAAAAAGGGGCCACAGAGATCCGTGCGGTGACGCGCGCGTTCAACCAAATGTCTCGCGGCATTCAAGAGTTGGAAGCTGACCGTGCGTTGTTGATGGCGGGTATTAGCCATGATTTAAGAACGCCGTTAACACGAATTCGCCTTGCGACTGAAATGATGTCACCAGAAGACAGCTATTTAGCGGAAGGGATCATCAGTGATACTGAAGAGTGTAATGAGATCATCAGCCAGTTTATGGACTACCTCAAACCGGTGAATACGCAAAGTTTCACCGAGGTCGACATCAATGGTATTTCTGGGGATGTGGCGAGCTCCGAAGGGGGTTACGAAGTGCAGATTGAGACCGCCTTCCAGCCTTCGATTCGCACCGCTTTTGGCAGCCCGATTGCGATTAAGCGTGCCGTAAGCAACTTAGTGGTCAATGCGCTGCGTTATGGTAATGGATGGGTGAAAATCAGCACGGGGATGACCGCAGACAGCAAGTTGGTGTGGGTGTGTGTGGAAGATAACGGCCCAGGGATTGAAAAATCACAAGTGGCGAAGTTGTTTGAACCTTTCACCCGTGGCGATACGGCTCGTGGTAGCGAAGGAACCGGCTTAGGGCTGGCCATTGTCAAACGTATTGTCAGCCAGCATCACGGCTCGGTGGTGGTGAACAACCGCAGCGAAGGTGGGCTCAAAGTACAGTTGAGCTTTCCGACCAGCGAACGTTAGTCGTAACCCTATTTAGGAAGGGTCATTGGGTTAAAAAAGGGTTGCCACAGTCGGCAACCCTTTTTCTTTGTGTAGATTAGCGCTTTACAGTCGCGGGCTCGTGCGCCTTTTCCTCTTCTTCACCCTGAAGCTTTTCAGGCAGAAGAAGGTTAAGCACAATCGCGGTAATGCCACCAGCAGCAACGCCGGAAGAGAAAATGCTCTTAATGAACTCAGGCATAAACTGCAAAATCTCCGGTTTCTGCGCAATGCCTAAACCCATCGAGAACGACAGTGCCATGATGAGAATGGCACGGCGATCGAGGTCAACACGAGAAATGATGCGCACACCTGCAGCGGCGATGGTGCCGAACATCACGATGGTTGCACCGCCTAAAACTGGTTCCGGAATCAACTGAACAAAACCAGCAACGCCAGGGAACAGACCAAGCAGTACCAACATGCCGGCGATGAAGTAACCGACGTAGCGGCTTGCGACACCCGTTAGCAAGATCACGCCGTTGTTTTGGCTGAAAGTGGAGTTTGGGAAACTATTGAATACCGCCGCCAATGCCGAGTTCAGACCGTCGGCCAATACGCCGCCTTTAATGCGCTTCATATACACCGGGCCTTTGACTGGTTCGCCAGACACTTCCGAGGTGGCGGTAATATCACCAATCGCTTCCAGCGCGGTGATGAGGAAAATCAGAACCAGTGGAATAAACAGCGACCAGTCGAAACTCAGACCAAACTGCATCGGGATTGGTAAGGCAATCAGTGCGCTGCTGCTGGCTTGGCGAGTGTCTACCATGCCCATGAAGTAGGCCATGACATAGCCCACCAACATGGCTATCACAATCGACGCCACGCGTACGTAAGGGTTCTTGGCGCGATTGAGTAACACAATCAGGCCCAGTACGGTGCCCGCCAGCGCCAACTTATCGAGGCTGCCAAAAGTGCCATCGCCCAGGGCCGCGTAGCCGCCGCCCATCGATACCAAGCCGACTTGAATCAGGGTTAAACCAATTAAGGTCACGACGATGCCAGAAACCAATGGCGTAATGATGCGACGCGCGTATTCCAGCACGCGTGAAAGGAGAATCTCTGCAAACGAGGCAACCAAAATGGTGCCAAAAATCGCCGCCATCATGCTCTCAACGCTGGCGCCGCCTGCCTTCAGCGCTAAACCAGCGCCAATAATTGGACCTAAGAAGTTAAAACTGGTGCCTTGTACAGACAGCAGCCCAGAGCCAATCGGACCAAAAGTGCGGATTTGAATAAAGGAAGAAATGCCCGAAGCAAACAGCGACATGCTGATGATGGTGTTGGTTTGTTCGGCAGACACGCCAAGCGCTTGGCAAATAATCAAGGATGGAGTGATCACAGCGACAAACATCGCCAGCAAGTGCTGCAGTGCAGCAAACAAAGTTTGAGGCAAAGGTGGACGATCGTTGAGTTGATAGATCAGATCCGTTTTACGCGTCGGGTTCGGCGTTGTCATGGTATGTTCCTAATTGTTGTACGCAGACTTAGCGCTCGCTGAATGGGAGGCCAAGGTGAACGGATGTCATCATCTGTGATTGCTGTTATTCAGAAATCCGCTCTGGTTGGGAAGGTGAGAAAAGTCATCCTCACAATTTGTGCGGCATTATAGGGCGATTATTCTAAAAAGCAATCGTTTGCTATTTTCTATTGACTAAACAGGATGATGGATTCGACAGGGAGCGAAGAGAAGATGGTCAATGAAAGGCGTGGATCACGCCTTAGAATAAATATCACGCTCGCCCAACCAGCGTTCAATAATCGCGGCGGCATTTTGTGGGTAATTGTGGTGAATGTAGCGTGCAGCGCGCTGAACTTCGGGGATAAGGCGCTGGTCGCGGACGAGATCGGCAATTTTGAAATCCGCTAGGCCGGTTTGTTTGGTGCCGAGCAACTCACCTGGCCCACGGATCTCAAGATCGCGCTGAGCAATGACGAAACCATCGTTACTTTCGCGCAATACCGAGAGGCGCTTTTGCGCTGTTTTGGACAGCGGAGCGTGATAGAGCAATACGCAGTGGCTTGCTACCGAGCCTCGACCGACGCGACCGCGCAACTGGTGCAATTGTGCGAGACCCAAGCGCTCGGGGTTTTCGATGATCATCAAGCTGGCGTTGGGCACATCGACCCCGACTTCGATCACTGTGGTGGCCACCAAAAGATGCAATTCATTGTTTTTGAACGCTTGCATCACCGCTTGTTTTTCAGCCGGTTTCATTCGGCCATGCACCAAACCAATGCGCACATCAGGCAATTTACGTTGCAGCTCTTCGGCAGTGTCTGCTGCCGCTTGGGCTTCCAATACTTCCGATTCATCAATCAGGGTACAGACCCAATACGCCTGCTTACCCTCATTGAGGCAGGCATGACGAATGCGCTCGACAATGTCCTCGCGTTTGGTGTCGGGAATCGCGACGGTTTGGATAGGGGTTCGTCCCGGCGGTAACTCGTCGATCACCGATGTTTCCAAATCGGCATAAGCGGTCATGGCCAATGTGCGAGGGATCGGAGTAGCAGTCATGATCAGTTGATGTGGGTAAGCGCCTTGTTTGGCGCCTTTTTCGCGCAGTTCCAAGCGTTGATGCACGCCAAAGCGGTGCTGTTCATCAATGATCACAAGAGCAAGATGGTCAAACACCACGTGTTCTTGGAACAGCGCATGTGTCCCGACCACCATTTTCGCTTCGCCACTGGCAATGCGGGCTAATTCGGCTTCTTTGGCTTTACCTTTGAGCTTGCCTGCGAGCCAGCCAACGGGAATGCCCATTTTTTCAAACCAATTGGCGAAGTTGATCGCGTGCTGCTCGGCCAGCAATTCGGTGGGCGCCATCAGCGCCACTTGGTAGCCATGTTCGATAGCGCGTACCGCGGCCAAGGCTGCCACTAAGGTTTTACCCGAGCCGACATCCCCTTGCACCAAACGCATCATCGGATGCGCTTTTTGCAAATCTTCTTCAATCTCTTGCACCACTCGCGCTTGGGCATTGGTCGGTGAAAAAGGCAGTTGGGCTAACAGCTGTTGTTTAAGCTGGTGGACGGGGGGAAGTGGCAGCGCGACATCTTGCTGACCTTTGCTGCGCACGGCGAGCATGGATAAGTTCTGAGCCAGCAACTCTTCCATAATTAAGCGAACTTGGGCAGGGTGCTTCCCTTCGTCGAACAGTTCCAGATTAATCTCCGGCGAAGGACGATGGATAATGTGCAGCGCTTGCCCCATGGTCAGTTGTTGGTCATACAACCCGGCAGGCAGTAACTCTTGAACCGCGGCTTTATCGAGCAGGGCGATGGCTTGGTCTGTGAGGTTACGTAGCGTGATTTGCCTTAAGCCATCGGTGGTAGGATAAACAGGCGTTAAGCTCTGTTCCACATCGGGCTTCTGCGTTGGGGCGAAAAACTTGTAGTCTGGGTGAACGATCTCCAGCCCCATATTACCGCGCTTAATTTCGCCGTAAGCGTGTACTAACTTACCTTCAGCAAAATTGTTTTTCATTGCCGCGGTAAAGTTGAAAAAACGCAACGTGATGGTGCCATTCCCGTCGCTGAGCTTCACCGTCAACATCTTGCGTTTACCAAACAAGGTATCCACTTGCATCACATGGCCCTGCACAGCGGCCCACAATCCAGCATGCAATTTGGCAATCGGGTAGATGCGGGTGCGGTCTTCGTAACGAAGTGGCAAGTGAAACAGCAGGTCTTGCACGCTGCTTAGGCCAATTTTCTCCAGTTTTTCAGCCACCTTAGCACCGACCCCACTGAGGGATGTGAGGGGGATAGCAGATAACAGTTGGGCAGACATATTGGCCTCAAGACAATGATAAACATAGCGTTATGTTAACCATTAGGCTGTGTTTTTGTACAGGAAAAAATAGGCACTAGAAAACTAGAAAACTAGATAACTAGATAACGACTATTTCTTTTGCATGTCTGCCCACCAGTCAGGATCCGCAACAATTTGTCCGGCATCATCCAGTGGTGGGTAAGCGAGTCCTTTGCGTTTGGCGACTTTGGCCAACACCGGGTGGCCACGCTCAAACAAAATGCGGTTGATGGTTTCGGCATCAATTGAGCTTTCGTCGTTTTGGTACATACCCGCGGCTTCACGTTGGCGCTGCGCTTCATACAGAATCACCGCGCAAGCCACAGAAACGTTGAGTGATTGCACCATGCCCACCATAGGAATCATGATGTCTTGATCCGCCAGTGCCTTGGCTTGCTCGGAAACGCCAATCTTTTCGCTGCCCAAAATGATGGCGGTCGGTTGGGTGTAATCGATTTGGCGAAAATCGACGGCGCTATCAGAGAGGTTGGTCACCAACACTTGCATCCCTTGTGCTTTTAAAGCGCTCACGGCGTCTGCGATGGAATCATGCGTATCCACTTCCACCCAGTTTCTTGCACCGGCAGAGGTGTTTTTCAATGTCTTCATCTGCTCGGTGGGCCACACAGCATGCACTTTGTGCAATCCCGTGGCATCGGCAGTGCGGATCATTGCTGACACATTATTGGGTTTATGCACTTCTTCAAGGCACAGGGTGAGATCGGTTTGACGTGCTTTTAAAACTTGTTGGATTCTCTGATAACGTTCTTCATTCATAACATTTTGAATTTGGCTTTCTGATAAAAATAAAAAGCCCTTGAAACCTTGATTTCAAGGGCGATGAAAAGCGATCGAATGCGGAGATCAGTTCTTGCGACGACGCACGCGTGAACAAGATGGCATGACGCGAATCTTCTTCATGATGCCCGCAAGATGCACGCGATCTTTGGTGGTCAGCAGCACCGTCACAGTATACAAACGGCCATCACGCTCTTCAGTCGATAAGCCATGGATGTTTGAACCCGTTTTGGAAATCACGTTAGTCAGTTCTGCCAAAGCACCTTGATGGTTGAGCATATCGACTTTAAGTTCCGCGATGAACTCTTGATCGTAATCGTCTGACCAAGCCACCGCCATGTACTTATCGGGCTCGCGTTGGTAGCCACGTACGTTTGGACAGGTCTCACGGTGAACCACCAAGCCTCTGCCCGGTGAAACATGGGCAATGATGTGATCATCTGGGATTGGATGACAACAGTTGGCAAACGTCAGCAGTAACCCTTCTGAGCCACGAATTGGCAGCTTCTTCTTGGTTTTGCTGTCGTTTGAACGCAGTTCTGTGAGCTCGTCTGCATCACCTAACAAACGGCGAGCAATCACGATACTCATACGCTCACCCAAGCCGATGGCCGCAAGCAGATCATCCAAAGATTGGATTTTGAGATCGCTCAAGACATGGTTGAGATTTTCTGGGCTGATGTCGGCAAGTGAGTGCTCACCGAGCGCATGATTCAACAAACGGCGACCAAGAGTAATCGACTCTTCACGACGCATGGTTTTCAGCACTTGGCGAATCTTAGTGCGCGCACGAGAAGTCACCACATAGTTGAGCCAAGCTGCGTTAGGACGGGCGCCTGGCGCACTGATGATTTCAATGGTTTGGCCATTTTTCAGCGCTTTGCTCAGTGGGTATGGATTGCGATCGACACGTGCACCAACGCAGGTATTACCAACATCGGTATGCACGGCGTAGGCAAAATCCACCGCCGTCGCCCCAACAGGCAGTTCAACAATGCGGCCTTTCGGTGTGAAGACGTAAATCTCATCCGGGAAGAGATCCGATTTTACGTTCTCAATGAATTCGAAGGAGTTACCCGCGCTTTGCTGAAGTTCCAGCAAGCTTTGCATCCAGCGCTGCGCCTTCACTTGCGCCGTAGTGCCAGTGCGTTCGCCATTGCCTTTATAAGACCAATGAGCCGCAACCCCTTTGTCCGCCATTTGATCCATGTCTTCGGTGCGGATTTGCACTTCCACCGGGACGCCATGAGGACCCACCATCGAGGTATGCAGCGATTGGTAGCCGTTGGCTTTGGGGACCGCGATGTAATCTTTCATACGACCAGGACGAGGCTTGTACAAGCTGTGCACCTGCCCGAGTACGCGATAGCAGGTGTCGGCGGTATCGACCACGACACGAAACGCGTAAATATCCATGATGGTGTGAAAGCGCTGCTCTTTGGTTTTCATCTTGTTGTAGATGGAGAAAAGATTTTTTTCACGACCTAAGACGCGCGCTTGTAAGCCCACTTCTTGCAAGCGGCCTTCAATTTCACTGTGGATACGTTGGATCATCTCTTTGCGGTTACCACGCGCCGATTTCACCACCTCTTTTAATACGCGGTAGCGATTGGGGTAGAGGGCTTCAAAGCCGAGCTCTTCCAATTCGGTTTTAATATTGTGGATACCAAGGCGATGAGCCAAAGGTGAATAGATTTCGAGGGTTTCGCGGGCAATTCGGCGTTTTTTATCTGGGCGAAGTGCGCCCAAGGTACGCATGTTATGAGTACGGTCGGCCAGTTTGATCAGGATAACGCGAATATCTTGTACCATCGCCAGCACCATTTTGCGGAAGTTTTCCGCTTGTGCTTCTTTGCGATCGCGAAATTTCAGCTTATCCAGCTTGGAAACCCCATCAACCAACTCTGCCACCGTATGGCCAAATTGCGCTTCGAGATCTTCTTTGCTGACGTCACAATCTTCGATGACGTCGTGGAGTAACGCTGCTTGTAGAGTTTCAACATCCAGGCGCATGTCGGCCAGAATGCGCGCCACCGCGACTGGGTGGATGATATACGGTTCACCGCTTGAGCGGGTTTGCCCTTCATGGGCATCTCGCGCTACCACATAAGATTGACGCAGAGCCTCAAGTTGAGGCTCTGTAAGGTATTCTTGGGCAACGTCTTTGAGGCTATCGAATAGATACAAATTATGGGCCCGGGATGTTGTGTTTTAAGGCGAATTAACGGTTGCGAGCGATGCTGCTAACGGCCGCTAGTTCTGCTGCTTCTTGTTCTTGTTGCTCTTGACGCTCACGCGCATCAAGCACTTCTTTAGTGATAAGGCCTTCTTCGATTTCGCGTAGAGCGATAACGGTTGGCTTATCATTCTCTTCCGGCACTAGTGAATCTTTGCCGCCAGTTTGCATTTGACGAGCGCGGCGAGCCGCAATCAGAACCAAGTCGAAACGGTTGCCAACTTTTTCAACAGCGTCTTGAACAGTTACGCGTGCCATGAGAACTCCAAATTAGTTAACTAAATTTTTTTGAATGACGAGAAAGTATACAGGCTCTCAGTTCTCAGTGTCTAGCTTGAGGTACCTTGAGTTGTATTATTAGTGCCACAGAATGCTTTCTGGGGTCTTATTCCGCTAAAAGCGCGTCAAGCATACCGCTATATTTAGCAGCTTGTTTGTCTTGCTTCAATCTTTCTGCTCGGATAATGGCTTTAAAGTCCATCAAAGCAGTATCGAAATCATCGTTGATGATCACGTAATCGTATTCGTTGTAGTGCGAGATTTCGGATTTCGCTTCCGCCATACGCTTGGCGATCACCGCTTCACTGTCTTGACCACGTGTATTAAGACGACGCTCAAGTTCACCATTGGATGGTGGTAAGATAAAGATGCTCTTAGCGTGTGGCATTTGCTCACGAATTTGACGAGCGCCTTGCCAATCGATATCGAGAAAAACATCAATGCCTTTATCTAGGGTGTTTTCAATCCAAACACGTGAGGTGCCGTAGTAGTTACCAAACACTTCTGCGTATTCCAGAAACTCGCCTTTGGTAATCAGATCTTCAAAATGCTCTTTCTCGACAAAGTGGTAGTGCACGCCATCTTGTTCACCTGGGCGCATGCCACGTGTGGTGTGAGAGACCGACACTTTCATTGCGTAAGTCGGGTTTTTCTCCAGCATCGCGGAGATTAAGCTGGATTTGCCTGCACCGCTTGGAGCAGAGACGATGTAAAGAGTACCTTTGCCCATCTGTTTTAGTCCACGTTTGGTTTGGATTGAGAGCGGATAGGGAATATCTGCTACTAAAAGATAGCACTGACCATCTAAAATTCACCAGTTGATGACTTTTCGGCCAGAAAAATGGAGGCGAAGAGTATCACGAACTGAGGGTGGTTGCCAGTTGAAGTTGTCTCCAAAATGAACGCGATTTGCCTGTTGTGTAGAAGAAAAAAGGGGAAGACAAGCTTCCCCAGACACGTGCGACTGACTCACACTTAACCAGATGCCAGAATTGCTAACAATTCAGACGTTTGGTTATCCTTGACCCGCCAGATATGTGATCCAAGGGCTAACCACTTGGCGCATTTTTTCTGACTGAGCAGCACTTTGCATTGAGCGTAACGCACGCTGAGAATCTTTCAGTTCAAAGTAAGCAAGGCCACGAACGTATTCCAGCTCTGCTTTTTGATCCAATTTGGCATCAGCCGCTGGCGTACCAGTAAACTCGGTCGCTTTATCAAACTGCTTATCTTGAAGCATCAAACGCGCGATGCGAATTTGGCTCTTGGCAGTAGGGGCCAAAGTATACGCTTGTTGATAAGTGTCGATCGCTTTATCCAGTTCTTTTGCTTGTTGCCAAAAACTGGCTAAACGCTCCAAATTGTCCTGATTTCGCGTGATATTGCCGTTATCCAGTTCCGTTTGCAGCGTTTTCGCCGCTCGGTATGGGATGTTTTGGTACGCTAAGAAATTCACCAAGCGAAGAAACTCTTTCTCTTCATCGAGTAGCCCCATTTTGTAAGCCATTTCGAGTGCAGAAAGGGCATTGCGCTCTTGGTTGAGTTCCATATAGGTTCCCGACAACTGCATCCAATACCGTTTTTTCTCTGGGTATTTTGTGGTGAGTATTTTTAAAACGCCCACCACTTCTTTCAATTGCTTCAGCTCGTAGTGCGATGCCATCAACAGCAGATACCAGGATTCACTTGGATTCTTACTCATTGCGATGGCTTGCTTGGTAGGTGCAATCGCGTTTTTGTAATCATCCATTTGAACGTAGGCACTGGCGAGAGTGATGTACGCATGGGCTTGAGGCTTTTCATCGGTGGTTTTGGCGATTTCAAACCACGTTTTCATCGTCTCTACCGACTGTTTGTACTTTTCTTCAGAAAGGTACAATTGGGCCAAGCTATAACGCACTTGCTGAGCCACAGGAACCGGTAAAGCCTCCAGTTTTAACGATTCCGCGAAGTATTTTGCCGCATTTTTGTAATCCTCTTTGAGGGAGTACAAAAAGCCCGTTTGTTGCAGCAGTACCGCGCGATCGTATTTTTTGGTGGTGCCTTCCAGCGCGTCAGAGAGCTTTTCCAATGCCGCAGAGTATTTCTCTGTTGCGATCAGTTCCTGCACCTTATTCACAGTACGGAAGGTACGGTCAGACAGTTCCGGAGCTTCTTTCGCTTGCGCTGGTGTGAGTATCACACCAGCAATCAAGGTGAGGGAAGCCAGGACATTTTTGAATGATTTCATCATGTTTGACTCCTTAATTTACCGAGAACTCAATTTCTTGAGCCATACGAGAGCTCACAGGTTTGCCATCGACCATCTTGGGTTTAAAGGTCCATTTCGACACGGTTTTCCGTGCTTCTTTACCCAAATCCATGCGGCGAGGTTCCTCTTTGAGAACTTTGATGTCTTCCACCCCGCCACGCTCGTTGACGGTGAACTCAAGAACAACCAAACCTTTTTCCAATCCCGCTTTGGCGGCTTTACGCGGCATTTGCGGTTGGAAAGTCGCTAATGGCATCGGACCACCAGTGCCAGCTACTTGTGCCCCGCCACCTTGGGAATAATGACCAAGAACGGAACCACCAGTAATGTTGACGGGCAGATCCAGCTTGGGCATGTCTATAGGGATCTGTTCCATCACCGGTTTTACTGTGGAGGTGATCTTCATCTCCGGCGGTGGTGGTGGACGTTTCGGTGGTGGCGGTTTGGGTAGCTCGCGTTTTTTCTCCTGTACTTTTTCTTCGGGTTTGACTCGAATGAAATCCACCATGCGCAGATCATCGTTCGATGCCAGTTCGTGGCGCTCTTTATTTACCAGCTTGTCCATCCCCCAGAACAATCCGAGGGAGACAACGAGCGCCAGTGCAATTGAGGCCAGATAACGCATAAGCTTAATCCTTGTTGGTCGCGGCGATGGAGATATTGGCTACACCAGCCATGCGTATCTGATCCATCACTTTTACAACCACACCAGCATTCGCTTCTTCATCCGCTTGGATGACCACTGCACCATCTGGGCTTTCTGCACGCAGGCGTTCAACGTTGGCACGGACCGCATCGACTTCGACGCGTCGCTTGTCGATCCAGACATCACCCGCCGCGCCAACCGCGACCATGATGTTGCCTTTGGCGACGGTTTGTGCCGAGTTGGCACTAGGGCGGTTCACATCGATACCCGCTTCTTTTACAAATGACGTTGTTACAATAAAGAAGATCAACATGATGAAAACGATGTCGAGCATCGGGGTCATATCAATGGCCATTTCATCATTACTGTCACTGCTATAGCGTCTTTTCATGACCTATACCTCTAATTCCATTTATTGATACCAAATCAGCCAGAGCGATAGAGAGAAAAGGCGATCGCTCTGCCATTGGTATTAGGCAATATGCTTCAACTTATCTTCCAGTTTACGAGTGGTGACTTTCGCTAAGTGATCTAAGCGGGTGCTAAAGAACAACCCCGATAGCGATGCCACCATTCCTGCAAGTGTTGGAATGGTTGCCTTTGAGATCCCTGACGCCATGGCGCGAGGGCTTCCTGTTCCGACGATGGCCAAAATATCGAATACTTGAATCATGCCCACCACGGTGCCTAAAAGACCAAGCAGTGGACAGAGGGCGATCAACACTTTGACGATCGGTAACCCTTTTTTATTCTCGATATCCTGACGGGAGATGATCTCCTGTCTGATCATTCTGGCGTTCCAGCTGGTGTGCTCCGTGCGCTCGGTCCAAGTGGCAAGAGCTTGCTTCATGGCACGAGGAGCGACGGCGATAAAGTAGAACCAGCGTTCCAGCAAAACGACCCACAGCATGAAGCTGAGGACAAAGATCGCGACCAATACGTCGCCACCCATGCCAAGGAATCGTCTGATGGACTCTAACTCTTCAATTAACCACCACATAGCGCCTCCTTAGCGTTCGGCTGTGTGCAGTTTTTCCTGGTAGCGAGCAATAAAGCCAGCGCTTTGCTCTTCAAGGGTTTGCACTAAACGACGGCCTTTACTGTGTACTAAGGTGTAGAAGAACAGCAGTGGGATGGCCACAACCAGACCAAGCATGGTGGTCACGAGTGCTTCCGAGATACCGCCGGCCATCAGTTTCGGATCGCCAGTACCAAAGAGAGTGATCGCTTGGAAGGTGCCGATCATCCCCATTACCGTACCCAAGAGGCCCAGTAGTGGCGCAACGGAAGCAAACAGTTTGATGGAGACAATGAATCGCTCGATCTTAGGCGCGTTGCGTAGAATGATTTCATCCAGTTTCGCTTCTAGATCTTCCAAGTTGTCGCCTTTGTGATCTTGATACGCTTGAATCACTTCACCCAGTGGGTTGCCTTCAATCACCGCATCAGATTTGGCTTGCTTACGCATCTTGCCGCCGATCACCAGTAAACGTAGGTAACAGAATAGGGCAATCAATGCGCCTAATGCACCCATGGCGAGAATCACGTAACCCACGATACCACCTTGGTCGATGCGTTCTTTTACGGTGGGGCTTTGTACCAAGAGAGATAAAATGACGCCGCGAGAAGGGTCAATAAATAGCGGCTCATAGCTTGAAGAGGTGGATTCAAATCCCGCTACATGACGGGTGATATTGGCACGTGGTTGACGAGACAACTCTTCGAACTTGCCGGTTTGAGGGACGTAGGTAACGTATTTGCCATCAGCGATGGCGTTAAATTCACCCACCAAGGTGACATCACGTACGGCTTCTTTACCTTCGCCGTAAACCACGGTTGCAGGTGTGGTTGAGGTTTCCCCAGACACAATGATCTGTTGCAGCACGGTGTGCCAGAACGACTCGAGTTCTTCGGTGGAAGGCAGCTCTTTACTCTCGGCCAGTTTGGTGAGCAAAGCGTCACGTTGTGGAAACTGAACTGCGTTCTGAGAGGCGTTGAATAGGCCTTTGAATTCACCCGCATACTGACGAACCACGCCAAACATTTCGCCCAAAGTGCCTGAACGTTGGCGTAACGTTTCAGTCAGTTCGGTCAGCTTTTTGTCGTTGTCGTCAAAGGTGGCTTTCAGTTGCTCACCCAGTGCCGTTTCGGCTTTGAGTTGGGCTTTTGCCTGCTTGAGCAGCTCCGCTTGTTTGTTGCGGTCGGCAAGAAATTCTTGCTCACGCGCTTTGTTTTCTTTTGACTCAACGATGCTTTCCGATTTGACGTTCTTGAGCAGTTCGTTGAGTGATTTTGGTGCTTCCGCATGCGCGCTGGAGACCATAAACAGGCTAGCCAGCAGTGCGGCGGCGATGGTTTTGAATCCTTTCATGATTATTCCTCCCCAGCAAACACTGGCAATTTGATCAGAGCCGGTGGCGCTTGTTTCTTCGCGATACGAATTCCTTGCTGCACGGCAATACGGTAGCTTTCAGGCAGCGCTTCCCATTGGCGGGTTTGCTGGTTCCACATACCGGTTTCAACACCGTCTGGCGATTGGTAAAGCAACGCAGTACGACCAATGCGTAGGAAGTCGTAAGTCACCACTTCACCATTGCGATCTAAGCTGGCTTTGTAAGATTCGATGGAACGAGAGAAGCCTTCTTCGATTTGGTACGCTTCCATCACTTTGCGGAATTTTTCCGAGGTGGTGACGTCTGCGCGATCCATTAGTTCGCGTAGTTCGTTGATTCGTTTGTTGCGTTCTTTGGTTTGGAACGGCAGATCGAGCGTGACGATTTCGTCGAGCGCATCAATCATTTTTAAAGTCAGTGGCACCACTTCCATCGCGGTTTGGTCAATCTGCGCGATTTGGCGATCTAATGAATCCAGTTCGCCTTGCTGCGATTGCACCATGCGATTGATCTGCTCGTTGTAGACTTTCATGCTGTCTACTTGGCGCATGATGGCCTTGTATTCGGCGAGCATGGTGTCGGTACTATCCGCGTAGCCATCGATTTTGTCTTGAGAGACTTGAGCGGCTTTATTGGTGCCTGCCTGAGTGGAAATCACGCTTCCTGCGTCTGCGGCTAACGCGCTGCCTGTTAGGCTCAGCATCGCTGCGGTGAGTGCACTCACGCCAAATTTCTTTAACGTCATGGTTGCATCCTTGTCAGTGTTTTTGTCAGTCGAAAAGGGCGCGGGCATTTCCCGCGCCAAAAGGGTTTACAAAGTGTTGCTATCTAGAAGTCGTAAGACGCCTCAACATACACTTGGCGACCAATTGGATCGTCATAAGTGTCTGCGTAGAAAGGAGAAGTGTCGTTTAGAGGATCTTTTGGCGGCTCTTTATCAAACATGTTGATGATGCCTAGAGTGACACGACCACTTTCGTTGAATTGGTAAGACGTTGTTAGGTTCCACGTTGTCATACTAGAGATCTTGGTTTCGTAACCCGCTTTTTTCGCTGCATCACAATCTTCGAAGTAGTAGTCGTTCGCGTAACTTGTACACATCTCGTCGCGGAACTTACCAAATAGGTTCACGTTCACGTCTTGGTATGCCCAGCCTAGGTTCAATGTCGCGGTGTATTCCGGTAGGAAGTCACGCTCATCGATCACTGGCTCACTGCTGCTTTCTTGAGATTCTGCAATCAAGATCTTAGTGATAGAGAACTTGGTTGAGAATGAACCCATGCTCACCGTGTCGTACGCATAACCCAATGACAAGTCGATACCCGAGCGAGTTTCAAACGCTTGGTTTACTGGGCCATAAATAACGGTTTTGATGGTGCCATCTGGGTTACGAACCACTTGGGTACCTGGGTACTTTGACGGATCGTTGATAACGTCTTGGTAAGAAGGTGCGGATACCACGTTTTCCATTTTGATGTGGTACCAGTCAACGGTTAAACCAAGATCATCCACAGGTTCCCACGCTAGGCCCAAGTTGATGTTGGTGCTGGTTTCTTCTTCAAGCTCGGCGTTTGGACCGTTTACCGTATCAAAGTACTGTGTTGAACACTCAGGAATGGTGTCGTTAGGGCCAGTACCGCCGACAGAAGCACAAAGTTGTGGATCGAAGCCTGAGCCAAACGCTTTGGTCTCTTCACCAAACAGACGTTTTAGGTCTGGTGCGCGGAAACCAAGGCCGTAGCTACCACGTAGCAATAGGGTATCGGTAGGACGGTAAGCGATCGACGCTTTCGGTGTAAAGGCACCGCCAGTTGCTGAATCATCAAAGTAGTGGTCATAACGACCCGCTAGCGTCACTTCTAGGTCTTCCAGTACTGGAATAAGCACTTCCACACCTAAACCGATTTGATCACGCTCACCACCACCAGAGGTGCCGCCTAGACCAGAGAATCCGCCTGATTTGGTGATCGCATCGATAGATTCGTTGTAATCGGTACGGTTCCATTCACCGTAAACCGCAAAGCCAGACATGCCGGCAGGCAGTTCCACTAGATCGCCAGCAAGTGAGCCATTGATGGAGTAGAGTTTTGAGTACGCTTCTTTGGTTGAGCGGCCGCTGTATTTGGCAACGTCGGCAGCAGAGATCGTATCGAGTAGGTCGATGTAACCGTTTTGAACCGCTTGATCGAGAGTGTTCAACACTGCAGGGTTGTCGGTCTCGACTTTTTGCTCAGAGTAACTGGCGTACACTTCCCAATCGTAGGTATTTGCCAGTAAACCAGTTAAACCTGTGGTCAAGCCAAATGCGTTCGCTTCCGTATTGCTTTCACGTGGGCCAAATTCCACCAAACGACGAGTGTATTTACCTTCACCACGTGAGTGCTTTGCGTCTGTTTCAACGTCGTATGGGTTCGGTTCGAAAATGGAAGAGGTAGATTTGTAACCGAAACGCGCTTCTGCCATCGCAGTCAGATCATCATTAAGATCCATTTCACCACGAAGTAGTAGGTCGACTTGTTTGTTTTCTGGTTTTAAGGAGCGATACGCTGAGCGGTTAAAGCCACACTTGCCATCGGCGCGATCGATACCATGTTCCCCCACAACGTCTTGACACGTTTTACCATTGACCGCAGGTGTTAGAACGTTGCCGGTGCCTTTTTCAACAAAGCTCGCACCGTAGCTAGAGTAAGCGCCAAAGGCAGAGCGATCAGAGTTATCGTCACCCGCCCAGCTTCTGTCGCTTTGTTGCAGCATTTCGTTGCCCGCTAACTGCGCAACAAACAAAACACGCTTATCTTCCATGTCTTTACCCGCAACGATATCAAGACGGCCGTTTTCGTAGCCACCTTCAGTGGCATCGCCATAACGCGCCTTCACTGACACGCCGTCGAAGTCTTTCTTGAGGATAAAGTTAACCACACCGCCGATCGCATCAGAACCGTAGATGGCCGAACCTGAGTCAGTCATTACTTCCACACGCTCAATCGCTGATACAGGGATTTGGCCGATGTCTTGGAAGTTTGAAACGCCGTTTTGTGCCAGTGGGTACTGCGGCATGCGACGGCCATCGATCAAAATCAACGTACGTGAAGCGCCTAGACCACGAAGGTTAACGGACTGTGCTGCAGGAGTGAACGAGAATGAGTTGGTTTGCGCGAGTGTACCACCTGTGTTTTGCGTCAAGCTGTTGAGAATGTCTTGTGCGCTGTTAAAACCTTTCGCCGCAATATCTTTGCTGGTAATGACGGTGACAGGAGAAGGTCCTTCCATCTCAGTGGTTGAGATTCGTGAACCGGTGACTTTCATCTTTTGTAGTTGCTCGACTTGCTGCTCTTCTGCGAAAGCTATCGGGGACATGGCTGCTGTACCCAATGCAAGGCTGATCGCAACGGATAAGGCTGTTGTGTTTTTATACATCCGTGTTGCTCCGTGTTGCTTAATTCCTATGTTTGGTCTGAACGACGACCAAATGTGACGTTAATGTTTCGTTAACGTTTCGCGACAGATATACATGAGATGAATTTTGCAAGTCAAACCAGTGGGATGCACGGCTAATGAAATGTAAAAAATATGTAAAATTTTAAATTAAGTTATATATACAGCATGATTATCTGTGATTTGGCGCACTTTATTGTGAAATGTTTCAATAAAACACCGTATTTTGTGTTGTGCGCATTATCTAATGGTATGTGTTGGAGGGTGGATCTATTGTAGTGAAATGTGTTGATTAATCTCATTTGGCTGAAGCTTTAAACTGAATGATGTTTTATGCTTCATTTTTGTGCAAACTGGTAAGATGAGTCTGGTGGTATCAAATTATGATACCCCTTGTATCATAAGGGCTCATCATGGTTTTTGCGTTTTTTAACTGTTAGAATGGCTGACTGTTTATTGTGCAATATTGCATTTTTATGTAGTGCAAAAGCCCCATTCATTACAGTTTGATATTCTGTGATTGGAAAATGAGCAGTCTTTTATATTTTTTTACAAATTTATTTATAGAATTTAGATGTGGTTGGTAATTTGTCATGCTTTCATCACAAATACTTGAAGCTTTGGTTATTTCAAGATACATATGGCGCTTAATATCTGGCGTTGAACTTGAATTCCAGAGATTGAAGCTGTTCAGGATGAACATTTCGACCGACTTATTTCAATTAAGTTCCTAATTCTCTAGATAAGTTAGAATTTGATTATTTATTAATTTAACAAACTCTAATTTATAGGCAGTCGACATGGAGTAGTTGTATATGCTGTCATATTTTCTGCGCCGACTGGCGCTGGTCATTCCTACTTTCCTAGGAATTACTATTCTTATCTTTGCTATTACCCGTTTTGTTCCTGGTGGTCCAGTGGAACGCATGCTGTCTAAAATGCAGGCACAAGGCGACGGTGCTGCGGCCATGACCACTGCCGGGGGCAACTCGGCACTGTCTGAAGAGCAAATGGCGGAACTCAATGCCTTTTATGGTTTGGATAAACCTGTTGCACAGGCGTATTTGGATTGGCTAAGCAAGCTGGTTAGGTTAGATTTCGGCGAGTCCACTCGCTATTACGAACCGGTGGGAGACATGATCGCAGAGCGTCTTCCGGTTTCCCTCTTCTACGGTGGAATGACCTTTTTTATCAGTTACTTCATTTCTATTCCACTGGGCTATTACAAAGCGCTTCGGCATGGTTCGGTTTTTGATTCCGCCTCGTCGATTCTAATTTTTGTTGGCTATGCGCTGCCCGGTTATGTGGTGGGTGTTCTGCTGATCACACTCTTTTCCTACCATTTGGAATGGTTCCCGATGGGGGGCTTTGTCGGCGATGATTTTGATGATTTGGAGACGTTTTTTGAGCGTGCGAAAGACGTCATGTGGCACGCGGTATTGCCACTTATCTGTTATTTGATTGGTGACTTTGCCACGTTGACATTGACGATGAAAAATAACCTGATGGAGAACTTGTCATCGGATTATATTCGTACCGCAATCGCCAAAGGCTTGCCGTTTAAAACGGCAGTACGCAAACACGCTTTACGAAATAGTTTAATTCCTATCGCGAGCCATTTTGGTAATTCCTTACTCTTCTTTATGACTGGTGCGTTCTTAATTGAGGTTATTTTCAATATCGATGGCATAGGCTTATTAGGCTATGAGTCGATCATTGAGCGTGATTATCCTGTTGTAATGGGTATTGTGGCAATTAATGCGGTGCTTCTCCTGCTAGGAAATATCATTTCCGATGTTTGTGTTGCGCTGGTCGATCCTCGTGTGAAGTTTGGAGCTTAATATGATCAAAGTGAGTCCGTTAACTCAAAAGAAAATAAGAAGCTTCAAGGCGATCAAGCGTGGCTATTGGTCTTTCATTCTTCTTTCTGCAATGTTGGTGTTATCGCTGTTCGCTGAATTGCTGATCAACAGCAAAGCCTTGATGGTGAAATACGATGGCCACTATTACTTTCCCGTCATCAGTGATGTGAGAAGTGGCAGTGAGTTTGGGCAAGAGTCTGCGGGTGAAGCCAACTATCGCCAGTTGCAAAAACAGTTTGCAGCGGAAGAGTCCGGCAACTTCGTGATCATGCCGATTGTGCCATGGAACCCCTACGAACAGGACTTTTCGGGCGATTTTCCGCCGACAGCGCCCAGTGCAGAATCAAAACACTATCTCGGTACCGATGTGATTGGTCGCGATATTCTCGCGCGACTGGTGTACGGTTTTCGGACCGCGATGGGGTTCGCACTGCTGACGATGGCCATCTCTTATACAATTGGTACTGCGGTGGGCTGTGCGATGGGCTATTGGGGCGGCAAATTTGACCTGTTTGTCCAGCGACTGATTGAGATCTGGTCGATGGTGCCGTTTTTGTACGTCATCATGATTTTGGTCTCGATTGTGCAACCGACTTTCGCGCTCTTTGTTGGCATCAACGTTCTATTTGGTTGGATGGGCATGACGTGGTACATGCGTACCATGACCTATAAAGAGTCAGCGCGCGAATATGTACTGGCGGCCAAAGCGCTTGGTGCTTCAACTTCGCGGATTCTCTTCCAGCATATCTTGCCAAATACCATGGTGATGATCGTGACGCTAGCGCCGTTTACCATCGCTGGCAATATTACGGCATTAACGGCGTTGGATTACTTAGGACTAGGATTGATGCCGCCAACGCCAAGTTGGGGTGAACTGCTACAGCAAGGGAAATCAAACTTGGATTCGCCTTGGATTGTGGCCTCAGTGGTGAGCTCTATCGTTGCTGTGTTGGTGATGGTGACCTTTATTGGTGAAGCCATTCGTGCAGCCTTTGATCCGAAAAAATTCACCCGTTACGTTTAGATGGTCAATACTGTTGGAACGGATAATATAGGGACATAATGATGAAAAAAACGTTACTAACCACAGCGTTATCGCTGATGAGTGCTGGTGTTTACGCCACCACTTTACCTGCGGATGTGAACTGGCAGACCAACTGGGATGAGCCGTTGTTTGCTTCTTCAGATGCCAAATTTGGCGGGACATTCCGTACTTTCATTCAAAGCTTTCCACAAACTTTACGCAGTGTTGGGCCTGATTCTAACTCAGGGTTGCGTTCGTTTTTCCTCGATGAGACACCTGCGCTGGTAGACCAACATCCAGACACGTTGGAGTGGATCCCGGCCTTAGCCAATGAATGGGCCTTCGCTAGGGATAACCGCACGGTTTATTTCAAATTAAACCCCAATGCCAAATGGTCGGACGGCAAACCCGTGACTGCCGATGACTTCGTTTTTATGCTCAAGTTTTACCGCTCAAAAGATTTGGTAGCACCTTGGTATAACGAGTACTACACCAATGTGATTGACGATGTGCAGAAAATTGATCAGCACACCTTCGCGGCGGTGAGCAAAGTTGAGAAAAACCAAGAAGATCTTCTCTATACCTTAGGCGCGCTTCGTCCGCGACCTGCGCACTTTTATGCCAAGCCAGCGAAAGATGAAAATGGCGACGGCATCGACGATAACTTCGTGCGCAAATACAACTTCAAAGCTGAGCCAACCACCAACGCTTATTACCTTGATGACATTAAGAAGGGCAAAAGCGTCACCTTCAAACACGTTGGTCAAGATTGGTGGGGGTATAGCAACAAGTATTATCAACACCGTTACAATGTGGAGAAAATCCGTATCACGGTGATCCGCGATAACGACATCGCGATGAAGCATTTCGAAAAAGGCGATTTGGATACTTTTGGCCTAATCCTACCCGATTTGTGGCACGACAAATCCAACACAGAACCGTACCAAAAAGGCTACATCGAGAAGTTCTGGGGTTACAACCAAACCCCGCAAGGCGCGGGTGGACTGTGGATGAACGTTGCCACGCCTCTGCTGGATGATCTCAATGTGCGTAAAGGGATCATGCATGCTACAGATTACGATGGCATGATCGATAAGATCACCCGTGGTGACTACTCACGTAAGCCTCACGCGCTCGGTTCTGGCCATGGTAAATACGACTTGCCTAACCCAGTGCCGCCTAAGTTTGATCCGGAATTAGCCATTCGTTACTTTGAAGCGGCGGGCTTTAACCAAATTGGTGCCGATGGGGTGCGGGTCAACGATAAAGGGCAGCGTCTCAGTTTCGCCATCACCTATGGTTATGCTCACCACACGCCACGTATCGCGTATTTGAAAGAGCAAGCGAAGAAAGCAGGATTGGAGTTTGAACTAAAACTGGTGGATGGTTCCTCTGCGTTTAAATTCATCCTCGAGAAAAAGCATGAACTGGCGTTCTTAGATATGGGTACTTCCGATGTGCCAGCTTATTGGGAGTACTTCCATTCGGCCAATGCGAATCGCCCACAAACCAATAACCACACCAATTTCAGCACGCCTGAACTGGACAAGTTAATCATGGCGTACAAAAACGAATTTGATTTGGAGAAGAAGTACAGCTATTCCCATCAAATTCAGCAAATTATTAGCGATGCGAACCTGATTGTTCCAGGCTACATGGTACCGTATACCCGTGTGGGTTACTGGCGCTGGTTGAAGTACCCACAAAAGGCGATGACCAAAAAATCGGAAGTCTTATTTACCAGTGGTGGTGCGATTGGTTTAGGGACATTCTGGATCGATAAAGACGCGAAGAAAGAAACTGAAAAAGCCATTAAAGCAGGGAAGGCGTTTGCTCCTGTGACGGTCATTGATGACACCTATAAATGATAAGTTGGCCAAAAGAGGGAAGCACGATGCAGGATGATGTGATTCTGAGTGTCAGAGATCTTGAGGTCTCTTTCACCACCGATGATGGCCCAGTCAAGGTATTGCACGGCGTCAACTTTGACGTTCGCGCAGGACGCACTTTGGGACTGGTTGGTGAGTCTGGCAGTGGCAAAAGTGTCACTTCCATGTCGATCATGGGGTTGTTGCCCAAGCCTTATGGTCAGATTGTGAATGGACAAATTCTCTATCGCGGCACCGATTTGGTGACGCTGCCTGCTGAGCAGATGTACGCGATGCGTGGTGATCGAATCTCCATCATTTTTCAAGATCCAATGACGGCGCTTAATCCAGTTCACACCGTTGGTCGCCAGATTAACGAAGTCTTAGAGTTGCACCGCCCGGATTTGGATAAACGCGCTCGCAACGAGTACGCGCTTGAGATGCTGAAAAAAGTGAAAATTCCACTGCCAGAGAAGCGCCTCAATGAGTACCCGCACAACCTATCTGGTGGGATGCGTCAGCGAGTGATGATTGCGATGGCACTGGCGTGCAAGCCGGATATCTTGATCTGTGACGAGCCAACCACCGCGTTGGACGTGACCGTTCAGGCATCCATTTTGGAACTGATGAACGAGTTACAACAAGAAACGGGTATGGCGATGATTTTCATTACGCACGATCTGGGTGTGGTGGCGGAAGTGTGCGATGACGTCGCGGTCATGTACGGTGGTCGGATTGTTGAGTACGCAGAGATTTTTGAACTGTTTGATCATCCTAAGCACCCTTACACTGAGCGGTTGATGGGCTTAATGCCAAGCTTGGACAGTGAGCCTAAGCAGCTCATCGACATTAAGCCGATGGATAGCAGCATGTTTGAAGTCAGTCAGAGGAGCTAAGGAATTCAGGATGAGTAAAGAAGTATTAAGGATTGAAAATCTCAAGCAACATTTTGTCTCTGGCAAAGGCTTGTTTCGTAAAGGCTATACTGTCAAAGCGGTGGATGGCGTCAGTTTATCGGTCAACCAAGGGGAAACCTTAGGTTTGGTTGGCGAGTCGGGTTGTGGCAAAAGCACCTTAGGGCGCACGCTGCTTAAACTGTATGAACCAACGGAAGGGCGAATTTTCTTTGAAGGGCGCGATATCACCAAGCTTTCTCCCAAAGAGATGCGCCCACTGCGCAAAGAGATGCAAATTGTTTTTCAAGACCCAATGGAATCACTCAATCAGCGTCACACCATTGGCATGATTTTGGAAGAACCTTACATCATCCACAAAATAGGCACTCCGGAGGAGCGTAAAACGTGGGTGAAAGAGTTATTGGTGAAAGTGGGCTTGCCTGTTGAGGCTGTCAATCGCTATCCACACGAATTTTCTGGTGGTCAACGTCAGCGTATTGGTATTGCACGCGCGATTGCGTTAAAGCCTAAATTGCTCATTTGTGATGAGTCGGTCTCTGCGTTGGATGTGTCCGTGCAAGCACAGATCCTCAATTTATTGCTGCAGCTTCAGCAAGAGATGAATTTGGCGATCATTTTTATTTCGCACGATCTGTCGGTGGTGAAACACGTCTCCGACAAAGTGGCAGTGATGTACTTTGGTAAAGTGGTGGAAGAGGGCAGCGCCAAAGAGGTGTACGCCAATCCACAAAACGATTACACCAAAAAACTCTTGTCTGCGATTCCAATTACCCATCCCAAATATCGCAAACACAAACGCAAAGCCGAGCAGCAACAAGATGTGGCGTAACGACGCTTACATCCGATCCAACTCAGCCAAACCCACGGCTTTTGTCGTGTTTGGCTGAGCCGAAAGAGACGCTCTCTTCTGCTTAGCCAATACCGCATGTTACACTGCCAGCTTAATTCATTGTTTTGCTTGGAATGTTACAAGTGCCGTCACATCTACCTAAATCATTCAGTCGCCCATTCTTAAAAATCTTTCATATCTTGGAAGCGGTCTTGCTGGTTGCCATTACGCTGGCCACGCTTTATGCCATGGTGCAAGAATTCATTCATGTGTTTGTGGAAAAACGGGTGCTACTCACCGACATCCTTTTGATGTTTATTTATCTCGAAGTGCTGGCGATGGTGCAGCAGTTTGTGATGAACGGTAAGATTCCAGTCCGCTATCCGATTTATATAGCGATGATGGCGATTGCACGTTACATCACGTTAGGGATGAAAGAACTCGATGCGACCCTTGTGGTTTGGCTCTCTGTTGCTGCGTTTGTTTTGGCGGCTGCCACGTTGCTGATACGTGTGGGTCACCACTACTGGCCGTATGTGGATAATCACACAGCAGAAAAAGACGAATGATTATTGCCCCGCCATCGTGCGGGTTTATTTCACTCCGAATGGATGGTGGGAGTGACTAGGTTAAAAAAGTGTAAAGTCATCTCAAGGCCGCTTGTCTCTTACTCCTTGGATGAGTATCGTCACAGTGACCCGTTTCACCGCTGAATGAGAGAGTGTGATGCTGCGTAAAGGCACCGCGAACCTGTTGCTTCTGTTGAGTCTCTTGATGGCATTGTTGCTATCAAGCGGGTTTGCACGTGCGCAGACGGAGCCACCATCAAACCTTCATCATAAGATGAGCAACGACATCACGAATGTGAGCTACTGTGATTGGTCGTTGGAAGCGGTAGAAAAGGACGAGCCAGGCTGTTGTGAGCCCGGTGGTCGCTGCTATCAAAACCAATGTTGTACCCATTATGGACATTCGATGGGGGCTGCGGTGATTGAAAGCCAGCAATATACTGACGAAGCGCCATATCGTAATGAATGGATTGCAAGCCCGATTGTCATTTACACCAGCGCAGAGATGCGTACCCACTATCGTCCCCCAATAGCGTAATTCCTATCTCGCAGTGGTTTACTGCCCAAAACCTTATTGCACGCTATGCCGTGTGAATTAGTCATGCGTGTGAATAGATTACTATTTGCACCACCTAGTGATAGGAATTCAAAAATGAAAACTCATCGATTTACTTTTGCTGAGTCTCTACCTGCGTTGTTGTTTCTCTCGGTATGTTTAATTTGGGGAACCACATGGTTTGCCATGGAGATTGCCGTGCAAACTATTCCGCCTATTTTCGCTACTGGGCTACGATTTTTGATTGCCGCCCCTCTGCTGCTCATACTCGGGCAACGTCTTAGACAGCCACTCTTTTTTCCAAAAGGAAAAATGCATTGGATGTTCATCGTCGCGATTTTTTATTTTGCGATCCCGTTTACCTTGATGATTTTTGGTGAACAGTATATTTCGTCAGGTTTGGCTTCGATTATTTTTGCCACCATGCCTATCGCGGTGATGATCACGTCGAGATGGTTTCTCGGATTGACGTTGCGTCGTTTGCAAACGGCTGGGCTGTTGATCGCCGTACTCAGTTTGGTCCTGATTTTGGCGAAAGAGATGAGTCTGGGCGGAGACGACTATCTACTTGGTTTTCTTGCGCTTGGTGGCGCAGTTGCCATTCATGCCGTGATGTATGTGTGCGTGCAGAAGTATTGCCAAGACATTCCAGTGTTGACGTACAACGCGCTGCCGAGTTTGATGGCATCCATGCTGTTGTTGACGGCATCTTGGATAATTGAAAAGCCGGCGTTTTCAGTCTTCTCTCAAGTGTCGATGTTATCTGTCATTTACTTGGGGGTCTTTGCCAGCGTGGGTGGCATTGTGGCCTATTTCAAACTGGGCCAGGTTTCAACGCCCTTTACCGCTTCGATTTGTTTCTTGTTTTTCCCGTTGATCGCACTGAGTCTTTCTACTTGGATGTCAGGCAACAGTATTTCCTCGACCTCGGTGGTTTTGTTGTTGCCACTACTCGGTGGGATTTTTGTGACCAAAGCAGAACCTCAGTTTTGGGCTCGTTTTGGCCGCAAGCGCATTAAGTCAAAGCCAGTGCTGTGCGAGCGATGTATGAAGGAGCTGAACGTTTAGACGAGAACGTTACCCAAAACAAAGCCCCGAATCTCGGGGCTTTATCAAATCGTTATTGAGTCAGAAGTTACTCGATATTTTGGATCTGCTCACGCATTTGTTCAATCAGCACTTTAAGCTCAACACCTGAAGCGGTGATGTCAGTGGCGATCGATTTTGAAGCGAGTGTGTTGGATTCACGGTTGAACTCTTGCATCATGAAATCCAAACGACGGCCAACGGCGCCGCCTTTTTTCAAAATGTTGGTGGTTTCTTTAACGTGAGAATCGAGGCGATCCAGCTCTTCTGCCACATCCGATTTCTGCGCCAAAATGATCAGCTCTTGCTCTACGCGAGAAGCATCCAGTTCCACCTTGGCTTCTTCGAATTTCGAGAACAGACGCTCACGCTGCCACTCAATGATTTCTGGCATGCGGGCGCGTACTTTCACCACTTCCGCGGTGATGGCTGTTAGGCGCTGCTCAATCAAGGCTTTCATGTTGTCGCCTTCACGGCCGCGCGCTTCGATAAACTCGTTAAGTGCTTGGTCAAAAGCGGCCAACAATTGCTGATTAATGGCGTCCATATCTTGCTCTGGCGTTTCCATCACACCAGGCCACTGCATCACTTGGAATGGGTTGATGCGGCTATCTTCACCAGTGAGCTGCATGATTTGCTTTGCGGCACCAATTACTTGGCTCGCTAAGGTCTCATTGATCGTCAGTTCGCTGCGCGCCGCTGGGTTGGCTTCAAATCTTAGGCTGCACTCGACTTTGCCGCGAGCAAGGCGCTGGCGGAAACGCTCACGCAGCACGGGTTCTAGACCACGGAACTGCTCTGGCATACGGAAGTAAGTTTCTAGGTAGCGTTGGTTAACACTGCGGATTTCCCATACCGCGCTGCCCCAATCGGCTTTGATCTCTTTGCGCGCGTATGCGGTCATGCTGTAAATCATCGAATTTTCCTGTTTTATCATCTTTGAAAATAACGCTTGGCAATAGTAGCACAGAATGGCGTTGCGGCTAGGCGTGAAGCATTGTTGCTAAAACTGTGAGCTAAAAACCGTGAGCCTTTCCCTAGTGCCTTGCGGTGGTTTCCGCTATACTTCACCCCCAATCAAATCGATCCCCAGAAAAGGTATTCATCCATGCGTCCAAATGATCGCGCGGCAGACCAAGTGCGCCCAATTAAAATTACTCGTAACTACACGGCTTATGCGGAAGGTTCCGTGCTGGTTGAGTTTGGTAATACCAAGGTGCTGTGTAATGCGACCGTGGAAGAATCGGTGCCTCGTTGGCTAAAAGGCCAAGGTAAAGGCTGGGTGACGGCGGAATATGGCATGCTGCCACGCGCAACTCATTCACGTACTCGTCGTGAAGCGGCCAATGGCAAGCAAGGCGGTCGTACCATGGAAATTCAACGTTTGATCGCACGTAGCCTGCGCGCAGTCGTGGATTTGGAAGCGATGGGCGAGTTTATGATCACCGTTGACTGTGATGTGATCCAAGCCGATGGCGGTACGCGCACCGCGTCAATCAGTGGCGCTAGCGTGGCGATGGCGGATGCATTCCAACACCTTGTTGACAGTGGCAAGCTAAAAGCAAACCCAATGAAAGGCCATGTGGCCGCGGTTTCAGTCGGCATTTTGGGTGAAGATGTACTGTGCGATTTGGAATACGTGGAAGATTCGGCGGCTGATACCGACATGAACGTGGTGATGACGGAAGAAGGCAAGATGATCGAAATCCAAGGCACTGCAGAAGGCGAACCATTTAGCCATGAACAATTGCTGGCTCTGCTAGAGTCGGCCAAAAAGGGCATTAGCGAGATCGTCGCCGCGCAGAAGGCGGCGTTAGCCAATTGATTTAGATAGCTCCCATTTGGGGGCTATTTTTTTGTTTTCTGTATAGAGAACTGAGCCGCGTTGTTCGCTTTAACTTTTCACGCCATCACATAGCGCACTCTGCTCAGGCGCTGAAAAGTCTCGCTGCCTCGCGTAAAGACATCTATTTTGAAAACACTTTTATAGTTTTAGTTATCTTTCTAGGGACTAGAAGCTAGGAACTAGAAACTTATAGACGGAGAAAGTAATGAAAGCATACCAGCGTGAATTTATTGAGTTTGCACTAGAGAAACAAGTCCTTAAGTTTGGCGAGTTTACGTTGAAATCTGGCCGTAAAAGCCCATATTTCTTTAACGCTGGTCTTTTCAATACAGGTCGTGACTTGGCACGCCTAGGTCGTTTTTATGCGGCGGCGTTAGCGGATTCTGGCATTGAGTTCGACGTACTCTTTGGCCCTGCATACAAAGGTATCCCAATCGCGACTACGACAGCGGTTGCACTTGCCGATCACCACGATATCGACACGCCTTACTGCTTCAACCGTAAAGAAGCCAAAGATCACGGCGAAGGCGGTAACTTGGTTGGCTCTGCGCTAGAAGGGCGCATTATGCTGGTGGACGACGTGATCACTGCGGGCACAGCGATTCGCGAATCTATGGAAATCATCCAAGCCAATGGTGCCGATCTGGCTGGCGTATTGGTGGCGATTGACCGCCAAGAAAAAGGTAAGGGTGAGCTGTCGGCGATTCAGGAAGTTGAACGTGATTTCGCTTGTGCAGTGATTTCTATCGTTAGCTTGTCGGATTTGATCACTTTCTTGGAAGAGAAAGGCGATGCAGCCGAGCATCTTGATGCGGTGAAAGCGTATCGCGCCCAATACGGGATCTAAGTAAAGGCAGGGGCTAGATTCTAGGAAAAGCAGCTCCTAGAATCTAGTTATCTAGTTATCTAGTTATCTAGTTATCTAGTTATCTAGTTATCTAGTTATCTAGTTATCTAGTTATCTAGTTATCTAGTTATCTAGTTATCTAGTTATCTAGTTATCTAGCTATCTAGTTATCTAGTTATATAGGCTTCTAGTCCCTAGCAACCTAGAACCTAACTATTTATAACGAATGCCGCGTGGTTGGCTTGGGTCAGCCATGCTCTTAAAGCGTTTGTGCAGCCACATCCATTGATCTAATCCACGCAAAATCACTTTCTCAATCGCTTGGTTCATCACCGTTGCCGCACCAACCGCGTCTTTACGTGGGAATTGGTCGCTGATATCCGGGTCGATTTCTAGCGTATACGTTTCGCCTTTGCGGAAACTAGACGCGGTGATCACCGCACACTTACTCGCATCCACTAATACGCCTGTTCCTGCTGTTGTACACGCATCGGGTACTGCAAAGAAGGGGACAAATACCGCATGGTTGTTGCCATAGTCATGGTCAGGCAAGTACCACAAGCGGCCACCACCGCGTAGAATTTTCAACATGCCTTTGACATCTTTACGATCCACCATTTGGTTGCCACAACGGGTGCGACCCCAAGTTTGAATAAAGTCGTAAGCGGGGTTGTCATGTGGGCGATACACGCCATAACCGGGCGCAAACAATGAAAAGGCACGTGCAGTGATCTCAAGGTTAAGTGAGTGCGTACACACCACTAACACCCCTTTCTTATTGGCATCCAGTTCCATCAGTTCTCGGGTGTCACCAAAAACAACATGACGTTTGATGCGCCAATCTGGCCAAAACCAGGCGATGCCCGTTTCAAACAATGCTAAGCCGGTGTTTTTGAAGTTTTCAACCACAATGGCCTCGCGCTCTTGCTCGCCCATTTCTGGAAAGGCCAGCTCCAAGTTACGATGAGCGACATGCACACGGCTTTTGGCGAAGCGCATGGAAAATTGCCCAAGACCGCGACCTAGCCAAAGTTGCAATTTGTACGGCAGGATGGTGACAAGGATGGCAAGTAAGCCAAAGCCTAGCCAAACAGGCCAGTATTTAGGGTGAAGCAGCGAAATTGAAAACGCAGGTTTTGTTGCAGTTGCCATAAATTACTTAATCTGTGCACTGAGCAATGCCCAGTATTCCTCAAAATTTTCAGTTGGTTGGTATTTAAAATCGGAACGAACGAAGCGATTCAAACTGCCTTCCACTTGGCCTAGTAACTGAGCGGCGAGGATTTTCTCTTCGACAGGGAAGGATTTCCCCTCACGCAATTTGCGCTCACGTAGAATCTGACGCAGCTGAGTTTCGATGCGTTCAAACAGTTGGTTAATGCGATCGCGCAGTCGTTCATTTTCAAACATCAGCGCATGGCCGGACATAATACGCGTTAACCCTGGGTTGCGCTCCGCAAAGGCGAGCAGCAGTTGCAGTACCAAACGAATACGTTCTAGCGTGTCTTTCTCTTCATCTAAGATACGGTTGATACGCGACATCAAGGCTTCTTCAATAAACTCAATCAAACCTTCAAACATACGCGCTTTGCTTGGAAAATGGCGATAAAGTGCCGCTTCTGATACGCCCACCTGTTGTGCCAACTTCGCGGTGGTTATACGCGATGCCCCTTCCGCAGACTCCAACATATGAGCAAGAGCTTGGAGGATCTCTTCACGGCGGTTTGATTTTTTACTGCCTGCCATTGATTAACTTCCTTTTGAATAGACGTTTTTTCGTCTGCGATTATATCAGCATGCCCAGTTCAAGACATCAGGTATCGATCAGGTTTTGTGAGATCGTTTAGCAAAAAGCTGTACGAATAACCTGATCAATAACGGAGGGCGATATGTCGATTAGTGACCCATCAGGGTTTGGATCTGTTTCAAGATCTCCATACTTAATACCGCTTTGCTGTTGAGTGGCAGGGCTTTCTCTCCCTGTGACCAGTAAAGCGTAATCGCATTGTCGCTGCTGTTGAAGCCTTGCCCTTCCACGGACACGTCGTTCGCGCAGAGCAGATCGAGCTTTTTCTTTTCCAGTTTACGGCGAGCGTACACTTCAACGTCGTTGGTTTCTGCCGCAAAGCCGACTGTAAAAGGACGATTCTCCGTCATGGCGGAGACAGACGCGACGATATCGGGATTCTTCACCATAGTGATGGTCATTTCATCACTGTCGTCAGTTTTCTTCAGTTTTTGCTCAGCAATTGTAGCTGGGCGGTAATCTGCCACGGCCGCGCAACTGATGAAGATATCGTGATCAGATGCCTGAGCCATCACGGCGTCATACATTTCTTGGGCACTGTCGACGTTGATGCGGTTGACATTGACGGGGGTTGGCAGAGAAACCGGGCCGCTGACAAGTGTCACATTCGCACCCAATTGCATTGCGGCTTGCGCCAGCGCATAACCCATTTTGCCTGAGCTGTGGTTGGTAATGTAGCGCACAGGGTCAATGGCTTCGCGAGTTGGACCCGCAGTGATCAAAATCGATTTGTCTTGCAGCGGTTTTGGCTGGAAGAATTGTTCGCACAACGCAACCAACTGCATCGGCTCTAACATACGGCCTGGGCCCACATCGCCACACGCTTGTTCGCCAGCCGCTGGGCCCCAGATTTCCATACCGCGTCGGCTCAGAGTCGCAATGTTCTCTTGGGTCGCGACGTTGCGATACATCTGTTGATTCATCGCTGGAGAGACCGCAACAGGGGCGTCAGTGGCCAACACTAAGGTGGTCAGTAGGTCGTTGCCCATGCCAGCGGCCATGCGAGCAATCAGATCCGCAGTGGCAGGAGCAAGCAAAATTAAATCGGCCCACTTCGCCAGCTCGATGTGGCCCATTGAGGCTTCGGCGGCGGGATCAAGCAAGCTATCCGAGACTGGTCGGCCAGAGACTGCCTGCATCGTGAGCGGGGTAATAAATTCTTTCGCGGCTTTGGTCATCACCACTTGCACCTCTGCGCCTCTTTCTTTAAGACGTCGGGTGAGGTCTGCACATTTGTAGGCCGCAATACCACCACTGATACCCAGTAGAATCTTCTTTCCTGCCAATGTTTGCATTTGATTACTCTCCAAAATAACTGTTGCCGATCCTAACACAAATTATCTGCTCAGGTGATTGAAAGATAGGCGATTGATAGTGCAAGGTTGGGATCGGATTGTTCGCCTGAATAATAGAGAAACGACCAGGGCGGTTTTACTTCTCTAATTGAAGACAAACTCGACAAAGAGATCAGAGAAACAGCACGTTGCTCACAGACATTGACTAAATAGACACCAGATAATGTTTGCGATACCTCTTAAAAATTAAAACAATCATATGGATAGCGACGGAACTTGTTATGAAGAGTCGGAACAAATTATTGCTGCTAACGTTAATCCCATTAGTGCTGCTGACAGCGATGGTGACAGCGGTTTTCTATTTTAACAGTGTAAAAAGCTTAGACGTTGAACTCAGCGAATATCGAAATGAGCTGATTGAAACGCGCAAAAGCGAGTTAAAAGCCTATTTGATGATGGGCGTCACCGCCATTAAACCGCTGTATGACGCGGATGTGAATGGCAACAATCAACAACAAGCCAAACAGATTTTGAAAGCAATGCGCTTTGAAAGTGATGGTTACTTTTTTGCTTATGATTCCAAAGGCGTCAACACGCTGCACGCGATCAAGCCGGAGTTGGAAGGTAAAAACCTTTACGGCATGAAAGATGACAATGGTGTCGCGGTGATAGCGGGGTTGATTGACGCTTCACAAAAAGGCGATGGCTTTCTTTATTTCTCTTGGCACAAGCCGACCATCAATGCGCAAGCGCCTAAATTGGGTTATGCGGAATATCTACCAAAATGGGATTGGGTACTCGGCACAGGGATCTACATTGACGATATCGACACGCAAGTGGCAGAGCATCGTGTACAAAGTATTGCCAGTTTGAATGAGCATACCTTATCGGCGATTGGATTCACGTTGGTGGGGTTATTGATTGCGTGTGGTGTGATCAGCGTGATTGTTTCTCGGGCGATTTTGCCGCTGCAACATATCGCGGCCTCATTGCAAGATGTAGCGGCAGGCGGTGGCGATTTAACCGCTCGTTTGAGTGTCGAAAGCCAAGATGAAGTGGGGGAAGTGGCCAAAGCCTTCAACCAGTTTATGGACAAATTGCATCCTTTGATGGTCGATATTCGCAGCTCGGCGCAAACAGTGCAAAGCGCTGCCTCTGGGCTGGATCAACAAACCTCGTTAGCCAGTAACCAAATGCAAACGCACTGTTTGGAGACGGATAAAGTAGTCACCGCCGTGACGGAAATGAGCGCCACGGCGAGAGAAGTCGCCAACAATACCCATGCCACGGCGCAGGCCATTGATTCTGCCAATGCGCAGATCTCAGAAGCGCAAGTCGAAGTGAATCACGCGATAGAAGGGATTGGTAAATTGGTCGACGAAGTGAACATCACCTCAGACGCCATTTCTCAGCTTAGCCAACAGACCGATCAAATCACCAAAGTGTTGCAAGTGATAGGCGAAATTGCCGAGCAAACGAACTTACTGGCATTGAATGCCGCCATTGAAGCGGCGCGTGCGGGAGAGCAAGGCCGCGGATTTGCCGTGGTTGCCGATGAAGTTCGTTCATTAGCGAGTCGCACACAAAACAGCACGCTGGAAATTGGCGATATGCTTAAGCAGTTGCAAAATGGTGTGGCCAGAGCGGTCACCACTATGTCTGCCAGCCAAGAGCGTGGCGAACAAACGGCGCTTGAGTCAGTGCAAATCAAAGAATCACTTGCTGGTATCCAGTCGGCGGTGGAAATGATCCGTGATATGGGCATTCAAACGGCATCCGCCGCTGAACAACAGAGCGCGGTCGCTGAGGACATCAATCAAAACCTGGTCACCATTCAGCAAATCGTTAATGAGATTAATCACAACTTACAAGAGTCGGAAACCATTAGCACACGCTTGAGTGTATCTGGCCAAGAAATGCATGATTTGGTCGGTCACTTTAAGCTCTGATAAAATGCTCAGTTACATTATTGTCTTCTATTAATAACGAACCAGCATCGTCATACTAGACTTTGCTGGTTTTCTCGTTGCAATAGGCGCATCTAAGATGACTGAGAGAGACGATGAGCCTAAAAAACCTGCCTAGTGAATCCATGCCAAGAGAAAAGTTGCTTCAGCGAGGGCCTCAATCTTTGTCTGATGCCGAGTTGCTTGCGATCTTTTTGCGAACAGGCACACAAGGAATGAACGTAATTGAACTTGCCGATTTTTTATTGCGAGACTTTGGCTCGCTGAGAAAACTGTTTTCCGCCGATGAACAGAGCTTTTGCCGTCACAAAGGATTGGGGCAGGCAAAATACGTTCAATTACAAGCTGTTTTGGAAATGACGCAACGTTATTTGGCCGAAACATTGCAACGTGGTGATGCGCTCACCAGTCCACAGCACACTAAGCTTTATCTCTCTTCCATGCTGCGCGATCGCCATCGAGAAGCGTTTTATGTGTTGTTCCTCGATAATCAAAATCGTGTCATTAAAGATGAGGTGATGTTTGAAGGCACCATCGATGCCGCCTCGGTCTATCCTCGGGAAGTTGTTAAAAGAGCCTTACACTATAATGCGGCAGCTTTAATATTGGCGCACAACCATCCCTCAGGCGTAGCAGAGCCAAGCCAAGCAGATCGGCGAATTACTCGACGTTTGAGTGACGCATTGGGCTTAGTGGATATACGGGTATTGGACCACTTTGTGGTGGGCGATGGGGAAGTGGTTTCCTTTGCAGAAAGAGGCTGGATTTGAGTTAATAAAATCATCGCTCTTGACAGGCAAACTTTTTGTTGTTCATAAGTGAGTTTCTGCTACAATCCTCGCCACTCAAAATTTTTAACTTACATTCAGCTTGGACTACTTGAAAACGTGCTGTCTAAAAAAAGATCACGAAAACCTGTAAAAAGGATCTGTTCGGGTCTTGAGCAATGCATGGCAAGTTAGTATAATGCGCGACCTTTGATAGCCTTGTATGGATTTTCCATAATGGTATTTGACCTCTAATTGATGAGGTTCGGCCACCAAGGTTGATATCGAGCTGAAACGATTTGGAGAAGACATTCATGTCCCGAGTATGCCAAGTAACTGGTAAGCGTCCTGCAGTTGGTAACAACCGCTCACACGCACGAAATGCTACTAAGCGTCGTTTTCTGCCGAACCTACAAACTCATCGTTTCTGGGTAGAGAGCGAAAAACGTTTTGTTAAACTACGCCTGACTGCAAAAGGCATGCGCATCATCGATAAGAAAGGCATCGATGTTGTTCTAGCTGATATGCGTGCACGCGGCGAAAACGTTTAATAAGAGGAATTAGCAATGGCTAAGAAAGGCATTCGTGAGAAAATTCGTCTAGTATCTACTGCAAATACTGGTCACTTCTACACAACTGACAAAAACAAGCGCAACATGCCAGGCAAGTTCGAGATCAAAAAATTTGATCCAGTAGTACGCCAGCACGTTGTGTACAAAGAAGCGAAAATCAAGTAATTGATTGAGTCTCTTTGAAGATTGTAGAAAACCCAGCTTTCGAGCTGGGTTTTTTATTTGCTGTTTTTTAAGATCCTCCTAGAACCTAGAACCTAGAACCTAGAACCTAGAACCTAGAACCTAGAACCTAGAACCTAGAACCTAGAACCTAGAACCTAGAACCTAGAACCTAGAACCTAGAACCTAGAACCTAGAACCTAGAACCTAGAACCTAGAAAACTAGTACCTCGCTTTTCTCTTGGTTGGTATACTTTGCTCAGTTATCAGTCAGGATTGAGAATATGCGGGTTTCACCAAAGCGTCGCCGGAGATGGAATAATATCCTCATCGCTGGCATCACCTTCTTTATTGTGATCATCAATGCCCCGACGTTGATCAAAACCTATTTGCTTGACGATCAGAGCACGACTCAGATTGAAAGTATCAACGGCTATCCTTCTCTATTGAACCCCGAGACTCAGTTACTCTCCATCCAGCTTTCCGATAATAGCTTAGAGTGGCAAAAGGGAATGTGGGTTACCGCGCGTGAGCTCTCCATTTCTCCGCAAGAGTGGGCGCAGAGATGGCAATCGTTACTCGGGACGCAATTGGATGAGGCGACAATGCAAAAATTGGCGCCACAATTGATTGAACCAGAAACCATCGAAGTGTGGTACCAAGATCAGGAAGAGCCACAAAGAATCACGTTTTACCGTCTTACGGATTTTTGGGTCTTTAAGAATTGGCAAGACCAATGGATTGCCATTTCAGTTTCAACCGATTATTTGTTTCCCTACTAGACATTGAGCATTTTGACCTTGGAGCCACCATGCCTGAATTACCAGAAGTGGAAGTGAGCCGAATGGGCATTACGCCGCATTTGCTCAATCAAACCATTCAATCACTGATTTTCCGTACCCCAAAACTGCGCTGGGTCATTCCAAGTGAGCTAAAAAAGCTGCAAGGGCAAGTGATTCGTCATATTGGCCGCCGAGCCAAATATCTGATCATCGAAACCGATGTCGGCAGTGCGATTGTGCATTTAGGCATGTCCGGTTCATTGCGTGTGCTGGACGCTGACTTCCCAGCAGGCAAACATGATCACGTCGATCTCAAACTCTCTAATGGCAAAGTGCTGCGTTACAACGATCCACGTCGCTTTGGTGCTTGGCTTTATGCAGCGCCAGGGGAAGACCATGATGTGTTGGGTAATATTGGTCCAGAGCCGCTAACGAATGCCTTTGATGGGCAATACATGTTTGAAAAAGCGCAAGGAAAACGCGTTGCGGTGAAGCAGTTTATTATGGACAACAAAATCGTAGTGGGTGTGGGGAACATCTATGCCAGCGAATCTTTGTTTCGCTCACGCATCCTGCCGACCAGAGCGACGATGTCACTCAGTGCCGAGGAATGGCAACGCTTGGTGAGCCACATCAAGCAAACCTTGCAAACGGCGATTGAGCAAGGTGGCACGACATTGAAAGACTTTTCCCAAGCCGATGGTAAGCCGGGGTATTTTGCCCAAGAATTGCAAGTGTATGGAAAAGCGGGAGAACCATGCCCAGAATGCGGCGAAGCGATTCAAGAGCAGAAGATAGGGCAACGCAATACCTTCTACTGTTCTTACTGTCAGTGCTAATGAACCTGAAACGGGTTGAAGGCTGAGATAGAAATGCCGATCGTCCGTGTGTTTGATCACTGCTTTGACACCCAGAGTTGAGGTGCAATTTGCTCTCTATGCTATGATGTGCGCCCTTTAGTGCTCACCCGTTAGGTTTTTAGTCAATGGATTTCCAGCAAAATGCGCGCCGAGCGATGCGCATCATTTTCTCTTTAATCGTTGCGGCGTTACTACTGCTTACGGTCTCTCGCGGCCTTTTTTTATTGTTGGCCGCAGATTTCTCTGATCTTACTGGACTAGGCAATGATCTATTCCGAGCCTTTTGGGTGGGGGCGCGTTTTGATGCCAAAATCATTGCGATTGCTTTTGCGCCATTATTTTTAGCCGGGCTGATATTGGCGGCCTTTGCTCGAGGTTTTTCGCTCTGGCAACGCGCCGTTCCCAATTATGCGTTTGTGATTTTCTTTTTACTCACGGCCTTTTCCATCGGCAACTATTACTACTACGTCACTTATGGCAACTATATTGACGTGTTTGCGTTTGGTTTATTCGATGATGATACCGAAGCGGTATTAGAAAATGCTTGGGAAGATTACCCGATCTTGCGCTCCTTCTTCGTTTCGCTTGCCGTGGCATGGTTGAGCCGAGTTGGCGCGCAGTGGCTGGTTGAGCGTTTACAAAAACGCCGTTTCATGCCTCGTCATTGGAGTTATACGACGGCAGTCATTGTGGTGATGATTCTGCTTTATGTGGTGATCGCAAGAGGATCCATCGGTACCTTGCCACTTAAGCGTTATCACGCCAATGTGTCAGATAACAAGCTACTGAATATCATCACCCCTAATGCCTTTATGGCGCTCGATTGGGCAAAAAGTGACTATAAGAAGCAATCGAAATTTGAGCCTATTTCTGCTCAAGCGGTGGAAGCGCAAATGATGAAAGTGCTTGGACAGCCTACACCTTACTTCGCCACGCCAGAGAATGCCTATCTCGCGGAAAATCCCCCGCATGTGGTGATGGCACTGATGGAGGGGATGGGCACCAACGTGTTAATTGAAGACGATGCTCAAAGTAACGACTTGTTAGGAGCATTACGTGAAGGATTTGAGCAAGATTTTGTTTTCAAACGTTTTATGGCTGGCACTTCGGCAACCATTGATAGCATCGTAATGATGCTAATGCACAGCGATGTTCCGACGATCAGCCACTCCAGTGCACAGAAAAAACCGTTGGCATCCTCAGCGGTGTTACCGTACAAGCAGGCAGGTTATCGTGTGGTGTTTATCTACGGTGGCAATGGGATGTGGCGTAACTTGTCCAATTATTTGCCGGTACAAGGTTTTGATCAGGTTTACGATGAAAACAGCATTAAAAACGCCTTTCCTGATGCCGCTAAACATGCCGATACTTGGGGCGTGCCCGATGCGTTTACCTTCAAGTTTGCGCGTAAAGTGCTTGATGAAGCCACGCAACCGACGCTGATTTACATCATGACGGTGACCAACCACTCGCCATTTCGCGCCCCGAGCGATTATCAGGCTAAGCCTGTTAAAGCAAGTGAGCGATTAAAAACCTTGCTGGGTCCAATGGAGGAAGAGGCGGATGATTTGTTGCAAGCCTACCAATACGCGAACGATTCTCTAGGTCAATTTGTCCATGGTGTGAAGCAATCCCCATTGGCTGAGAAAACCGTCATTGCGGCCTCTGGCGATCATCGCGTGCGTTACTTAGCCATCGATGAAGAGGCAGAGTTTGGCTTGACCTTTGGGGTGCCTTTCTATCTCTATGTGCCTGAAAGCATCCTACAGCATGTGGAACATCAGTATGATCCAAGTCGTATCGGTTCTCATCGCGATATTTTTCCTACGCTCTACCATTTGAGTTTATCTGCGCAGCAGTATGTCTCTCTTGGCGGGGAAAATATGCTCTCAACTCAGGGTGTGAGCAATGTCGGTTTTAATGCGTCTCGAGTGATCACAGAGCAGGGTGCATATAGCACGTCGAAGCCAGAGCGGCTTTACCCATGGGGCGATGGGTTGTATTCGCAAGAAACAACCATTGCTAACCCTCAGCCCGAATGGGCAGCGGATTACCGTAAATTGATGAATGACTATTTGCGTTTGCAGGTCACGCAACCATAGCATTGTCAGCCCACGCAGCAATAAAAAAGAGAAACCCGCTTTCAGGTGCTTCATCGGGCGGGTTTTGTTTTATTTCTCACACTTTTTTCTTTTGATGCAGTGCTTCTGCCACCACGGTGGGAACGAATTGCGTTACATCGCCGCCATGAATGGCCACTTCACGTACGATGGTGGAAGAGATAAAGGCATGTTCTTCCGAAGGGGTCAGAAAGACGCTTTCAAGCCCTGGCAGCAATCGACGATACATATTGGTTAAGCCAAATTCGTATTCAAAGTCGACGGTGGTGCGTAGGCCGCGAATTAAGACATTTGCATCAACCGCGCGTGCAAAATCGACCATCAAACCGCTAAAGCCTTGTGCGGTGACATTGTCGAGATGACGGGTGACTTGTCTGGCGAAATCAACACGTTCTTCGAGGGTAAACATGGTGTTCTTACTTGGACTGGCCGCAACAGCGATGATTACCTCATCAAACATTTTTGCCGCACGCTCGATTAAATCGAGATGGCCATTAGTAATCGGATCAAAAGTGCCTGGGTAGACAACTCTGGAAAGGGCTTTTTTCGACACGTTGGAATACTCTTCAGCTCAAAATGTCTACATGCTATCAATATGCATGTATCATGACGACATAAAAATCAAACGGCAGCAGAACAATGAAAAAAATACTGGTTATCCGGAATGATAAAATTGGCGACTTTATGCTTGCGTGGCCAAGTTTCGCCATGCTCAAGCAATCGATGCCAGAAGCGCACATTACCGCTTTAGTACCAAGTTATACGCAAGAGTTGGCGCGACTTTGCCCATGGATTGACGATGTATTATTGGACCCAACTGAAAAGGCAGGCAAAGAAGCCACGAAGCAGTTGGTTCAGGAGATCAAGTCACGTCAGTTTGATGCCTCAATCAACTTGTTTTCGACAACGTATAATGCGTTACTCGTGTGGAAAGCGGGCATTAAGTATCGCTTGGCACCTGCAACAAAAATCGCACAGATTTTTTATAACCGCAGAATTAAGCAGAAACGCTCACAATCCGCCAAACCGGAATATCAGTACAATCTTGATCTCATTCGCACCTTCTTGAATGAGCAAAAAGTCACGGCAGTTGAGCCTCAAGCGCCTTTTCTTTCGTTTGACGAAACCGAATTGAGTGTGCAAAAACTCAAGCTCAGCGAACAGCTCAGCATTGAAGCGCATAAGGCTTGGGTGATGGTGCATGCCGGCACGGGTGGCTCAGCCAATAACCTGACATTGTCACAATATGCCGAGTTGCTAAAAGGGATCGAGCAAGATTTTCAACTGATTGTCACGGCGGGGCCGGGGGAAACGGAAAAAGCACAACAGCTATTGAAAGAATACGCTCAGTTAGGTGGCCAAGGGGTGGTGTATGACAAGAATGAAGGCCTTGTCGACTTTACGCGCTCCATTGCCTGCGCTGATCTATTTATTGCTGGCTCAACAGGACCGTTGCATATTGCGGCGACCTTGGATGTTCCAACTGTCGGATTTTTTCCAAGTAAGCGTTCTTCAACGCCATTGCGCTGGAGACCACTCAACTCAGAAGGACGCCATCTGGCGTTTTGCCCACCAAAAGGTGGCGGTGAAGCAATGGAAGCGGATATGAGCCGCATCGACATTGATGCGGCGCTGGTGCAGCTTAATCCTTGGGTTTCTCCGTACTTGTCCTGATCCACAAGTCCGCGTACTTCACCAGTGTGGAGTGCGCGGAAAGTAGCGACAACAGAAAGCCCTGCTTACCATCTAAAAAGCCCGCTTTGACAATGTACATTTTGACAAAGCAAGCAATGGCATGCAGTACGCCTTGAGAGATGCTGCTCTTTTTACCTCGTTTCTCACGTTGCTCTGCCCATGCTTTGGCATAACCGGCAGACTTCACCAAATAATGGTGCAAGTCGTTGTAAGTGTAGTGGATGGCATCCCCTTGTAACTCTTTCACTTTCATTGCTTTGGTGATTTCCACCTTCTCATGCACCAACGCATCGTCGTATTGAGTCAACTTGGTAGGATAGAGACGCACCACACGATCAGGATACCAGCCACAGTGACGGATATAACGACCAAATACCCAGCTTAGGCGACACATGCTGTAAAGGGTATTCGCTTCATTGGATTCTACCGCTTGTTGAATGCTCAACTTCAGCTCAGGTGTGACACGCTCATCGGCATCGAGCCAAAGCACATAATCGGATTCAACATACTGCTGAGCAAGACGGCGTTGTGGGCCAAAGCCCGGCCACTCTTTGTTAATAAAGAATTTGTCGGTGTAGCGTCTGGCAACGGCTTCGGTTTCATCGCTGCTGCCTGAATCCAAAATAACGATCTCATCGACCCAACCTTCAACCGTTTTTAAGCAGGCATCCAAGTTAGCGGCTTCATTTTTAACAATCAGAGCCACGGCGAGCGTTGGCTTGTTTATTGATTCAGACATGCTGATTCCTTTTTCGTGATGTGGTCAAAGCTGTGAATCACATCGCTGACCGAGATTGCTTGCATAATATGATCGCCTTTAACGCGAGTGCTCCAAGGCAGAGTTTCAGCCGCTTTGCCGTGTTGTTCGACAATAAATTGCTCATAGACGCTCACTACCTCGTTGAGGTTATTGTATGGTCCGGTGCGCTTGGGGTTACTGTGTCCATAAAGGCCAATGACGGGGGTGCCTTGGGTCGTGGCAATGTGCGCGGGACCAGAGTCGGGCGCCAATACCACGGCAGCTTTGTTTAATAGTGCGGTGAGTTGTTTGAGGTTGGTTTTACCCACTAAATTCAGCGCAGGGTGCTGCATGTGGCGTAGAATATCCGCAGCCAAGGCTTTTTCGCGTTCAGCGGGAGAACCACAAATCACCACTTGATAGCCTTGTTCATAAGCATAATCACCTAATGCCGCGTAGCGGTCTGCCAACCAGTTACGCTCATCCTTACTGGCTGCCGGCGAAATGACAAGGGTGGGTTGGTCACCGAGGGTCTCTTGGGCAAAGTGATGATCAGCATCGCTGATGGGCAATTGCCATTGAGGAGGCGTTCGGGGCACACCCAAATATTCGATAAACGAGTAGAAACTGTCTAAGACGTGCGCAGATTCTGTATCGGAGATCTTGCGATTGGTGAACAGCCATTGCCCTTCTTTTGCGCGTTTAAAGTTAAAGCCAACCTTATACGTGGCTTTGATGCCAAGAGTGACTATGCTTGCTCTTAGGGCAAGTTGCATATGAACAAGCGCATCAAAACGATGCCCTTTCAACTGGCGCCAAACGGCTTTCATGCCATCGAGCCCCTGCTTTTTATCAAAAACGATCAGCTCAACGCCTTCTAAACCTTGTAGCAGTTGCGCTTCGACTTTGCCAATCACCCAGGTCACTTTGGTGGAAGGCCAGTGGCGTTGCAACGCCTGAACGGCAGCGACCGCATGGCAAACATCACCAATGGCGGACAAACGTAGGAAACAGACGGAGTTTGGGGCTTGTTCAAAAAGCGGCATAAGTTCTGCTCAAAAAAATATCTGGCTAAATTATGCAGATACCCAAGATAAATGTAAAATACCCCTCTTTCATTGATGGCAACGATAAGGCAATCCCTTCTATGACTCAGCCAAATTTAGGCAAGCCAGGCAATACTGGTATTAAGCGCATAATAAAAGCCACAGGCTACTCGATTCAGGGCTTGAAAGCGGCATTTAAGCATGAGGCTGCGGTTCGTCAGGAGTTTGCTTTGCTCGTCGTTGCAATAGTGCTAGCGACTTGGTTTGATGTATCGATGCTTGAACGTATCACGTTGCTTGCGGTGGTTGTGCTGGTGCTGATTGTTGAATTAATGAATTCAGCGGTGGAAGCGGTAGTGGATCGCATCGGGGTGGAGCATCACGAACTCAGTGGCCGAGCTAAAGACATTGGTTCTGCGGCGGTGCTGGTGGCGTTGATTTTCGCTGGTTTTACATGGCTTTATATCGTTGGTAGTCACTATTGGTGGTAAAGCATGATTGGTGGTGGTAAAGCATGATTGGTGGTGGTAAAGCATGATTGAACAACAGCAGTTTGGTCAAAGTCGAATTTGTTACGACAGCGAATGGGTGAGTTCGCCAGAGCTGGCTTTATTTGACCCGCAGTATTGGCAAGCACAAAACAAAGTGGTGGGAAGTGCCACTGGGCGCGGCACCACGTGGTTTGTGCAACTGCCCAAGATCACAGCAGCACTGCGTCACTATCGTCGCGGTGGACTATTCGGCAAGTTGGTGAAAGATCACTATTGGTTTCAAAGCTGGTCTGCAACACGCAGTTTCGCAGAATTTCATCTGCTTAAACAATTACGCGAAGCCGGGGTCAATGTACCGAGACCGATCGCAGCCTATGCGATGAGAAAAGGGCTTTTTTACCAAGCGGACTTGCTGAGTGAACGCATTGCCAATGCGCAAGATTTAGTGACCATACTGCAAAAACACTCACTGAGTGCGGAGCTTTACCAAAAAATCGGTGTCGAAATTGCGAAAATGCATCGCGTTGGCGTCAATCATACCGATCTTAATATTCACAACATTCTGATTGATGCGCAGGAAACGATCTGGATTATCGATTTTGATAAATGCTATCCGCAAGCTGGGGATGGTTGGAAACAAGAGAACTTAGATCGACTCAAACGCTCATTTAACAAAGAGCGAGTGAAGCGAAGTATTCACTGGCACGACAAAGATTTTCACGCCTTACTGACAGGCTACGAAAGTCAACAATAATCGCTATTCTCATTAATAGACGTAAGTCTCAGGAAGTTAGTTACATGTCTTTTAAGCAAAAGCTGCACGCTCACGGCTGGTTTATTCTAATTAACGCTTTGGTGTTAATGTTGATTGCCAGTCGTTATTTCGCCTTTCTGCCAGAGTTCCCGACGGATCCATTAGGCATCACCTTTATTCTTGCTGGTACTTGGGGGCAGATGACGCTGCTTGCTGCGCTCATTGGTTTGGTGACCATTCCCACCTTATTTTTGCCGAAACCATTTCGTAATGGTACCCAAGCTCTAATTGCTTCGTTAGGCGTCGCGACTTTGTTTATTGATACCATCGTGTTTGCACAGTATCGATTCCATATTAATGCGGTGGTGCTAGAGCTCGTGATGTCGGGGCAAATTGTTAGCTTTCCGTTGATCACTTGGTTAATGGTGATTGGCGGTGTTGCTTTGTTGTTGGCCGCTCAGTGGTGGACAATTCGCTGGCTAGAAAATGGTGCACCCGTCAGAGCGCTGAAACTTGGCCGCAAATTTGCGTTGTTGACCTTTGCTGCGCTACTGGCCACCAATGCGATTCATATTTGGGCCGCAGCGCATGCCTATCAACCGGTGACCACGGTGAAGCGCTATTTACCGCTGTTTTATCCTGCTACAGCAGATAAATTTATGCGCAAACAAGGTTGGGTGGATGAAGAGGCGCTTGAGCGTCAAAAGGCACTGGCGTTTAAACGCAAAAATGATTTGAATTACCCATTAGCACCACTTCAAACACAACCTGTAGAGAAACCGCTCAATATTATGTTGCTGGTGGTGGATTCTTGGCGTGCCGATACCTTCAACGCAGACAATACGCCAAACATGTGGAAATACGCGCAGTCGGGTGTGGTTTTCAATAATCACATCGCGACAGGCAACGCGACTCGTACAGGTATCTTTGGTCTTTTCTACGGCATTCCGGGCACCTACTGGCATGGCTTCTTAGCAAACCAACAAAGCCCGGTACTGATCGACCGTCTACAGGCTCTGGACTACCAATTAGGTATTTTCACTGCCGCTCAGTTGCGTAAACCGGAATTCAATCAAACGGTTTTCACCAAAGTGGAAAACTTACGTATTGGCTCTGAAGGTGGTCGCCCGTCTGAGCTGGATGCTAACCTCACTCAAGATTGGTTAGCTTGGTACGATCAACGTGATAAGTCGAAGCCAACGTTCTCTTTCTTGTTTTACGATGCGCCACATGGCTACGATTTCCCTGCAGATTTTGAGCCGAAATACGAACCGATACTCAAAGAGGTGAATTATCTCAAGCTGCACAACGACACGGATCCGACGCCATTTTTCAATCGCTACAAAACCAGTGTGCGTTATGTCGATTCAATGGCAACAAAAGTGCTCGATAAACTCAAAGAGAGTGGCGATCTGGAAAACACCTTGGTGATCATTACCGGTGACCATGGGCAAGAGATGAATGACAACAAACTCAACTTCTGGGGGCACAACAGCAACTTTACCGATGCGCAGGTCAACGTGCCGTTTGCTATCTTTGGCCCTGGCGTTGATGCGGCGAAGATGCAGTGGAGTAGCGAAGCGCTCACTAGCCACCAAGATGTTGTACCGACGTTGATGAAGCACTATCTCGGGGTGACCAACGATGTGAAAGATTACTCGGTTGGCGAAGATTTACTCGGTGATGCAGTAAAACGTGATTGGATCATTTCCTCAAACTACAGCGGTTATGCCATTATTACCGATGACAATATCCTAGAAGTGAGTGGCGGTGGCCAGTACCAATTTATGGACAAAACCAATCGCCAGTTGAAAGATCAACAACCGAATTTTACCTATCTGCAGCAAGCCTTAGAGCAGATCAGTCGATTTAGTCGATAGAGTCGAGGGGTTACCAATCTGGCAACTCTGCATAAGGTAACCCAATTTCTTTTCTTAATGATTCCAAAGTTTCCCCAAGTAATGGCATTTCGTATTTTTCAATGGGAACTTCGATATCATAGATTGGTATGTTGGTGTAGATTTTACTTAATGTAAATGAAGCTGCGGATGTTATACCATAAATGGTGGATAGCTTTATTTCTTCATTAGATATTTCGAACTCAATTGGACAAGACGTTTTTCTGTAGTCGACACCATTGATGCTCCTTACTATATTTTCAACGTCTTTAGTTTCACTTCTATGTGGAAAATAAATGAGTCCTCTCGGATGCTTTTTTATAATTGTTTTTAACAGGTTGCAATATTCCGTAATTTTCATTCCTCGACTGCCAACCAGACCTTGACCGATGAAGCCGACTGGGGCTGTTTCTGAAAAACAATAATTTATATTAAGTCTTTCTTTCAGTGTGATGAAATCGTTTCTATCAATGGGGAATTTTTTAGATACTAGATTAAAAAAAGTGAAAAGGCGGAATGTTTTTCTTGGATAAATCACTCTAGCTTTTTTAATACCAAGAGCAGACATTAGTATATCTCGACTTCTTTTGTTCCGATAAACATGCTGTTCAGTTTCAATAAGAGTCTTGAATGTTGATATTGTATTTGTTCCATCGTCGAGCATGACTTCATTGCTAGCTTTTATGTTTGCGAGAAGAACATTGGTTCTCCACGCCAAGTAATCTGCAAAAAAGAAATGCTCGAACTGCAAGCTTGGATTTAAACTTTTTATCTTATGTATAAGTCGTGCTGTGTTCCAAATCTTACTATTTCGTTTCAGTATTAGTACTGAATCCCACTCACTCTTATCTAGTAGCTTGTTAATCTGCTCATTACCTGCTGAAGAACGTTCTTCTCTTAGAATTAAGATATTGTTTTTTGTGTTATAAAAGCGTTTAGCTTCTATACAGCAAATGAGCTGGAGTGGTGAGGTAGAGAGAAAAAGGTTCATAGTCAGAAGAGGTGCAGTTGTCTACTTTGGTTGAGCATCTTTGTTTGCTGACATCGCAAACATGGTTGCGTGGTAAGATTTAATCATGTTTAAGTCTATAGTATAATTTAGGCAGTTGAAACAATTACATGATAAATACTATGAACCCAATTCTACCTCTTATCGGTCGTACCGACGCGCTGTTTACTCAAGACATTGCTCAGCATGAAGCTGAGCTATCTCGTATCGTTTCAGAGTCACGCTTTCTTGTTCTTGGCGGTGCGGGGTCGATTGGCCAAGCGGTCACTAAAGAAATCTTTAAGCGCCATCCGCAGAAGTTGCACGTTGTTGATATCAGTGAGAACAATATGGTGGAGTTGGTCCGCGATATTCGCAGTTCATTCGGTTACATAGATGGCGATTTCCAAACATTCGCGTTGGACATCGGTTCTATTGAGTATGATGCGTTTATTAAGGCGGATGGCCAATATGACTATGTATTGAACTTATCTGCACTTAAGCATGTTCGCAGTGAGAAAGACCCATTTACCTTAATGCGAATGATCGATGTCAATGTATTCAACACTGATAAGACGATTCAACAGTCGATTGATGCTGGCGTTAAAAAGTACTTCTGTGTCTCGACGGATAAAGCGGCCAACCCAGTCAATATGATGGGGGCGTCCAAACGCATTATGGAAATGTTCTTGATGCGTAAGAGTGAGCAAATTGCCATCTCAACTGCGCGTTTTGCTAACGTGGCCTTTTCTGATGGTTCACTGTTGCATGGTTTTAACCAACGTATCCAAAAAAATCAGCCGATTGTCGCACCAAATGATATCAAACGTTATTTTGTTACCCCTCAAGAATCGGGTGAGCTGTGTTTGATGTCGTGTATTTTTGGTGAAAATCGCGACATTTTCTTCCCGAAACTCAGTGAAGCATTGCATCTGATCACTTTTGCCGACATTGCAGTGAAGTACCTCAAGCAACGTGGTTACGAGCCTCACTTGTGTGCCAATGAAGATGAAGCGCGTGAGCTCGCCAAAACACTACCAGCACAAGGCAAATGGCCTTGTCTTTTCACCGAAAGTGATACGACGGGTGAAAAGGATTTCGAAGAGTTTTTCACTGATAAAGAAGTGCTTGATATGGCACGTTTTGAAAATTTGGGCATCATCAAAAATGAACCTCTGTATCAACCGGAGCTGTTGAGTCTTTTTGAAGAACAAATTGCCCAAATGAAAGGTCAACGAGCTTGGAGCAAAGAGCAGATTGTGGCGCTCTTCTTTACGATGATCCCCGATTTCGGTCATAAAGAAACGGGCAAATACCTCGATAGCAAGATGTAAGGGTGAAGAAGAATGAACGCACAGTTACTGGTTGAGTTTGTACGCGACCAATACCAAACCCAAGATTTTATTCCGTTGCATGCCCCTACTTTTGCGGGCAATGAGAAAGCGTATGTGATGGAAACCATTGACAGCACCTTTGTCTCCAGCGTCGGTAAGTTTGTCGATGAGTTTGAACGTAAAATGGAAGCGTTTACTGGTACTCCAAAGGCGGTGGCGACGGTCAATGGTACCGCAGCCTTGCACGCAGCCCTCTACATGGCAGGGGTTGAACGTGGTGATTTGGTGATCACACAAGCGCTGACGTTTGTTGCTACTTGTAATGCGCTTTATCACATGGGCGCCGAGCCGATTTTTGTGGATGTTTCCCCTGTAAGCTTGGGGCTTTGCCCTAAAGCGATGAGTGCTTTCTTAGAAGATAATGCACAAGTCACTGAGGCAGGTTGCATCCATAAGCAAACGGGCAGAAGAATCAAAGCCGTGGTGCCAATGCACACTTTTGGTCATCCGGTAGAATTGGATGAACTGGTTGCTGTTTGTTTGAAATGGAATATTTCGTTAGTCGAGGATGCTGCGGAAAGCCTAGGCTCGTTTTACAAGGGTAAGCACACGGGGACAATCGGTGATTTTGGTGCGGTGAGTTTCAACGGCAACAAAATCATTACCACAGGTGGTGGCGGTATGGTGCTTTGCGGGAGTGAAGAAGCGGGCAGACGCACTAAGCATGTGACTACGACGGCGAAAGTGCCGCACCCGTATGAGTTCTTCCATGATGAGCCAGGGTTTAACTACCGCATGCCGAACTTAAATGCGGCGCTGGGTTGTGCGCAGATGGAAGTACTTGAACACTATCTGGCTCAAAAACGCCAACTGGCACATCAATACCAAGCGTTTTTCGCCAGCAGCGATGTGACCTTTGTGGTCGAGCCAGAATACGCGCAATCTAACTACTGGCTCAATGCCATCATTTGCGCGGATGCACAGCAGCGCAATGAACTGCTTGAGCAAACTAATGCCGCTGGCGTAATGACTCGCCCAATTTGGCAGTTAATGCATCGTTTGCCAATGTTCGAACAAGCCCTGCGCGGGGATTTGACCCATTCAGAGTTTATTGAAGCACACCTGATTAACTTACCGAGTACGCCGGTTGCGTAAGGGAACAAGATGACTATAGCTCCTACCACAGATTTATCGGCTGATATTTATTATCAACGTGCTTACTCAGCCTTGTATGAACAGGGATGTGATCATTTTGAGTACACCTATCAAGAAGGCGAACACTATGTGAGGTTCACGGCACTTAAACATCGTATTAGTCATGTTGCTGGGGTTGAGGTACAAGAAGAGCTTTACGATTTAGAGACGCCATATGGCTATGGTGGGCCACTATCAAACTGTGACGCTCCTGCTTTTCTACAACGGGCGTTTACGGCGTATCGCGAGCATTGCCAGCAGCAACGTATTGTGTGTGAGTTTATTCGCTTCCACCCTTTCAATTCGTTGGCTGAAAACAATGCGCTATTTGATATGCATTTTGCTGAACGTCAAGTCGTGATCGTGGATCTCGAGCAAAGCAGTGAAGAGCGTCGACAGCAGTATTCCAAAACTACGCGTAATATTGTGAAAAAAGCGGCGAACAACTTAACGGTAAAGTACGAACATGTACCGCTCAGTGAGTTTATGAGTATGTATTACGATACGATGCAAAAGAACACCGCAAGTGACTTCTTTTACTTTAAAGAGCCATATTTTGAGGCTTTAATGAAAATCCAAGGGGTCAGCTTGCTCGCCATCCAAAAAGAGCAACAATATGCCTCGATTGGCTTTTTTATGTGTAGCAATGAGCTTGCCCACTATCATCTTTCAGCAAACAACCAAGAGTTGGCGAAAGACAATGGCAATTACTTACTGTTGGATGCTGCTTTTGAACACGCAAAAGCGCAGGGATGCCGATATATGATGTTAGGCGGGGGACGGACATCGTCACCAGAAGACAGTTTATTTAAGTTTAAGAGCAAGTTCTCACCACTCAATAGAGCCTTTTATATTGCTGGATTAGATTTCTTACCAGAGAAGAGGCACCAGTTGAATCAGTTGTGGATTGAGCAAAACCCGCAACGCCAAGCACCAAAGTTATTCCAGTTATACCGAGCTTAGAGGTACTTATGACAAACAAGACATTTATCATCGCTGAGGCCGGTGTAAACCATAATGGTGATATTCGTTTAGCCAAACAGTTGATTGATGCGGCGGCGGATGCGGGCGTCGATGCGGTGAAGTTCCAGACTTGGAAAACCGAATTACTGGTAACAGAAGACGCAAAAATGGCGGAATATCAAGTTGAAAACACTCAACGTGAAGAAACGCAATTTGAAATGCTGAAGCGTTTGGAATTGAGCTACGATGATTTTACAGAATTAAAGTCGTACTGTGATGATAAAGGTATTACCTTTATGTCAACGCCAGACGAAGAGCAAAGCGCCACATTTTTAGATGGCTTACAAGCCGTATTCAAAATTGGCTCGGGAGAGCTCACCAACACACCATTTCTACGCCATATAGCGAGCTTTGCCAAGCCAGTGATCTTGTCAACGGGGATGGGCTATTTGTCGGAAGTGGAGCATGCGGTGGTGACGTTGCGCGACGCGGGCTTATCACTCGACATGATCACGGTTTTACACGCGACAACCGATTATCCAACCGCGCCAGAAGACGTTAACTTGTTGGCGATGAAGACGATCGAACAAGCGTTCCCGGGCATTATTGTCGGCTACTCTGATCATACGTTGGGTACTGAAATACCAGTAGCAGCGGTGGCGCTAGGCGCGAAAGTGATTGAAAAACATTTCACGCTAGATAAAACCATGTCTGGGCCGGATCATAAAGCTAGCCTCGAGCCACAAGAGCTCGCCGACATGGTCACTGCGATCCGCAATATTGAACAAGCTCTGGGTAATGGCTGGAAGGTACCCACTAAAACCGAACAGGAAAACCGTAACATTGTGCGCAAGAGCTTAGTGGCTGGCAAGCCGATCATGGCGGGCAGCATCATCTGTGCAGATATGTTAGAAATTAAACGTCCAGGTAATGGTATTTCTCCAACGCGTTGGGATGAAGTGGTTGGCTCTATAGCGAAGAAAGATTACCAGATTGGAGAGCTGATCTAATGCGTAAAATCTGTGTAGTCACCGCCACGCGAGCGGAATATGGCTTACTGAAATGTTTGCTGGATGATATTCAAAATGATCCGCAACTTGAGTTACAAATCATCTCTACTGGCAGCCATTTGTCGCCAGAGTTTGGTTACACCAATCAGCAAATCTTGGATGATGGTTTTCGTGTTAACAAGCAAATTGAGATCTTACTCTCTTCAGATACCCCAGTGGGAGTGAGTAAAAGTATGGGCTTGGCCCAAATCAGTTTTGCTGAAGCCTTTGAAGAGTTGCGACCGGATTTAGTCGTGGTACTTGGTGACCGTTACGAGTTGATCCCGATTGTGTCGGCGGCCAATATTGCGCGTATTCCAGTCGCTCACCTCAATGGCGGCGAGTTAACAGAAGGGGCGATTGATGAACTCATTCGTCATGCGATCACCAAACTGTCGCAACTGCATTTCACTGCGATGGAAGAATACTCTCGACGTGTCATTCAAATGGGTGAAAGTCCAGATCGAGTGTTTAATATTGGTGAAGTGGGTTTGGATAACATTCTAAGAATGGAGTTGCTCTCTAAGAGTGCCTTTGAAGAGTCTATTGGCGTGAAGTTAAAAAAGAAAAATCTGCTGTTTACCTATCATCCGGAAACAACCCAATCAGTTGATGAGATTGAAGCGGATTTTAACCATATCCTTGCGGCATTAGATACTCTTGATGATTGTTTGATCATTTTCACTAAAGCGAATGCAGATGTGGGTGGCCGTCTGATCAACAAAATGATTGATCAGTACGTGGTCGACCATAAAGACAAGTCAGTGGCGTTTACCTCGTTGGGGCAGTTGCGCTATTTGTCTGCTCTGCAATATGTCGATGCGGTGGTCGGGAATTCGTCGAGTGGTATCGTAGAAGCCCCTTCATTTAGAATAGCGTCGATTAATATCGGCTCTCGTCAAAAAGGGCGAGTACGAGCTGATAGCACCATTGACGTTGAGGTTGAAAAGCAGCAGATTATCGACGCCATTGCTACTATCTATACAGATGCTTTCCAAGAGCGACTCCACACGGTCATTAATCCTTACGGCCAGGGCAACAGTTCGCAAAAGTTGGTGAGTATCATTAAGTCAGTCGACTTGAGCAAATTGAAATCCAAGAAGTTCTATGATGTCGAATACTAATCAAAAAACGATTGGTGGTGAGCAAGAGCTGCTATCGGACCATCTTCATTATGGGGTCACCAACTCTGGGCGCTCATCGTTACGATGGGCGCTTGAGTCAATGGGGTTAAAACATCAAAAGATACTGGTTCCAGATTTTATTTGTCAGATCGTTATTGATGTATTAATCGAACAAGAAGTGAACTTCGATTTCTATCGGGTAAACCCAGATTTGTCGATTGATCTCAACAGTGAATCGTTGCTTGGGATTGATGCAGTTTATTTGGTGCGATATTTTGGCGCGCAAACGGTTAGTTTAGACAATCTATTGGCGACCTTAACAATTCCCTTTATCCTCGATGACGTGTTTGGCATCAGTAAGCCGCACTTTGACAACCCATGTCATTGGGTCTATTTCAATAGCTTAAGAAAAATCACCGCGATTCCAGACTACAGTCAGCTGATTTCCAATCGAGCACTGGCGACGGTGACGGTCGAATCGTTGGCGAATTTTGCTCAGCTTAAATATCAAGCCAAAGATCTTAAAGCGAAATATCTCACCGATGGTCTGGGTGATGAGGCTTCTTATTTAGCATCGTTTGTCGCAGCGGAGCACCTGCTCGATACCTCACAGGGGATCTATCAGCCAAGTGGACGCAGCAGTATGCTGGCCAACACGTTCTATCGTACTTTGGATCAAGAAAACCAGCATAGACAGAGCAATCTCGCCTTAGCCAAACACTTGCTGCCGGAGCATCTCTATCTTGATGTGGTGCCTGAATTCCCAAGTTTTTTACCCATTGTCCTGAAAAATCGGGATGCCGTTAGAAAGCAACTCATGCAGCACCAGATTTTCTTGGCTGTGCATTGGCCCCAGTTGTCGATGGTCTCCAATCAGCTGAGTGATTATTTACTGTCATTGCCTTTGGACTCAAGATACTCGAAGTTAGACATTGAGCGTGTCTGCAATATGATCATGGAGTATGCCGATGAATGTTGACCATCTGACCCTTGTTTTGGCAGATAAATCTGACTTTACCTTTTATCACGCAATCAAATCGGAAAGCCAAAGTATTTATTGGTCAGGTTTTAATACTGCGCCGGATAGGACTTGTTTACTTGAACACTACACGGCGATGCTGAACAATGAAAATAGAGATATCTATATTCTCAAAGGGAACAATGTGCGAATTGGTTACTTTTGTGTCGATAAAGATTGTCTCAATAATACGGTCGAAATCTCTTATGGCGTTTCGGCAAAATATGCTGGACGTGGACTCGCCAAGATAATGATCAAACTTGGACTGGAACACATTGAACCTATGTTCACCATGCAAGTTGCATGGATTGCGGAAAGCAACATTGCTTCGGTCAAGACCGCTACTGCGCTGGGTTTTCGGGCTACCGATGAATGCGAATATCGCCAATTAGCACAAAGCCCAACACCAGTAAAATTTATTAAATACAGTCTCTAAGCAAATAAGGCATACGCATGAGCCACAACTGGAAAAAGATTTTAGTCTCACCCTCCGCTTCGATTCGTTCTGTGTTGAGGACTATTGATCAACAAGCGTTGAAACTAGCCCTAGTCGTAGATGAGCAGAACAAGTTGTTAGGAACGGTCAGCGATGGTGATATTCGTCGTGCCATCTTAAGAGATGCCTCATTGGAAGACAGTGTTGATTTGGTGATGAATACCCAGCCAACCACTGCCGATGTCAGCATGTCGAGAGACAATATTCTCTCTTTGATGGAACGCAAAGAGCTGCATGCCATTCCAATCTTAAGTAATGGGATCGTGATTGGCTTGGAAACATTGCATGGCTTGTTACATAAACCCGAATACGCCAATCCGGTCTTTTTAATGGCAGGAGGCTTTGGGACTCGCCTTAAACCATTGACGGATAACTGCCCTAAACCATTACTCAAAGTGGGTGAGCGCCCGATCTTAGAAACGGTCATCTTGAGTTTTATTCGATCAGGATTTAGTAATTTCTATATCTCAACCCATTATTTACCAGAAATGATCCATGAAGCTTTGGGCGATGGTTCGCGTTGGGGCGTGTCGATTCAATATATTCATGAAGAAACTCCATTAGGCACTGGCGGTGCGTTAGGCTTGCTACCAGATAGTCTGCCAGATCTGCCCGTTATCGTGATGAATGGAGACATCCTGACCAAGATCAACTTTGAAGATGTGCTTGAGTTCCATAATAAAAATGACTCAAAAGCGACCATGTGTGTCCGTGAGTTTGAATATCAAGTGCCTTTTGGTGTAATTGAAGCTCAAGATTTCAAAATTACTGGGATTGTGGAAAAACCGACCTACCGCTTTCATGTCAACGCGGGCATTTATGTGTTGAACAAATCGCTGATTACTTCGGTGGCGAAAGGAGAATACTTAGATATGCCAACCTTGTTTGAACAGCAAATTGGCCGAGACATCCATGTATTTCCATTTCATGAATATTGGCTAGATATTGGTCGCATGGACGACTATAAGCGTGCACAAGTGGATATTCTCACGTTAGGTTTATAAATAATGAAAATACTGGCGATTACTCCTGCCCGCGGGGGCAGCAAGCGGCTACCAGGCAAGAACATCAAAAATTTAAATGGTAAGCCTCTAATCCAATGGACAATAGATGCCGCCTTAGCGGTGCAAGAGATCGCTCGCGTCATGGTGACGACGGACTGTGACGAGATTGCGGAGATTGCGAAAAAAGCGGGGGCAGAGGTGCCGTTTATCCGCCCACCAGAGTTAGCCACCGACACCAGTTCCAGTTCCGATGTGATCCGTCATGCGCTGGATTTTTATCGCGCACAAGGTGAAGAGTTTGATTTTGTCTTACTGTTACAACCCACGTCACCAATTCGCAGTGCGGATGACATCCGCCACGCGATCGAGCAACTTATAGCGCATACGGCGGATGCCGTCGTGTCAGTGTGCCCTTGTGATCACTCGCCACTTTGGGCTAATACCTTACCAGACGATCGCTCGATGGCCGATTTTATCCGTCATGAAGTTAGCCAGTTGAGAAGTCAGGATCTTCCTGATTACTATCGAATTAATGGTGCAATCTACTTAACAAGAGTGAGCAGATTCTACCAAGAAAACTCGCTATTCTTATCTTCAAACATATTTGCCTATGTAATGGATAATGAAAGCTCGGTTGATATTGACCATGAGTTGGATTTTCTGATTGCAGAAACGGTATTAAAATATAGGGAACAAAATGCATAAGTTATTGATCATCGGTGCGGGACAATTGGGTAGCCGCCATTTGCAAGGTGCACTGGCTGCGACTGAAAGCTTAGATATTACTGTTGTCGATCCGTCACAAGACTCACTGAATATTGCTGAAGAACGTGCTCAGCAAGTGGAGTGGGGCAATGACAATAGCCAGATCAGCTATAGCACCACGTTACCTGATTCTAAGGCATTTGAAGTTTGCATCATCGCTACTGCTGCGCAAGTTCGTGCCGACGTTACCAAAGCACTGCTGAGTACGAACCGCGTCAAACACATCATTTTTGAAAAGGTACTGTTCCAAAAGTTGGCGCATTATCCTGAGATCCTAGCTTTACTTGAGCAGCATCAAGTACAAGGTTGGGTGAACTGCCCACGCCGTATTTTCCCAAGTTACCAAGAGCTTAAATCTTATTTGGATACGAGTCAGCCAGTGAACATGACCGTTAAAGGTAACGCTTGGGGTATGGCATGTAATAGCGTTCATTTTATCGATTTGTTCTCTTACCTTGTCGACAGTGCTGCGCTACAAGTTACCAATGTGGCATTGGATGCTGAGCTGATTGAAAGTAAGCGTGCAGGCTTTTATGAAGTGACAGGCGCGATCGAATATGCCATTGGTGTAAACACGTTACGAATTGAAAGTGGCCAAGATCTCATCCCAAGTTTAGCTGTGACTATCGACAATGGTCTCTCACGCCATGTTGTTAACGAAGTGGAGCAAACCTGGCTGTTTAGCCAAGATGGCACAACGACACAACATAGCCACACTCCGCTGTTCCAAAGCCAACTGACGGGAGCGAATGTCACCGAACTGTTGACGACCAATCAGTGTCAGTTAACGCCGTTTACGCAATCATGCTCGCTGCATACCCCATTTATTGAGGTGGTCCTTGAGCACCTATCGAAAACCCTTAACGTTCATTTGGACGCTTGCCCAATTACTTAATATTGAGGAGTAAGTATGATCTGGCTAATTGGTTCTGGTTTGATGTCGATTGACTATGCCAAAGTACTCGATGCTCAAGGCTGTGATTATCAGGTGGTCGGCCGTGGTAGTGACTCAGCAGCATCGTTCACTGAAAAAACGGGTAAAGCAGTGATTTGTGGTGGATTAGCGCAGCATATTGCCAATACCAAGGCGGTAGCAGAGGCGGCGATTGTGAGCGTGGGCGTCGCTCAACTGTATGAAACCACCAAGCAACTCATCGAAGCGGGCGTAAAAAAAATTCTGGTCGAAAAACCAGGTGCCACCACACTGGCGGAAATCGAAGAATTGCGCCAACTCAGTGAGCAGCATGGTTGTGCGGTTTATATTGCATATAACCGTCGTTTCTTCTCCTCAGTACTGGAAGCGCAGCGCTTGATTGAGCAGGAAGGTGGGGTCACTTCATTCAACTTTGAACTGACAGAATGGGCGCATGTCATTGAAAAAATCGACAAACCTCAAGAGGTGTTAAACAAGTGGTTCTTAGCTAATTCGACTCATGTTGCCGATCTGGCGTTCTACTTGGGTGGCAAGCCTCGAGATATCTGCTGCTTTATTCAAGGCAGCCTAAACTGGCATCAAGCAGGGTCAGTATTTTCTGGCGCGGGAATGACAGAACAAGGTGCCTTGTTTAATTATGCCGCAAACTGGGAATCGGCTGGTCGCTGGTCTGTTGAAGTATTAACCAAAGAAAATCGCTACGTATTCAGACCAATGGAAGCACTACAAGTGCAAAAAAGAGGCACGATTCCGTTAGTGGCGGTTGAAGTTGATGATGCTCTTGACAAAGAGTTTAAGCCTGGTTTATTTAAGCAGGTGGAAGCTTTCTTGGGCGATGATGCGCGTTTACTGTGTCGTTTAGAAGAGCAGTGCTCACTGTTCCCTATCTATGAAAAAATGGCGGGTTATCAATCTTGATAAACTCGCATTGATAGAGAAAAGGCCTTTCGAATGAAAGGCCTTTTTTATTAAATTTGTACGTTTGGGATGGCAATTTTTTCAAACAATCGATGGATAACGGTATAGCTATCTTTTCTCGTTTGGTTAATGCCTTCGCCACTTGGGATCAGGTTGTAAACCGGTAAATCGGGATACAGAACAGAGAGGCTGTACTGAGCGTTGGAGTAGGTGCCATATAACGCAGAGAGACAAATGCCTTTATCCAGCAGTTCGATCTCTAGTGGTAGAGAGGAGTGGTGGTAAATGACATTGGCCATGTTCTTGATCTCATTCGCTACGTCTGGTAGCTCGGTGCGATGAGGAAAGTACATCACTTGGCCATTGGCGTAGCGGACAAACTGTTTGACTTCCGACAGATAAGTGTCGATGCATTTGCCATTTTTGCCACCGACGGCGCCATGTCCGAGAAACCCGACTGGCGCATCTGCTGAGTAAACCGGCTGATTACCATATTTTGCTTTTAGCGCACTGAAGTCATTTTGGCGGTGTGGATGGATGGGATCCAGCAGGTCAAAAATGGAAAAGATTTCAAACTGTGGAAAATGCTCAAGATGGCCAATGGGCTTTAGGCCTTGTAAGCGGATCAAACTGTCTTGCACAAAGCGAGGTCGGTAGAAGGTTTTTTCATCGCGAATATAGCGTTCGTATTCAAAAACCGTAGTTGTTCCATCATCAAAATAGATTTCTTGCGAAAAAGTGAGATTACGACGGATCAACTTTGTTCGCCAAGCGTTGTATTCGGCATAGAAAAAACGCTCGAATGTTTTACTGCCACCATTAATACGGATGGCTTGTTTGATGGCTTTCGGTACATTAAACGTGCGTTGATGACGTTCTACCCAAATAACATGATCCCAGTCATTTGAACAGAAAACATGATTCAGTTGACTGATTCCAGGCTCTCGGTTTTGTTTGACGAGAAAAAGGATATTGTTTTGAGTTTGATAGGCAACTCTCGCTTCATTAGCGCAAATGTACTGAAATGGTGATGTAGCAACAAATATGTTCATGATAGTCTCGGCTTAAAGCGAGTGAATGATTTTATGGGTGCAACCCATACTTGCTTGTAAAAAGGTATAGGCATTCCACGCAAGTCTTTTTCGAGCTTCTGGTTCAGATAATAGCAGCAATAAGTATGTGCTAATTTGCGTTTTATCCTCACCAATCATAATGGCTTTTTGGGCCATTAATTTATCGATAATTTCAGTAAAGTTGTAATAGCTCGGCCCTGTTATAACCGGAACTCCCAAAGCTGCTGGCTCTAACACATTATGCCCGCCGACTTTGTCTCCAACTAGGCTTCCGCCCATAAAGCAGACATCAGCTGCACCGAGTAAGATCAGCATCTCACCCATTGTGTCACCCAGATACACTTGCGTGGAGTCAGCAATGGTGTTTGCTTGTGTACGCCTTACCGTTTCGAAACCTTGTGTTTGGCATAATTCGAAGACTGAGTCAAAACGCTCTGGGTGGCGGGGCACTAATATTAAGAGTGCATTTGGATGCGTGTCTAACACTTGTCTATGAGCATCCAATACCTGTTCATCTTCGCCTTTGTGGGTACTTGCGGCTATCCACACAGGCCTTTGTTGGCCAAGCAGAGTACGTAATTCCGCTCCTTGATGTTTGATTTCATCGGAGATATGGATATCGAATTTGATCGAGCCCGTCACACAGAGTTTGTTTGTCGGGACGCCAAGTTGGGCGAAACGATCAGCGTCCGCTTGGGATTGGCAAAGGACTTTACTCAAGCAAGGGTGGATAAGATTAAATAGCGACTGAACTTTGGCGTAGTTTTGCTGAGATTTTTCTGATAAACGAGCATTGACCACGATAATCGGGATATTGGCTTTGTGCACGGTTGCGAGGGTGTTGGGCCACAGTTCTGTCTCAATGATCAGCATTTTAGCCGGATTTATCGCTTTAAGAAAACCACGAACCGCAAAGGCGAAGTCGATAGGCATGTAGCGATGTTCAACTAAGTTCCCTAATTTTGCGATTTGTTCTGCGCCTGTGCTCGTGGTGGTGGTCACAACAATCACTTGGTCTGGCGTTTTCTCTTTAATTGCTTTAATTAGCGGAATTGCCGCGAGGCTTTCTCCGACAGAAACAGCATGGATCCAGAGTGGTTGGTTTTGCCCATCAAGCTTTGGGGTGATGCCGAAATGCTCTTTCCAACGTTGGCCAAACTTGGGTTTGTTTGGCTTGCTACGATACAAACCAAACAACAGCAAAGGTGCCGCTAAAGCCAGTAGGAGTGTGTAGAGCAATCTCACTAACATGCGTTCACCGCAATGGCGTCGAGTTTACGAATACTATCTAACACTTGTTTTGGTGTCAGTTCAGACAAGCATTTGAGGTGTTGGTATTGGCATTCGCGCTTAAAGCAGGGACGACACTCGATATCGGTGTGAACAATTTCTACGTTTTCTGCCAAAGGCGGTGTGTATTTTGGTGATGTTGAACCATATACCGCGACGACATTGCACCCAACCGCCGCCGCGACGTGCATTAGGCCTGAATCGTTGCTGACAACCGTGTGACAAGCCGCCAGTAGATCCACCGCTTCAATTAAACTGGTTTCGCCAGCCAATACGTGAATTTGGTGATGAAATTCGCTAGGTACGCTTTGTTTAATGCCATTACAGGTATCGCGATCTTTTTGCGAACCAAACAACCATACTTGATGACCTTGTTGACACATGGCGTGGGCGACTTCGGCATAATGATTTTCCGGCCATTTTTTGGCGGGCCCAAATTCAGCACCAGGACAAAGACCGATCACTTTGCTCTGCACCGTAAGACTAAACTTCGCTAGTGTTTGTTGCTGAGCATCAGTATGAATAGACAATTTAGGGCGAGGCAAGGTTTCTAGCCCACCTAACGATGAGGAATCGATCATTTGCTCACGTGGGTGAGCCAAGGCCACATAACGTTCGACCATATACTGAAAAGCTTTCTTGTTTGGTCGAAGATCGTTCAGTAGCCCATAACGCATTTCGCCACGCCAGCCTGTACGTTTGGGAATATTGGCGAACCATGGGATTAAGGCGGATTTCGCTGAATTAGGCAAGACGTAAGCGTGGTCATAACCAAACTCACGTAGGGATTTACCGATTTCACGACGGCCTAACAGGTTGAACTCGCCATGGCCTAGCGGCATTTCAATCGCTCGGTTGACTTCAGGCATCCGCTCCAAGATCGGTTTACACCATCCAGGAGCAATGACGTCAATGAGAGCATCGGGATGTTGCTGTTTTAGCGTGGTATAGAGTGATTGTGACATCACCATATCGCCGACCCAAGAAGGGCCAATGATTAAAATTTTTGTCATAGCTAGTCCATATACCGTGGATCGCGATAAGGGTTGGGGGCGGTTTTATCTTCTTGAGTCCTCAAAAGTTGGAAAATCCACATATACTGCTCTGGGGACTCAGCGATCACATTTTCGATATGTGTATTCATCTTGCGCGCATCAGTCTCTTCGTTCTCTGTAGGGAAGTGTTCCCATGCTGGGAAAAACTCTACATTAAATTGTCCTGTGTCTACATCGAGTTTTGAGACCATAGGAACAACTTCTGCTTTGGCTACCTTGGTTAATTTACCCACACCGGGTAGTGTCGCTTTAGTGGCAGCAAAGAAATCAACAAATACGCTTCGTTGCTCACGTCCATGATCTTGGTCGGCTAAATAATAGCCTAGATAGCCTTTGCGGATTGCTCGGATAAAGTGGTTTACACCCGCATCTCGCTCAAATATTTTTCCACCATATTGCACTCTTTGGCGATGCATTAGCCAATCTGTTAGTGCATTTTTTTGAGGTTTTGAAAAACCCACGACTGGCAGTCCTCTAGATGCCAGTACGATGGCAGGAATATCAATGGTCCACGTATGCGGTACCATCAAAATCACATTCGATTTTCGGTCTAACACAGCTTGGAGGTGTTCCATTCCTTTAATGTTGGTATTTCGTGTGAGCCACTTCTTGCTGCGAGTTGTTAAGGACGCGAAGGTCAGCAAATAAATGCCTGCAGTCTCTAAACAGCGAAACAGAATCTGTTCTCGTTCCTCGTGAGAGCGCTCTGGAAAGCATAGGTGCAAGTTTACCCATGCATTGTGAATAGTACCTTTACGTTTCTTTATGAGAACTTTGGCAATCGTACGAGCAATTCGTCGTTTGATGCTTACTGGTAGAAATGTAATTGGAATAGCAAAAAGTATAGCAATCCAAGTACCCCAGTATTTAGGAGCAAGAAAACCCCACTGGAAGGTGGGGTGATATGCTTTAGGATCGAAGTCGTTTCGTTCAGTTTTCATGTTTTGTCAATATTCTAGTCATAGCGTCTGCTAAGATTCATGAGTTAGCTCTTTACTCCTAGGCGCCAGAGATACACACTTTAGAACCTAGAACCTAGAACCTAGAACCTAGAACCTAGAACCTAGAACCTAGAACCTAGAACCTAGAACCTAGAACCTAGAACCTAGAACCTAACCATTAACAATCGCCATATACTCCGCGACCCCTTCAGCGACAGTCTTAAACTCAACATCGCACCCAGCGGCGCGCAGTTTTGTGAGATCTGCCTGAGTAAACTCTTGGTAGGCGCCTTTTAGATGTTCAGGGAATGGAATAGTTTCAATCTCCCCTTTACCATGATGCTTGATCACAGCTTTTGCCACTTCTTCAAAAGACTCAGCGTTGCCCGTACCACAGTTGAAGATGCCAGAAACGCCATTTTGCATAAACCACAAGTTTACCTTACACACGTCACCAACGTAGATGAAGTCACGTTTGAACTGCTCGCTACCTGCGAACAGTTTTGGATTTTCACCCGCAAGGATTTGGTTGTTAAGGTGGAAAGCAACCGATGCCATGCTGCCTTTATGCTGCTCACGTGGGCCATAAACATTGAAGTAACGGAACCCTGTGATTTGCGATAGCGTCTCGCCATGTTCTTCGGCATCTTGCCATAAGCGGCGAACGTAGTTATCGAATTGCTGCTTTGAATAGCCGTAAACGTTGAGCGCACCTTCGTATTCGCGTTCTTCTTTAAAGACAGTGGTCTCACCGTAAGTGGCAGCAGAAGAAGCATATAGGAATGGGATTTCACGCTCTAGGCAGTAGTGAAGTAACTCTTTTGAATACTCGTAATTGTTGAGCATCATGTACTTGCCATCCCACTCTGTTGTTGCAGAGCAAGCACCTTCGTGGAAGACCGCTTCGATTGGGCCAAAGTTATCACCCGCCATGATCTGAGTGAGAAAGTCATCTCGATCCATGTAATCGGTAATGTCTAGATCAACCAAGTTTTTGAACTTTCGACCGTTCTTCAGGTTGTCGACAACCAGAATGTCATTGATACCAATCTCGTTGAGGGCTTTAACAATGTTGCTGCCAATCATGCCAGCGCCGCCAGTTACGATGATCATAAATCTTCCACCTAAGGTTAAAAATGCCAAAAAATTTTATCAGGAAAAGGAGGAGGGTGCTAGAACTTGGTCTTAACCTGGGTTCTTCGTATGAAGGCAACTGAATTCCCAATCAGATGAGAATTCAGTTGCCTAGAGTGGAGAAATAAGAAAACTAGACCCTAGACCCTAGACCCTAGACCCTAGACCCTAGACCCTAGACCCTAGACCCTAGACCCTAGACCCTAGACCCTAGACCCTAGACCCTAGACCCTAGACCCTAGACCCTTCTCTCTTAATACCAACGGCTTCTCGCGTTGGTCACTTCAAATAGCTCGTACTTGCGGCTCAGTGTTTGACCGCCATCTCGCGTGATTGGTTGCCAAGCAAAAACACCACGCGCCGTGCTTGGTTTGATCGTCATCGCATCAAATGGAATCGAAATATAGAAGCCTTTGTTGTAACTGCCTTCGCCATATTCCTCTGTCGTCAGGTCCGTCACGGTCGCAAATGCGCCAACAATCATGCCGGATTTAAACTGTTTGGAGAAATCGACGCGTACCCCGTTGTCACCGCCCAAGAACTTACCCGCGCTGACTTTAAATAACGTGTTCTCTAGCAAAGACCACTGAGGCATGTAGTAAGCCGAAAGTTGACCCGTTGTGCCTTTATCAAGCACGTAAGCTTGGCAGCCAACATCGTTTGGTTTGCAGTTAGAGGCATCGTAGCCATCGTAATAAACAAACGGTTCATCAAACGTAGCAAACCAGCTATCTGGGTCACGCTGTGAGATTAAGTTCGCATCCAAGCCCAGCGCCCAGTTTTTACCTAATGGACGATAAAGCACTTCACCACCCACACCAGCAAACATGGTTTCCAAATAACCGCCGTACATCTGGGTATAGACTTGCTGCGTAGGTTGAGCAAACCAAGTGAGCTGCATATGGTTTAGACGAACAGGGTTATCGCTCACGTAGGAGCGGAACATCGTTCGCACGCGCGGCACGGCGAAGTTCGAAATATGAGGATCTTTCTCTACGTAGTTGAACTTGTCGTAGTTATCGGCAAGGTTGACGTAGATAGAGCCGCTCGCTTCGATGTTGTTGGTTAGCCAATAGTTCGCTTCGGTATTAAAACCAAGGTGGAACAAGTAGAACGCTTCAGGGCCACCCAATGATTGCGCCAACACAGGAGAAATACCTGCGTTCCAGCGCTCGCGATGTGTCGTCAATGGTTTTGCGTTTTCACGGTAATCGGGCTCGCTGGTACTGCCTAGCTCACGGCTATTGGCACCAAGGTATTGATACGTCGCCGCTTGTTTATAAGCTTCTGCATCAAACTCGGTTTGTGTTAAGTCCACGCCATTGCGCGTTTCAACAATCTTATAGGTAGTGATGTAGTCTGGTGCGTTATTGGCTAAAATCGTGGCGGCGCGATCTTGCGCTTCTTTTATATCACTGTATTTAACCTGCTCACCCGCAATCACCAAAGCATCGCCTTGTTCATACAAGGTGCTTTGCTGATAACCCGCGTTGCTGTCTAGTTGCTGGGCGACTGCTTGCCAATCGGTGTTGCCTTCGCTTGGTCTTCCCGTAACGGCTTGCTTTGGTTCATCTCGCCAAACGGCTTTGAGATCATCAAAATTGGTGTAGAGATTAAAACCAAACGTCAGTGTATCGCCACGTTGATAACTTAGCTTAGCATCGCCCCAATCCCCAAGTTGATAGAGTACGCCAAAGTTCCAAGGGGTATGTTGTGGCATTGGCTTACCACCTTGAACATAAGGGAAATCTTGGCTGTAATCGTTGGCATCGTATTCCACTTTCAAGCGCAGCGGTTGATACGGTGTTTGATATTCAATGCCGCCGTAGAGGGCAGCAGGGCCTTTAAACCAGCGCTCAAAATCAACGCTGCCACCTGAGCCTTTATAATCACTCGGCCTTTCACAAAACTTGTCGCTGGCTTTACAAAATGGGTTGGTAAAATTGCCGCTTTGGCCGATATAACCCCATCCCATACCTAGGGTAAAGTCGATAGGGCCAAACCGTTTGGTCGCGGCAATAAACTCGCCATCAAATAAACCTGTCCCGCCAAAATCACGAATACCAATTGAGGTTTCAGGTAACCAGTAGCTCTCTTGCCAAAGGCGTATTTTGAAATCAATACCTTTATCGGTATAGAGATTATCGCCGCTGTAATCTGGGTTCGGGTTAAACAGCATATCCGGCACACGCGTGTAACGAATGGTGGTTTCAAACCAATCGAACAACTGCAGCGAGGTGTAATAATGTTGATAATCGTCGTTGAGGTTAACACCAAAGTTGAATTCACCTTCTTTTGCCATACGGCCAGATGGCATTTGCATTAAACCCACGCCACCAAAATCAGTTTGTGAGGGGCGAAGTGTCACGGTTTCAAGCTCAGAGGCTTGTGAATGCAAAGAAGTTACGCCTGCGAGCGCGGAGAGTACACCAAGACAAACGGCGGAAATTTGAGAGCGAAAGCCAACGCTTGGGATTTCTGATGAGGAATTTAAGTACGTCATAATTAACCTTTGATCATCCCTAATAGTTTGACGATGTCGCTCTCTAGCGCCTGAAGCTCATCATTACTGGAGTTAAAGCCAATGAAAATCGTAGAGCCAGGTAGCACGGACATATGCTGATTATTCCAGTAGCTATAACCCACTTTGCTACTGTTGCCATTTGGCGCGATCACCCATGCCTCGCTTTTATTGCCATTGTTATTCAATGTGCTAGTGGCAATGTAATCTGCTACGTCGAGATCTGCAGAAAAAGGCACTGTTTTTTGGTCAATTAATCCTAATAAAAGCACCTTGTTCTCGCGTGAGGCTTGTTTCAAGGCATAGTGACCCGGTAGGGCAGGGTTGAGATCCGCTTTCAAACGAACCGCATCAATATCCAAATTAATATTTTCGCGATAACCGTATTGATGTTTTTCCAGTAGCGTTAGTAAAAGCTGGCTGGCCTGGCGATAATCTTCATCTTTAGCGAGTTCAATAAGTTGCTGGCGAACGTGCTGTAGCAGTGCATCCGTCTCGGCTTGTTTGTTAAGATTAAACAGCTGGAAGCCTTCATGAAAACTTAATGCTTGTGCATTCGACGAGCCATTTTGTTGGCGATTTTGCTGCTGGGCATCCAAGAGCACTTGCTCAAGACGAACCGGTTGTGGGTAGTTGAGTTGTAAATCGTGATTGAGCAATACCACTTGAGTGGCTTGCTGAATATTGCTCTCTTGTGAACTAGCTACAGCGCTAGGTGAAAGAGTCAATGCAGACGCCACAATTCCACTCAACAGAGTGACAAAGGAAAAGCCATTTTTCATTGTGCAGCCTCCGCAAACGGTTTCAAGATCTCGAATTCAATGCGCGTCATTTCAGGCCCAAGATATTGAATGCTCTTCATTACTTGACCACTGTCATTAACCCAGTATTGGTTTTGCACCGTGGTATCTAATTGAGGGAAGAAGATGTTCTCTTGCCAAATGGTTAACGTTTGCTGCCAAATAGCGGAAATAGCCTCTTCACTCCCCATTTGCGTGAGCGTCACATCGCCAAGATACCCGTAATGCTTCCCTTTATTGCTATCGGAGCCTTGTGTCTTCCAATCATACTGGCTTTGCCATTGAAGGTTGGCTTGCCAAGATTTTGCTTGTTGAGAGTGCGTTAAATCCACCTCTCTACGTATAAGATTTCCATAAGGAAGATTAAGCGTTTTAACCACTCGGCCGTTTTCCGTCACAATCATCCCGCCGTCTGAAGAAACCCATTTTAGCTGTAGTTGATTGTTGTCTGGGTTTTTCTCAGCGTAGCCGAGCACCATGAAAATGCGCTGGCCGTCATTAATTCGCATATAAGTACTGGCGTAGGGAAGTGCTAACACCTGCTGAGAGGTTTGGGTAATGTCTTCTGCGCCAAAGAACGCTTCATGTAGCGTGGTGCTCATGTCATCGAAACGTTGCACACAACCGGAAAGGAGAATCAAACTGGCTACGGCTGCACTACGCATAAGAAAACGAGGCAAAATAGCCTGCTGAAAAGGGAGATTTATCATCGACTAACAACCTTGTTGTTGGTAGGAATCCATCAATAAAAAATAGTGTTCAAGGGTACTATGGAAGGCGTAATGAGAAAAGGAGAGATTAAACAATCGTCAAGTGAAGCCTCTGTCTTGCCATCCTTATTGGCGCGGGAATGACAGTTGGTGGCGTGGCGGCGGTGTGCTGAGTTTTTTTGTTCTTTGCCGCTGAACTTAGCTCTGCTTTTTCTTTTCTTATTTTTGTCATCCTCGCGAACGCGGGGACCCATCGTATAGCGAGCACTGTGGCTCGGTTTTGGCACTTCATTATCCGTGTTGTGGTTGGTTTCGCTTTGTCGTTGTCTGTTGCGGTGAGTGCGTTTCCAAACGCGGCTTCTGGCATGTATGGATGAATTTATCCCCGTATGCACGGGAATGACGGTTGAGGGCGTGGCGGCGGTGTGCTGAGTCTTTTGTTCTTTGCCGCTGAACTTAGCTCTGCTTTTTCTTTTCTTATTTCCGTCATCCTCGCGAACGCGGGGACCCATCGTATAGCGAGCGCCGTGGCTCGTTTTTCGCGCTTCATTGTTGCTGCTGGTTTCGCTTTCGTCGTTGTCTGTTGCGGTGAGTGTATTTCCAAACGCGGCTTCTGGCACGTGTGGATGAATGGATCCCCGCATGCGCGGGAATGACAGTTGGGGGCGTGGCGGCGGTGTGCTGAGTTTTTTGTTCTTTGCTGCTGAACTTAGCTCTGCTTTTTCTTTTCTTATTTTTGTCATCCTCGCGAACGCGGGGGCCCATCGGATAGCGAGCGCTGTAGCTCGGTTTTAGCGCTTTATTGTTCGTGTTGCTGGTGGTGCGGATCAATTCTCTCACTCCGTCATCCTCGCGAACGCGGGGACCCATCGTATAGCGAGCGCTGTGGCTTGGTTTTAACACTTTATTGTTCGTGTTGCTGGTGGTGCGGATCAATTCTCTCACTCCGTCATCCTCGCGAACGCGGGGACCCACCGTATAGCGAGCACCGTGGCTCGGTTTTAGCACTTCATTATCCGTGTTGCTGCTGGCTTCGCTTTCGTTGTTGTCTGTTGCGGTGAGTGTATTTCCAAACGCGGCATCTGGCGCGTGTGGATGAATGGATCCCCGCATGCGCGGGAATGACAGTTGGTGGCGTGGCGGCGGTGTGCTGAGTTTTTTGTTCTTTGCCGCTGAACTTAGCTCTGCTTTTTCTTTTCTTATTTTTGTCATCCTCGCGAACGCGGGGATCCATCGGATAGCGAGCACCGTGGCTCGTTTTTGGCACTTCATTATCCGTGTTGTTGCTGGTTTCGCTTTCGTTGTTGTCTGTTGCGGTGAGTACATTTCCAAACGCGGCTTCTGGCACGTGTGGATGAATGGCTCCCTGCATACGCGGGAATGACAGTTGGGGGCGTGGCGGCAGTGTGCTGAGTTTTTTGTTCTTTGCCGCTGAACTTAGCTCTGCTTTTTCTTTTCTTGTTTTTGTCATCCTCGCGAACGCGGAGAGCTATCGTATAGCGAGCGCTGTAGCTCGGTTTTAGCGCTTTATTGTTCGTGTTGCTGGTGGTGCGGATCAGTTCTCTCACACTGTCATCCTCGCGAACGCGGGGACCCATCGTATAGCGAGCACCGTGGCTTGTTTTTCGCACTTCATTGCCTGTGTTGCTGTTGGCTTCGCTTTCGTCGTTGTCTGTTGCGGTGAGTGCATTTCCAAATGCGGCTTCTGGCACGTGTGGATGAATGGATCCCCGCATGCGCGGGAATGACCGTTGGGGGCGTGGCGGTGGTGTGCTGAGTTTTTTATTCTTTGCCGCTGAACTTAGCTCTGCTTTTTCTTTTCTTGTTTTTGTCATCCTCGCGAACGCGGAGAGCTATCGTATAGCGAGCGCTGTAGCTCGGTTTTAGCGCTTTATTGTTGCTGCTGGTTTCGCTTTCGTCGTTGTCTGTTGCGGCAAGTGCATTTCCAAACGCGGCTTCTGGCACGTGCAGATGAATGGATCCCCGCATGCGCGGGAATGACAGTTGGTGGCGTGGCGGCGGTGTGCTGAGTTTTTTGTTCTTTGCCGCTGAACTTAGCTCTGCTTTTTCTTTTCTTGTTTTTGTCATCCTCGCGAACGCGGGGACCCATCGGATAGCGAGCGCCGTGGCACGTTTTTCGCGCTTCATTGTTGTTGTTGGTTTCGCTTTCGTTGTTGTCTGTTGCGGTGAGTACATTTCCAAACGCGGCTTCTGGCACGTGTGGATGAATGGATCCCCCGTATGCACGGGAATGACGGTTGGTGGCGTGGCGGCGGTGTGCTGAGTTTTTTGTTCTTTGCCGCTGAACTTGGCTCTGCTTTTTCTTTTCTTATTTTTGTCATTCTCGCGAACGCGGGGGCCCATCGTGTAGCAAGCGCCGTGGCTTGGTTTTAGCACTTCATTATCCGTGTTGTTGGTGGTGTAACTTTAGTTATTGTCTGCTGCGGTGAGTGTTATTTCTAAACGCGGCTTCTGGCACGTGTGGATGAATGGATCCCCGCATGCGCGGGAATGACAACTAGGGGGGCGGCGGCGGTGTGCTGAGTTTTTTGTTCTTTGCCGCTGCACTTACTGCTTTTTCTTTTCTTATTTTTGTCATCCTCGCGGACGCGGGGAACCATCCGTCAGCACCCGCCATCACTAACGTTGAACACAACAATCCCAGCAACTTACGTTCACTTTCCCTAAAACAAAAAAGCCAACACTCTTTCAAGTGTTGGCTTAGAGACTAAAGCACTAAAACTTAGTTAGTACCAGTAGTACCAGTAGTACCAGTAGTGTTGTTTGAAGAAACAACAACCGCTGTTGCCGCTACTGCTGCACCTGCCGCTACTGCTGCAGTTGTTGCTGCACCCGCGCCAGCTGCACCTGCGCCTGCACCTGCTGCTGCGCCTGTAGAAGCAGTTGTACTAGTTGCTGTAGTTGCTGTTGCAGCTTCACCCGCAGCAAATGCAGTAGAAGACACACCTAGTGCAATCAACGCTGCTAATGCGATTTTTTTCATGATTATTCCTTTGTATATATACGTTTTCAAACATCGATGTCGGAACTTTAATAGCTCCGGTGTTTATTTTAGGTAGAATTTGGACGGAATGTAAACAATTAGTTGTAGCTGCAACGATGTGAATTTATGGTTTTTATCTCATTGATAGTACCGTTTGCGTAGCAAAAATCATTGTGCTCTAAGCCACAATATGGATAATAACCGCCCATAAAAAATATTAATAATGACACAATACTCAGTGGTGTCATAAAACGTCAGTACTTTGTTGCAGCAAGCCATTATTAGAGCTATTGCGCAGCAAATTGTCCCAGCGCTATGTGGTTTTGCGTGCTTACCAAAGGGCGGTAGCGTGTCAAAAAAGCCACAAATATGGGTGGAAAACCACACTTTTAACGGGTTCTTACATTTTCTTACGTTCAGTTAGCGTAGAATGTTGTGCGAAGCTGCTTAAAATCGCAGTCAGTGTGGGAGCTAGGCTATAAAGTATAGTTAAATGCGGTTAAGGAAAACGCCTTTAACTATGTTGAATACCTATGCTTTCAAAAGCGTTAGAAAGAAATGGTGTTCAATCGAACCTTTGCTCATTCAAGAGTGCTGTAAACACTCTTAATTTAGACGATTTGGCTTACATGGAACTAAAAACAAAACTTCTGCTAGCGATGCTAGCGCCTGCCTTGCTTGCCGGTTGTACTGTACCCGGCTCACATCTATCCACCGATAATAAAAACCTTGTTGAAGTGAACGATAGCAGCCAAGAAAGTAACCTTTCTGAGGTGGTTAATCTGTATCCGCTAAACGCTCAATCGGTCACGGAATACGCCAAAGCGCAGCATTTTGCTTCTCGCGCAAACCCAGAACTTGATGTGCAGATCGCACGCTATGAATACAAAGTGGGCCCTGGCGACATTCTTAACGTTACCATTTGGGATCACCCTGAACTGACGATTCCCGCAGGCTCTTACCGTAGTGCATCTGAAGCAGGTAACTGGGTGCATGCAGATGGCACCATTTTCTATCCTTACATTGGCACTGTAGAAGTGGCAGATAAAACCGTGCGTGAGATCCGCGCCGATATCGCTAAACGTCTTGCGAAATTTATTGAAAGCCCACAGGTCGATGTCAACGTTGCCGCGTTCCGCTCTAAAAAAGCTTACATTACTGGTGAAGTTGAAAATCCAGGCCAACAAGCCATCACCAATATCCCTTTAACCATTCTTGATGCGGTTAACCGTGCTGGTGGTCTAGCGGAAGATGCCGATTGGCGCAACGTGACGCTTACTCGCAACGGTGAAGAGCAAGCTATTTCTCTTTACGCGCTTATGCAGCGCGGTGATTTAACGCAAAACCGTTTATTAGAGCCGGGCGATATCATCCACGTGCCACGCAACGACAGCCAAAAAGTGTTTGTAATGGGAGAAGTGAAAGATCCCAAACTGCTTAAAATGGATCGTTCAGGCATGAGCCTGACGGAAGCACTCAGCAGTGTCGGCGGCATCAACGAGCTCTCAGCAGATGCAACTGGTGTGTTCGTTATCCGTACGTCAGACAACAAATCTGAACGCATGGCGGACATCTATCAGCTCAATATTAAAGATGCCTCTGCACTAGTGATTGGCACAGAATTCGATCTAAAACCATACGATATCGTTTATGTGACCGCCGCACCGATCTCTCGCTGGAACCGTGTAATTGGTCAGTTATTACCAACGATCAACGGCTTCAACAACCTAACTGAAGGTGCTCTACGCGTTAAAACGTGGCCGTAAGATAATTTAAAAGCGGTCCTATGGCCCTTGGGTCCTAGGGGCTAATGGATTGGATAAGTCTCGTGTAAGCAAGGATGGTTGATGAGGGTTTTGGGATTTGAGAGGCTTGAAGTATGGAAAAAGAGTTCAAGACTTTCTGTTGATATCGTCAAAGCCCTTCATCGCTGTAAAAACTATGCATTGGTTGATCAGATAACGCGAAGTTCCCTTTCCATCCCTTCCAATATTTCAGAAGGTGAGGAAAGGGAAACGGCCAAAGAATCAGCGCGATTCTTATATATTGCTAAGGGCTCTTGTGGAGAAATGATTACTCAACTCTACATCGCGATAGAGCTGGGTTACCTCAGCAAAGAGCAGGGAATGGTATTCGTTCAAGAAGCTAAACATATTTCTGTCATGCTGGCGAAGTTGATCAAAATTCGCAAAGGCACGGTACGATAACACTTGACATAATTGGTGTGGCTGTTGCTCTCCTGTTTTACAGGACCACAGGACCACAGGACCACAGGACCACAGGACCACAGGACCACAGGACCACAGGACCACAGGACCACAGGACCACAGGACCACAGGACCACAGGACCACAGGACCACAGGACCACAGGACCACAGGACCACAGGACCACAGGACCACAGGACCACAGGACCACAGGACCACAGGACCACAGGACCACAGGACCACAGGACCACAGGACCAATAATTCAATAGGCATTACTCATGTTTAACAAAATCTTAGTCGTTTGTGTCGGTAACATTTGCCGCTCTCCAACTGGTGAGCGTGTGCTACAAAAACTACTTCCGAATAAAACCGTTGCTTCTGCCGGTATTGCAGCAGAGAAAAGCCGTTTAATTGGTAAGCCAGCCGATGCAATGGCGATAGAAGTGGCAAAAGAGAATGGTGTTGATGTAGAAAACCATCAATCACAGCAACTTACCTCTGCGCTGTGTAGCCAATATGATCTGATCCTAGTCATGGAAAAAGGCCATATGGAAGCATTAACACAAATCGCCCCAGAAGCTCGCGGAAAAACTATGCTATTCGGCCAATGGATCGGGCAAAAAGATATCCCCGATCCGTACCGTCAAAGCAAAGAAGCCTTCGTGCACGCTTATCAGTTGATTGACGAAGCCGCACAAGCCTGGGCAAAGAAATTGTAATAAAAGGAAAAACTGACCTAGACGCTTGTATTCCTTTGCAATGCTTTTAGCCTTGACCACAGGACCACAGGACCACAGGACCACAGGACCACAGGACCACAGGACCACAGGACCACAGGACCACAGGACCACAGGACCACAGGACCACAGGACCACAGGACCACAGGACCGTTTTTCCAACAAACAAATCATAAATCCACCAACCCGGAAATGAACGAGACAATGACAACACCACAAAACCGATCTTCCGTTGATAACTCGTCTGACGAAATCGATTTAGGCAAGCTGCTTGGCATTCTTTTGGATGCAAAATGGATCATCCTAGTAACAACCTTCTTATTTGCGGTTGGTGGAGTCGCGGTTGCGCTACTTTCAACACCTATCTATAAAGCGGATGCTTTATTGCAAATCGAAGAAAAAAGCAAAGGTGGGATAGGCTCTTTAGTTGGTGGAGATATGGGGGAGTTATTCTCACAAGAATCTTCTGCTACAACGGAAATCGAAATCATCAAATCGCGAATGATTTTGGGTGACACGGTAGATAAGTTCAATTTGACCACAGTAGCAGAGTCAAAATACTTGCCTGTCATTGGTAAGGGGTTGGCTCGCATCGCTGGAAAGGTAAACCAAATCGAAATCAGCCGTTATGCAGTGCCAGAATACGCGCAAGAGATGAAGCATACCTTAGTGGTGCTGGATTCAGAGAAGAAAACGTATCAATTAGTACGTGGTGATGAGCAAGTGGTGCTGCAAGGTGTTGCGGGAGAGCTAGCAAAAAATGACGGTTACGAGCTGTTTGTTACGGAATTACGTTCCCACAATGAGCAAGAGTTTTCTCTATCGCAACAGAGCCGCCTAGAGGCGATTGAGTGGCTGAAAAAGAACTTAGCGATCAGTGAGCGTGGTAAGCAAACGGGCATTTTAATGCTGAGTTTTGAAGGTGAAAACCGTAAGCAAATCAGTGAAATTCTCAACCATATTAGCCAAACCTACTTCTTACAAAACGTTGAGCGAAATTCGGCGGAAGCGGAAAAAAGCTTAACTTTCTTAAAAGGCCATTTACCAGACATCAAAAACAGCCTTACAACGGCAGAAGATACACTGAATCGATTCCGTCAAGACAATGAGTCGATCGACTTAGGCTTAGAAGCCAAATCGACTCTGGATGTGATGGTTAAACTGGAAGCACAGCTAAACGAGCTGACCTTCAAAGAAAGTGAAATCAGCCAACGTTTTACCAAAGACCATCCTGCATACCGTTCTCTACTCGATAAGCGAGAAACGCTACTTAAAGAGCGCGAGCGCTTAAACCAGCAGGTGCAAAAACTGCCTAAAACACAGCGTGAAGTGCTGCGCATGACGCGTGATGTAGAAGTTAACCAACAGATCTACATTCAGTTACTGAACAAAGTCCAAGAACTCAGCATCATCAAAGCAGGTACCGTAGGTAACGTGCGTATTCTCGATGAAGCGCAAAGTTACGCAAAACCGGTCAAACCGAAGAAACCTCTGATCGTAGTGCTTGCGACTCTGTTAGGTGGCATGCTCAGTGTGGCTTTGGTTCTGGTTAAAGCCGCACTTCATCGCGGTGTAGAAACCCCAGATGAAATTGAACAGATTGGCCTTTCTGTGTATGCAAGTGTTCCTAAATCGAACCTACAGCTAGAGCTTGCCAATAAGCTTGCTCGCAAGAAGCGCAATACAGATTTGACGCTACTGGCGGAAAGTAACCCAGCCGATCTTTCCATTGAGGCGTTGCGTGGCCTTCGCACCAGCTTACACTTTGCGATGATGGAAGCAAAAAACAACGTATTGATGATCTCAGGCCCAGCGCCTGGCATTGGTAAGTCGTTTGTCTCCACCAACTTTGCTGCGGTAGCAGCAAAAACAGGGCAAAAAGTATTGCTGATTGATGCAGATATGCGCAAAGGCTACTTGCAGCAGTGCTTTGGTTTGAATTGGGAAAATGGCCTATCGGATCTGCTCAGCGGGAAAGTAACAAGAGACGTCGCAGTGCAATCTGCCAAAGTCGAGAACTTGGACATCATTACCCGCGGCCAAGTGCCACCAAACCCTTCAGAGCTGCTAATGCACCCTCGTTTTAAAGAACTCGTCGATTGGGCAAGTGAACACTACGACTTAGTTATCATTGATACACCACCAGTACTCGCAGTAACTGATCCAAGCATAGTGGGTGCAATTGCGGGCACCACATTAATGGTCGCTCGTTTTGGTCAAAACACGGTGAAAGAGATCGATGTGGCACGTAGCCGCTTTGAGCAAGCGGGCATCGAAGTAAAAGGCGTGATTCTAAACGCGATAGAGAAAAAAGCTTCTTCATCTTATGGCTACGGTTACTACAACTATAGCTATGGTGAGAGTAATAAAGCTTAAATTAACCGGGGAGAACTGCTATTCGGCTGTTATCTCCTCAGTATCTCCAGAATTTTGTATCTAAATTATTGTTGGTTAGTTATATGTCAAAGAAGAAAGTTCTCACGGTTTTTGGAACACGTCCAGAAGCAATAAAAATGGCGCCATTAGTGCATGCTTTAGCGGCGGATGAACGTTTCGAAGCAAAATGTTGTGTAACGGCTCAACACCGTGAAATGCTCGATCAAGTTTTAGAGTTGTTTGAAATTACTCCGGACTATGATCTAAACCTGATGAAAGCAGGTCAAACGCTCAATGAAGTGACGGCGCGAATTTTGTTAGAGTTAAAACCTGTTTTGCAGGAATTTAAACCCGATGTCGTACTCGTTCACGGCGACACTGCTACAACGTTTGCCGCCAGCTTAGCAGCCTATTATGAGCAAATTGCTGTTGGGCATGTTGAAGCAGGCCTGCGCACAGGCAACATCTATTCACCCTGGCCAGAGGAAGCTAACCGCAAGCTCACCGGTGCGTTAACCAAATACCATTTTGCTCCAACAGAAACCTCGCAGCAAAATTTGCTGCAAGAGAATTACTCAGAAGAGAATATTTTCGTCACTGGCAATACGGTAATTGATGCGCTGCTAATGGTGAAAGAGAAAATTGAGCAAGATGCTGATCTAAAAGCAACCTTAGCCGCACAGTTCCCTTACTTAGATGAAAACAAAAAGCTCATCTTGGTGACTGGCCATCGACGAGAAAGCTTTGGCGGTGGTTTTGAGCGTATTTGTGAAGCACTAGCCCAAACCGCAAAACAGCACCCTGAGGTGCAAATTCTCTACCCTATGCATTTAAACCCTAACGTGCGTGAACCGGTTAATCGTATTCTAGGTAGCGTGGAAAATGTGCTGCTGATTGAGCCGCAACAATACTTGCCCTTTATCTACTTAATGGACCGAGCGAACATTATTCTCACCGATTCCGGTGGTATTCAAGAAGAAGCGCCATCCCTTGGCAAGCCCGTGTTAGTGATGCGCGACACAACCGAACGCCCCGAAGCGGTTGCTGCAGGGACAGTTAAACTGGTGGGAACAGATGTGGAAAAAATCGTCTCCAACCTAAACACCTTGCTTAGCGATAGCGAAGCCTATCAAGCAATGAGCTTTGCCCATAACCCATACGGTGATGGTAAAGCGTGCCAAAGAATTCTCGATTCTCTGTGCAAGTAACTATTAAACTATCTCCTAGAACCTAGAACCTAGAACCTAGAACCTAGAACCTAGAACCTAGAACCTAGAACCTAGAACCTAGAACCTAGAACCTAGAACCTAGAACCTAGAACCTAGAACCTAGAACCTAGAACCTAGAACCTAGAACCTAGAACTAAATTTATAAAATAACATTAGGACTCACAAAAATGTCTTTTGAAACCATTTCAGTAATCGGCTTAGGCTACATTGGTTTACCTACAGCGGCGATGTTTGCATCGCGTAAAAAGAAAGTGATTGGTGTGGATGTTAACCAACACGCTGTTGATACCATTAATCAAGGTAAGATTCATATTGTAGAGCCAGATCTCGATATGATGGTGCATGCTGCAGTCAGCGGCGGCTACTTAAAAGCAACCACTACACCAGAAGCGGCCGATGCCTTTTTGATTGCCGTGCCAACACCATTTTTACCTTGTGCAGAGGGCGAAATCCCAGCACCTGATCTTTCTTACATTGAAGCAGCTAGTAAAGCGATTGCCCCTGTACTGAAAAAAGGTGACTTGGTGATTCTAGAATCGACCTCACCCGTTGGTGCAACCGAGCAAATGGCAGCTTGGCTCGCTGAAGCTCGTTCAGATCTTACCTTCCCGCAAGCCCACGGTGAAGACGCGGATGTGAACATTGCCCATTGCCCCGAGCGCGTTTTGCCTGGCCATGTAGTTCGTGAGCTAGTTGAAAACGACCGAGTAATTGGTGGTTTAACAGCTAAGTGTTCGGCGCGTGCGGTTGAACTCTATAAAACTTTTGTTCAAGGTGAATGCGTAGTAACCAACGCGCGTACCGCGGAAATGGCGAAACTTACCGAAAATAGCTCTCGCGATGTACAAATTGCCTTTGCCAATGAACTATCTATTATTTGTGACAAGCTAGACATCAACGTATGGGAGCTAATCGCTCTGGCAAACCGCCATCCTCGTGTCAACATTCTCCAGCCTGGCCCAGGTGTAGGCGGTCACTGTATTGCTGTTGACCCTTGGTTTATTGTGTCAAAAACACCAGAAGAAGCACAAATTATTCATACGGCACGCAAAGTCAATGATAGCAAACCGCAGTGGGTGATTAACAAAGTAAAATTAGCAATTGCAGACTTTTTACAAGCCAACCCAGACAAAACCGCTAAAGATGTGACTATTGCATGCTATGGTTTAGCATTTAAACCAGATATTGATGACTTACGTGAAAGTCCAGCAATGGCAATAACACAAAAAATTGCTGAAATGCATAATGGAAGAGTTATAGCAATCGAGCCAAATATAGATGTAGTACCTAAAAAATTAGAAAATGTAGAATTAACTAGTTTAGATTTTGCAAAACTTGAAGCTAGCATCCATGTGATGCTGGTTGATCATACTAACTTTAAAGTATCAGATATACCTAGCAATGGAATCGTAGTCGATACAAAGGGTGTATGGGGTTGAGATAATAGGCACTCCTCTTTTTAGGGGAGTGAAATTTAAATGAAAAAGATCATTTTGTTTGTAATTTCGCTAGGAGTGCCACAAGCCATAACGATGTTTGTTGGTTTACTAGCGATAAAGCATCTTAGTAATCAACAGTATTTAACATTTACAATCTTAACTACGTCTTGCTTGTTTTCTGCAAGTATAGTATCTGGACTTACTAATAGAATTATTATTCTTTCTAAAAGTGAAAATGATATTTTAAGCGCAATTAAGAGTCAAAAATATCTTTTATGCCTTACAGTGACTTTGGCATGTTTTGTTTTTTCTTTGAACCTGGAACAATTAATATTTGTTTATACATGTTCGTACATAATAGTTAAATATGAGTTAGAGCGCACCTTTTATCAAAAAGAATTAGATACGAAAAAATTCTTACGCTTTAGTTTAGCGAGAACTGGAATTTACATTGTTCTCGTAAATGCAGTTCTATATTTATATGAAGGTAAAGATAGTCATATTCTATGGTTGACTTCATTTTTTGCTTCTTATGCATTGGTAAATTTGTTTTCTTGTTCTGGAAATAAAGTTCTAGAAAGTTGTGTAGAGAACAAACGAGCATTCTTAAAAAACAAAAAATATTTATTGGTTTATTTCTCAATTCTTCCCGCACTGGCAAGTATACCAGTTAGCTTAGTTGGTAATCTATCAATAGATGGAGGTGAAATAAAAATATGGATGTTTGTTTTTTCAATATATACGGCTATCAATGTAATAAATACAGCGCTAAAAAAGTTCCTTTTACCATATTTTGCGCAAGGTAACACAGAGAGGAATATATTTTATTACTCGTTTCGTGTTGCTATTTTTATGATTCCCGTTATTGCAGTAACCTATTTCGTATCAACTAGATATCTAGTTAAGTATGTTGATTTGGGTTCTAGTGACGGACTAGATGTTGCCCTTGTATTGATGTTGCTATCATCTTTTATATCAACATTTTTAAGCCCATGCTCAGAAATGATCCAGGTTAAGGGGATGTACGGAAACTTAGTTATTTCAGTGTTTTTATTATTATTTGTTTTAATTTCATTATCTTTTATTCTTATACCTAAGATTGGAGTAGTTGGAATGGCTATATCATTTATAGTTGGGTATTTTTCACAAAACGCCTATATTTTTAGGTTGTATATAAGAAGTATTTAATGAATTATTTGTTAGTCATGGTCTTGTCATTCCCTGTTCTATGTTACTTATTTAGGATAGGGAATATGAAAAATAATCCAGTGGTATACTCATACTTCCTTGGTGTTTTTCTTTTTATACTGCTTGGTTCTGGTTACTCATTAGATGGAGATAATTTTTATTATCGAGGAAACTTGGAATCAGTGGAGTATATGATAATTCTTTGCTTTTTATCAGTATCTATTCTACCAATATATATGATTAACTTGTGTTATGGTTTGGCTGGAGGAGCTTATAAAGCTGAGTTGAAATTTCTTGGTAAGTTCAAGTTGCTACTTAATATTTTGTTATTAGTGCACTTGATGTTTTTCTTGAACTATATTTTATCAAAAGGACCTTACCAAATAGTAAGTCTGTTAGTACAGGGAGCTAATGCTAAAGAGATTATTGGCTTGCGCTCTGAGTTAGCTACAGGAGAAAATGCAGGGATTACATTCATTTTCTACAACTTGTCGTATTTACTTGCATCTATGACGATCTTGGCAAGTAAAAGTCGAACTAAAAAATTTTTAACACTGATATATCTATTTTTTACTGTTTCTATATTCCTGCATAAGATGCCGATAATAATTCTTTTATTCGCTGTCTTTATGACCAGAATTCTATCTAATGGAAAGGTTAATGTTAAAAAAATTATTTATCTTACGATAATATCTATAATTCTTGTCTTTGTATTCTATGTGATATACTTTCCTGGGAGGGAGTTAAGTTACTACCTGTTTGATATGCCATTATCAATTATTCATAGAATTATTGGTGTTTATTCTGAATCAGTGGCTTTGACAATTAAGCATGTAGAAAATGTTGGCTATTATTACGGTACGACTTTTATTAACCCAATGGGGCTGTTTCCTTTTGAACCAATATATTTACCGAAAATAATTCATTATGAATATATTGGTTATGATGGTTCTATGTCAGTACCTGCTGTTGGTGAAATATATGCCAATTTTGGTACGTTTGCTACAATTTTATATATAGTAACTTTGCCATTGTTAATATTTTTCTTTGAGCGTTTTTTGTTTTCTATAAAAAATAGAGATTTAAGTTTGATATTTTTAGTATATAGCTCTATTTTATCACTCCAACTTTCTCAGGCCTCACAGTTTAATAGCTATCTAAATCCGAAAAATATTTTATTATTTATCTTTGTTTTTATTTTTTTAAATGTGGTGATTCGTGGAAAAAATACTAATGTTAATAAGGACTCCTTCTCTAGCATTTGATGATAGAGTTAGGAAGGAAGCAAGAACACTTAGTAAATTTAGTAGAGTTGTAATATCAAGCTTTGAAAATAGGCACGATGACATCGATAGCGAATACGAGAGTGTTCAAGTCATTAGGCATAATTTAAAAACAAGAATGATCTTTCCTAAGGGTAATCTAGTTGCTTTTAAAATTATTGAAATGTATATGAGGTATGTTTCGAAATTTCTCGATGAAAAGCCAGACGTTTGTTGGATTCATAATTTTGAATCGATAGGAATGGTTTATATATTGAGGATTATAAAGCACTTAACTAGAGCTGACTTTAAAGTTGTTTGGGATCAACATGAGTTGCCACCAAGTTCATTTCTAAAGAGTAAATGGAAGAAAATATTTTATCGTAAGGCACTGTCATTATCAGATATGAATATAGTTGCTTGTGATGAAAGGGCTAAATATATTAATAACTGTTTGAATGATAACGTGCAATTTACAATTATTAATAATTATCCAGATGAAGTGTTTTACGAAAGAAAGGCTGGTGAAATTGATCCATCAATAGTTACTTGGTTAAACGGTGATGAGTACTTTCTTTGTCAAGGTGGTATGAGGGAGGATCGTGCATTTTTTGAGATCGTTCAGGCAGCGATCAAAGAGAAAGTTAAAGTTATATTTGTAGGGCCTATTCAAGAATCACTGAATATAAAATTAAAGAAATTTGATGGCCATAGTGACTATATTTTCATTAAACCTTCAGTTCCTCAACTTGAATTAGTAAACTACATTGATCGCTCAGTTGCTTCACTTGTTTTCTACAAAAAAGGCAATATGAACAATTGGCTATGTGCTCCAAATCGACTATACCAATCGTTAAGTAGAAATATACCAGTAATATCGGGCAATAATCCAATATTCCAAGAGTATCGAGAAGTGGGGGTTTATATATCTGATACTGATGGTAGTTGTTCGGAAAAAATTGCAAAATCAATTAATGACTTTAAAAAAATTAGACCTTCTAAATCTAGTATAATAGCCACAAAGTGGAAATCACAAGAAGAAAAACTGAATGATATATTCAATAGCAAAAAAAATCCTTAGAGTAAACAAAGAGTTTAAAAGGCGTTTTTTTGACCAGATTATGAGGAGGAAACTGTATAAATTCGAGCTCGACGTTTCAAATGTTATTCCTCCTAAAGTCGTTTTTGATGAAGGCTTGATCCTCCAGATAATTGACTCTCATGATAAAAATCAAATAATACGTACTGCTGATTATCAATTGGAAGGTAAATATTACATATATAGATATGAGATTGTGGATATTGGAGAGGAAGTATCGAAATATTTTTCATTTGATTATATTAATAAATATCTATGGGCTTCGGATATCTATTATAGGGATACTGTTCTTCGCCCAACTGAAAGTGCTGATATAAAAGTTCCTTGGGAGTTTTCTCGCTTGCATCAATTGGTTGTTTTTTCCATTGCATATTATTTAACAGGGGAAGTTAAATATAAAGAGGCAATGGTTAGGCACTTGAAGATATTTATTAATAGTAATCCACCAATGAAAGGAATTAACTGGTACTATTCTATGGAGGTATCAATTAGGTTAACAAATATGATACTAGCATTGGATATTTGTAGTGCTAGAGATAATGAACAGATTGAACTGATCGAGATTGAAAGTTATATCCGCTATTCTATTAGTCACATGATGTCTAATGTTGAGTGGCGAGGAGGTATTAGAAATAATCATTATTTTGTCGGTTTGTTCGGTTTGTTATATGCCTCACTCAGATACTCTAAAGATGATGATTATTCTTTATTGGCTAGTTTTGCAAATAAAGAAATAAATTGTGAATTGAACGTGCATATATTGGATGATGGTGGTGGGGCCGAATTGTCCACTGGGTATCATAAGCTAAATATAGAATCACTGTTATATTTTTTAAGAGTGAGAGAGGAACATAAAGAAATATTAAAATGTATTGATTTTATTAAAGTGTTGAAGTTGTTGTTCAAATACCCCATGTGCCCAATTGAGTTGAAACTTAGGTCAGATGATTCAAAAGTTGATTACTTTATACGTATTAATAAAGCGATTAAGTTTTTTAAGTCAATTGCCACATCTGATGGAGAGTTTCCTTTGATTGGAGATAACGACAGTGGGAGGATAATTAAGTTGTACCCGTTGGTAAGTGAAAATAAAATGTCCTGGTCGAATTTTAATCATTTGCTAGGTTTTGATAATATACTTAAAGTTGATGAATCGGCTGATTTTATAACGCTATCTACTTTAGATAATGAAGTTGTTAACGTTGAGTTGCAATCAATGTCATTATTATTTAATCACGTTGCTAAGGATGTTTCCTATAGGTACTTTCCATCGTTTGGTTTGTTGGTTGTTAAGGGAGATGGCTTGTTTATGACGATTAAAACATCTTGTCAAGGGAGGATTATACCAGGCCATCATCATGATGATATTTTATCTATAACGCTCAACTTGAATGGAGAATGGTTATATCAAGATAATGGTACATATAGCTACAATCAGAATAGGAAATGTTATTTAGAGAATAAGAGAAATACCAATCATAATGTTAGTTATGTAGATAAACCTGATTTCGTATTTTTTGATGATGTTTTTGGAACTTTGAATGTAAGGAGTGAAAAAAAACTATTCTTTACGCTAATTAAAAACAATTCTGGAGTGAGTTTATATTGCGCTCGAGATTTGGTTGTTGAAAATAAAAATTACTACCCTGATTATTATATGAGTTTAATATGAAGTTGGCATATGTTTTAGCGAGAAAAGACTTTTTTGAACTAGGTTGTAATGGTCGAGTAACTCACGCGAAGGGTATTGTTTCTGGGTTGTTGGGTAACGAAGTGTCTGTAGATGTTTTTTCATCTAAGTCAACTAGTAAACACATACATAGCACCACGGGTAATTTGCTTGTTATTCCATTGTGTAATTGTTTTTTTTGGTATCTACATTGTGTTTTTGAATTGTTAAAACGTAAGAATGATTATGACTTTGTTATAGTTAGATACTCAACTTCGCTAGGTTGGTTAAATTTGTTTTTGTTTACTATGATGTTTGGTAACAGGTGGGGTTTTGAGGTCAATGGTCTTGGTTATCATCAATGGTCTTCTGGTGATTCTTACAAAAAGAGATTAATTTCTAAAATTATTAAGCCTATAGAACAGTTCTTGATTTCTAGAGCTCCATTCTTAAATTGTGTCTCTGGCAAGCTTAAAAATGAATTAAGTCAGTTTAACCGCAATGTTGTCGAATTGCCAAACGCTGGCGAGTTATTACCGTATGAGAAGATTAAAACAAAGAAAAGTACTAAAAAGAAGTTGATATATTTTGGTATGTACCATCATTATTATTCACTAGTCGAAGCTGCCAAAACTATTTCGAATAACTCTAGTTTTGAGCTTCACTTACATGGTGCTGGTGAGCAAGAAGAAGAGCTTAAAAAAATATCAAAAAGTTGTGATAATGTTTTCGTTTATGGACGGTACAATTTAAATCAATTGATAGAAAATGGGGGCTTGGATGGAGATTGTTATTTGTTGCTTCCTTATAAAGAAGGTACTATCGCTGACTATGGTTCTCCGACGAAGCTATTTGAATATTTAGCGCTGGGTTTACCTATAATATCAACATCCTTCGGTCAGCCATATGATATTTTGGCTAAAAGGAAAAATATCTCTCCAGAGTCGGTTTATTTTTACAAAAACTCTATAGATGAAGTTCTTCCAATGATTTATTCTAATAATACTGAGTTAGACAAAAATGAGATAGTTACTTTTTTTTCTAATGAGCACACTTGGATTAGTCGTTGCGAACAGTATCTCATTGAAATTAAAAAACACTTGGGTAGTGATGTTAAATAAATTTTTTTTGTACTTGTATACTTTAAAGTTTCTTAAATTCAAGCAGGTATTCTATAGACTTAAGAGAAAATTACCGATTGAGAATTTTTCGATAGGTGATTCTTCTTATTTATTTAAACATCATGATTTGAACTTTTACATGGTGTCTATAAATCAAAAAGTATATAGTGATAAATTTAATCTTCTAAATGAAGAAAGAATAGTAGATATGTCAACATGGAGTGCTCCTGCATCTCATTTGTGGTTATTCAATCTTCACTATTTCGATTATATACACGACTTAGATGATGAAATAGCGCTGAGTTACATCTCCAGTTGGTTGGATGCTGTTGAATATCATAAGCATGTTTCTTATGAGCCTTATGTTATCTCTTTAAGACTTGTTAATTGGATTAAATTCTTACAGACAAGAAATATTTATAACGATAAGATTGAAAAATCTATAGTTGAACAAACTCAGTCGCTAATTGCAAATGTGGAGTTCCACCTTTTAGGCAATCATTTATTTGCTAATGCAAAGGCTCTAACTATAGTGGGCTCATACTTGTATGGGGAAGTAGGTGCTAAAGCGTTAAAACTAGGGCTAAGTATTTTAAGTGATGAATTGAAAGAGCAATTTCTAAGTGATGGTGCTCACTTTGAATTATCACCGATGTATAATAATATCATGTTGTTCGACTTGCTGGATATATATAATGTTTTAAAAGCTCGCTTTGGCTTTGATAACATTTTAATTGAAGATATTGGAAAATTGGTTTATAAGTGTTTTGAATGGTCTATATATATGTCTCATTCTGATGGGGATGTGGCGTTTTTTAATGACTCGACGTTAGGTATTTCCCCAAATCTAGACGATATTTTTTCATATGCAAGCATGCTAAATTTAGATTTGCCGAAGCCTCTGCCAAAATGTTATTTTAAGCACTTGTCTGGATCTGGTTATTTTGTGGTTAAGAATGACAACTTTAAGCTGATTGCCGATTTTGCTCAGATAGGACCGTCATATTTACCAGGGCATGCTCATGCTGACAATTTAAGTTTTGAGCTAGATATTGGCGATGCTCGTTTCCTTGTAAATTCAGGTGTGTCTAAATATGGTAATGATCAAGAGCGTGAATTGCAGCGCAGTACATCATGCCATAATACTGTAGTTGTTGATAATCAAAACTCTTCTGAAATGTGGGCCGGATTTAGAGTTGCACGAAGAGCTAAGACGGAAATTATAAATGTCAGGTCAGATGATTTAGATAACATTATAATTGAAGGGTACCACGATGGATATCAAAGACTTAAACCTAAAGTGATACATACCAGGAAATTTGAAATATCAGAGAAGTTGATTAAAATACATGACTTAATTAATACGGATAGATTTGAAAGTGTTGCCTTCTTCCATTTTCATCCAGATGTTATAGTGTTAGATATTGCAAACGATTCTGCCATGTTGAACATTTCCAATGTCGTTGTTAAATTTAGTTTTTTTGGTTCTTACTCTATTACTCTAGTTGATTCAAAATATTATCCAGGTTTTGGGCTGTCTGATAATAACAAGACGATATGTGTTAGTTTTGTTAAATGTTTGACTTCAAAAATTGAGGTTGTAAATGAAAGCAATTAGTATAATTACTAGCTATCCTTTGTGTGATGAGCCGGTTATAAAGAATAGATTACTTCCATTTATTTTTGAGTTTGGTAAATTAGGTTATAGTATAAACATTTTTCAACCCAAAGGTGCACTTTATAATTTTGAAAGTATTGATGCTAAGCAGATTATGCTGGATGAACCTAAGATAGTTAGCGGGTCTTTTATTAAAAGAGCATTTTTAGAGTTGAAGCTAACCTTTCAACTCCTAGTGAAATATAAGAAAGTAAGTTGTAGTTCTGATATTGCTTTTATTACAATGCCATCTATGTTTTTACTTTTACTATTGCCATTTATTAAATGTAACATTAAGATCCTGGATGTAAGAGATCTTACTTGGGAATATCTTAAAGATAATAATATCACTCATTATTTTTTTAAAAGATTTTATAGGTTTCTGTTTTGGTATTTATCCCGATTTGCAGACTATATAACTGTTTCCAATAAATTTGAACTTTCTCATCTAAAAAGTATTGGATTTGAAGAAAAGACCAAGTTGATATCAAATGGTATATCTATTGAACAGTTTGAGAAAATGGTGCTTATCCAAGAAAAAGATTCTACTGAAGATCTAGTAATATCGTACATAGGTAATGTTGGATTGGCTCAAGATTTGAGCTTTATGGTAGAACTCGCTGAATCTCATCCTAACTTCAAGTTTAATATAGTGGGTGGAGGAAATGATCTTGAACGAATCAGGAGCTTGGTTTTAGAGAGGAACCTAAAGAATATAGTACTTACTGGTCGACTTTCTTGGGAGCAAGTATTAGGGCTCTATGAGCAAACTGATGTTTTGTTTGCGCAACTTACAGAGGAGTTTCAAACTGCTATTCCATCTAAGCTTTATGAATACTTGGCATCTGGTAAGCGAGTGATTTATGGTGGAGACATAAAACTGGAATCTTTTTTTAGTGATTTTTCAGGAATTGAATTTATAGAACCTAAAAACCAGGAAATGTTTGACCTAGCAATTAGCAAGATTTTCAATGGTCAGTCAACAATTGACGCAAACTTGAATAGAAATTTAATTCATAAAAATTTTATTCGGGAAAGCGCAGTAAAAAAATTTGTTTGTGAGATCGGATTAAAATGATTTTGGTTACAGGGGCGAGTGGTTTTGTGGGGAGTACCCTGTTTGCATTGGGTCGAGGGGACTTGAAAGCTGTCTTTAGGGCAACTGATGAGGTTACGTTTTCAGATGGTTATCTTGTTGATTCTATAGATGGGAAAACTGTCTGGGATGGAGCATTTGATAATGTAAACACAATCATCCATCTTGCAGGACTTGCTCATTCTCACTCTTTTTCATCAAAAGATTACAACAGAGTGAATGTTGCTGGCACATTAAGACTGGCGACTAAAGCGGCTGAAGCTGGCGTTCGTCGCTTTGTGTTTGTGAGTTCTATTGGCGTCAATGGGACGTCTACTCAGGCAGAACCATTTGCTTTAGATTCTGAACCTTCTCCTCACAACGATTATGCCCAATCTAAATACGATGCTGAAATTGGTCTAAAAAAAATTGCGAAGGAAACTGGTCTTGAGGTTGTTATCGTGCGTCCAACTTTGGTTTATGGTCCAGATGCACCAGGTAACTTTGGAATGTTAACTAAGTTGATTAAAAGACTACCAGTCTTACCGTTTGGCTTAGCGACTAATCGACGTGATTTCATTTCAGTGCAAAACCTCGCAGATCTTTTGGTTACTTGTGCTACTCATCCAAATGCAGCAGGACATACCTTTTTAGCGAGTGATGGTGAAACGGTTTCGATTAAGGAATTTACGAATGCTATTGCTAAAGGGTTAGGTAAGAAGGTGTTCCAATTACCAGTTCCTGTGGGCTTAATGGGCTTTGCAGGGAAGCTGACTGGTAAATCTGCTATGATTGAGCAACTCTATGGCAACTTAGAAGTTGACTCTTGCAATATCAAAGAAGTCTTGGGTTGGACTCCTCCATTTGCGATGGAACAATCGATGGCTTTATTAAAACATACGGATAAGTAACAAATGATTCGTCTAATAGATTTTCTCGCAGCATTCTTTGGTTTGCTGTTTTTATGGCCAATATTGGTTGTCGTTACCGTTATCGGTTTGTTTGATACTGGCTCGCCTATCTTTGTTCAGGAGCGAGTAGGTCGCAGCAGAAAGCCTTTTAAACTAGTTAAGTTTCGAACAATGTCGGTGGATACCCAATCAGTCGCTTCTCACTTAGCGAGTACTAGCTCAATCACTAAGTTAGGCGCTTTTTTGCGTAAAACTAAGATTGATGAACTGCCACAGTTAATCAATGTACTGAAAGGTGAAATGAGTTTAGTCGGTCCTCGCCCGAATCTGTTCAATCAAGAAGAGTTGATTAAAGAGCGTGATGCTTTAGGCGTATACAATGTCCTACCAGGCATCACAGGCTTGGCACAGGTGCAAAACATCGATATGTCTACTCCTCAGCTACTCGCTAAGACCGACCGAGAAATGATCGATACTCTAACGATAAAAAACTACTTTAAGTATATAATTATGACAGTCACGGGTAGCGGCTCGGGCGATGCAGTAAAAAAATCATAACGATACTAAAAGTGAATACGATTTATGGATAAGTTGGCTTACATATGGTCTTTACCTCGAGTGCATAAGCGCTTGATCAGTTTGGCCATAGATACCTTATTGATTACCTTTTCTTTTTTCATGGCAATCTGGGTGCGTCATGGTGAAGTGGCTGTTTCCGTTTCTGCGGAAACATGGCTAACACTCGCGGGCACGGTTGTTGTTACCCTAATCACCTTTACAAGGCTAGGCTTGTACCGAGCGGTACTGCGTTATCTCACCTTTCATGCGCTTACCGTGGTGGTGCTTGGTGCGTTGATTTCCGCACTCTCGATCACAACTTTTGCGTATTTTTTAAATGCAGAAGTGCCTCGTACAGTGCCTGTTATCTACATGACGTTTTTAGCACTGTTGTGCGGTGGTGCACGCATGATGGTGCGGTCATTAATCGTGCAGGCTAGCCGTAAAGGGTGCGAGCGTGTACTGATATATGGTGCGGGAAGTACAGGGCGCCAGTTGGCCATTGCGCTTCGCAATGCGGAAACCTACCAAGTGAAAGGGTTTATTGATAATGATCCTTCTCTTGAAAACACCATTATCCAAGGCTTAACCGTACACTCTTCCCAGCAAATTTCTCGTCTGGTTGAAAAGCAAGAAATTGAAAAAATCTTGCTGGCCATGCCAAGAGCTACACGCTCTGAGCGTAAAGCCATTATTGACGGATTACTGCACTTACCCGTAGAAGTATTAACGGTTCCAGACTTTAAAGACATCGTTAATGGCAACGCCACGGTCGATGAGCTTAAAGATGTTGCCATTGAAGACTTGCTCGGCCGAGACCCTGTCGAGCCGAATCCTGAACTCATGAAAGCCAATATTCACGGTAAAGTGGTGATGGTCACTGGTGCAGGCGGTTCAATCGGTTCTGAGCTTTGCCGTCAGATTGTACGCCAAAAGCCAAAGACCTTGATTCTATTTGAGTTATCAGAATACGGCTTGTACGAAATCGATAAAGAGCTGTCTGGCATGGTGGAAGCTATGCAGCTTGAAGTGGAAATCATACCCTTGTTAGGTTCTGTCCAGCGAATCAACCGCCTAAGTGCCACAATGCGAGCGTTTGGCGTGCAAACGGTTTATCACGCAGCGGCTTATAAGCACGTTCCTTTGGTGGAATACAATGTGGTGGAAGGGGTTCGCAACAACGTATTTGGCACCTACTACAGCGCGAAAGCCGCTATTGAAGCTGGTGTGGAATCTTTTGTGTTGATCTCAACAGACAAAGCGGTGCGCCCAACCAATGTGATGGGCACTTCTAAACGTATGGCAGAACTTGCACTGCAAGCCTTGGCGGCAAAAGAAAATGACAAAGTGAACGGTACGCGTTTTTGCATGGTGCGCTTTGGTAATGTGCTTGGCTCTTCAGGCTCGGTAATTCCACTGTTTAAGCGTCAAATTGAAGAAGGGCAGGCTATTACCGTTACCCACCCAGATATCATCCGCTACTTTATGACCATTCCTGAAGCTGCTCAGCTCGTTATACAAGCTGGTGCAATGGGCAAAGGTGGCGATGTGTTTGTGTTGGATATGGGTGAGCCAGTTAAGATTGTCGATCTGGCGAAAAATCTTATTCAGTTATCAGGCCTTGAAGTTAAGTCTTCTGATAATCCAAACGGTGATATCGAAATCAAATTTACAGGTCTTCGCCCTGGTGAAAAGCTCTATGAAGAGTTATTGATTGGTGACAATGTGGAAGGCACCGATCACGAACGAATCATGACTGCGAACGAGCAATTTTTGCCGCTCGAAGAGTTTAATCAGATTCTCGACAACTTAGACAAAGCCTGTCACGAGTTTGATCATGAAACCATCCGTCAAATCTTGTTGGAAACACCTACAGGCTTTAACCCTACAGACGGTATTGGTGATTTAGTTTGGAATGCCAAGCGAAAGCTCAATGCCTCTAAAGATAAGGTGGTTGAGATTAAAGTCACCGCTTAGTCTATTCGCACTAGAAAAAAAGGGAGTAAGCCTTGGCAAGCTCCTTCTTTTTTCACGTCCTATTTCTCTTCAGCCATATCGGCCTTTATCTTCCTTTCTTGTTATCTTAGCGTCTTAGAGGTGTAACATTCAGTTGTTGATATAGCGTGTAACGTTGTCAATGACAGGAAATGTTATGCGAATCACCGTCGTTGGGGCTGGCTACGTCGGCCTGGCTAATGCTGCACTTTTGGCACAGTACCATTCCATTATTCTGCTCGATGTAGACTCTAAAAGAGTCGAACAAATCAATGCCAAAAGTAGCCCTATCGTAGATGTGGATATTGAGCGGTTCTTATCGTCGGGGGCACTTCAGCTTACGGCCACCACATCACCACAGATTGCCTACCACGATGCGCAGCTGATTATTGTTGCTACTCCTACAAACTACGATCCCATTACCAATGGTTTTGATACGACTTCTGTTGAACAGGTGATTCAAGATGCGATTCAAATTAGCCCGAATGCCACGATTCTTATCCGTTCAACTGTGCCAGTCGGGTTTACAGAAAGAATGCGCACTCAAGTGGAAAGGCGCAATATTCTCTTTGCTCCTGAGTTTCTGCGTGAGGGTAAGGCGCTGTACGACAATCTTTTTCCTTCTCGTATTGTCATCGGAGAACAAAGTGAGCGTGGGCAGCAAATAGCGGAATTATTTGCCAACGCTGCCGAGAAAAGGGATGTGCCCATTTTGCTGACTAACCCAACCGAAGCTGAAGCGATCAAGTTGTTTTCAAACACTTATTTGGCGATGCGCATCGCTTACTTCAACGAGTTGGACTCCTATGCCGAAGCGCATGGTTTAGATGCTCGCCAGATCATTGAAGGGGTTGGCTTAGACCCTCGTATTGGCAATCACTACAACAACCCATCATTTGGTTATGGTGGATATTGCCTACCTAAAGATACCAAACAGCTGTTGGCGAATTACCAAGATGTACCCAACAACATTATTGGTGCCATTGTTGATGCTAACCGTACTCGCAAAGATTTTGTTGCTGAGTCGATTTTGAAGCGCGAGCCCAAAGTCGTAGGTATTTATCGTTTAATCATGAAAGCAGGGTCGGATAATTTTCGCGCTTCCTCGATTCAAGGAATCATGAAACGCATCAAGGCCAAAGGCATTGAAGTTGTGGTTTATGAGCCTGTTTTGAAAGAGGCTGAATTTTTCCATTCTCGTGTAATCAAAGATTTGAATGAGTTTAAGCAAACAGCGGACGTGATAGTCTCAAATCGCATGGTGAAAGAATTAACTGACGTTGCAGATAAAGTTTACACCCGTGATTTGTTTGGTAGTGACTGAAGCATTTGACTAGATAGCGAGCATGGTTGTCGGTGGCATGTCTGTATTTGTTGGTTGTGGTGAGTGCATTTTCAAACGCGGCATCCGGCGCGTGTGGATGAATGGTTTCCCGTGTGCACGGGAATGACGGCTGTGGGGCGTCGCGGCGGTGTGCTGAGTGTTGATGTGAGAGTGGCGCTGTTGATGTTTTCTGTCTCATCCTTTGTTATTCCCAACTTCTTCCTTCTAACTTCGGTCTATTAGCCTTTTTCTGTCTCTCATCTCGTCATCCTCGCGCACGCGGGGACCCATCGTATAGCAAGCGTGCGGCTCGTTGTTATCGCTACGTTGACGTGTTACTGTTGGGTTGTTCTATGTTGTCTATTTCGGTGAGTATGTTTCCAAACGTGACATCCGGTGCGTGTGGTTGAATGGTTTCCCGTGTGCACGGGAGTGACAGCTGTGGGCCGTGGCGGCGGTGTGCTGAGTGTTGATGTGAGAGTGGCGCTGTTGATGTTTTCTGTCTCATCCTTTGTTATTCCCAACTTCTTCCTTCTAACTTCGGTCTATTAGCCTTTTTCTGTCTCTCATCTCGTCATCCTCACGCACACGGGGACCCATCGTATAGCGAGTGTTGTGGTTTGGTGTTACCGCTTGACTACCGGTGTTGCTGTCGGTTTTGCTCTATGTAGTTGTTGGTTGTGGCAAGTGCGTTTCCAAACGCGGCATCCGGCGCGTGTGGATGAATGGTTTCCCGTGTACACGGGAATGACGGCTGGGGGTGTGGTGGAGTTGAACTTAGCTCTGCTTTTTCTTTTCTTATCTCGTCATCCTCGCGGATGCGGGGACCCATCGTATAGCGAGTGTTGTGGTTGGGTGTTACCGCTTTACTGCCAGTGTTGCTGTTGGGGTGTTCTATGTTGTCTATTGCGGTGAGTGTGTTTTCAAAAGTGGCATCCGGCGCGTGTGGATGAATGGTTTCCCGTGTGCACGGGAATGACGACAGGGGGGCGTGGCGGTGTGCTGAGTGTTTATTTGAGAGTTGCGCTGTTGATGTGTCTGTCTCATCTTTGTTATTCCAACTTCTTCCTTCTAACTTCGGTCTTTTAGCCTTTTTCTGTCTCTTATCTTGTCATCCTCGCGCACGCGGGGACCCATCGTTCAACGAGTGTTGTGGCTTGGTATTACCGCTTAATTGCCGGTGTTTTTGTGGGTTTTGCTCTATATAGTTGTTGGTTGCGGTAAGTGCATTTCCAAACGCGGCATCCGGCGCATGTGGATAAATGGTTTCCCGTGTGCACGGGAATGACGACTGGCGGCGGATACGGTTGAATGACGGTTGGTAGTGTAAATGTCGCCTTAGTATGTATTTTTGCCAACTTCCTCGCGTGTTCCTTCATCTTCACAAATGGCTTGTTACTGGCGTGTTAGTTTCCCTATTACGTTGATTCGTCAAAACCAATAGAGTTACCAGGAGAAACTTGGTGAGCCTTCCATGTGTGTATATTCTGGCAAGTCAGCCCTATGGCACTTTATATATTGGTGTGACTGGTGATCTCATTAAGCGCATTTGGCAACACAAGAATGGTGAGAGTGACGGTTTTACCAAAAAGTACCGAGTGGTGCATCTTGTATACTTTGAACAGTTTGAAGCCATGAGTGATGCGATTTTAAGAGAGAAGCAGCTAAAAAAGTGGAATCGACAATGGAAGATTCAATTAATTGAAAGTGCCAATCCTCATTGGTTGGATGTGTATAAAAATCTCCGTACTACGATCCGATAAGTGCGTTATTAGCTTTGTGCCGTTTCGTTGTGAAGGAGTGCTTTAGGGGAGCAAGGAGTAAGCATGCAAGTCATTCACCATGGGGGAAAGGATACCGTCACAGGCTCTTGTCATGAGTTTCGCGCTGCGGGTATCGCGCTCTTAATCGACTGTGGGCTTTTCCAAGGGAAAGATGCGCGGCCTCCAGAAGTGGATTTCCCTGTCAAACATATTGATGCCTTAGTGCTGACTCATGCGCATATCGATCATATTGGTCGTATTCCTTGGCTACTTGCCGCAGGATTTTCTGGTTCTATCTACTGTACGGAAGCGACTGCTGAACTTGTTCCGCTGATGTTGGAGGATGGGTTAAGGTTACAGCTAGGCTTAAACCACAAGCAGTTACACCAAGTGCTCGATTTGGTCAAAAAACGCTTAAAACCTGTGAAGTATGGAGAATGGCTAAGGCTGACTCCTCGCATAAAAAATGGCAATCGGGCTTCGCGCTCTGTTTCTCATGCTTTAGAAAACTACCTCTATCTGCGTTTTAATCCTGCAGGTCATATACTAGGCTCGGCATATTTGGAGTTTAAGCTACCAAACGACGAAATTGTGGTTTTTTCTGGTGATTTAGGGCCTCGAAATACGCCGTTGCTGCCAGATCCCATTTCTCCTCCTCGAGCCGATTATCTGTATATAGAAAGCACTTATGGTGACAAATTGCATGAAAGCGTTGAAGAAAGAGGAGAGCGCCTCAAGTCGATCATCAATCGCTCATTGCAAGACGGTGGCACCATCTTGATTCCGGCGTTTAGTGTGGGCCGCACACAAGAGTTGTTGTTTGATATTGAGCAGTTGATATTTGAGCATAATATCGGCACCGACATCCCTATTATTCTCGACTCGCCATTAGCCAAAAGAGTAACTCAATCGTATCGCCGATTTAAAAAACTATGGGGAAAGGAGGCGAAGCGGCGGCTGGAGGTTCATCGTCATCCTTTGGCCTTTGAGCAGTGCATAACGATAGATGATTATCGCCAACATAAAGCATTAGTGAATCGTCTCGCATCAACGGGGGAGCCAGCGATTGTGGTTGCTGCATCTGGCATGTGCCAAGGTGGCCGGATTATGGACTATCTCCAAGCGTTGTTGCCAGATGAGCGTACGGATGTGTTGTTTGCTGGATATCAGGCGAGCGGTACTTTGGGGCGTGAGATTCAGACTGGTGAGAAAATGGTACAAATTGAGCAGAAAATGGTGGAGGTTCGCGCTCAGATACATACGATGTCTGGCTACTCGGCCCATGCAGACCAAGCCGATCTACTGGCGTTTATTCAAGGTATTGCGCAAAAGCCGAAGGAGATCCATTTGATCCATGGTGAAGACGATGCAAAACAAAGTTTGCTTGGAGCTATGCGGTTCTAGGTTTTCCGTTTCTTTTGTTGCTACTCTCCATTTCTGTCTTTTACTTGCTTTAGTCTCTAGTCTCTAGTCTCTAGTCCCTAGTCCCTAGTCCTTTATCTCTTATCTCTTATCTCTTATCTCTTATCTCGTCATCCTCGCGAACGCGGGGACCCATCGTATAGCGAGTGTAGTAGGTAGGTATTGCTACTGTATTGTCGTTGCTCTTGTTGTCTGTTGTGGCGAGTGTGTTTCCAAACGCGACATCCGGCGCGTGCGGACAAATGGTTTCCCGTGTGCACGGGAATGACAGTTGGTGGTGTGGCGGCGATGTGCTGAGTTTTTTGTTCTTTGCTGTTGATCTTAGCTCGGCTTATTCTTTCCGTCTTTTATCTCGTCATCCTCGCGAACGCGGGGACCCATGGTACGGCAAGTGCTGTGGGTTGGTATTACTACTGTATTGACGTTGTTCTCGTTGTTTGTTGCGGTGAGAGCATTTCCAAACGTGGTATCTGGTGTGTGGATGAGTTCTCGTGAGTACGGGAATGATGGCTGGTGCCCTGGTTCTTTATTACTAAATCTCTATCTCTGCCACATTTTCGGAGGTAGCGATTTATTTCTATTTCCCAAATTTGAATCCATATATAGAATATTGAACTGTAAAAAATGAGCTTTAAAATTAAGTAAATTGCAGTTCTTTCGTCTTTTCTTTTTTGTTTTGAGCTAATTAAGAAAGTCTGCTTGTTCAATGTATTCTTAAGAAGGATGACATCTTGAAACGAAGCCTTTTGTCGCTTTTGATTGCTTCTATGCTAGTGGCTTGTGGCAGTGAAGATCGAGTACTTGCACCCGTTCTCCCTCCAACGGTTGAACCAGAGCTGCCCGATATTGGGGTTGATGACCCGATCATCGTCAGCGCCTTATCTTTGGATGGGCATTTGATGTTGAGTGGTTCGATTGAGTGTAATGGTGGGCCAGCAAATCAGTTCGATGTTCCTCAAAAAGAGGATGTCGTGTGCATGGTGCAAGGTCGCACACTTGCAACCTTCACAACCCCATACGTTGCGGAACAAACTCGCAGTCGTGCCGTCAATGTGGAAGTCTTGTCGCTGGCTCAAGCCGATGAATACAAAGCTTCACCAGTACGCTTGAGCAATATTCAAACGCTGATTAAAAACATCGGTAGCACTCAGGGCAATACAATAGAGCTGGATTTGTCTTCGTCACGCGATGCGCTCACGTTCGAACATTATTTTGACCACAACCTAGATATGCCTGTTGATGAGTTTCGAGCGTTGATCACCGAGAAAGTGAGCAATGATAACCAAGTGGATAAGCAGCCTACAACGCACGTGCCCGATGTTCCACCGGCGGTGACGCCTGGCGCATCGAGTGACTTAACGAGTGGTTTTGTGTCAGCAAGTGCTGAAGAGTCTCTGGTTTATAAACCGAGCGAAGTTATCTTAACTCAAGCACAGTTGCTTAATGAGCAAGGTTTGCCTGTCAATGGTATTGCGTATTTCAGTGCTCATGGTCGAGGTGTCACTGGAGTCGATAAGCAAGGAAATATGATCGGTGATGGCCGCTTTGAATTCTCTTGGGGCGAAAACATCAGTTTTGCTATCGATACGTTTGAACTGGGTGAGATACGTGGCAACAAAACGGCCTTCCAGCTAACAGAACTTGCTCAAGGAAATGAGGGGAAAAACGTTGAAAAACTGGTGCATCGTTATGCCGACCGTACTGACAGTAAAGTAACGCTTCCTCAACAAGTCACGGAGGTTTTTGCCCTCTATCCGAACGTGGTCAATGAAGCGATCTCTTTGTCGCTTAATAGTGATGATACGTTACTTGACGTGGGGGGAGGTCAAACGCAACTGGTTCCGGGTGAATTTGAACAGCAATTTGCTCATGGTCTCGCTGCGGATATCGATCAACAGCTCGCCAAGCCATCTGCTCGCTCTAACTTTGAGCTGCCAGTGGTTAAAGGCGCACTCGATCCGCAAGCAAGCCGCATTCAAGCGGATATCCAAAAACTTTGGGGGGCTACTCACCAAGTGCAGCAAGCCGGATGGAAAAAAGTAGAACGTTTCCATGTGTTCCATGACAGTACCAACTTCTACGGGAGTACAGGTAATGCACGTGGCCAGGCGGCGGTGAATATTGCCAATAGCGCGTTTCCGGTCATGATGGCTCGTAACGACAACAATTACTGGATCGACTTTGGTCAACCGAAAGCTTGGGATGCGCAAGGTCTGGCATTTATCACCGAAGCCCCTTCTTCTGTTGTGCCAGAAAAAGTGTCGGCGGAAACGGCGACCTTCAATCTGCCTTTCATGAGCATTGGTGAGTTGGGCAAAGGCAAAGTGATGGTGATGGGCAACGCGCGCTACAACAGTGTGTTGGTTTGCCCGAATGGCTTTAGTTGGAATGGCGGGGTGAATCAAGATGGCTCGTGTAAGCAATCCAGCGACACTGACGACATGGCAAACTTCTTTGCTAACACGCTGCGTTATTTAACCGGCAAATCAGCGCAAGAGCTGACGGTTGGCACCAATATTCCTTATGTCTACTTTAAGCGTCATGGTCAAGTGATGGGCGAGCGGGCCGATTTTGTTATCGACCCTCGTTTAGCGGCTAAAACGGAGCAACTCTCTGATTTTGGCTATCTTGACCCTGAAGCGATGCCCGTTGTGATCATCAATGGGTATGAGTATTTAGGTCATGCGGGTATCGGCGCTTACGATCTGCCAATGAGTGCCAATATCAATAAGCCTAAATTGAGCCAGCAAGATGTCTCGGATCTCATCGACTACGTGAATCGTGGTGGCAATGTTTTGATGATGGAAACCATCATCAATCGTGCTAACGCGGGTGAAGTTGCTCGGCTACTCGATAGTGCTGGCATCGCGTTTGGCATGGGGCAAAGTGTGGTGCCAAATGGCAATGGACCAAGTGGCGGTTATCCTGATCGCCCGCGCAATCAGCGTCAGCACGGTATTTGGGTATTGGAGCGCTATGCGGCGGTACAAGGCGCGGATGGTAAACCAGTATTGCCGTACACCATTAACGACGATGGTTCGGTTGAGTGGCAATATCAAGTAGAAGGCAAGCCAGACGATAAACCCAATCTAGAGATCGCACGTTGGCCTGAGTTGGATGAGCATGGCGAGCCAAAACTGGATAAAGATGGCAACCCGATCATTAACGTCGCCTTTATTGATGAATCACAGCATTGGCGCAAAGATAAAGAGGGCCATGTGGTTGTCGATGAACATCAACAGCCTATATTGGATCAAGACAGCCTTGCCAAGGCAAAGCAACGTATTTTGAACGCTTTCTTGGTAGACGGAGAACCCGCTTATCAAGAGTGTCACGATAGCCAATTTCATTATGAAGTGAACTGTTTGGAATACCGCCCAGGGAACGGCATACCCACTGGTGGGGGTATGCATGTGCCTCATTACACTGAGCTCAAACTTGGTGAAGCTGAATCGCAAGCCATGGTGAAAGCGGCTAACTTAGGGACCAATATTGAGGCGCTGTATCAGCATGAGCGCTATTTCCGTACCAAAGGGAAAGTGGGTGAGCGTCTAAGCAGTGTTGATCTCAACCGTATTTACCAGAATATGACGGTTTGGCTATGGAACGACCTCGATTATCGCTACGAATCAAGCAGTGAGGATGAGTTAGGTTTCCAGCGTTTTACCCAATTCTTAAACTGTTACACCAATGATGTGGCAGGCGGTAATACCCATTGCCCAGAAGAGGTGAAATCTGAATTGAACCGGTTGAACATGGTCTATGGTGATGAGGCTGGTGAGTATGCCGGTCAAATGAACCCTAGCTACCCGCTCAACTATATGGAAAAACCGTTAACCCGATTAATGCTTGGTCGCTCTTTTTGGGATTTAGACATCAAGGTGGATGTCCGTGCATTCCCCGGAGAAGCAGGTGAAGGGGCGGGTGGCCGCAATGTTACTTTGGATATGCGTAATTTGACGACCGCATGGTTTGCGGGCAACCGTCAGCCAACAGGGCAGTGGGCGGTCGCGCAGCAGCCGTTTACGGTATCGGTGGCTGGGGAGGAAGCGCCCGTCACTATCACTATCGCTTTGGCGGATGATTTAACTGGTCGCGAAAAACATGAGCTTGGTTTGCAGCGCCCGCCAAGAATGACCAAGTCGTTCGTCATTGGTGGCAGCCATGCCACAAGTCAGCAGTTTACCGTTCCTTATGGTGGTTTGATTTATGCCCAAGGTGGCAATAGCGAGCAAGTGAGCTTAACGTTTACTGGCACGGTCGATGCGCCTCTGTATAAACAGGGCAAATGGCAAAATCCACTGAGCTCTCCTGCGCCAATGGGTGAGGTGATTTCAGATACCTTTATCTTTACTGCCCCGAAAGCAAACTTAAATGCTTCTGGTTACTCTGGTGGTATCGAACAGTTCGCCCGGGATCTCGATCGTTTTTCGGCGGATCTCAATGATTTTTACGCTCGCGATGAAGGGGTTGAAGGGCGCTTAAATCGTCAAGCGACCAGTCCAAGTAATCCTAATAATCGCCATCACTTTGTAAATGATGTTGCGATCAGTATTGGCGCGGCTCACTCTGGTTACCCAGTGATGAATGGGAGCTTTAATGCTAAGAGCCAAAGTCTAAATACAGCGCCACTGAACAGCTGGCTGTTATGGCATGAGGTTGGACATAACGCCGCAGAGGCACCGTTTAATGTAGATGGCGCAACGGAAGTGGTGAATAACCTACTGGCGTTGTACATGCAGGATCAGTACTTAGGAAAAATGGCGCGCGTTGAGCAAGATATCCGAATCGCGCCAGATTTTGTGCGTATGGAGAATGGCTATGCATGGGGCGCGGGCGGTGCGGGTGAACGCTTAGTGATGTTTGCACAACTGAAAGAGTGGGCTGAGAATGAATTTGATATTCAGCAGTGGTATGGCGATGAGTTGCCAAGTTACTACAGCTCAAAAGAAGGGGTCACAGGGTGGAACCTCTTTAAGTTAATGCATCGATTAACGCGTAATAAGACTGAGGGTTTGTCTGAGCTAAAAGGTGAGAACATATGCCAAGCGTCAGGGTTTGGAAAGAGTGACATGTTGATGCTTTGCGCCTCTTATGCGGCTCAAACGGATCTGAGTGCTTTCTTCCAAGCGTGGAATCCGGGGTCTAAAGCGTTTCTCTACCCAGGTGACCCAACACCAAGGTATGAAGGCGGGATTACGCAAAGTGGGCTAGACAAGGTGAAAGAGCTCAAGTTGCCTAAGCCACAACGTGATCCATTAGCGATAAATCAGTTATCAAGATAATAGACAAGGCCCTAGTTCTCTAGGGCCTTTGTTTTCGTGCTAAGTTGCAGTTGCCTTTCTAGTTTTCTAGTTTTCTAGTTCCTAGTTCCTAGTTCCTAGATCCTAGCTCTCTAGTTTCCAGCACTTCTGACTTATATTTGAGCTCTAGGTCGATTCATTTCTTTTTCATCTTTAATCTCGTCATCCTCGCGAACGCGGGGACCCATGGTGCGGCGAGCGTGGAGGGTAGGTATTACTACTGTATTGTCGTTGCTCTTGCTGTCTGTTGTGGGAGTGTATTTCCAAACGCGGCATCTGGCGTGTGCGGATAAATGGTTTCCCGTGTGCACGGGAATGACAGCAGGGGGAGGCGGTGTTCAGAGTTTTTGTTCTTTGGCGTTGATCTTCGATCGGCTTTTTCTTTCCTTCTTTTATCTCGTCATCCTCGCGGTCGCGCGGACCCATGGAACGGCGAGCGTGGAGGGTAGGTATTACTACTGCATTGTCGTTGTTCTTGCTGTCTGTTGTGGTGAGTGTATCTCCAAACGCGGCATCTAGCGTGCGCGGATAAATGGTTTCCCGTGTGCACGGGAATGACAGCAGGGGGAGGTGGCTGAGAGTTAGGAATGCGGATAGGGGATGGGCGCTCCTATCTATGCCATAGCCTCAAAGCTCGTCATCCTCGCGAACGCGGGGACCCATGGTACGGAAAGCGCAGTGGGTTGGTCGTACTGCCTCACTATCGGTAAATGTTTGATGACCCTGTGCACGTTTTAACGTTGCGAGCTTTTGTTCTAACGCAGGGTTCGGTGTGTGCGGATAAATGGTTTCCCGTGTGCACGGGAATGACAGCAGGGGGAGGCGGCTGAGAGATAGGAATGCGGATAGAGGATGGGTGCTCCTATCTATGCCATAGCCTCAAAGCTCGTCATCCCCGCGAACGCGGAGCCCCATGATACGGCAAGCACCGTGGGTTGGTCGTACTGCCTCACTATCGGTAAATGTTTGATGGCCCTGTGTACGTTTTACCGTTGTGAGCTTTTGTTTTAACGCAGGATTCGGTGTGTGTGGATAAATGGTTTCCCGTGTACACGGGAATGACGGCTGGTGGTACGGGGAGGGTATTGAGCTCCATTATAGCGATTGTGTTTATCTGCCATGTGTATTGAGTGAGGTGAGTTGTATCTCGGCTACTCCAGGTTGCGAGGATCTTAATCGTCTGAATCTTTCTCCGATTATTTTTCAAACAGCCCTTGCAAGCAAAACTGTGATCTGTATAATACGCCGCACTGACTTGTTCAGTTGTGAACCAATGAGCAGCGAGGAGCCAGCAGCTTCGGTTGTGGGGTAATGTATACTCAGCTTATGTTCGCAGTTAATACAATTAGCTTATCTATTTTAGTGTTCCTATCTGATAGCGTTCCTTCCATAGATACATGGTTAATCGAAAATTAACTGACAATGCGTCCTAATCTTGGATGCTACGGTTTCACATAAATCAATCGGCATTCTCTCGTCTTAACGAGTTTGAGTGGCGATATTGTTTGTGTAATTTTTAATATTGGAGCTCTGTCTCATGCAGAACCAACGTATCCGTATCCGCCTTAAAGCTTTCGATTACAAACTAATCGACGCTTCAACAGCGGAAATCGTTGAAACAGCTAAGCGCACTGGCGCACAGGTTCGTGGTCCAATCCCACTACCTACTCGTAAAGAGCGTTTCACCGTTCTTATCTCTCCACACGTTAACAAGAAAGCTCGTGACCAGTACGAAATTCGTACTCACAAGCGTCTAATCGACATCGTTGAGCCAACAGACAAAACTGTTGATGCTCTGATGCGTCTAGACCTTGCTGCAGGCGTTGACGTTCAAATTAGCCTAGGTTAAGGGAGATTAGAAGAATGATTGGTCTAATCGGTCGTAAAGTGGGCATGACCCGCGTATTTACTGAAGAAGGCGTTTCTATCCCTGTAACTGTTGTTGAGGTTGAAGCGAACCGTGTTGCTCAAGTGAAAACTCTTGAGACTGACGGCTATGCAGCAATCCAAGTTACAGCTGGTACAAAGAAAGCTAACCGCGTAAACAAAGCTGAAGCAGGTCACTTTGCTAAAGCTGGCGTTGAAGCTGGTCGTGGTCTTTGGGAATTCCGTTTAGAAAACGGCGAAGAGTTTGCAGTTGGTTCAGAACTAACTGTTGAGCTATTCAACGAAGTTAAAAAAGTAGACGTTACTGGTACATCTAAGGGTAAAGGTTTCCAAGGCACTGTTAAGCGCTGGAACTTCCGCACTCAAGATATGACTCACGGTAACTCATTGTCTCACCGTGCTCCTGGTTCTATCGGTCAATGTCAGACTCCAGGTCGCGTATTTAAAGGCAAGAAAATGGCAGGTCACATGGGTGCTGAGCGTGTAACGACTCAAAACCTAGAGATCGTACGTGTTGACGCTGAGCGCAATCTGCTTCTTATTAAAGGTGCAGTCCCTGGCGCAACTGGCGGTAACGTGATCGTTAAACCAGCTGTTAAAGCATAACGTCTAGGAGTAAGTAATGGAATTGATGGTTAAAGGTGCTGCTGCACTAACTGTTTCCGAAGCTACTTTCGGACGTGAGTTCAACGAAGCTCTTGTTCATCAAGTAGTTGTTGCGTACGCAGCAGGTGCTCGTCAAGGTACTCGTGCTCAAAAAACACGTTCAGAAGTTTCTGGCGGTGGTGCTAAGCCATGGCGTCAAAAAGGTACTGGCCGTGCACGTGCTGGTACAATCCGTAGCCCACTATGGCGTACAGGTGGTGTTACTTTTGCTGCGAAACCACAAGATCACAGCCAAAAAGTAAACAAGAAAATGTACCGTGGTGCGATGAAGAGCATTCTTTCTGAGCTAGTTCGTCAAGAGCGTCTAATCGTTGTTGATAACTTCTCTGTTGAAGCACCAAAAACGAAAGAGCTAGTTGCTAAGCTTAAAGAACTTGAGCTAAACGACGTGCTTATCGTAACTGGCGAAGTAGACGAGAATCTATTCTTAGCTGCACGTAACCTATACAAAGTTGACGCACGTGACGTAGCTGGTATTGACCCAGTTTCTCTAATCGCGTTTAACAAGGTTCTAATGACTGCTGATGCAGTTAAGCAAGTTGAGGAGATGCTGGCATGATCACTCAAGAGCGTCTACTAAAAGTTCTACGTGCACCGCACATCTCTGAAAAAGCAACTATGGCAGCTGAGAAAGCGAACACTATCGTTTTCAAAGTAGCTAAAGATGCAACTAAGAAAGAGATCAAAGCAGCTGTAGAACAGCTATTTGAAGTTGAAGTTAAGTCTGTAAATACTCTTATCACTAAGGGTAAGACCAAGCGTCAAGGTCTACGCCAAGGCCGTCGTTCAGACGTGAAGAAAGCGTACGTTACTTTGAAAGAAGGTCAAGATCTTGACTTTGTTGGCGGCGCGGAATAACAGGAGTAGTTGAATAATGGCTATTGTTAAATGTAAGCCGACTTCGGCTGGTCGTCGTCACGTTGTTAAAGTTGTTAACGCTGACCTACACAAAGGCAAGCCTTACGCACCTCTTCTAGAGAAAAACTCTAAGAACGGTGGTCGTAACAACAACGGTCGTATCACAGTACGTCACATCGGTGGTGGTCATAAACAACACTACCGTGTAGTTGACTTCAAACGTACTAAAGACGGTATCCCAGCGAAAGTTGAGCGTCTAGAATACGATCCAAACCGTAGCGCAAACATCGCTCTAGTTCTGTACGCAGACGGTGAGCGTCGTTACATCATTGCACCTAAAGGTATGCAAGCTGGTGACGTTATCCAATCTGGTGTTGATGCACCGATCAAAGCGGGTAACACTCTACCAATGCGCAACATCCCAGTAGGTTCTACAATTCACTGTGTTGAATTGACTCCTGGTAAAGGTGCACAGTTGGCTCGTTCAGCGGGTGCTTACGCTCAGCTAGTAGCTCGTGATGGTTCTTACGTAACTATCCGTCTACGTTCTGGCGAAATGCGTAAAGTTCTATCTGAAGGTCGCGCAACAATCGGTGAAGTTGGTAACTCTGAGCACATGCTTCGTGAGCTTGGTAAAGCTGGTGCAAGTCGCTGGCGTGGTGTTCGTCCAACCGTTCGCGGTGTGGTAATGAACCCAGTAGATCACCCACACGGTGGTGGTGAAGGTCGTACTTCTGGTGGCCGTCATCCAGTTTCACCTTGGGGTGTACCAACTAAAGGCTACAAGACTCGTAGCAACAAACGCACTGACAAGTACATCGTACGTCGTCGTAACAAGTAATCTATATAAAGAGGAATCGCCATGCCACGTTCTCTCAAGAAAGGTCCATTTATTGACCTACACTTGCTGAAGAAGGTAGAGAAAGCGGTGGAAAGCGGAGACAAAAAGCCACTTAAGACTTGGTCCCGTCGTTCAATGATCATCCCTACGATGATCGGTTTGACCATCGCTGTCCATAATGGTCGTCAGCACGTTCCAGTTTTCGTTACCGAAGAAATGATCGGTCACAAACTGGGTGAATTCGCACCAACTCGTACTTACCGCGGTCACGCTGCGGATAAGAAAGCTAAGAAGCGTTAAGGAGTAAATAATGGAAGCTATTGCTAAACATAACTTTGCTCGCATTTCGCCTCAGAAAGCTCGCTTAGTTGCGGATCTAATTCGTGGTAAATCTGTTGACCAAGCTCTTGAAATCCTAACTTTCAGCAACAAAAAAGCTGCTGTACTAGTTAAGAAAGTTCTAGAGTCTGCTATCGCTAACGCGGAGCACAACGAAGGTGCAGATATTGACGATCTGAATGTCGCAAAAATCTTTGTAGATGAAGGCCCAACCATGAAGCGTATTATGCCTCGTGCTAAAGGTCGTGCGGATCGTATCTTGAAGCGTTCAAGCCACATCACTGTTGTTGTAGCAGATCGCTAGAGACTAGGAGAGTAAGCAATGGGTCAAAAAGTACATCCTAATGGTATTCGTCTAGGCATCGTTAAGCCTTGGAATGCTACATGGTTTGCTAACACCAAAGATTTCGCTGACAACCTAGACGGCGACTTCAAGGTACGTCAGTTCCTAACTAAGGAACTTTCAAAAGCGTCTCTATCACGTATCGTTATCGAGCGTCCTGCTAAGAGCATCCGTGTGACTATTCACACTGCTCGTCCAGGCGTTGTTATCGGTAAGAAAGGTGAAGACGTTGAGAAGCTACGCACAGCTGTAGCGAAAATTGCAGGTGTACCAGCGCAAATTAACATCGCTGAAGTACGTAAGCCTGAACTAGATGCGCAACTTGTTGGTGACAGCATCGCGTCTCAGCTAGAGCGTCGTGTAATGTTCCGTCGTGCTATGAAGCGTGCGGTACAAAACGCAATGCGTCTAGGTGCTAAGGGTATCAAAGTGGAAGTAAGCGGTCGTCTAGGCGGCGCTGAAATCGCACGTTCTGAGTGGTACCGTGAAGGCCGTGTGCCTCTACACACTCTACGTGCAGACATTGATTACGCAACTTCTTCGGCTCACACCACATACGGTGTAATCGGCATTAAAGTTTGGATCTTCAAAGGTGAGATCCTAGGCGGTATGCCAGCAGCAACTGAAGCTGCAGAGCCAAAGGCTGACAAGCCTAAGAAGCAGCGTAAAGGCCGTAAGTAAGGAGTCGACAGATGCTACAACCTAAACGTACTAAGTTCCGTAAGGTTCATACTGGTCGTAACCGCGGTCTAGCTAAAGGTACTGAAGTTAGCTTTGGTTCTTTTGGTCTTAAAGCTGTTGGCCGTGGTCGTTTGACTGCTCGTCAAATCGAAGCTGCACGTCGTGCTATGACGCGTCACATCAAGCGTCAAGGTAAGATCTGGATCCGTGTGTTCCCAGACAAGCCGATCACTGAAAAACCACTTGAAGTTCGTCAAGGTAAGGGTAAAGGTAACGTTGAGTACTGGGTAGCCCAAATCCAACCTGGTAAGGTTATGTACGAAGTTGATGGTGTACCTGAAGAATTGGCGCGTGAAGCGTTCCGCCTAGCGGCTCGCAAACTGCCATTCAAGACTACATTTGTAACTAAGCAGGTGATGTGATGAAAGCACAAGATCTACGCGAAAAGAGCGTTGAAGAGCTTAACTCTGAGCTATTGAATTTGCTACGTGAACAGTTCAACTTGCGCATGCAAGCTGCAACTGGTCAACTACAGCAAACTCATACTCTGAAAGCTGTACGCCGTGATATCGCACGTGTGAAAACTGTTTTGACTGAGAAGGCAGGCGCATAATGAGCGACAAAATTCGTACTCAACTAGGTCGTGTTGTTAGCGACAAGATGGACAAGTCTATCGTTGTTGCTATCGAGCGCATGGTGAAGCACCCTATCTACGGTAAATTCGTTAAGCGCACGACTAAAGTTCACGCACATGACGAAAACAACGAGTGTGGCATTGGCGACACTGTTGAAATTCGTGAATGTCGTCCACTGTCTAAGACTAAGTCTTGGACTTTGGTAAAAGTTGTAGAAAAAGCGAAGATCTAATCTTCACTATTCTATGAATATAAACGGCTCCAAAATTTTTTTGGGGCCGTTTATTTTTTGACTACCCAATCACAAAAAAGGGTGGTACAATTCGCGTCCCTTATAAAGAGGCAGCCCGACCCGAGAGGGTCTAGTTTTTTTAATATTTAGCGGAGCACTAACATGATCCAAATGCAAAGTATGCTGGACGCAGCTGATAACTCAGGCGCTCGCAGCGTAATGTGTATTAAGGTTCTGGGTGGCTCTCACCGCCGTTATGCACATATCGGTGACGTTATCAAAGTTACTGTTAAGGAAGCAATTCCTCGCGGTAAAGTTAAAAAAGGTGACGTTCTGAAGGCGGTGGTAGTTCGCACCCGTAAAGGCGTACGTCGTCCAGACGGTTCTGTCATTCGCTTCGACCGAAATGCTTGTGTGTTGCTAAACAACAACACTGAGCAACCAATCGGTACACGTATCTTTGGTCCTGTGACTCGCGAACTTCGTGGCGATAAGTTCATGAAGATCGTTTCACTGGCTCCAGAAGTTCTGTAAGGAGCGGCAAAAAATGGCAGCTAAAATCCGTCGTAACGACGAAGTAATCGTTCTTGCTGGTAAAGATAAAGGCAAGAAAGGTAAAGTAACTAAGGTCCTAGCAACTGGTAAAGTTATCGTTGAAGGTATCAACCTTGTTAAGAAACACCAGAAACCTGTTCCTGCACTAGGTATCCAAGGCGGTATCGTAGAGCAAGAAGCAGCAATCGACGTTTCTAACGTGGCGATCTTTAACGCAGCTACTGGTAAAGCTGACCGTATCGGTTTCCGTTTTGAAGACGGCCAAAAGGTTCGTTTCTTCAAGTCTAACGGTGAAACTGTTTCTAACTAATTTAGAAAGTAATTTGGAGTTCTACTATGGCGAAACTGCATGATTACTACAAGTCGTCTGTAGTCGCTGAACTGACCAAACAGTTCGGTTACACAAGCGTCATGCAAGTCCCTAGAATCGAAAAGATCACCCTTAACATGGGTGTGGGCGATGCTATCAACGATAAGAAACTGCTAGAAAACGCAGCTGCTGATATGGCAACGATCTCTGGTCAAAAGCCACTTATCACTAAAGCGCGTAAATCTGTTGCAGGTTTCAAAATCCGCGAAGGCTACCCTATCGGTTGTAAAGTAACCTTGCGTGGCGAACGTATGTGGGATTTTATGGAGCGTTTAATCTCTATCGCTCTTCCACGTGTACGTGACTTCCGTGGTGTTAACGCTAAGTCTTTTGACGGTCGCGGTAACTACAGCATGGGCGTTCGCGAGCAAATCATCTTCCCGGAAATCGACTTTGATAAAGTTGATCGTGTACGCGGCCTAGACATCACTATTACGACGTCTGCTGGTACTGATGAGGAAGGCCGTGCTCTGCTGGCTGCCTTTAACTTCCCATTCCGTAAGTAAGGTGAAGGGTTACTGTTATGGCTAAACAATCAATGAAAGCACGTGAAGCAAAACGTGCAAAGCTAGTAGCTAAGTTCGCTGAAAAGCGTGCTTCTCTAAAAGCTATCATCAGCGATGTAAATGTATCTGAAGAAGATCGTTGGAATGCGGTTCTAAAACTGCAAACTCTTCCACGTGATTCTAGTGCGTCACGTCAGCGCAACCGTTGTAACCAAACTGGTCGTCCACACGGTTACCTACGTAAATTCGGTCTGAGCCGTATCAAAGTTCGTGAAGCTTGCATGAAAGGCGAGATTCCTGGACTTCGTAAGGCTAGCTGGTAATTGCCACTTTAATCATTTGGAGTAAATCATATGAGCATGCAAGATCCGATTTCGGATATGCTGACCCGTATTCGTAACGGTCAGGCAGCAAACAAAGTTGCTGTTAAAATGCCTTCTTCAAAGCTGAAAGTTGCAATCGCTGCACTACTAAAGGCTGAAGGTTACATCGTTGACTTCGCTGTTGAAGGCGAAGCAAAACCTGAGCTAGAAGTTACTCTTAAGTACTTCCAAGCTAAACCAGTAATCGAGCAACTTAAGCGTGTTTCACGCCCAGGTCTGCGCGTCTACAAGAAGAAAGACGATCTGCCATCTGTTATGGGTGGTCTAGGTGTTGCTGTAGTTTCCACTTCCAAGGGTCTGATGTCAGACCGTGCTGCTCGTAAAGCAGGTCTTGGTGGTGAAATCATCTGCTACGTAGCTTAATAGGAGTAGAATATGTCTCGTGTTGCTAAAGCACCTGTCGCTATTCCAGCTGGCGTAGAGGTGAAACTGAACGGCCAAGAAATCACTGTAAAAGGTGCTAAAGGTGAACTATCTCGCGTTATCAACAACGCAGTAGTTATCGCTCAGGAAGAAAACAAGCTAACTTTCGGTCCTCGCGAAGGTGTTGCTAACGCATGGGCACAAGCAGGTACTGCTCGCGCTCTAGTTAACAACATGGTTGTAGGTGTTACTGAAGGCTTTACCCGTAAGCTAATCCTTAAGGGTGTAGGTTACCGTGCTGCTATCAAAGGCAATGCGGTTGGTCTAACTCTTGGCTTCTCTCACCCAGTTGAGCATGAATTGCCAGCGGGTATCAAAGCTGAGTGTCCTAGCCAAACTGAAATCGTTCTAACTGGTTGTGATAAGCAGTTGATCGGTCAAGTTGCAGCAGACATTCGTGCTTACCGCGCGCCTGAGCCTTACAAAGGTAAAGGTATTCGTTACGCAGATGAAAATGTGCGTAGTAAAGAAGCTAAGAAGAAGTAAGGTAACACTATGGATAAGAAAGCATCTCGCATCCGTCGTGCTACACGTGCACGTCGTAAGATTGCAGAACTTGGTGCAACTCGCCTGGTAGTACACCGTACTCCTCGCCACGTTTACGCTCAAGTTATCGCAGCAAACGGCTCTGAGGTTATCGCAGCAGCTTCTACTGTAGAAAAAGCGATCCGTGAGCAAGTGAAATACACTGGTAACATCGAAGCAGCTAAAGCAGTTGGTAAAGCTGTAGCAGAGCGCGCTCTTGAAAAAGGCGTATCTACTGTTGCATTCGATCGTTCTGGTTTCCAATACCACGGTCGAGTAGCGGCGCTAGCAGATTCTGCTCGCGAAGCTGGTCTGAAATTCTAAGGTAGGGTTGGAAGATGGCTAAAGAACAACAAGTTCAAGCGAATGATTTGCAAGAAAAGCTAATCGCAGTTAACCGTGTTTCTAAAACGGTTAAAGGTGGTCGAATCATGAGCTTTACTGCACTAACAGTAGTTGGTGACGGTAACGGTCGTGTAGGTTTCGGTTACGGCAAAGCTCGTGAAGTACCTGCAGCGATCCAAAAAGCAATGGAAAAAGCGCGTCGTAACATGGTTACTATCGCACTTAACGAAGGCACACTTCACCACCCAGTGAAAGGTCGCCACTCGGGCTCTAAAGTTTACATGCAGCCTGCTGCAGAAGGTACTGGTGTTATCGCAGGTGGTGCGATGCGTGCAGTACTAGAAGTTGCTGGTGTACACAACGTACTGTCTAAAGCGTACGGCTCTACTAACCCAATCAACATCGTTCGTGCAACGATTGATGCGCTAGTAGACGTTAAGTCACCAGAAATGGTTGCTGCTAAACGTGGTCTAACTGTTGAAGCTATTTCGGAGTAAGAACACCATGGCAACTATCAAAGTAACACAAACTAAAAGCTCAATTGGTCGTCTACCTAAGCACAAAGCTACACTTCGTGGTCTAGGTCTTCGTCGTATCAACCACACAGTAGAACTTGAAGATACTCCGTGCATTCGCGGTATGATCAACAAGGTTTACTACATGGTTAAAGTTGAGGAGTAATCAGAAATGCGTTTGAATACTCTATCACCGGCTGCTGGCTCTAAGCATGCTCCTAAGCGTGTAGGTCGCGGTATCGGTTCTGGCCTTGGTAAAACAGGTGGCCGCGGTCACAAAGGTCAAAAGTCACGTTCTGGCGGTAAAGTTCGTCCAGGTTTTGAAGGCGGTCAGATGCCTCTAAAACAACGTCTACCAAAATTCGGTTTCACTTCTCGTAAGAGCCTAGTGTCTGCTGAAGTTCGCGTAGCTGAGCTAGCGAAAGTAACTGGTGACGTGGTTGATCTAAACAGCCTTAAAGCTGCTAACGTTATCACCAAAAACATTGAGAACGTGAAAATCGTTCTTTCTGGTGAAATCAACAAGGCAGTGACTGTTAAAGGTCTACGTGTGACTAAAGGCGCTAAAGCTGCAATCGAAGCTGCAGGCGGTAAAATCGAGGAATAATCTCGAGGAACGAGGTACAGATGGCTAAGAAACCAGGACAAGATTTTCGTAGTGCTCAGAGCGGCTTAAGTGAACTGAAGTCGCGCTTATTATTCGTAATTGGTGCACTTTTAGTATTCCGAGCTGGCTCTTTTGTGCCGATTCCTGGTATTGACGCTGCTGTACTTGCCGATTTGTTCGAACAGCAAAAAGGTACCATCGTTGAAATGTTTAACATGTTCTCCGGTGGTGCTCTTGAGCGTGCATCTATTTTAGCTCTGGGCATCATGCCGTATATTTCGGCATCTATTGTTGTCCAGTTGCTAACTGTAGTTCATCCAGCGTTAGCTGAACTCAAGAAAGAGGGTGAAGCAGGCCGTCGTAAGATCAGCCAATACACACGCTACGGCACGCTTGTACTTGCAACATTCCAGGCTATTGGTATTGCAACTGGCTTACCAAACATGGTCGACAATCTGGTCGTTATCGATCAAACCATGTTTACGCTAATTGCAACCGTGAGTTTAGTAACCGGTACCATGTTCTTAATGTGGTTAGGTGAACAAATTACTGAGCGTGGAATTGGTAATGGTATTTCATTACTGATCTTTGCAGGTATTGTTGCTGGATTGCCTTCGGCAATCGGTCAAACAATCGAGCAAGCGCGTCAAGGTGAATTGCATGTACTTCTTCTGCTGTTAATTGCAGTTTTGGCTTTTGCTGTAATTTACTTCGTTGTTTTCATGGAGCGTGGTCAACGTCGTATCGTTGTTAACTACGCGAAGCGTCAACAAGGTCGTAAAGTATTTGCAGCACAAAGCTCGCACCTTCCATTGAAAATTAATATGGCTGGTGTAATTCCTGCGATTTTCGCATCAAGCATTATCCTGTTCCCTGGAACATTGGCCCAGTGGTTCGGTCAGAATGGTGAAAGCAGCGCGTTCGGTTGGTTAACTGACGTGTCATTGGCTCTAAGTCCTGGTCAACCGCTATATGTAATGCTTTATGCAGCAGCGATTATTTTCTTCTGTTTCTTCTACACGGCGTTGGTTTTCAACCCGCGTGAAACAGCAGATAACCTGAAGAAGTCAGGTGCATTCGTACCCGGTATCCGCCCAGGCGAGCAGACAGCCAAGTACATTGATAAAGTAATGACGCGTTTAACCTTAGCTGGTGCGCTTTATATTACCTTTATCTGTCTGATTCCGGAGTTCATGATGGTCGCGTGGAACGTACGTTTCTACTTCGGCGGTACATCACTACTTATCGTAGTTGTTGTAATTATGGACTTTATGGCACAGGTACAGACACATATGATGTCTCATCAATATGAGTCTGTGTTGAAGAAAGCGAATCTGAAAGGCTACGGTCGTTAATCCGGCGGTAGTTTCAGTTTCAATTACGGAGTTTAGCAATGAAAGTTCGTGCTTCCGTTAAAAAAATCTGCCGTAACTGTAAAGTAATCAAGCGTAACGGTGTAGTTCGCGTGATTTGCAGTGAGCCAAAGCACAAGCAGCGCCAAGGCTAATCAGCAGAAATTTTTACTTGAAATAAAAGGTAGTGTCGAGTATATTCCTCGGCCTACCTTTTGCGTGCAAAAGAAGTAGTATCCCGCAGCGTATCCGACACGGGCTTTGCTGCGGATAATTCTTTTATGAAACCTAGGAGTGAATAATGGCCCGTATTGCAGGCATTAACATTCCTGATCAGAAACATGCTGTAATCGCTCTAACTGCGATCTACGGTATCGGTAAAACTCGCTCAAAAGCTATCCTAGCTGACGTGGGTATTGCTGAAGATGTTAAGATCAGTGAACTAACTGAAGAGCAGATCGATCAACTGCGTGATGGTGTAGCTAAGTACACTGTAGAAGGTGATCTACGTCGTGAAGTATCTATGAACATCAAGCGTCTTATGGACCTTGGCTGTTACCGTGGTCTTCGTCATCGTCGCAGTCTACCTCTACGTGGACAGCGTACTAAAACCAACGCTCGCACCCGTAAGGGTCCGCGTAAGCCGATCAAGAAATAATCGGGAAGGTAGAGTACAATGGCTAAACAACCAACTCGCGCGCGCAAGCGCGTACGCAAGCAAGTTGCGGATGGCGTTGCGCACATCCATGCTTCTTTCAATAACACAATCGTAACTATCACTGACCGTCAAGGTAATGCTCTTGCATGGGCTACTGCTGGTGGTTCAGGTTTCCGTGGTTCTCGTAAGTCTACTCCGTTCGCTGCACAGGTTGCTGCTGAGCGTTGTGCTGAAATGGCTAAAGAATACGGCCTAAAGAACTTGGAAGTTATGGTTAAGGGTCCTGGTCCAGGTCGTGAATCTACTGTTCGCGCACTGAACGCAGCTGGTTTCCGCATCACCAACATCGTTGATGCTACACCAATCCCTCATAACGGTTGTCGTCCACCTAAGAAACGTCGCGTATAACGTTTTTTAGATTACTGGAGAAAGATCATGGCAAGATATTTGGGTCCTAAGCTGAAGCTTAGCCGTCGTGAAGGCACTGACTTGTTCCTTAAGTCTGGTGTTCGCGCGATCGATACCAAGTGTAAAATTGATAACGCACCAGGTGTACACGGCGCTCGTCGCGGTCGTCTATCTGAGTATGGCGTTCAGCTTCGTGAGAAGCAAAAAGTACGTCGTATGTACGGCGTTCTAGAAAAACAATTCCGTAACTACTACGCAGAAGCTGCTCGTCTTAAAGGCAACACAGGTGAAAACCTACTTCAGCTTCTTGAAGGTCGTCTTGATAACGTAGTTTACCGCATGGGCTTTGGCGCAACTCGCGCAGAAGCACGTCAGCTAGTTAGCCACAAAGCTATCCTAGTAAACGGTAAAGTTGTAAACGTTCCTTCTTTCAAAGTAGCGGCTAACGACGTTGTTTCAATTCGCGAGAAAGCTAAACAGCAAACTCGTATCAAAGCAGCTCTAGAAGTTGCTGAACAACGTGAAAAACCAACTTGGATTGAAGTAGATGCTGGCAAGATGGAAGGTACATTCAAGCGTATGCCTGAACGTTCAGATCTATCAGCTGACATCAACGAACAATTGATCGTCGAGCTTTACTCTAAGTAAGGTTAAACTAAAGAGAGGACACAATGCAGGGTTCTGTAACAGAATTTCTTAAGCCACGTCTAGTTGACATCGAACAGATCAGCTCGACCCACGCAAAAGTAACTCTTGAGCCATTGGAGCGTGGTTTCGGCCATACTCTAGGTAATGCACTTCGCCGTATTCTTCTATCTTCTATGCCAGGTTGTGCTGTAACAGAAGTAGAAATTGAAGGCGTTCTTCATGAGTACAGCACTAAAGAAGGCGTTCAAGAAGATATTCTTGAAATCCTACTAAACCTAAAAGGTTTGGCTGTACGCGTTGCCGAAGGCAAAGATGAAGTGTTCATTACACTGAACAAATCAGGCTCGGGCCCTGTGGTTGCAGGTGACATCACCCATGACGGTGATGTAGAGATCGCTAACCCTGAACACGTAATTTGTCACCTAACGGATGACAACGCAGAGATCGCAATGCGCATCAAAGTAGAACGTGGTCGTGGTTATGTTCCAGCTTCAGCTCGTATCCATACTGAAGAAGATGAGCGTCCAATCGGTCGCCTACTCGTAGACGCTACTTACAGCCCAGTAGACAAAATTGCCTACGCTGTAGAAGCAGCTCGTGTAGAACAGCGCACTGACTTAGACAAGCTTGTTATCGATATGGAAACGAACGGTACTCTTGAACCTGAGGAAGCAATCCGTCGCGCAGCAACTATTCTTGCTGAGCAATTGGATGCGTTCGTAGATCTTCGTGATGTACGTGTACCTGAGGAGAAGGAAGAGAAGCCAGAATTCGATCCGATCCTACTGCGTCCTGTAGACGATCTTGAACTAACAGTTCGCTCTGCTAACTGTCTGAAAGCAGAAGCGATTCACTACATCGGTGATCTAGTACAACGTACTGAGGTTGAGCTACTTAAAACGCCAAACCTTGGTAAAAAATCTCTTACTGAGATTAAAGACGTACTTGCGTCACGTGGTCTGTCTCTGGGCATGCGCCTAGAAAACTGGCCACCTGCATCAATCGCTGAAGATTAATCGATACTAGTTAGAAGGATTAGGTCATGCGCCATCGTAAGAGTGGTCGTCAACTCAACCGCAACAGCTCACATCGCAAAGCGATGTTCAGCAACATGGCTAGCTCTCTTGTACGTCATGAAGTTATCAAGACTACATTGCCAAAAGCTAAAGAGCTACGTCGCGTAGTTGAGCCTTTGATTACACTAGCTAAGACTGACAGTGTTGCTAACCGTCGTCTTGCGTTTGCACGTACTCGTGACAACGAAGTAGTTGCAAAGCTATTTAACGAACTAGGTCCACGTTTTGCTGCTCGTCAGGGCGGTTACACTCGTATCCTAAAAGCTGGCTTCCGTGCTGGTGACAAAGCTCCAATGGCTTACATTGAGCTTGTAGATCGCCCAGCTGCTGAAGAAGCTGCTGCTGAGTAATCAGGTTCGTAAGAACAGAAAAGCCGAGCATTAGCTCGGCTTTTTTGCGTTTGTAAGGTAAGGAAATAACGAGCCACACCTTACTTCCTTTGAGAAAGCTTCGCTCAGAGAATCGCGAGCGAACTCCGTTCTTCGAGATGAGATCGCGGAGAGAGAGTCAAAAGTTGCAGACAGCACTGGGTCCTAATTTGGATTTCATTATCGAATTTAAAGAAAAGGGTTGGCACTGCGCCAACCCTTCAACATTTTCTCGCTTCTCGCTTCGCTTATTTCCAGATAGAAGAAAGGCTATCTAGCAAACCTGAGCTTGCGCCCTGGTTTTTGTAGTGCGCTTAGGATGATCGGTGTAAAGGTTGAAATAAGAGCTGGATCTAAGCCCAATGCAGAAAATGCGCTCTTAACCGTTTCGTTATTACTAATTAAAGCCGTCAAGCCACTTGACTGTAAAGAATCAAATCCCGGAATGAGCCCCGATAACTCATTGTTTTCGTTACTGCTCAATGAGTTTTGAGCTAACGCGAGTAGTGAGCCGATCCCGCCAATAGCCTGTTCAGATGACACATTAGTGCTATTTTGTATCGCGGAGACGAGATCGCTATCGGCAGCTCCTTTTTGAGACCATGTTTGAACTGCGCCCATCAGCGCCGCATTAGCGATTTCGCTATAGCCACTTTCGGTACCTGTTTGAGTTTGTTTCGATGTCGTTTGACATCCCATAAGTGCAACACTGACAAAGGCGGCGATAGCGATTTTCTTGTACATAATATTTCCTTATTTTCTGACTTATTTTCGGTATTGTCGCAACCGAATATTCTTGTTTTGAATGGTTTCAGTATTATCCAAAAAAAACGGCGACACAATGTGTCGCCGTTATGAGAAATGCTACAAGTTTAGATTAAACGATGTCTAGCAGTTCTACTTCAAATACAAGTGCTGCAAATGGAGGAATGGACGCGCCCGCACCACGCTCGCCGTAAGCAAGATCGTGTGGGATGTACAGTTTCCATTTAGAGCCTACAGGCATCAGTTGTAGTGCTTCAACCCAACCTTTAATCACACCCGTTACTGGGAATTGCGCTGGTTGGCCACGTGATACTGAGCTATCGAAAACGGTGCCGTCAACCAGTTCGCCATGGTAGTGAACACGTACGGTTTTGTCTGACGTTGGGATTTCGCCATTACCTTCGGTGATGATTTCGTATTGCAGGCCAGACTCAAGAACCGTTACTTCTGGACGAAGCGCGTTGTCTTTTAGGAATACCTCGCCGTCAGCCGCTGCGGCTTTTGCCGCTTCTGCACGCGCAGATTCTGCGCGAGTGTATAGCTCGTGTAGCGCTTTGTTGATTTCGTCTACTTCTACCGCTGGCATGTCGCCTGTTAGAGATGTGGCGATACCCGCTGCGATGGCTGCAACGTTTAGGCCATCAAGACCTGAACCTGCTAGCTGCTGGCCCATTTGTAGGCCGATACCGTAGCTTGCTTTCTCTTCTACGGTTTCAAATTTAATGTCAGGACATAAAAGTCACTCTTATTGAACGAATGAAAGCGAAAGGATAACAGTTTAGGCTACAGGTTTAAATGGCCCATCTCTCACCGAGGGGCGAATGGCCGTGTAAAAGGAACGTTTTCCTTCACGCTTTTTAACCATTTTTACCTTGTAATGACTCACTGTCATCGGAAAGCACTATACTCAGCCAATTTGTATTTTTATACTGAGTGCAAAGGGTTTGGAGAAGCACTAGCATGAATCGACGTAGAAAGAAGAAGGCTCAGGTAGATTATCTGGCGCTGTGTAAACAGCGTATTGCTCAATTTGATTACCAGCGTATTTTGTCCAACGTAAAGCAGTTTTGGGCAACGTTGCCACGTTTACATCAACGTGCGCTTTATGTTTTGGTTCCTGTCCTGTTTGTCTTGTTACTGTGGCCAAGTAGCGAACCAGAGCTCAAAGTGTCAGAGCCTAGCACGCCGCAGCGTATTGCTTTGGATATTGATACTACCGGGTTAAGCCAGCAACGCACAGAAGAGCAGAACAACTTAAAGTCCAATAGCTGGAAGGAATACCTAGTGCGTGATGGTGACACCCTTTCTCAGGTGTTTCGTAATAATCAATTGTCGATGTCGGATCTCAATGCACTGGTGCGCATCGAAGGGGATGACAAACCGCTCAGCCAGATCAAGCAAGGTCAGTTGGTGCGTTTTAAGCTTAATGACACTGGCCAATTGGACATTTTACAGTTGGAAAAAGGCACCACTTCAGTGATGTTTTTCCGCTTGTCTGATGGTGGTTTTGGCCGCAGCAAGTAGCGCTGCGGTGTTATGAATCAGTCCCAATAAGGCGCGTTGAGCGCCTTATTGCGTTTATGCGAGCTCTTTTTTTCTAGCTCGATGATGGAGAGCGATGTTTCCGTTGCCTGGCATGTAACCACTCGCGGACGGGCAGTAGCGGCAGCACAATCAATGAAATTCCTAGCCAAGTGAAGCCATCAGGCAGCTCGTTAAAACCCACCACGCCAATGAGGGTGACAAACAGCAATCCAGAATACTCCGAGAGCGCAATTTGGCCTGCTGGCGCACGGCGATACGCTGCAACGGCCAAGCCGTTATAGCCAAGGATGCACACTGCGCTTATTGCGACCAACAGAAACAGTTGAGCACTCATGGGTTGCCAATGAAATAGCGCGAGCAAGGCAGATACCGGAATGGAGAACAGGGTTGTCCACCATAATGTGGTCACCACCGATTGCGAGGCCGGCAATTTTCTCACTAGGATGTTAAACAGTGCGAGTGTGGTGGCGGTGCCGAGTGCAAAGAGTGCCGCCCAATGAAATTGAGAAGGACGCAACACGATCAACACACCAACAAAGCCCAGGCTGGTCGCAAGCACTTTGGCGGCGGAAGGGCGTTCTTTCAATAGCCAAATCGACAATGGCAGCATGAGTAACGGTGCGGCATAAAAAACCGCATTGGCGGTTGCCAGCGGTAGATAAGTGATAGAAACCATCATGCAACCGCTACCAATCAAAATGAGGTGCGCTCGGGTGATGGTCACTGCGGGTTGTGTTAATCGCCGTTGTTCTGGCGATTGAACCCACCATAAGGGCGTGATGAGTGAGAGCGAGACCACCTGACGTAAAAACATGTATTGAAATGGGGAGATGTCGCCGTCGATGAGCTTAACGGCGACATCGGGAAGCGTCGCCAAGAAATTGCCAACAATCAGTAAAACGATAGCCAGTTGCTGAGCTTGCATTTAGTCGCCTTTACGCATGTCGATATGGGGGATGCCATCCTCAAGGTACATGTCTGACACTGTGCGAAAGCCGTGATGTTGGTAAAACGCTTCAAGGTGTTGTTGGGCACCAATGTCGATTATTGTGTTTGGCCAAAGTTTGTCACAACATTGCAACGCCTGATTGAGCAATTGATGGCCAAGGCCATTGCCTCGTGCACTGGCTAAGGTTGCCACGCGTCCGATTGAGGCGTGAGGGTAAGTGGTTCCAGCAGGAAGCAAGCGACTACAAGCAACCAACTCTTCTCCTTGATAACCCAATAGATGGTAGACCCCTAGTTTTGTATCGTGACCATCGAGCTCAGGATACGGGCAATTTTGCTCAACGACGAAGACATCAACGCGAAGTTTTAATAACTGATAAAGCTGGGTGTTTGACAGCTGCGCAAACGGCAGCAATTGCCATTGGATCATGGATAACGCTCCTTATGAAATGAGTATGGCGACTCTAATCTTTGTCTCCCGCTAATGCCATTAACATAGGTTAACGATGGTTATCTCTATGTCATCGAGTTAAACCGTTGAACGGTTTTTGATTCGACTTAGGCTGACAGGGGTGATACCCAAATACGCCGCAATTTGCCGATCACTGAGCCGTTCCAATAACGTGGGGAACGATGTTTTAAACAAGTGGTATTTTTGCTCAGGAGTGTGAAGCAGCAAAAAGCGCTCTTTACGTTCTTTGTAAACCAGTTGAGTCTCGAGTAAGTGCGTGTAAAGCGGGTGATGCGTTGAGCGCCAATGCTGCAGTAGTTCGATAGGAAATGTCAGTAAATGCACTGGTGTTAATGTCTCAAGCAGAAAAGGGCTCGCTTGTTGCAAAATTGCGCTTTCAAAACCGATCATCCAATCGACTTCCCAATAGAATTCTTTGCTGAATTCTTTACCGTCTTCGGTGAGATAGCAGGCGTGGCACAATCCATCGAGCAAAAAATAAAATTGCTGCGGATACTCTCCCTGATGATGGAGAATATGACGAGTGGGTAATTGCAACTCTTTGGCGTGAGAGAGCACCAGAGCAATGTCATCGGCGGATAAATTGAGCTGCTGAAGCTGTTGTGTAAAGCGAGTGTCCATGTCTCTCCCTAAAAAAAACCGTTGCCTTAGGGCAACGGTTTGAGTTTAAGCATTTCTCATATCGAGAAAAGTTATTTTTGTAGATCCAACTGGTACACGGCGAAACCAACGTCGTCCGTCGCAATCTGCTTCATTGGGTAGATGCCTTTCTCCTTGATGAACTGAGCCGCTTTGTCGCTTGGCGAGGTTTCAAAGCGAATATCCAGTGCTTTGTCTGACTTAATCGGCGCAAAAGTCCAGTTATTGTCGGCACTTGGTGTCACTTCACCTTTTTCTTGGCTCACGCGAGAGATGTAGTTGGCCACAACAGTGCGGTTTTCATCTGGTGAATCAAACGCAACAAACTCAGATCCAGTGCCTGGGAATTTGTTGCTGTAAGCGCGGTAATTGTTGGTCGCAATAATGAATGTTTGCTTCACATCGATCGGCTTGCCTTGGTAAGTCAGGCCAATAACACGCTCTGAATCGGCGTTGATCACTTTACAATCACCGTCGTATTTTGCAGGTTTGGTCACATCAATCTGGTAGTTCACTCCATCGATCACATCGAAGTTATACGTGCGGAAACCATCCCAATCGATCAGAGATTGAGGCGCCGTGCTGCTGACGTCGATTTGCTTGAACTGACCTGCACTGCATTCAAGCCACTCTTTCACTTCATGACCAGTGACTTTCATTGCTACCAGTGTATTTGGATAAAGGTACAAATCGGCTGCGTTACGGAACGTTAATTGACCAGATTCAACTTCGGTAAAGTTGGCCGGATCGTTTTTACGACCACCCGCCTTAAAAGGGGCAGCGGCAGAAAGAACAGGCAGGCCAGCAAGATCAGGATCGCCTTGAATGAAGCGTTCTACGTAATCTTTCTGCGCTAAGTTAACAATTTGCACTGTTGGGTCGTCTTGAACCAATGCGAGGAAGCTGTACATCACATCGTTCGCTTTACCGATAGGTTGGTTAACGAATTCGCGTGTGCCTTTGTGGTCGGCTTCCAGTGCTTTTACCATCGCCGCATCGGCGTCGACTAATGGTTTCTTGGTCGTTTTGTCGAAAATTGGGCGCGCTTCCGTTTGTCCTTTCACCACCGTCCATTTGCCCTGCTTCTGTTGCAGCTCCAAATCAATGATGCCGACATGGCTGCCCCAGCGTCCTGGCATCACCGCCGCAACACCGTTGATGGTGCCAGCTTGATTATCGACACCTTGGATGTTGTCAAAGCCTTTACCTGGGAACACGGCGTGGGAGTGGCCAAACGCAATTGCATCAATGCCGTCCACTTCTGAGAGGTAGTAAACCGAGTTTTCTGCGCCAATTTTGTATGGGTCAGAGGAGACGCCTGAGTGTGGAATGGCGACGATCACATCGGCACCTTCTTTCTTCATCTGCGGAACCAGCTCTTCTGCTGTTTCTTTGATGTCTTTGGCGAACACTTTGCCTTCGAGGTTTTTCTTGTCCCACACCATAATTTGAGGAGGTACAAAGCCAATGTAGCCCACTTTGATGGTGTGCTCTTCACCGTTTACGTCTTTGAAGGTGTGATCTTTGATGATGTAAGGTTTGAAGTAGTGCTTGCCCGTTTTCTTATCAAAAACGTTGGCGCTGACGTACGGGAAATCAGCATCATTAATGGTTTCCGCTAAGAACTCCAAACCGTAGTTGAATTCGTGGTTACCAATGTTACCGACATCGTAGCTCAGCTGGTTCATGGCTTTGTAAACAGGATGAACTTCACCCGCTTTAATGCCTTTAGCTGCCATGTAGTCACCCATCGGGCTACCTTGAATTAAGTCACCGTTATCAACCAATACGCTGTTGACCACTTCACCACGTGCTTGTTTGACCAGCGTTGCTGCACGCGTCAAACCAATTTGTTGTGAAGGCTTGTCTTTGTAGTAGTCGTAGTCCATCACATTAGTGTGAATATCGGTGGTTTCAATAATGCGTAGTTTGATGGTCTCAGCCATTGCTGGGCCAGCCATGACTAACATGCTGCTTAAAACGGCTAGAGATAGGGGTTTCACTGCCACTTTCATTGTCTGCTCCAAAAGAATGTTTGCGGAAAGGTCGGTGATTAATGTAACAAATAATGATGAAACCTATCTTACGCGACACATTGAATTGTGATTTTGAGCAATTACTTTATCCCGTTCTGCTTATTATCTCTCACCTTTTGCGGGTTATTTCAGCGCTGAGAGTAACGAGATTGTTTTTCCTTAGCAGTTTTTTGAATAAAAAATGAAATTTTAGAATTTCAGGTAATATGAAGAGCTCGCCATAATGCGCTTATCAATAGTTCGATGGAAAGATGAGCATGGCAGACAAGGACACAGCAACGGTTTTCCCCTTTAAGCGCCCTAGCGTTGTGGCAAGTAATCCTACGGCTGGCCGTTATGGTCACAGCCAGCTCAAGCATGGTGAAGTGGCTTTAGTCGGTGCGGGTCCGGGTGACCCGGAGCTACTGACGCTCAAAGCACTCAATTACCTACAGCAAGCCGAAGTCGTGCTGTACGACTACCTCGTCTCTGATGAGATCATGGCTCTGGTACCCAATGACGCCATTTTAGTGTGTGTCGGTAAGCGAGCGGGTCACCACAGCGTGCCTCAAGAGAAAACCAACCAACTCCTCGTGGACTTTGCCAAGCAAGGTTACAAAGTCGTGCGCATCAAAGGGGGGGATCCGTTTGTTTTTGGCCGTGGCGGCGAAGAACTAGAAGTGTTAGCCGATGCTGGTATTACCTTTCAAGTGGTCCCAGGTATTACTGCCGCAGCGGGCGCCACAGCGTATGCGGGCATACCGCTTACCCATCGTGATTACGCACAATCCGCTATGTTTATTACAGGGCATCTCAAAGCAGAAAGTGACCAATTGGATTGGTCGACTCTGGCAAGAGGGCAGCAAACACTGGTGATTTATATGGGGTTGATGAAGTCGAATTACATTCAAGAGCAATTGATCAAACACGGTCGCAGAGCACAAACACCGATTGCGATTATCGAACGTGGGACTCAGTTGTCACAGAAAGTTTTTAAAGGTCAATTATCGGAACTTGCTGATTTAGCTAAGAAAGCAGAGGCTCCAGCACTGATTGTGATCGGTGAAGTGGTGCAGTTGTCTCAGAAATTAGATTGGTTCTTATCTGGTACTCGAATCAACAATAGTGCTATTGCCAACTCAATATAATCGTTACCAAAGATTTAGGGATACGTATAAGCCAAAAGGTTTAAAAAGGAAATAACTATGGATCAACAACGCCTGACTCACTTGAAGCAGCTGGAAGCAGAAAGCATTCACATTATTCGTGAAGTGGCTGCTGAGTTCGACAATCCAGTAATGATGTACTCAATCGGCAAAGACTCTTCGGTCATGCTGCATTTAGCACGCAAAGCCTTCTATCCAGGGAAGATTCCTTTCCCACTACTGCATGTAGATACGGATTGGAAATTCCGCGAAATGATCGAATTTCGTGATCGTACGGCAGAGAAGTACGGCTTTGAATTGTTGGTACATAAGAACCCAGAAGGTCTCGCTATGGGATGTAGCCCATTTACCCACGGCTCTTCGAAACATACTGACATCATGAAAACGCAAGGTCTTAAGCAAGCATTAAATAAGTATGGTTTTGATGCTGCCTTTGGTGGCGCGCGTCGTGATGAAGAAAAATCGCGAGCGAAAGAGCGTGTCTACTCATTCCGCGACAAAAACCACACTTGGGATCCAAAAAATCAGCGCCCAGAGCTGTGGAAAACCTATAACGGCCAAGTAAACAAAGGCGAAAGCATTCGCGTGTTCCCTTTGTCGAATTGGACAGAATTGGATATTTGGCAATACATCTATCTAGAGAACATCGAGATTGTTCCGCTGTATCTGGCCGCTAAACGCCCGGTGGTAGAGCGTGATGGCATGCTGATCATGGTGGACGATGATCGTATGAAGCTGAAAGAAGGTGAAGTGATTGAAGAGAAAAGCGTACGTTTCCGTACCCTCGGTTGTTACCCACTGACGGGCGCGATCGAATCAGAGGCGAATACGTTGACAGGCATTATTGAAGAGATGCTGGTGGCGACTTCCAGTGAGCGTCAAGGACGAGCCATCGACCACGATCAATCGGGTTCGATGGAACTGAAAAAACGTCAGGGTTACTTCTAAGGATCTAAGGAAAGAAAATGAATAGTGCAGTTCAAGCTCAGCTCGCTGAGTTAGGTATTGAAGGTTACCTAAATCAACACCAACACAAATCGCTACTTAGATTCCTGACATGTGGCTCGGTAGACGATGGTAAAAGTACCCTGATTGGTCGTTTGCTACACGACTCAAAACAGATTTATGAAGATCAATTGGCCGCCGTACATAACGATAGCCAGCGCGTTGGCACCACCGGCAGCCGTCCAGACTTGGCGTTGTTAGTGGATGGTCTGCAAGCGGAGCGTGAGCAAGGCATCACCATCGATGTGGCTTATCGCTACTTCTCAACCCAAAAGCGGAAATTCATTATCGCCGATACTCCAGGGCATGAGCAGTACACGCGCAACATGGCAACAGGTGCTTCTACCTGTGATCTTGCGGTGATTTTGATCGATGCGCGTAAAGGGGTGTTGGATCAAACGCGTCGCCACTCGTTTATCTCCAATTTGCTCGGCCTGAAACACTTTGTGGTGGCGGTTAACAAAATGGACTTGGTGGAATTTTCTCAACAGCGTTTTGAAGAAATTAAAGCCGAATACCAAGCGTTTTCGAAAAATCTTCGTGGTGAAACGGATATTCAAATTATCCCAATCTCTGCTCTGGAAGGCGACAACGTGGTTGAACTAAGCCAGCAAATGGCTTGGTACCAAGGCCCGACACTACTGGAAATTTTGGAATCGGTGGACGTAGTAAAAGAGAAAGAAGCGGGTGAATTCCGTTTCCCAGTGCAATACGTTAATCGTCCAAACCTCGATTTTCGTGGTTTCGCTGGCACCATTTCGTCTGGTGTGGTGAAGGTGGGCGATCGCATTACGGCGTTGCCATCGGGTAAGAGCTCAACCGTTGCGCGCATCGTCACCTTCGATGGCGATCTTGAACAGGCGCAAGCGGGTTTAGCAGTGACGCTGACTCTGGCCGATGAGATCGATATCAGCCGCGGGGATTTGATTGTTCACCATGGTGCGAATGTGGAGCTCACTAACCATTTGGCAGCGGATGTGGTGTGGATGACAGAACAGCCACTTCAGCCTGGTCGTGATTATGACATCAAGATTGCTGGTAAAAAGACCATTGGTCGCGTTGAGCACATTCATCATCAATATGACATCAACAACCTTTCTAAACACAGTGCGGCTGAGTTGCCATTGAATGGTATTGGTTTGTGTGAGTGGACGTTTAATGAGTCTATCGCTCTGGATAACTACCAAGACTGTGCTGATACTGGTGGTTTCATCATCATCGATCGCCTGACAAACGTCACTGTTGGTGCGGGCATGGTGAGTGAGAGCTTGACGGAAGTAACCAAAGCAAGCAGTGATTTCTCCGCATTTGAGTTGGAATTGAATGCACTCATTCGCAAGCATTTCCCACATTGGGATGCGAAAGATTTGAGCGAACTGCTTAAGAAGTAACACTGAGTCATCATACCGAAGTTTGTAGAGTCAGTCAGACGTTGTTGTAACTGGGGGAGTGAGGCTCCCCCGTCATGGGGATGTAGTATGTGGGAGCAAGGATTTGTATTGGCGTTGTTGCTGGGCATCATCACCTGTTTGCTCGTCACGAAAATCAAACCAAGCTATATTTTTGCTGGTGCGGCGTTTGCTGCATTTATGGCTGGAATGAGTGATCTAACCGCGATTGCGGCGAATTTCACCAACTCGTCCTTATTGACCTTAGTGTTGCTGATTCTCGCTTCGACTGCGTTGGAAAAGACGCGTTTGATCAGTTGGGTCAGTCGCAGTATTTCGGAAGGCAGATTGTTGACAGTGGTAGCGAAACTGGGTTTTTCTACGGCCTTTCTCTCTTCGTTTACCAATAACACCGCAGTAGTGGTGTCTCTGATTGGGGCAATCAAACGCAATCGTCAGCATGCGCCTTCTAAGCTCTTGATCCCGCTTTCTTATGCGGCGATTTTTGGTGGCACACTGACGTTAATTGGCACGTCCACCAATTTGATCATCAACAGTTTTGTCGAAGATGCGGGACTACCCAGTCTCAGTTTCTTTACTCCAACGTTGATTGGTTTGGCGATCGTGATTGGCGGGGTGTTGGTACTGATTCCGCTCAGTTATTTGCTACCCGATTACGATGACCAAGGCCAAGATGAGTTACCGTATTTCCTAGAAGCCGCGGTGGAACCCGGTTCACCACTGGTGGGGCGTAGCATCACCGAGAACAATCTACGTGCTTTGCGTAAGCTGTTTTTGGCAGAGGTGATTCGTGATGGGCAAACGGTGCCTTCAGTGGGGCCTGATTTTGTTCTGCAAGCCAAAGATCGTTTGTTGTTTTGTGGTGAGGTCGATAGCGTCTCGACGTTGCAAGAAATTCCCGGTTTGACCTTGTTTGGTCAGCAGCATCTCAACGGACAAAACTTTGTTGAAGTGGTGGTGAGTTCATCGGCGACATTTTGCAATAAAACCCTCAAATCGAGCCGTTTTCGTGACCGGTTTGATGCGGTTGTGGTGGCGATTCGTCGTGGTCATGAGCGTCTCGAAGGGGGCTTAGGTAATATTACCTTAGCGGCTGGCGATACCTTAGTGGTAGTGCCGGGCAAGCGATTTGAAGCGGAGCGTCAGGCACATCGTAAAGAGTTTGTGCTGATGAACGATTTGGATTCCAGCGCACGTTTAGACAGCCACAAATCGACGTTGGTGTTACTCGGTTTTATGGCGGTGATTGCTGCAGCACTGACGGGGTTAGTGCCGATCATTAAAGGCTTGGCGGTGTATCTGCTGGCTCTAGTAGTTTTTGGTATTGTGCAGCTCAATGAGCTAAGACGACGTTTTCCGATTGATATTGTGGTGATTGTTGGCTCAGCGCTGTCGATTGCGCAGTTGATGATCAGCTCTGGTTTTTCAGAGCGTATGGGCGGCATGTTCATTGAAGCCTTCAATGGCTGGGGTGTGTTTGGCGCTTTGGTGGCCACCTACTTTGTCACTTTGATTCTGACGGAATTGGTGACCAATAATGCCGCGGCGGCTCTTGCCTTTCCACTGGGCTATAGCATGGCGTTGGGCTATGGCGTTGATCCGATGCCGTTTATCATGGCGGTGTTGTTTGGTGCCAGTGCCAGTTTTATTTCACCCTACGGGTATCAAACCAACTTGCTGGTGTACAGCGTGGGGAATTATCGTTTGTTGGATTATTTGAAAATTGGTGTGCCGATCTCTTTGGTGTATTCGGTGCTGGTGTTGACTCTGATTCCGATTTTCTTCCCGTTTTAAAAAAGGATTTTCTATGAGCAGCGTTATCGCGCAAAAAGATGAAAATGTCGTTTGGCATCAACATGCTGTGACTAAAACGCAGCGCGCAGATTTAAAACAGCAAAAGCCAGCCGTGCTTTGGTTTACGGGATTGTCTGGTGCGGGCAAATCGACAGTGGCTGGTGCGCTGGAAAATCGGCTTGCTGAACAAGGTTTTCATACTTATCTATTGGATGGAGACAACGTACGCCACGGCTTGTGCAGTGATCTTGGTTTTTCGACGCAAGATCGTCGTGAAAACATTCGCCGTATCGGTGAGTTAGCTAAGTTGATGGCTGATGCGGGATTGATCGTGTTGACGGCATTTATTTCTCCTCACCGCGCTGAGCGTCAGTTGGTGCGTGATTTATTGCCGGAAGGGGAGTTTATTGAAGTTTTCGTCAATACGTCATTAGAAGTGTGCGAACAACGCGATCCAAAAGGTTTGTATAAAAAAGCACGTGCAGGCGAAATTGCCAACTTCACGGGAATCGACTCTGAATATGAGGTACCACTCAATCCAGAGATTGACCTGCCTGCGGGAGAAAAAGGCATCGAAGCGCTGGTGGATTTGCTGGTGGAGCAGCTCACTCTGCGTGGTGTGATTTCCCCACGTTAGTACTGTTAACTGAATTTTTGTATGACAAGAAGTGAGTGTCGCAGCGCGAGACTCACTTTTTTATTGTGATTCATTTTATGTGGATAGCTTGACGTTATTGCCGTACTGGCAATTTTCGCGTCGGTTTTACACGGTGTGATGGATGCTGCTTTGCGCGTCACTTTGTACGGTAAATTTTTGATTGAGTAGCGCAACCAGTTGATCGTAATACGAGTTATTCGGTTTGTTGCCAAGCAATTTACACAATTCATTCCCCGTTGGAGTAAAACGGTAATAAAGCAAACGCACTCCTTTGGATGTGGCATTCAACTGCAAATTTTTGCCTTGATAAGTGAGCATGAGCGGCGTTTGCTGTTCAATTTCACCCGACTCAAGCTCAGTTCCGTGCAGCAACCCTAACTCAATCAAAACCAGTAGACTGGAGAAAGGAAGTTGGAAGCTGCCAATATTAATGTTGCTGGTGGTATCGCGCTTACCAAAGCTGAACAGTCCGCCTTGCGCACGAAAGCCAATGAGTAATTTACGGCTGGCGTCACCGCCAAAGCTGCAGGCAAGCGAGGCGGCACGTTGCAGTATGTGCGCTTCCTTTGGCGTCATGTCTTGTAGCACTTTCAGCGCTTTCATTGAGGTTGAACCCGGATTGGTTACTTCGCGTTTAAGCACCTGTGCCCACAATTTTTGCATGGCACTGTTGTGGATCTCTTGCGCCATGTCGAAGAAGCGGTAGAGCCAATCCTGGTCTGGCTCACCAGCCGTTTCATCTTTGCATGATACATGCGCCAGCTTGAGGATCTGCTCTAGGTTTTTTTGTCGCTGTTCTTTGCGTTGCTCTTCACGAAACACGGCCCGCTCTAGAGCATTTTTGGCTGGCGGATCTTTTTGCAACAGCGCATCGAGGCCATAGGTTTGCGCTATGGTTTGGATTCGGCTCGCGCTGTCTTTGATATAGCTGGACTTTTTCTCCTGATAACCGCCGCTTTTGGTTTCGGGTTCCACGTCAATGACGACGGGAGGTCTGCTATCCGCCATGGGGTTTTCCTTTCATCTTTTCGCTGGCTAAGCTCTCAATGTACCTGCAATCAGAAGCAGACTGCAAGATTCACGCCTCACACTCTGCTGGATCATGGCGAGATATTGTCCTGTTCGCGGAGAAAATCGCAAATTAACTGTGCAATAGACTATGCCAAATGATAATAAGTTGTTAAAATTGTTGCGGTGTTTTGTGAGGGAACTATGAAGTACTTCGGAGAGAATAAGCTGAAAAAGCACCTATCAATCGCGCTACTCTTGGTGGCTTACCTAGCAACGTTAATTTATTTATCTAAATTCATTGCTTGAGAGAGAACGATTGACAGGTTGTGTAAATGTTAATCGTGATTACATGTCGTCATAAGGCTCAATGGCATCACCTTCGATCACATAAGCCGTTTCTGCCAATTCATGGCTGACGGTTTCGGTTTTTAAGGTACCCACCAGATAAATCACATCCCACAGCTCCTGAACGGGAGCGCCTTTTGGAAACTTCACATAAATAATTTGGTTTGGTGGTGGTGGTGGTACGTGAATACACGCACCAAAGTACGGCACCAACAGAAACTCTGTTACTTTGTTGGCATCCCCTTCAAGCGGAATCACAAAGCCTGGGATCTTAACTTTTTTGTTGTTGAGTTCAGGGCGAACACCGCCAACTTTGGATTGGGCGGCGGCCGTACCGGAGTGATCGGCGGCGGGCATTCCGACACTGTCGAACATTTTACGCTCTTGCTCGGGGACCAAATCGATCCAATCTAAAGTGGTGACTTGTTGCGCGATGGCTTGCACAGGCAGCCAAGCGGCAAAAATCAGCGTTAAAAACAGAGTGAGTCTACGTTTCATGACGTTAAATCCTTATGGTCATTCCATCACTGAGTGATTGTTTATAAGCTCTGATTGCAGGGATAAAACCGATGAGGATGCCTGCAGTTTGAACGAAGGCGAGTAACATCCATTCATGAGGAGAAATCGCCGTCATAGTGATGTTAATGCCGTATTGTTGTTGAATGATTGGCTGCGCAATCGACAGTAATCCGTACACCCCCGCCACTCCAGTGACGATACCTGCCAGTGTCAGTAAGCTGGCTTCGCTTATCAATAGCGTGAAAACATGACGAGGCCTTGCTCCCATTGCGCGTAGGATGGCCATCTCACGGCGACGCTCTTGTAAGCTGGTGAGCAAGCTGCTGAGCATGCCAAGCAACCCGGCAATGACAACGAATACCGAAACGGCCATTAAGGCTTGTTCGGCGACAGACATCATGCCCCATAGCTCATGCAGCGCCACGCCAGGCATGATGGCGCTGAGCGGCTCTTGATTGTAGGTGTTGATTTCACGTTGCAGTGCGAAGGTTTGGATGCGCGATTTCAACCCGAGCATCATCGCGGTGATCTGTTTGGGCTGAAATTGTTTTTGTTCCAATTGAGTGGCATCGGGGGAAGGGCCGAGTCGAGCGCCCGATTCCCAACCGACATGGATCGCTTCAATGGCTTCAAGTGAAACGTGCACCGTTTTGTCGACGGGGGTGCCTGTTGGCGCTAGGATGCCGACCACTTTAAATGGCAAATTGTCATGGCGGCTAAAACCGACGTCACTGATGCCGTGAGCAATGATGATTTCACTGCCGATCTGATAGCCCAGTTGTTTCGCCACATCGGCACCGAGTACCGTCTCAAACAAGCCATTGAACGGTTTGCCCTGAGAAAACGTGAGTGGTTGCTTACTGCCGTATTTGAAATGTTCAAAGTAGCTGTGGTTGGTCCCCATCACGCGAAAGCCTTTATGAGAATCGCCCAATGAGATCGGGATAGCCCACGCTACAGCACGATGGTTGGCAAAATCTTGATAGCTCTTCCAGTCAATATTGTTGGTGGCATTGCCGATGCGAAATACCGAATACAGTAAGAGGTTTACTTGGCCAGAACGTCCGCCGACGATGAGATCGGTACCTGAAATGGTATTGGCAAAACTCTCTTTGGCTTGCGTGCGAATTTTCTCGACCCCCAACAGCAGAATGACCGAGATCGCCACCGTTAGCACGGTCAAAAAGGCGGTGGCTTTGCGATTCCGTAAGCTTTTCCAAGCTAAGGTCATCGTTGCGCTCATGAGGCTTCTCCTGCTTGGTTGAGTTGACGTAGATCCACTGTACGGTCAAAAAGACGTTCCAAGGTGGGATCGTGACTGACAAACACCAAGGTGGCATTGGCAGCGTTGGCTTGTTCCATCAACAGTTCGATAAAGGCGCTGCGATTGTCGAAATCCAGTGCTGACGTTGGTTCATCTGCAATCACTAGAGCCGGTGCACCGATTAACGCACGTGCCGCCGCAACGCGTTGTTGTTGCCCGATACTCAGTTCACTGACCGATTTGAGATGCAGCGATTGCGGTAAATGGAGGCGAGTAAGCAACTGCGCCGCTTTCGCTCGGGCATCGCCTTCCACATGGGTTGCGCGTGTGCGAGAGAACTGGCAAGGCAGCAAAACGTTCTCCAATACATTGAGATATGGCAATAGATTAAATTGCTGGAAGATATAACCGATATTGTCGGCGCGAAACTTATCTCGTTGACTGGGAGACAGTGCGGCCAGTTCTGTACCGAGAATCGTGAGTTGACCAGATTGTACTTGGTTGATGCCGGTTAATAGACTCAGCAGTGTGGACTTGCCACAACCACTAGGGCCTTTAATAAAAACATGCTCACCGCGAGCAACGGAAAAATGCGGTATCTGCAGGATAGGCTGGGTAGCCTCTTTCCACGTAAAAGAGACTTGCTGTAGTTCAATGACGGCAGGCGAAGTGTTCACCATAACATTTACCCTATTGAGTGGAGAAGAATAGCAGGTAAGTAACCACTTACCTGCTGAGCTTGGCCGTTATTTCAATGAGACTGTGTTGTGTGCTGGTGACAAGGCAAGGGCACTTTGTACTTTGTCCGTTAGAACATTGGCCTGAATAGCTTGAGTCGCAGGGAATTGTTTAAACCAATCGGTTTCAAGTGCATTCAACGCTGCCACATTGTCACAGTGATATTGGTACTCGACGGTAAAAGCCCCATGACCATCGTGCTCATGTCCGTGGTCATCATGGTGTTTGTGGTCATCATGGTGTTCGTGGTCGTCATGGTGTTCGTGGTCATCATGGTGTTTGTGGTCATCATGGTGTTTGTGGTCATCATGATGCTCATGGTCATCGTGCTCTTCACCGCCTAAGGTGTGTGTTACCGATACATTCTCAATCGTGCATTTGGCGGCTTCATTGATTTGAACCATCAAGTCGGCTTGAGAGAGTTTTTCCACTGCGGCCTTAAGTTGATTTTCTTGCTCTGTGTTTTCTGGAGCGTGTTCAAAACCGACGACATCGGCCCCCGGAGCGGTGATTTCGAGCAGAAGATCATGGCCGTCTTGGGCGATATTAAATTCGACCTGACCGTGTACGTGAGCATCGTGTTGACGAAAGCCCTCTTGCGCAGACGCGAGAGCGGAAAAAGAAAGCCCAACCAAAATGGCGAGAGAAGTTTTGCGTAGCATGGTTCTAATCCTTAATAAACTAAATTGAAATACTTATAGACTTATTTAGTTGAAGGGAGGAGAACGCGCCAAATAGGCCCTGGTTGGTTGATAAGGTGCAATTGCTGTAACGGGTTGCGGTTGTGCGTATTCGGGCACCAAAACGGGGACGCTAATTGCTGCTTGGTTAACACCATGATGGGCATTGGCAAACAGTTGGCAGTGATGGCTGTTGTGGTGCTCGGCATTAAAGTCAAAGTCATGGGCAATGCTGGCAAAGCTCAAAAACACGCTGAGTACCACCGCAAAGATCGCAGTGTGGCGCAAAGTCATGAAAGGGAGGCTAAGATTGTGTTGCATAAACCGATTGAGACATTTGAAAGTGTTACAATATAACAGCTATTCAGCCGCAAAGTTCACTCTTTTTGTCAAAAAGCGTACAAAAAATAAAACCCATACCGATGGAGTGTATGGGTTTTATTGATGAAGAAAAGCAATTAAATGTTAGCTTTGATTAACTCAAGGACTTGAGTGATGTCATCGCTTGAAAGTGCCCCTTCTTTGACAAACAGCACTTTGCCTTGCTTGTCTTGTACGATGATCGCAGAGCTCTCTTTATCCAGTTGCCAACTGCTGGCCACCACGCCATTTTCGTCTAACACCATTGATGACCAAGGGAACTCTTTCTTGCTGTCTTGCGCTGAAGATTTGACAAACGATCCCGTGCCCCAAATCGCGTCATCTTGATTGATGATGGTGGTGGTTTGGTAATGATCCGCTGAAAACTGTGCGGCAGTAATGGCTTGCATCAGCGGCGCATTCATCTCTTTTGAGCTGCTGCGACCCGCAATAGCTTGAATCACGCGAACTTTACCGAGCATTTGTGAAGAAGCCCAAGGTTGAAAGGCGGTGCCTTTTCCTTGCAGCACAATTTCGCCATACGAGGCCACACTGACGCTAGGGACTGGGTTGCCTAGAGAGAGGTTGTGTGCTGCTGCACCAAAAGAAGCACTAAGCAGTGCCAGAGTGAGGAGAGTCTTTCGTTTCATCGATTTATCCTTATGTATCTGAAACTCCGTTCATTAAGAGCAGAGTGCATTTTATCTTGTGCTGGCTGAGTATAATACGCTGTTGGCAAAAATATCTGGTTGTAAATAACATTTTTTTAACAAAAATGGCGTTAATGAGTTTAACTCTCCATCACTCTGAGGTATGCTTTTTTCATTCATTAGTGAACGCTAATGAGTCAACGACAAATAAAATGGCCAAGCTGAGGTGAGAGGATCTCGCCTTAGAGTGAGCTAAACAAGGAATGCCAAAAGGCATGGGTGACGTGCTCTTTGCCCGTCACATTAACTGATACGGAAGTTGAGGTTTGCTTATGTTGCGCGAGTTTGCTGTCTATCGTCCACGTCAAGTGGCTCGATTTGTTAAAACCCTTTTCAAAGGTTCTTTTTCCATCAATGGCATTGGGGAGTTTGAATTCGACAACGGCAAAGTGCTGTTGCCTGATACTCACAATACACAAAAATTGTCTGTCTATCGTGAAGTCAACGCAGAGATCAACGCTCTGTCTTTGGCTGCCGCGTAGTCTACATTCAACGTGAAGCTAAAACACCTAGCACCTTGGCGGGCAATGACACTTCGCGATCTCAAGCAAGCGATCACGCTGAGGTGATCGCTTTGATGCTGACACTAGGCTGGCGGGAAGCACACACCGGTGCCGCCTAGACCACAATAGCCTTCTGGATTTTTGGCCAAATATTGCTGGTGGTAAGTTTCTGCGTAGAAATAAGGTCCAGCGGGGCGGATCTCGGTGGTGATGGTGTTGTGTTGTTGATTTGCCAATGCCGCTTGATAGGCTTGCTGAGAAGCAAGGGCGATATCGAGCTGTTGATCACTGAAAGTGTAAATGGCAGAGCGATATTGCGTGCCAAGATCGTTGCCTTGGCGCATGCCTTGAGTGGGATCGTGACGTTCCCAAAATTTTTCCAGCAGTTGCTCAAGTGGCAATACTTGCGGGTCAAAGATCACGCGCACCACTTCCGTATGGCCCGTTTGACCACTGCACACTTCTTGGTAGGTGGGATTGAGCGTAAAGCCACCACTGTATCCAACCGACGTTGAAACCACCCCATCGAGTTGCCAAAACAAGCGTTCTGCCCCCCAAAAACAGCCCATGCCGAACAGTATTTCTTGTTGTCCTTGTGTGGCAGAGGCAGTGATATCACTGCCGTTGACAAAATGAATAGGCTCTACGGCCATTGCTTCTTGGCGGCCCGCTAGCGCGTTATCGGCATCGACCATGATTTGTTTGTTGAGCATCTCTCTTCCCTTATATTCATCTGTGATATGACTCCGAACAAAAAACGGAATCTGGTTGTCCCTTTGTAGGTCGGGTGCTATCTTGCAAGCTCAGTCTCAGCTGGTGATGCAGGATAGTTTAGACCGTCAGCTTAACGCAACTTGTCTGCTTATGAGTTGTGTCGATTCTACACCACATTCATATCCGCAAAGCCTCGATGTCAGCCGACGTTGTTTTGTACGTACTAAAGCATGATAAAAAAAGTATTACCACTATTAGTCAGCTCGCTTTTTGCCAGCAATCTTGTTGCGGCACCTCAAGTTTCTCTCTCTTTGGAAGGGGTGAGCGGTGCTGTGGAGGAAAATATCGAGGCGCACCTTACCTCGATTGATGAAAAGGATTATTCCACCTCGTTGCGTTTTCAATCTCGTCTTGATGGCATCATTAATGGCGCGTTGAACGCATTGGGTTACTATCATGCCCAGATTGACTATCAAATCAGCGACGATCAGGAAGAACTGACGGCCCATATCACCCTGGGCGAACCGGTGAGAGTTGAGACCTTTGATGTGCGCATTGAGGGGGAAGCCTCGAATGACAAAGATTTCCTGCAACTGTTAGAAAAATCGCCGCTTAAACAGGGGGCGATTTTAAATCATGGCGACTACGACACGCTCAAATCCTCAATACGTAACCTCGCACTGCAAAAAGGCTATTTTAAAGGCGATTTTATCGAAACGCGTTTAGAGGTCGCAGCCGATCTCAATCAAGCGTTTGTGCGCCTCCATTACGACAGTGGGATGCGTTACCACTTTGGTCAAACGACCATTACGGGCAGTCAAATTGAAGAAAACCGAGTGCGCTCCTTGCAACCGTTTAAAGCCGGTGATCCCTATTTGGTCGCCAAAGTGGGGGAGTACAATCAAAACCTCTCTAACACCGATTGGTTCTCATCGGTATTCGTCGAACCTGATTTGTCATCCCTTGATGATACCCGCGAGTTGCCGATGAAAGTCAGCTTGGCTCCGCAAGCAAAAAACCAGATTGAAACGGGTATTGGTTACGCCACCGACGTTGAATTTCGCGGTACGTTGAAATGGAAAAAACCGTGGGTGAATGAACTTGGCCACAGTTTTGACAGCAGCTTGTCGATCTCGAAACCAGAACAAACCGTGACCGCGGGTTATCAGATCCCGCTTGAAGATGTGTTGCACGATTACTACCGCATTCAATACGCGATGAAACACGTCGACAGCCGAGACACCAAAAGCTTGGAATCGAACTTAGCCGTTGAGCGTCATTGGTTGCTAGACAACCGTTGGCACAGAACGGTGTTTGTTCGTTATTTGATTGAAAACTATGAACAAGGTTTGCAAGACGACGTCGCACAGTTTGTTTTGCCCGGCGTCTCTTTTTCTCGCAGTCGCGTGCGTGGTGGCAGCATGCCGAGCTGGGGTGACAAACAGAGTATTACCTTTGAGTATGGTGACGACAATTTGTTGTCTGAAACGCGAGTGCTGCGCGTGCAAGGCCGAACCACCTGGATTCGCAGCCTAGGTGAGAATCATCGTGGTCTTGCACGGCTTGAAGCGGGGGCCAATCTCACCGAGGAATTTGAAAAGCTCTCGCCCTCGCTGCGTTTCTTCGCCGGTGGTGACAATAACCTACGTGGTTATGGTTACGAATCCATTTCACCCAAAGACAGCAGTGGTGCCTTAACCGGGGCGCAGTACATTGCGACCAGTACGCTAGAGTACCAGTATCGCTTATATGGTAACTGGTGGGCGGCTGCCTTTGTTGATTATGGTGATGCCTTTAATGATGCGCCTGATTGGAAAACAGGGACGGGGCTTGGCATTCGCTGGGCTTCGCCAGTTGGCCCAATTCGCATCGACTTCGCATGGGGGCTGGACGCCAAGCCGGGGGATGAGTTCCGTTTGCACTTCACTTTGGGGCCTGAGTTATGATCAAAGTGGTGTTTAAATGGAGCAAGTGGATTTCTGCGGGCGTAATGGCGCTGCTGGTTTTGCTGCTGACCTTGATTGCTCTGCTGCTCTTTACGCATCCCGGCCTAACTTCGGCCATTTGGGTCGCGGAAAAAGTAGTGCCGCAGTTGCAAGTTGGCCAAGTACAAGGCGCGCTGTTTCCCAAGTTCACGCTGAGAAAAGTCACCTTTAATGATGCCGAACTCAACATCGCTTCGTCTGTGGATGAACTGACTTTAGCGATGAATTTTCAGTGTTTGTTGGAGCCCAAAGTTTGCATCAATGAAATCAGTATTGATGGCTTGGCGCTCTCTCTGCCACAGTTACCTCCCAGCTCAGAGAGCGTCGAAGAACCCAGCGAACCGCTGAAAAGTATCAGCACACCCGTGCCCGTCTTTTTGCATCGATTGGCATTGACCAACATTCAACTGGATGTGCTGGGCAACCAAATCTCTTGGGGAGAATTGAGTAGCGCCCTCTCCATGCAAGGGGATCGTCTGGTCATCGCGCCAACTCGCTTTAGCGACATTGATGTCACGCTGGCACCCAGCGAGCCGCAAGCTCAATCGGCGGCGCCAAATGACGCGCCACGACAAGATATTGAACTGCCAGAAGTATGGATCCCGCTACAAATTGTGTTGCAGCGTTTTGATGTCAACCGTTTTACCTTGCATCAAGAAACGCCATTGATAGTCAATCATTTAGCCTTAGAAGCGAAGGCGGGCAAAAACCGTGTTGACGTGGAGACGTTGGAGCTCGACATGCCGCAAGTGTCGGCCCAAGCGAATGCGCAGGTTGAATTGAAAGGTGAGTACCCACTTTCATTGGATCTCAAAGCGAAACTGAAAGAAACCGACCTGAAAGGACAGAATATTACGCTGAATGCCTCGCAAAGCGTGGCGCATTTGCAGTTGCAGAGTACCTTATCTGGGCCCGTTTCCGCACAGCTGTCTGCCACACTTGAGCCACTATTAGTGAGCTTGCCTTTTGATGTCAAACTCTCAGATCTACAGACTCAATGGCCACTGAGTGGTGAGAGTGACTATCAGATCAAGGCAACCAACCTGATGACCCAAGGCTCTCTTGAGGGCTACCAGTTGGCGCTGCAATCTCAGTTGGAGGGTAAAGAGATCCCTGCGATTACGCTTGATGTACATGGCAGCGGTGATCTGCAACACATTGATCTCGATAAGCTCAATGTCGAGACACTGGGGGGAGAGCTTAAAGGCCAAGTGATGGCCAACTGGCAATCGTTGGTCAATTGGCAGGCGAGCTTGCAGCTGCAAAATATTCAGCCTGGTCTGCAATGGCCTGAAGCGGAAGGCAACATCAGTGGCAAACTTGCAACCACTGGCTCGTTGACTGAGAAAGGCGGTTGGAAAGTGGCGCTGCCAGAACTGGATATTGATGGTTTGCTGCGTGGCTATCCACTTAACATTGAAGGTTCGCTACACGCTTCCGACGAAGAGGGTAACGGGGAAGTCTACCTTGATACTGAGCGCTTAACCTTGTCTCACGGTCCGAATGGCTTAACCGCCAAAGGTCAGTTGAAAAAAGAGTGGCAGATGGATGTCGACATCCATTTCACCGATTTGGCGAAGAGCGTGCCGGATCTGTCTGGTTCGGTGGCTGGTGAAGTTGATTTGCGCGGTGCGTTGAAAGAGCCAGACATTCAACTGGCACTGCAAGCACAGAACATCCAATGGCAGCAGCAAGCGAGCATCGAACAGTTGTCGCTCACAGGCAGAGTCACGCCTTTGCCGGAGCCACAAGCGGATGTCACATTGAAGGTGGCGGCACTGCGTTATCAAGAGCAGTTGATTGACTCGATTTTGCTCTCGGTCAGTGGCGGCGAAAAACAGCATCAACTGAGTTTGGACGTCTCTTCGGATCTGGTCTCCACCAGCTTGGCTATCCATGGTGGCTTACAGCAAAAACCACAGATGGTTTGGTCTGGGGAGTTGGAGCGCATGTTTGCCACCACTCAGCAAGGGACGTGGACCTTACAACAAGCGACGGCGATTAAAGCCAATATTGATCAGCAACAGGTCGATGTCGCAGCACATTGCTGGCAGCAACAAGGTTCAACGCTTTGCCTAACGAAAGACATTCGCGTCGGTGAAAAAGGCGAAGCCGAGCTGGCATTAAACCAATTCGATTTCGCTCAGATTGCGATGTTTTTACCGCCGGAAACGAAGCTCGATGGCAGTGTCGATGCAACAGTGTGGGCAAAATGGGCACCAGAGAGTTCGCCACAGGCCAAAGTGTCGCTGCATTTACCCACAGGTCAGGTGCAACAGAAAATTGAACAAGTCGTAACGCTCGGTTGGGACGACATCAATCTCAATGCGCAACTGCATCAAGACCAATTGAACGCGGATTGGCAGATCAATGTGAGTGACAATGGTGATTTAACGGGGCAACTGCAAGTGGCCGATGTGCAAGCCAGCGATCCACAACTGAAGGCCAAGTTGGCACTGAGCCAGTTCAATTTGGATTTCTTGGCGCCTTTGGTTGGGGAATACAGCGCGCTGAAAGCGCTGATTTCAACCGATCTGTCGGTGTCGGGTTCGGCTTATCACCCTCAAGTCAAGGGCCAGTTCTTAGTAGACGATATCCAAGTGAACGGTGATATCAGCCCAATCGACGTGAAACAGGGCAAACTGGCGATCGATTTTCGCGGTTATGACGCCGATTTGGCGGCCAACATTGTGACCCCTGATGGAGAGCTCAACGTCAGTGGTGAGGCGAATTGGCAGCAATTGGATAACTGGCACAGTAAGGTGCGGGTTTTTGCCGATTCCCTCAAAGTCGACATGCCGCCGATGGTGAAAATTAAGTTGGTGCCGGATATGACGATTGAAGTTAATCCGACACTGGCCAAAGTGACGGGCAGTTTGGCTCTGCCTTGGGGGCGTATTGTTGTCGAAGAACTGCCACCAAGCGCGGTGAGTGTGTCGAAAGATCAGGTGCTGCTCAACGACCAACTTGAGCCAATCGATAAGTCTTCCTCGATGCCATTTAACGTTGAAACCGACATTAACATTTCGATTGGTGACGATTTCAAACTGGCGGCATTTGGCCTTGAAGGGGGCTTAAAAGGCCAGTTGAATGTCACGCAGAAAGACAAAGGGCCGTTTATCCTTGGTGAAGTCAACATCGTTGACGGGACCTATCGATCCTTTGGTCAAGACCTCTTGATCAAAGAAGGCAAAGTGTTGATGAACGGGCCTGCCGATCAGCCATATGTGGCGATCAAAGCAATTCGCAACCCAGAAAATACCCAAGATGATGTCATCGCGGGGGTGAAAGTGACTGGCCCTGCCACCGAGCCAAGTATTACGATTTTCTCCGAACCTGCCATGCCGCAGGCCAATGCGCTTTCTTACTTATTGCGCGGGCAAGACATTGATGGTGAATCGGGAGGCGGCAACGCCATGACCACGGCTTTAATCGGATTGAGTCTGGCCAAAAGCGGCAAAGTCGTCGGTGAAATTGGTCAGGCGTTTGGCGTGCAAGATCTGCAGTTGGATACCGCAGGTTCCGGGGAAGATTCACAAGTCACGGTCAGTGGCTACATAATGCCAGGGCTGCAAGTGAAGTATGGGGTGGGTATTTTCAAACCGCTTGGTGAGTTCACCGTGCGCTATCGTCTGATGAAAGATCTCTATCTAGAAGGGGTTTCAGGGGTTGAAAGCGCCGTTGATCTGCTTTATCAGTTTGAGTTTGATTAAAATCTCGCCACATGCTATTCACTGCACTTAGGCGAAATGGTCAGTTGGCGACAAGGAGTGGTTATGCAACATTTAGTGTTTGTCTATGGCACGTTGAGAAAAGGTGAATCCAATCACCACTATTTGCAACACAGTGAGTTTCTGGGGGGTTGCCAGAGTGGGCAAGAATATCGCCTGTACGATCTCGGTGATTACCCAGCGGTTGGCGAAGGCAATCGCGCCGTCAGTGGGGAAGTGTATCTGATTGACGACGCAACACTGCAAGCGCTGGATAAGTTGGAAGATGTGCCAGTGGAATACCGCCGTGAAACCATCGCGACCCCATTTGGTCAAGCGTGGATTTATCTCTATCAAGACAGCAGTAAGTTGGTGGAGGAAATTGCCTCAGGAGATTGGTGCCAACGCATTTGAGCGATTGAGTCTCGAAGGTCGTATACTGTGATAGGTTCTGTTGTTGTGGGTGAGGAAACGATAGAGCCTTGAGGACCTATCTCAACAAAGGAGACCGAGCATGAAAGCTCTCGTATTGACGTTCCCGCTGCTGTTGCTGGTTGGCTGCGTGCAGACTCCGTTACCGCAATCGGAGCAAGCTTTAGATTGGCACACCTTTGGCGTTGAAAGCGCTTTAGAAGGTAAGATAGCTTTAAGCGAAGCACGTTTACTCAAATTGGCGGAACCGCGAAACCTCTCGGCCAATTTGCTGGCCTCATACCAAGCGGGCTACCAAGAGGGTAAGCAGCAGTACTGCCAACAGAATGCCTATATGTTGGGGGTGATTGGCAAGCCTTACTATGGCATTTGTGATGATGTTGACCCGTTCTTCAAACAGGATTATATCTCCGGACAGATGTCGACCGCTGGTGGTTTGTAAAGGCGAAAGAGATGCTAAGAACCGAAGTGCTTGTCAGGATCAAAAAGAGCTGTGTTCACACAGCTCTTTTGTCTTTCAATGGGCAAGGATTATTTGTTCTGTGCACGTTGGTAAGAATCTAAGATCTCTTTACGCGCCGCTTCCACGTCTTCCCAGCCATCCACTTTGACCCACTTACCTGATTCAAGCTCTTTATAGCGTTCAAAGAAATGGGTGATTTGCGCTTTGAGCAACTCAGGTAGATCGTTAACGTCTTGGATGTGATCGTACTCTTTGGACAACTTAGAATGTGGTACTGCGACGACTTTGGCATCTTCGCCGGATTCATCGGTCATTTTAAGCACACCGACCGGGCGGCAACGGATCACTGAACCAGGCATTAAAGGGTAAGGGGTTGGGACCAATACATCGACAGGGTCGCCATCCAGTGAAAGGGTATGGTTAACGTAGCCGTAGTTGCATGGGTAGAACATCGGCGCTGACATAAAGCGATCAACGAACACCGCGCCAGACTCTTTGTCCACTTCGTATTTGATCGGATCCGCGTTGGCTGGGATCTCGATGACGACATACAGATCATCAGGCAGTGATTTGCCCGCTGGGACATTATTTAAACTCATGAGTGATTTCCTTTTCTTTGTTTTGGGCTGAACGGTGATAATTTAGCCGCAAACAGGCTGAGCTGTAAACCGAGTGCGTTGGGCTTTCCAAAGTGGCTAACAAAAAGCGCCTGCTGTTGCAGGCGCTTTGTTTCATTCTTTAGGCTTCGTCACGATAGACTTCGAGGAACTCTTCGACTTTCTTCACCATGTTGGTGGAGCCAACAAAGAAAGGCACGCGTTGATGCAATTCTGTCGGTTTTAAATCAAGAATGCGGTTCACCCCGTCAGAAGCCAAACCACCGGCTTGCTCAATCAAGAACGCCATTGGGTTGCACTCGTACAACAAGCGCAGTTTGCCTTGTGGGTGGCTTTGTGTGCTTGGGTAAAGATAAATACCGCCCTTAAGCAGGTTGCGATGGAAATCCGCCACGAGCGAGCCGATGTAGCGAGAGGTGTAAGGACGGCCATCTTCAGGCACATTTTCCTGACAATACTTAATGTATTTTTTCACGCCCATAGGGAAGCGAATATAGTTGCCTTCGTTGATCGAATAGATGTTGCCATTTTGTGGGATCATCATGTTTTCGTGCGACAGACAGAAGGTGCCGAGTGATGGATCGTAGGTGAAACCATTCACGCCATTGCCTGTGGTGTACACCAGCATGGTGGAAGAGCCGTAAATGATGTAACCCGCGGCCACTTGTTTGTGTCCTGGCTGCAAGAAGTCTTCTTGAGTCGGGGGAGTGCCAATAGGAGAAACTCGACGGTAGATAGAGAAAATGGTGCCAACAGAAACGTTAACATCGATGTTCGATGACCCATCAAGAGGGTCCATCAACACCACGTATTTGGCGTTTTTGTTTAGCTCTTTGTTAAAAGCAACCGCTTCATCTTCTTCTTCACTCGCTACGCCACACACTTGGTCGCGTGCTTCGAGTGCCGATTTGAATTTTTCATTCGCATACACGTCCAACTTTTGTTGAACTTCGCCTTGTATATTCTCTACTCCTGCCGCGCCTGTGATATCAACGAGACCCGCTTTGTTGATTTCACGGTTAACGATTTTGGCCGCCAAGCGAATCGACGACAAAAGAGAAGAGAGATCACCGCTAGCGTGGGGGAAGTCCGCTTGTTTCTCAACAATGAACTCGCCAAGGGTGCGCATTCCAGACATGTTATTTCCTTAAACTTCGCTGAATAATGTTGGGGGAGTGTGAGCGGCATCTCTTGATGGATGTGACGAAGGTTATCGTTTGCGCTCCCAATAAGTGTAAGGTTTAGATCTTATTAATGGTAATGAAGTAACCGACGCAGATCTCAATTTGTATGTCGAATGAAACCGGTTGATTACACGGAAGAGTTCGATAAAAAGTGACTGAAAAAACAGCATTTGCTTCAACCCAACGGTAAAAACTGAGCGGCATGTGGCACAAGGCCAACAATGCTGCTCGCTTTTCTAACGGTTATCATGATAATGAGAACGAGAAAAAACAGTCTGATGGCAGGATTCAATTTATGCATATTCATATCTTGGGAATTTGTGGCACTTTCATGGGTGGTGCTGCGATTTTAGCGCGACAGTTGGGCCACAAAGTGACTGGCTCTGACGCCAATGTTTACCCACCAATGAGCACCTTGCTCGAGTCTCAAGGTATTGAAATTATTGAAGGCTTTGACCCTTCGCAACTCAATCCTGCGCCAGACTTGGTGGTGATTGGTAATGCCATGAGCCGGGGTAACCCTTGTGTTGAATATGTGTTGAATCACAACCTGCGTTACACCTCTGGGCCGCAGTGGCTGCAGGAGTTTTTGTTGCATGACCGCTGGGTATTGGCGGTATCGGGCACACACGGTAAAACCACTACCTCGAGCATGCTGGCGTGGATTTTGGAAGATTGTGGTTACCAGCCGGGATTTCTTGTTGGTGGCGTGCTTGGTAACTTCGGTGTCTCCGCGCGTTTAGGCGAAAGCATGTTTTTTGTCGTCGAAGCCGACGAATATGACAGTGCTTTTTTCGACAAGCGATCTAAGTTTGTGCATTACCATCCTCGCACCTTGATCATGAATAACCTAGAGTTTGATCATGCTGACATCTTTGATGATCTTGAAGCGATCAAGCGACAATTCCACCACTTAGTGCGTACTGTTCCCGGTAATGGCCGTATTTTAGCGCCCAAGCAAGACGGCGCATTAGCGGATGTGTTGTCACGTGGCTGCTGGAGTGACCAGGAGTTTTCTGGTCAGGACGGCGAGTGGCAAGCGGTCAAACTCAGCAAAGATGGTTCACACTTTGAAGTGTGGCTACAGGGTGAGCAAGTAGGCACGGTGCAATGGGACTTAGTCGGTGATCATAATGTCGATAATGCGTTGATGGCGATCGCAGCAGCGCGCCATGTGGGTGTGACGCCAGATCTGGCTTGTGAGGCACTAGGGCGCTTTATTAATACCAGGCGTCGCCTAGAGCTGAAAGGGGAAATCAATGGCGTGGCGGTGTATGACGATTTTGCCCATCACCCAACTGCGATTGAACTGACTCTCGCAGGTTTACGTAATAAGGTGGGTGATAAGAAAATCATCGCGGTACTGGAGCCACGCTCAGCCACTATGAAACGTGGCGTGCACAAAGAGACCTTGGCGGCTTCACTCAAGCAGGCAGATGAAGTGTTCCTTTACCAACCAGAGTCAATTGCTTGGTCGGTGCAGGACGTTGCGGCGCAATGTCAGCAACCGGCATTCACCAGTGATAATATTGACCAATTTGTGGCGAGCATTGCGCAGCGCGCCGAGGCGGGAACGCAAATTTTGGTCATGAGCAATGGCGGTTTTGAAGGCATTCACGGCAAATTACTGACCGCTTTAGAGAGTTCAACGCGCTAGAAAAGACACACATTAGATGAGCATGACAAACCAAGAAAAATCGATCACGTTAGCCTTTACGGGCGCCTCTGGCGCGCCTTATGGGTTACGTTTATTACAGCAATTACTGGCGGCAGACTACCGCGTCTACCTGCTGATCTCTTCTGCGGCAAGAGTGGTATTGGCAACCGAGCATGGTCTCAAGCTTCCAGCCAATCCTGACGCAGCGCAGCAAGCGCTAGTGAAGCATCTGGGTTGTCCTGCCGACAAGCTGGTGGTGTGTGGTAAAGACGATTGGTTTTCGCCAGTGGCTTCTGGCTCGGCTGCCCCTAAGCAGATGGTGGTTTGCCCTTGCTCGGCAGGGAGTGTGGCGGCGATTGCTCATGGTATGTCGGATAATTTAATTGAGCGTGCTGCGGATGTGGTAATGAAAGAGCGTGGCCAATTGATTTTAGTGGTGCGTGAAACGCCCTTTTCGACCTTGCATCTTGAAAACATGCACAAGCTTTCTCAGCTCGGGGTCACCATCATGCCCGCCGCGCCCGGTTTCTATCATCAACCGCAGTCGATAGACGATCTGATTGATTTTATGGTCGCGCGTATCTTAGATCATCTCGGCATTGAACAGGTTTTGGTGCCACGTTGGGGATACGATCATCGCAATGACGGTGACTCTGTATAGCCAAGAGAGATCATTCCGATTACAATCCGAACCACTCATCGGGGCGCTTAACTGTGGTGTTTTATTGCATCGCAGTGGCTGAGACTAGGCAAAGGCCTAGGACCCGTAAACCTGAACCAGATAATGCTGGCGTAGGAATTGAGTCGGGATTAATTAGCAAGGACGATTAACACCTACCTCAAGCCTGTGCCGCTCAACTCATGCCAAATGGAGAGCGAGCAGTGAAACACACTCTAAACCTGATAGCCCTAGCGTCAATCACGTCAATGATGGGCATCTCTTCTTCTGCACTTGCGGCGGACAAAACCTTAACCATTTATACCTACGATTCTTTTGCTTCCGATTGGGGCCCTGGCCCGACAGTCGAAAAAGCATTTGAAGCTCAGTGCGGCTGCGATGTGAATTTTGTCGCGCTGGACGATGGGGTGTCAATTCTCAACCGCTTACGTTTAGAAGGCAGCAATACCAAAGCGGATATTGTTTTAGGTTTGGATAACAATTTGATGGCAGAAGCTAAAGCCACAGGTTTGCTGGCGCCACATCAAGTGAACACCCAAGCGCTGTCATTGCCAAATGGTTGGGCTGACGACACGTTTATTCCTTATGACTACGGTTACTTTGCGTTTGTTTACAACAAAGGCAAACTGGCGAATCCACCCAAGAGCTTAAAAGAGCTGGTGGAATCACGCGACGATCTGAAAGTCATCTACCAAGACCCTCGCACTTCAACACCCGGTCAAGGTTTGATGCTGTGGATAAAGTCAGTGTATGGCGATGACGTGGCTGGAGCATGGCAGCAACTGGCGAAGAAAACCGTGACGGTCACGAAAGGTTGGTCGGAAGCGTACTCGATGTTCCTCAAAGGCGAATCGGACATGGTGCTCTCTTACACCACCTCACCTGCGTACCACCTGATTGCCGAAAATGATGCGCAATATGCCGCGGCGGGTTTTAGTGAAGGACACTACATGCAAGTGGAAGTCGCCGCAAAAGTGAAAAGTAGCCAGAACTCAGCGCTGGCTGATCAGTTTATGAGTTTCATTTTGAGTGATGAGTTCCAAAGCGCAATGCCTACGGGCAACTGGATGTACCCAGTGACCAACGTGACGCTGCCAGAGGGCTACCGCAGTTTAACCGTGCCTGAGAAGGCGTTGAGTTTCAGTGCGGAAGAGGTAGCGAAGCAGCGTAAAGCTTGGATTCGCGAATGGCAAAGCGCGTTGACGTTTTAAGGCGTCGCATTGAATTCGGTTCCTAAATTGGGCATTGGGGTCGCGATGATCATCGCGACCTTTGTTGTTTCTGCTCTCTCGGCGCTCTTGTTGGCGACGCCGACGCTGAATCTCACGGCGGTATGGCAAGATCCTTATTACCGGCATGTTACGCAATTTAGTTTTCTTCAAGCGACGCTGTCGATGCTGCTGAGTGTCGGTTTGGCGCTTCCTGTCGCACACGCCTTGTCTCGGCGACTTTTTGTTGGCCGCTCGCTATTGCTCAAATTGTTTGCGTCAACTTTAGTGCTGCCAGTATTGGTAGGCGTGTTTGGCTTGTTGGCCATTTATGGGAACAGTGGTTGGTTGGCAAGTGTATTGGCGAGCTTTGACGCCAAATTGCCCTTTTCGATCTACGGATTGAGCGGCATTTTGCTCGCGCACGTGTTTTTCAATTTGCCGTATGCAGCGCGATTGCTGCTGCAAACCTTAGAGTCGATTCCGGCAGAGCAGCACAAATTGGCGGCTCATCTTGGTATGAACAGCTGGCAGAAGTTTCGTTGGGTCGAATGGCCGCGATTGCGCCAGCAACTGCCACATGTGTGTGGCTTGGTGTTCATGCTTTGCTTCACCAGCTTTGCCACGGTCATGGCCCTCGGTGGCGGCCCAAAATCGACCACCATCGAGCTGGCTATCTACCAAGCGATAAAATTTGATTTTGACTTACAAGCTGGAGCGCTACTGGCGATCTGGCAAATGCTATTGTGTAGCTTGCTGGTGTTGGCGCTGCAGCGATTGACTAAACCGCTGCCTGTCTCGGTTGGCAGCCATACCCGCTTCGTTCAGTTAACCCCAGCTTCTAAGCGTCATTTTATGTGGGATTATGCGTGGATAGCACTGGCGACGCTGCTGGTGGTTCCGCCGCTACTGTTTGTGGTGGCCAGCGGGATAAACAGCAAGCTCCCCGACGTGATCAGTGATGGCCGATTTTGGTCCGCTCTGGGGGCCTCGTTACGTGTAGCGTTTGGCGCCGCCACGTTAGCCGTGGGCGCGGCGATTGCTATTTTGCTCACCAGTCGTGCATGGCGGTTGCGTGGTCTGCGATACCCTGCAGACGGCATTGAGATGGTGGGCACCATCATCTTGGTGACGCCAGGTTTGGTGGTGAGTACGGGGCTGTTTTTATTGCTGCGCAGTTTTGCAGATGTGTTCAGTTTGTCGCTGTTGATCGTCATCATCGTCAACAGTTTGATGGCATTACCGTACGCCATCAAAACGCTCGCTCAGCCGATGTTGCATTGCGAGCAGCAGTATCAATACTTGGCTGCTACATTGGGCTTAAGCGGGTGGAATCGTTTTAAAATCGTTGAGTGGCGAGCACTGCGTAAACCTTTCGCCAATGCGTTTGCGCTCTGTTTTATGTTTTCCATTGGCGATTTGAGCGCGATTGCCTTATTTGGTAGTCAAGATTTTCGTACCCTACCGCTCTATCTGTACCAGTTACTCGGCAGTTATCAAATGGAGGCAGCAGCTGTGGTGTCACTCACGTTATTGCTGCTGAGTGTCGGCTGTTTTGCCCTGAGTGAGTCCTTACTCAGCAGCAAATCGAATCAACATCAGGAGAAGGCGCCATGCTAACGCTGCAACAGGTGCATTATTATTATCATCAAGATCTGTTTGCTTTTGATTTAGAGGTAGAAGCAGGCAGTATTGTGGCGTTGATGGGGCCAAGTGGGGCAGGAAAGTCCACCTTGCTGGCGCTGCTGGCGGGGTTCATTGCGCCTCAGTCGGGCCAAATGGCATTGGATGGGCGTTTGCTCAATACGCTTTCTCCAGCGCAGCGTCCTTTCTCGATGTTGTTTCAAGAACACAATTTGTTTGCTCATCTCACGGTGCGCGACAACATTGCGTTGGGATTGCATCCCGGTTTGAAACTGACGTCGCAGCAACAAAAGCAAGTGGAGCAAGCGGCAAAGCAGGTTGGCATTGAAGCCTATTTAGATCGGCTGCCTGAACAGCTCTCTGGTGGTCAGCGACAGCGAGTGGCCCTTGCGCGTTGTTTTGTCCAGCCCAACCCAATTTGGTTACTGGATGAGCCGTTTTCCGCGCTCGATCCAGTCTTGCGTGACGAAATGCTCTCGCTCGTCAAACAGCTGGCGCAAGAGCGCGCCATTACGGTCTTGATGGTGACGCATCATTTAAGTGATGCACGTGCCATTGCTAGCCACTTTGCCTACATAGACAAGGGCACCATTGCCGCGCATGGGCCTATTGCGAGCCTCAATGAAAAGCATAGCCATCCAGAGTTGGTAGAGTTTTTCCAAGCTGCAGTATGATAGATAAAAGGCGGCAACGATCTGTTGTGGTGCAGAGATAAAAAAGGTTGGCAGTGAGCCAACCTTTGTTTTTTATGTTTTACAGCGTTGCTATTACTGTTTTAGCTCGTTTTCGATCGAGTCTGAAACCGCATCATCATTAAGCTGTTTTAAGATTTGGAAGATTTCACGGTAGGCCTTTGGCGGCTTATTCGCTTGCTTCTCTTTCGTCGCCATACGTGCTAGCTGGCGTAGGCGTTGACGATCCGCATCAGGGTAAAGGGCAACCACATCATCAATTGCACTGTCACCTTGCTCAACAATACGTTCACGCAGCGTTTCTAGCTTGTGTAGCACGGCGGTGTTTTGCGAGTGCTTGTTACGGATTTTGTCCAGCGCCGCTTGAATTGGCTCTGGATCTTCTTGGCGCATCACTTTACCAATGTATTGCAACTGGCGACGACGGGCTTCGTTTTTGAAACGCTGCGCATCTTTGATTGCATCAAGTAACTCTTCGCTGATTGGGAACTTAGCCAATACCGAAGGTTTGAGTTCCACTAGCTCTTCACCCAACTTCTGTAGCGCGTCCATATCACGCTTCATTTCAGACTTGCTGACTAGGATGTACTCTTCTTCAGGTTCCCATGGCGCTTTTTGGTTTTTACGGGCCATCTTTTCTGCCTATATCACTTTCTCAAAATAAGATTAGCCCTATTTTAACAAGAATCGTGGGGAGAAAGCGAAATTCTTGTTATTCTTATGCCATTACAAATCAAAGATGATTGAGATATGGATGTAAAACAGCAAGTTGCTCAGCAAAGAGTTGAGCTCGAAGCCGCGGTTGCCAAAGCGCTCGCGCTGGCAGCGCAACATAGCGATGGTGCTGAAGTTGCGATCAACAAAACCACGGGCTTAAGTGTTTCGACTCGCATGTGTGAAGTAGAAAACGTCGAGTTTAACAGTGATGGCGCTTTAGGCATTACGGTTTATCGTGGTCAGCGTAAAGGCAGCGCGTCGACATCGGATCTCAGTGAAAAAGCGATTGAACAGACTGTCTTGGCGGCCTTGGATATTGCGCAATACACGTCAGAAGATCCCTGTGCTGGGCCTGCTCCAGCTGAGTTGATGGTGAAAGAGATTCCGGATTTGGATCTCTTCCATCCAGATACGCCCGATCCCGATTATGCGGCGAAAATGGCCATTGCTGCTGAAGAGCATGCGCTTAACTACAGCGATAAAATTAAGCAGAGTGATGGCGCGAGTTACGACAGCCATTACGGCGTTCGCGTCTACGGCAACAGTCACGGCTTATTGGCAAGTTATGCCTCGAGTCGCCATAGCATCAGTTGTTGTGTGATTGGTGAAGGCAAAAATGGCGAAATGGAGCGTGACTACAGCTACACTGTCGCCCGTCATCGTGATGACATGTGGCGTCCTGAACAAGTCGGTCGCGAAGCGGCGCAAAAAACCATTGAACGTTTAGATGCCCGCAAGCTAAAAACGGGCAAATACCCGGTGATGTTTGCCGCGGATGTGGCAACCGGGCTTATCGGTCATTTAGTGATGGCGATCAGTGGCGGTAACTTGTATCGCAAATCGTCTTTCTTGCTTGATCATTTGGGCAAACAAGTGCTGCCAGAGTGGTTCAATATCTCTGAGCGCCCGCATATTCTGCGTGGTTTGGCATCAAGCCCATTCGACAGCGAAGGGGTTTACACGCAAGATCGTGAAATCATCACCGATGGTGTGCTCGCCACTTATCTGCTCACCAGTTACGCTGCGCGTAAAATGAATATGGCGCCAACGGGGCATGCTGGTGGTATCCACAACTGGTTTGTGCAATCGACAGGGCAAGATTTCCAACAGATGCTCAAAGAGCTGGGTACGGGTTTACTTGTGACCGAAGTGATGGGTCAAGGTGTGAATGTGGTGACCGGCGATTATTCGCGTGGCGCGGCGGGTTTCTGGGTGGAAAATGGCGAGTTGCAATTCCCAGTGTCAGAAATCACCATTGCGGGTAATTTGAAAGAGATGTTCCAGCAAATCGTTGCCGTTGGTAGCGATGTAGAGACGCGCTCACAAATTCAAACCGGTTCTATTTTGTTGCCATCGATGAAGATTGCGGGAGAATAACCGCGATTGCGGCATTCGTTAAGAGATGAAAAAAGGTTGCTCAGTAAGCAACCTTTTTTGTTTCGTTTCTATTCTGCTTTCATTTTGATAGCGTCAGGTCGTTAAATCAAAATGGTGGCAAGGCCTAAAAACACCGATAAACCAATCACATCAGTGACGGTGGTCAGCGCCATACCGCCCGCCAAGGCAGGGTCAATATTCATCTTCTTGAGCAGGATAGGGATGGTTACCCCGGCGATGCCCGCGACAATTAAGTTGGTCATCATTGCGGCGGAAATGATGCCGCCGAGTAGCCAGTTACCTTTCCAAGCCACCACGATACCACCGATGATTAACGCCCATAATACGCCGTTGAGAAAACCGATCGCCGCTTCTTTCATCAACAGTTCGCGTTTGTTGGCATCACCGATATGGCCCAGAGCCAAACCACGGATCACCAGTGCGACCGTTTGGTTGCCTGCCACGCCGCCCATGGAGGGAACAATGGTCATCAATACCGCAATGGCTGCCATCTGATCAAGGGTTGCTTCAAACATGTTGGAAACCGATGCGGCTGCTAAGGCGGCAAGCACATTCGCCCCGAGCCAAATACTGCGTTTACGCGCCGATTTAACCACGGGAGCAAAGGTATCTTCGTCGTCATTCAAACCCGCCATACTCATCATGGAGTGTTCGGCATCTTCACGAATAACGTCGACGACGTCATCGATGGTGATACGACCAACCAGATGTTGGTTTTCATCAATGACGGGGGCGGAGATCCAGTTTCGACGTTCAAACAGGCTAGCCACATCTGAGTCACTGGTGGTGACCGCAATGGCGTCATCCACATCTTCCATCACTTCGCTGACTTTGACATCAGGTTGGGTGGTGATGAGGATAGAGATAGGCAGCTCGCCAATTAAACGGCTCTCTTCGTCAATCACGTAAAGTGCATCGGTGTTTTCCGGCAGCTCGCCTTTCATACGTAAGTAACGCAGGACTACATCGACATCAACATCACCACGAATGGTGATCACGTCGGTGTTCATCAAGCCACCGGCCGTGTCCTCAGAATAGGACAGCGCGGTTTCCACGCGCAGACGATCCGCCGCGTCCATTTGCGCCAGTACTTCACGAGAAACGTTATCTGGTAGGCTACGTAGAACGTAAGCAACGTCATCGGTATCCATCCCTTCGGTCGCTTCGGCGAGATCCTCGGGGGCCATTTTTGAGACAAGGCTGTCTTTGACGTCTTCACTCAGCTCGTCAAGGATTTCACCATAATCCTCAGGGTCGGTAAGTTGCCATAAGACTTCGCGGCTTTTACGCGGGGATGCTTCAAGTAGATGGGCAATATCTTCAGGCTCCATGTCCTGAAGCTGACGGCGGACGTGAACGAAGCGGCCATTTTCGAGCGCTTCAGAAACTTCCTGGAGGGCTTGGTGAGCTTGGTCGAATTCAATTTGCTCTGCCACGGTGACCCCCTGATTCCTAGATATTTACAATGTGTTGAATAATAACTTAATTCGCCACACAAGTAACCCGAGAAAGCATGCTCGCTCGACAAAACTCTGTCAGTATTTCTTCCAAAGAAACAATTGGTTTACTGAGTAACCTTGGCTATGAAAAGAATAGCAGTTGTGATGATTCGTGACGGGGAAAGTGTGCAGAGTGTGAAAGTGAAGAAGGCTATTCGCCTTCTTCAAACTTATCTTCGATAAGATGACAAATGGCGTCCAGGGCTTGTTCTGCCTGTTCTCCGCTGGCATGAATGGTCACATATTGCCCTTGTGCAGACTCAAGCATGAGTAGCCCCATCACGCTGTCAGCCGCGGCGGTTTTGTCTTCTTCGTTGTCGATGGTGACTTCGGCGGCAAAGCTTTGTGCCAGTTCTACCAATTTGACGGCAGCACGAGCGTGCAAGCCAAGTCGATTCTGTATGAGTACTTTGCGGCTGAGTTCCACGGCTATTCCTTGTTGCGTTTTTCCAAAGTGGTGTGGCGGATCTTAACGGTGTGCCCCATCGCTGCGAAATATTCGCCGATTTGCTGAGTTAAGTAGACGGAGCGATGTTTCCCTCCCGTACAGCCAATCGCCACGGTTAAATAGCTGCGATTGTTTTTTTCCAGCAAAGGCAACCAATGCTCTATAAACGTTTGAATCTGCCTTTTGAGTTCTAACACTTCATCATGGCTTTCTAAGAAGGTTTTGATGGGCGCATCCAACCCCGTCATCGGACGCAACGCAGGTTCCCAATGAGGGTTGGGCAGAAAGCGGACGTCAAACACGTAGTCAGCGTCTGTTGGTAAACCAAATTTGAAGCCAAAAGACTCGAACACCATGATGAGCTTATTACGCTCTTTTCCTTCAATTCGGTAGCGTACGTCTTCACTGAGATCGTGCAGTGATTGGTTGCTGCTGTTGAGTAAGATATCGGCGATCTCTTTCAATGGCTTGAGCATTTTTTTCTCAAGGTCGATCGCTTGATCTAGGGTATGGCACTCATCACTTAGAGAAAGAGGGTGAACACGGCGAGTCTCACTGTAGCGTTTGAGAAGGGTAGCTTTATCCGCATCTAAAAAGAGAATCGAAAGGTCAATGCTGGATTTCAGCTTTTGTAGCGTTGTTGTCAGCTCTTTCAGTTTCTTCGGAATGTTGCGAACGTCAATACTGACCGCGACATTCTGTTTACTTTCCGAAACTGATTGTATGAAAGATTCCAGCAGGTTAACCGGGAGATTATCTACGCAGTAGTAACCCATATCTTCTAACACACGTAGCGCGACACTTTTCCCTGCACCGGAGTGCCCACTCACTACAATAAGACGCATGGTTGGTTTCCGTTACTGATTGGTCATGATGTCGTACAGTTCTTGATCGCTTTGCGCTGCGCGCAGCAACTTCAGAACTTGCTTGTCGCTGAGGCGCTCTGCCATCGACGAAAGCGTTTTTAGGTGCTCTTTACACTGCTCTTCTGGGACCAATAAAGCAAAAAGGAGATCCACAGGACGGTTATCAATCGAATCAAAATCGATCGGTTCTTCACATTGCAAAAGAACGGCGACAGCTTTGTCTGCGGCGGTCATGCGCGCGTGTGGAATCGCAATACCATTGCCGATACCGGTACTGCCCATTTTCTCGCGGCTAAGCATACATTCAAAGAGTTCGGTGGAATCTTGGCCTGTGTGCTCTGCGACCAAGTTACTGATGATTTCTAGTGCGCGTTTTTTGCTAGAACACTGGACTGCACTTTTGGTGCAGTCCAGAGAAAGTATTGTGCTAAGTTGCATGGTTAATGACTGTGTAGTTTTTCTTTGTGTTTGTTCAACTGGCGAACCAGTTTATCCACCAGCGAATCAATCGCGGCGTACATGTTCTCATCGTCAGAGGAGGCGTGAATTTCACCTTGATTGACGTGGAGCGTAGCTTCCGCGATCTGGTGAATTTTTTCAACTTTAAGTACAACTTGTATGCTATTGATGTGATCAAAAAATCGTTCAAGTTTGTCAAACTTGGTGTGAACATAGTCCTGCATTGAATCGGTAAGATCAACATGATGGCCTTGAATATTGATTTGCATAGACTTTCCTTTTCAGTTGAGGCCTAAAGTAGGCGTTTTCGCTGACTAGATGGGGCAATGCCTAAGGACTCGCGGTACTTAGCTATCGTTCGCCGTGCGACCTGGATTCCTTGGTCTGCCAGTAAGGCAGCAATTTTGCTATCACTCAGTGGTTTCGCACTGTTTTCGGCAGTGACTAACTTCTTAATGAGTGCGCGAATTGCTGTCGATGAACATTCTCCTCCACTATCCGTACTAACATGGCTAGAGAAGAAATATTTCAATTCAAAGATACCTCTAGGCGTGTGCATAAACTTCTGGGTTGTCACGCGTGAGATGGTGGATTCATGCATCTCAACCGCGGTTGCCACATCATTTAGCACCATAGGTTTCATTGCTTCTTCCCCATACTCGAAGAAATCATGTTGATGTTCAACTATGCAACGTGCAACTTTGAGCAGCGTCTCGTTTCTGCTCTCAAGGCTCTTAATTAACCATTTCGCCTCTTGCAAATTGCTGCGAATGTACTGGCTATCGGCGCTGCTGCCTTTGCCTAGTTGCGCATACTGTTGATTTACTTTTAATTTTGGAATGCTGTCTGGATTGATCGCGACACTCCATTTGCCATGCTCTTTAAATACGGAGACATCTGGAATCACGTACTCAGGCTCGATGGCATTGATCTTACTGCCAGGCCTTGGATCAAGTTGCTGGATCAGTTTGAGCGTTTCACGTAGGTCTTCTTCTTTAAGCTTCGCTTCTTTGACGATCAGCTTGTAATCGCGATTGCCTAGCGCATCAATGTGATGGCTCAGGACCATTTTGGCTTCGGCTAGCCAAGGGGTCTCGATAGGAAATGTGGCCAGTTGTAGCAGCAAGCATTCTTGTAGGTTTTGCGACGCGACACCAAGGGGATCGAACTGTTGGATGCGTTTGCGTACGGCTTCCACTTCGTCGAGTTCGATATCGACGCTGTTCAGGCTTTCTAAGATCTCTTCAGGGCTGATAGTGAGGTAGCCAGTGTCGTCGACGGCATCAATGATGGCAAAGGCGATCATGCGGTCAGTATCGCTAAACGGGGTTAAATCCAGTTGCCACTGTAAGTAGTCGTGCAGTGTTTCCGTCGTTTCACCTTGATAGACCGGCATGTCATCGTCGAGTGCGATGCCCGTATTGCCAGAGTTGGCACTGTAAACGTCATCCCAGGTGGTGTCGATTTCCAGTTCGCTACTGATCTCGGATTTTTCAATCACATCAGAGCTGTCGGGAATGTCGATCTCAACAGAAAAATCATCAGAATCGGAACCTTCATTGATCGCTTTCTCTTCGCCATTCAGTTGCGCTTCTTCTTGATGCTCTTCCACTTCCAATAAGGGATTTGATTCCAGCGCTTCTTGGATTTCTTGTTGTAAATCCAAGGTGGACAGCTGCAGCAAACGTATGGCCTGCTGGAGCTGAGGCGTCATGGCTAACTGTTGACCTAGCTTGAGTTGTAATGAAGGTTTCATTCAGTAGTACTTACCTTTTATTCTCGTAATTGGTTCTGTTGTTCTTCATTTAATCATAGTCGGAATTGTTCGCCGAGATAAACTTGTTTTACCTGTTCATTGTTGAGAACTTGTTCAGGTGTTCCTTCCGCAATCAAACGACCTTGGCTAACGATGTAGGCTTTTTCACAGACGTCTAAGGTTTCACGTACGTTGTGGTCGGTAATCAGGACACCTAAGCCTCGATCGCGCAGATGTTCGATAATTTTTTTGATATCAATGACCGAAATAGGGTCAACGCCGGCAAAAGGTTCATCCAATAGAATGAACTGTGGGTTGGCCGCTAACGCTCGGGCAATTTCCACTCGGCGTCGTTCACCACCGGATAATGCCATGCCCGCGCTGTGACGAATGTGCTGAATGTGGAACTCTTCTAATAGGTCTTCCAGTTTGTCCTGACGTTCTTCGCGCGTGAGCTCGTTGCGAGTTTGCAAAACCGCCATGATGTTGTCTTCAACAGAGAGCTTACGGAAAATCGACGCTTCTTGCGGCAAATAACCAATGCCCAATTTAGAGCGGCTATGCATCGGAAGAATACTGATGTCACGATCATCAATCTTAATGGAGCCTTCATCGCGAGGCACCAGTCCTACAATCATGTAAAACGAGGTGGTTTTGCCTGCGCCGTTGGGGCCCAGTAATCCCACGATTTGGCCTGATTCAACCTGCAAGCTAACGTCTGTAACGACTTTGCGTTTTTTATAGCTTTTCGCTAAGTGTTTTGCGCTCAATACCGCCATTAGTTATTCACCTGACTTGGCTGTAAAACGGTGGTGACACGCTCATTTTTAGAGCTATCAGCCATCAGTTTTTGTAAAGCAATTTGGTAGACAATTGACGAACCTTTGATGACGTTGTTGTCTTGCGCAAGCTCCGCTTGACCTTTCATCGTCAACTGATCGTTATCGATGCTGTAATCGAGCTGTTTAGCGCTGCCGCTGAGCGTTTTGCCGTCATCCATCAATTGTGAAAAGGTCGCAGGCTGGCCAAAGGCTTCGATCTTTTTAATCGTATTGCTCTCAGGATCGCGTGTGACGACGATTTTATCGGCATTGATATTGATGCTGCCCTGTTTGAGAGAAACGTCGCCATCAAAGATGACTTGATTACTACGCATATCTAATTGCTGTGAATCGGAATCAATATAAACAGGCTGCTGAGTGTCAGATTTCAACGCATAGGCGTTGCTGGTGGCCAGCATAAGAGCAAAAAGACTAAGGTGTAAGGGTTTCATATCTACCTTGTACATGATTATACAGAGTCGCTGTGTTGGTTTTCAGGTTACCCTTCATCGCTTCTCCGGTGGTTTCAAATTGTGGACCAATCAATAAAACCTGCTGGTCAGCATGAAAATCTCGATTCGACAGATCGATTTCCAGTTTGTCCGTAGACAGCATTTCGAAGCTGGCACCTGGCAACAAGTTTTGCATTCTCACGTGGTCGGAGAGGGTCAAAACTTGTTCTTCATCCAGCACGGCGCGTCGAGCTGTGATTTTCCATTCGATCGTGTCGCCATCGCGGTAGATGACTAAACTCGGATTTTCAAAAACGGTATCGCCACTTTTGGCATAGTGATCCAAATGTGACGAAGAGATCTGATGGCTTCGTATGCCATCAGAGTTATAGCTGATGTTATTGAGTGATTCGCCACTAAACATCGGTAGCTCTAAATTGGGTGCCACTTGTACCGATTGAGCTTCACGTTGGCCATACAAGTAGTAGCAAGACCAACTCACAACGAAAAACAGCAGTAAATAAATCAGCCGAGAAAAACTCATATACTCAGACCTTTGTGAGCGTCTAATTCTCCACGTGCCTGTAAAATGAGATCGCAAACTTCACGCACTGCGCCATGCCCCCCCTTAATGCGGGTAACATAGTTGGCGCGTTGTGCCAGTAATGGATGACCATCTGCAACACAAACTTGTAGTGCGACTTTTTCCATCACAGGCCAGTCGATTAAATCGTCTCCAATATACCCGGTTTGTTCTGGGAGGATGGAGAGTTTGTCACAAATATCGTAGTAGGCGCGGACTTTATCATCCTGACCTTGATAAATGAGTGAAATACCTAATGCCTTCATTCGGTTTTCGACGATCTGTGACTGACGACCTGTAATAATCGCAATTTCAATGCCCGCATTCATGAGTGCTTTGACGCCATAACCGTCTCGGGTGTGGAAGGTTTTCAACTCTTCTCCCTGATTGCCCATATAAATCAGACCGTCAGAAAATACCCCATCCACATCACAAATGAGAAGTTTAATATCGCGGGCAATATCGACGATCGCTTGCTCTACTGGACCGTATAAAGTTTCAACGAATTTCGTCACTACATGACTCCCGCTTTCAATAAATCGTGCATATTTAATGCGCCAACCAGTTTACCATCTTGGCACAACATTAAACCGTTAATTTTCTTTTGTTGCATGAGATTGAGCCCTTCAACCGCGAGCATGCTTGGATTGGCAACCGTTGGGTGTTTGGTCATCACTTCGCCGATCTGTGCGCTGTGGATGTCGACACGCTTATCTAAGATACGACGTAAGTCTCCGTCAGTAAAAATGCCGAGCAACAGATTGTCGTGATCCACAATGGCCGTCATGCCAAGGCCTTTTTGGGAGATCTCCAATAACGCATCACGCACTAAAGCATTCGGAGAGACGCGTGGTAACTGTTCGCCCGTATGCATGATGTCGTTGAGTTTCAATAATAGCTTTCTTCCCAGCGCGCCACCAGGATGGGACAGTGCGAAATCCTCAGCGGTAAAGCCGCGAGCTTGCAGCAGAGCCACCGCAATGGCATCGCCCATCACTAAGGTAGCCGTTGTGCTGGTGGTTGGAGCCAAACCCAGCGGGCACGCTTCTTCAGGAACGGTGATCTGTAAATGGTAATCGGCCAGTTTTGCCATGGTTGAGCTGGGTTTGCCAGTCATGCTGATGATGCGGATACCCAATCGCTTTAACACCGGAAAGAGCGCGAGAATTTCTGAGGATTCACCGGAGTTGGAAATGGCAAGGACGATGTCCCCACGTTCGATCATTCCTAAGTCACCGTGCGAAGCTTCCCCTGGATGGACAAAGAACGAGGAAGTGCCAGTGCTGGCTAACGAGGCGGCGATCTTTTTCCCGATATGGCCTGATTTCCCCATCCCCATAACAACCACTTTTCCAGCGTTATTCAGGATTAATTCGCACGCTTGCTCAAATTGCTCATCAAAATATTGCGATAACTGCTCAAGACCGCGTATTTCCGTGGCTAAAACTTGCTTTGCTACCGCACGATAATCAAAGGACAGGGTCATGTGTACTCCTAGCGAAACAGCTTACGCTGCCATGTTCATTAACAGATAGGCCTGATAACCGATAAAGCAGGTCAGTAGAATACCACCTTCGGTACGACTAATTCTGCGAGATTTGCCCAATGCCATGACAACCAAAAGTAAGGAAATCGCCAGCATTACCCAAAAATCACGTCCCATTGCGTATTCACTAATAAATGATGGGTTGAGAATACCGGGGATCCCCATCACGGCAAGAATATTGAAAACGTTGGATCCGATGATGTTACCGACCGCCATGTCATCTTCACCTTTCAGAGCGCCCGCCAAAGACGCGGCCAGCTCCGGCAAGCTGGTACCCACGGCAATAATGGTTAAACCAATCACCAAATCACTCATGCCAAAGTATTTGGCAATGATGACCGCATTATCCACTAGCATATCGGCCGCGAGTGGTAAAAGGATCAGACCAATGACGATCCACATTGCGGCTTTTGGATTGCTGACGCCTTGAGGAATTTCCGACTCTTGCTCTTCTAAGAAGGCATCTCCGGTTTTTTGTTCACGACGGCTGATTTGCAGCATCGCGACTAGGAATAAGGTAAATAAAACAAACAGCAGCACGCCTTCATAGAAACCAAGGTGACTATCCCAAAGCAGGATGCCAGCCAAGATAGTCACACCAATCATGAGCGGCAACTCACGACGTACTACGGCAGAGTTGATCGACAGTGGGCGAACTAACGCGGTAATACCAAGAATCAGGGCGATGTTGGCGATATTCGAACCTAAAACATTACCCACTGCGGTATCGGTTTTACCGTCAAGTGCAGCGGTGGCTGAAACCATCATTTCTGGTGCGGAGGAGCCCATTGCGAGGATGGTCATACCGATGACCAATGGAGAAATACCGATATTGCGAGCGAGGGCGGCTGAACCAAAAACAAGTTTGTCGGCACTCCAGACTAACAAAATGAGACCAACGATAAGCAGCGCGACGGCTTCGAGCATGATAAGTTCCAGAAAGTAATGATAAGTTGAATGATTAACCGCTAATTTTGACCTTTTGCCGACAAAAATGGAAGCCAAAGTGGTAACAAATTACATCCTCGTAAGCGGTAAAGGCTAATATGTAAGGAAAATGAGAGATGAGCCGATAAGGTGTTATTTTTCGGTAGGATTGATAAAGAGTGCAGAAAGAAAGTCTATTGAATTGAGTGATGGTTCAAAGGAATTAATCGAACACTGCTTTTAATTCTGAAATAATCTGCTTATCATGGCTTGCCGAATTTGTCGCCAATCGACACAATCGCGATGAAAAAACGCAGGGGAATACCTGAGTAAATAAAGAGAGAGTATGTCACACAACGATTTAGTAACGATTCATGGACTGACGTTTTCCCGTGGCCAACGTAAGATTTTCGACAACATCGATTTGCGTATTCCCAAAGGAAAAGTGACGGCCATCATGGGGCCATCTGGAATTGGAAAGACCACATTGCTTCGCCTGATTGGTGGGCAAATCTTGCCGGAAAGTGGTGAGATTTGGTTTGATGGTGTCAATATTCCTAGTTTGTCTCGCTCTAAGCTTTATCACGCCAGAAAAAAAATGAGCATGCTGTTTCAATCCGGCGCGCTGTTTACTGATCTCAATGTCTTCGATAACGTCGCCTTTCCTTTACGTGAACACACTCAACTGAGTGACTCACTCATTCGCACTTTAGTGTTATTGAAGCTTGAAGCGGTTGGCCTGAGAGGGGCTGCTGAACTGATGCCAAGTGAGTTATCCGGCGGCATGGCTCGTCGAGCTGCCCTAGCAAGAGCCATTGCGCTCGACCCAGAACTGATCATGTATGACGAACCCTTTGTTGGCCAGGATCCGATCACCATGGGGGTGCTGGTTGAGTTGATTCGTAATTTGAACAGTGCCTTAGGGGTCACGGCCGTTGTCGTTTCTCATGATGTTCCGGAGGTGATGAGCATTGCCGATTGGGTGTATCTGCTGGCGGATGGCAAAGTGATCGCGAAAGGCACACCAGAGGAATTGCGTAACAACAGCGATCCTCGTGTTCAACAATTTTTATTGGGTGAAGCGGATGGTCCTGTGCCGTTTCGTTTTCCCGCGCAACCAATAGAAAAGGATTTATTTCACGATGCCTAACTTAGTCGACATGATTTCAGCGCTCGGGCGTCGCTTCCTTAGCTTATGTCAATCATTTGGTAAGGCGAGCTTAATGCTTGCCGGTGCACTTGCGGGGAGACCACAACCGCGAAAAACGCTGCCACTATTGGTAAAGCAAATCTATAACGTGGGGGTGCAGTCTTTAGCCATCATCGTGGTCTCTGGACTCTTCATTGGTATGGTGTTGAGTCTACAAGGCTACGTGATTTTGGTGGATTACGGCGCAGAAGGCAGCCTAGGGCAAATGGTCGCGCTGTCGTTATTGCGTGAGCTAGGGCCAGTTGTGACGGCTTTGTTGTTTGCTGGGCGAGCGGGCTCTGCGCTCACGGCTGAAATTGGCCTGATGAAAGCGACAGAGCAACTTTCTAGTATGGAAATGATGGCGGTTGACCCCCTAAAAAGAATCATAGCGCCAAGATTGTGGGCAGGCATTATCTCGATGCCGCTGTTGGCGATGATCTTCATGGCCGTGGGTATTTGGGGCGGCCAATTGGTGGGTGTTGACTGGAAAGGCATCGACCACGGCAGTTTTTGGTCAGCCATGCAAGCTTCGGTGGAGTTAGGGCAAGATATTGGTAACAGCATGATCAAATGCGTGGTCTTTGCCATTACCGTGACTTGGATTGCGCTCTTTAATGGTTACGATGCTATTCCTACTTCGGAAGGCATCAGTCGTGCGACGACTCGCACGGTGGTTCACTCTTCTTTAGCGGTGTTGGGGCTGGATTTTGTCCTCACTGCGTTGATGTTTGGGAATTAAACATGCAACAAACACGTAAAACAGAATTATGGGTTGGCAGCTTTGTCTTGGCGGGAATTTGCGCAATTCTGGTCATGATTTTTCAAGTCGCTGACGTAAAGGGGCTAGGCTCGGGCAATACTTACACGCTCAAAGCACAGTTTGACAACATCGGTAGTCTCAAAGTGCGCTCGCCTGTGAAGGTGGGAGGGGTGGTGATTGGACGCGTATCCGACATTTCGTTGAATCCTGAAACTTTGGTGCCTGTCGTATCGCTGTCGATCAACAGTCTCTACAACCAGTTTCCGGAAACCTCGAGTGTGCAGATACTAACATCCGGCTTGATTGGTGAGCAGTATATTGGCTTAGTGCCAGGATTCGTTTTTGAAGACGAGCAGATGCTTAAAGATGGTGACTTTATTGAAGACACCAAATCGGCATTGGTATTGGAAGATTTGATTGGCCAAGTGCTGTATAGCGTCGGCAACAAAGATGAAACTAAGAAGGACTAATTCGATGAAACGATTCTTTTTGACCTGTCTCTCGCTGTTGATGTCGCTTAATGTATTGGCGAGCACGGCAGTGGACAAAGCCGAGCCGTATCAAATGATGAAGCAGGTTTCAGAGCAGGCTTTTGCGCGTTTAAAGGCAGAGCAACCTAAAATTCAGCAAGATCCGGACTACCTCAAAGTGGTGGTAGAAGAAGAGCTGATGCCATACGTGAATGAAAAGTACGCGGCACTTAAGTTATTGGGTACAAATCTAAAAGGGTCAAAGCGTGAAGACGTCACCGCGTTTATTGACGCGTTTCGCGCGTACTTAGTGAGCTCTTATGCGCAGGTATTGACGCAATACACGGATCAGAAAATTCTCTTTGGCCCGGAACCTAAGGTAGAAGACGGCCAGCGCATCACCAGTGTGAAAGTTGATATCATTGATACCCCCCGTCCAAACATTAAGCTAGAGTTCAAATTGCGTCGTGAGAATAACGGCGATTGGCTGGCTTTTGATATGGTTGCCGAAGGGATCAGCTTACTCTCCAGCAAGCAGTCGGAGTGGAATGGTAAAATTCGCCAAGATGGTATTCTTGCCGTCGCCAACGAACTGGAAGCATTAGCGAAACAACCGATTCGTTTTGAGGCAAAAAACTGATGTCACACCCGCAATGGCAGCAATCGACAGACGAGAAAGTCAGCTTAAGTGGTAATTTGGATCGTGAACAGGTGCCATCACTGTGGCGTTTTGCTCAGACTTGGAAGCCAAGAAATAGTCAGGTGGAATTCTCACTAAAAACCGTACAACGGGTGGATTCTGCCGGAATGGTGATGCTAATTCACTTATTAGAGCATGCAAAAAAGCAAAACTGTCATATAATGCTGAGTTTTGTGCCAGCGCAACTGCGCACACTGTTTCAGTTAAGCAACGTTGAAGCCGTGGTTGCCAAACATATTCAAAGTTATCAGGGGTAAATTGTGGATAGCGCAAAAGTACAACAGTTACTAGAAGAAGCACTCAACCTTGAAGAGTTGCATGTAAAAGGTGAAGGTAGCCACTATGAAGTGGTCGCTGTTGATGCTTGTTTCGAAGGAATGAGCCGCGTTAAGAAGCAACAGCTGATCTACAAACCACTCATGGACTACATCCAACGCAATGATATTCATGCCTTGTCGATCAAAGCATACACGCCTGCCGAATGGGCACGTGACAAGAAACTGATGTCTCTTTAAGGTTTTATAATGGAAAAGTTCCGTGTAATTGGGTCGACTCAGCCATTGGTGGGTGAGGTGACTATTTCAGGTGCCAAAAACGCTGCACTGCCGATTTTATTTGCGTCGATTCTGGCTGAAGAGCCAGTTGAAGTGGCCAATGTGCCGCATCTTCGAGATATTGATACCACCATGGAGCTGCTAAAGCGCCTTGGTGCCAAAGTGGAACGCAATGGTTCCGTTCATGTTGACCCTAGCTCTATCGATGAATATTGCGCGCCTTATGATTTGGTGAAAACCATGCGTGCATCGATCTGGGCATTAGGGCCGCTTGTTGCTCGTTTCGGTCAAGGACAAGTGTCTCTGCCGGGGGGTTGTGCGATCGGTGCTCGTCCCGTGGATTTACACATCACTGGCCTTGAGCAACTAGGTGCCACCATCACATTAGAAGATGGTTACGTTAAAGCGCATGTCGACGGCCGTTTACAAGGCGCACACATTGTCATGGACAAAGTGAGCGTAGGTGCCACGATCACCATCATGTGTGCAGCCACACTTGCCGAAGGCACGACGGTTTTAGATAACGCAGCGCGTGAGCCAGAAATTGTCGATACTGCGAAATTCCTCAACACGCTTGGGGCTAAAATCAGCGGTGCAGGCACTGACACCATCACCATTGAGGGCGTTGAACGTCTAGGTGGTGGTAAGCATGCCGTGGTGGCAGACCGCATCGAAACGGGGACTTTCCTTGTTGCTGCAGCGGTGTCTGGCGGTAAAGTCGTTTGCCACAATACGCAAGCGCATTTACTTGAAGCCGTGTTGGCGAAGTTGGAAGAAGCGGGCGCCTTGGTTGAAACTGGTGAAGATTGGATTTCTGTCGATATGACAGGTCGAGAGCTCAAAGCGGTCAATATCCGCACGGCGCCTCACCCGGGTTTCCCGACCGATATGCAAGCACAGTTTACCTTGCTGAATATGATGGCGAAAGGCGGTGGTGTGATCACTGAAACCATCTTTGAAAACCGTTTCATGCATGTTCCAGAGCTAAAACGTATGGGTGCAAAAGCGGAGATTGAAGGTAACACTGTCATCTGTGGTGACGTGGAGCGTTTGAGCGCAGCACAAGTTATGGCGACCGATCTACGAGCGTCAGCCAGCTTAGTGATTGCAGGTTGTATCGCTAAGGGTGAAACCATCGTTGATCGCATTTACCACATTGACCGTGGCTACGACAAAATCGAGAACAAGCTTAATGCACTGGGTGCAAAGATTGAGCGTTTTCGTGAGTCAAACTAAACTACGTTGATACCAATATAGCCGAAACACAGGTTTCGGCTTTTTTATATTTTAGAAGCTGTTTTTGTCAGAGAAGTAGAGCGTGGCTTTCAATATCTTGGGAGTGCAATGCCTATCTGAATGAATACCGGAGTTATAAATGATTGCTCTAGTGCGTTTGTTAGCAACGGCGTTGTTTGCTGTTGTGATGTTCGTCTTTGGTTGTGGCTACTGTTTACTTAGCCCTAGAAACCCTAAGCATGTGTTCACCTTTGGCCGTCTGTTTGCCAAAATGTCGCGTGTATTTGGCATTAAGCTGGAACTGCGTCTTCCTGAAGATGCCTACCAACGTGGCCAACATATCTACATTGCCAACCACCAAAATAACTGGGACCTCTTTACCGTTTCTGCGGCAGTGACACCCAAAGTTGTCACGGTAGGCAAAAAGAGCCTAGCGTGGTTACCGCTGTTTGGACAGCTTTACTGGCTGACGGGTAACATCTTGATTGACCGTGCGAATAAGACCAAAGCCAAAGGGACGATTGATCAGGTAGTGGCAAGCATGAAAGCAAGTGAAGTTTCGGTATGGATGTTTCCTGAAGGCACACGCTCACGCGGTCGTGGTCTCATGCCTTTCAAAACGGGCGCTTTTCACGCTGCGATTGGCGCTGGCGTACCGATTATCCCGATCGTATGTAGTTCAACAGATCAACTGAAATTGAATCGTTGGAATAATGGCCACGTGATTGTCGAAATGTTGGATCCCATTAGCACCGAAGGTTATGGCAAAGAGCATATTCGCGAGCTTGCAGAAATCTGTCGCGCAAAGATGAAAGCCAAATTAGAAAGTTTGGATGAAGAAGTGAAGTTACGTAATCAGCAATGATTCACTTAAAAATCGATGATTAAAATAAAAAGGATGTCATATGACATCCTTTTTTTGTTCCGGCTTAACTGAGTAAAATTCGGGACTAAGCTTGCGGTTTGACCACCAATACGTTAATGGGTGAGTTCTCAACCACTTTACTGGCAACAGAACCGAGCACCACTTTATCGATTTTTGAACGTTTGTGGCTTGGCATGATAATCAAATCCGCCCCCAGCTTTTCTGCGTACTCTAAGATAGTAGCGTAAGGTTTGCCTTCGGCAACATGGACTTTGTAGACAATTTCATCGGCAATGTGTTGATCCGCAAAGTTCTTAAGTTGTTGCACCACATCTTGCTTCATTTTCTGTGCCGCATCTTTAGGGAAGTAGCTCGCCACCATCGACATGTGAATGCCGGGCAATACGTTGAGCAAATGTAATTGAGCATTGGCTTGGCGCGCGTGCCACACCGCGAGCTCAACGGCTCTATCTGAAAAACCTTTATCGTTCAGATCGACGGGAACAAGAATCTGTTTGTACATGGTATGATCTCTATTGTTGTTATTTCAGCATACTGTTTTGAGATAAATATAGCCCCGATTTCACGGGGCTATTGATGTTTACGCTTGAATGAGTTGAGATCGAATTCGGCGTTTCTGATTTGCTGCCATGAAAATAAGGATCAGCAAACAAGGGACAAACACCCATTCTTTCATTGGTCGATCTGCTTCTTCTACCACCCATTTGATTTCCCAATCGAAATCGATACCGGATGCTTCAGCAGGGCTGTCAAATTCAACCATATCAACCAGCATCTTGCCTTGATCTTCAACGAGGGAAAGCCCCATCGACTGAAGACGTTCAAGTGCGGTTGTCGCATTATCATCAAAAGGTAAACGGACCGTCTTTTCAGTGAAATCACCTTCTAGATTGGTACCAGCTACACGAAGCTCCAGTGATTGTCCTACATCTAGCTTCTGAGTGATTTGCTCTATCTCAATACCTGGTGAAAGAACTTTGGCTGGGTAAATCATGTCCCACCAGAAGCCTGGACGGAAGAACGAGAACGTAAGTATGAGCAGTAACAGCGTTTCCCACCATTTGTTTTTGGTGAACCACCAGCCTTGTGTGGCCGCGGAGAAGATCAGCATGGCGATAATCGAGGAGAGTATCGTTAACAGCAAGTGCCACCAGGTATCAATGCCCATCAACAAGAGCTGAGTATTGAAGACAAACATGAATGGCAAGATAGCGGTACGAATGTCGTAGGCAAACCCTTGGATACCAGTGCGGATTGGGTCGGATTTCGCAATCGCAGCCGCAGCAAACGCAGCTAAGCCAACTGGAGGGGTATCATCGGCCAAAATACCAAAATAGAACACAAACAGGTGGACGGCGATAAGTGGAATGATCAAGCCGTGCTGAGCGCCTAGCGTGACGATCACTGGCGCCATCAAGGTCGACACCACAATGTAGTTCGCGGTTGTAGGGAGTCCCATACCAAGGATCAAGCTGATCACTGCGGTGAAGATCAGCATCATGATCACGCTGCCGCCGGAAATGAACTCAACAAAATCGGTCATGACCAAACCGATCCCGGTTAGGGTCACCACGCCGACAACGGTACCCGCAGCGGCGGTTGCGACACCGATGCCAATCATATTGCGAGCGCCCGATACTAAGCTCTCTAACAGATCGGTCCAACCAGCCTTGGTTTGCTGTGCAATGTCGCCACTCTTGTTCATCAACGCCATCAAAGGACGTTGAGTGAGAAGAATAAAGATCATGAACACCGTCGCCCAAAACGCTGAAAGGCCAGGAGAAAAGCGTTCAACGGTGAGACACCAAACAAGTACAACAATCGGAAGCAGGAAGTGCAAACCCGATTTGATCGTCGGTCCTGGGTCGGGCACTTCGGTCAGTTCTGCATCGATTTCCAAGGCGCCATCTTGCGCATGATTGGCGGAAATTTTGACTAAGCCCACATAGGCAACCAGTAAGGCAATGGTCACCATTGGTGTCGCGGCATCGCCAAAGACATCCTTGGTCCAACCGATGCCGTAGTAAACCACCGCACTGACGACACACAATCCTAAAATCGTACCTGTAAAGGAGAGCAAGCTTTGCACTAACGTTGGGTTATGGCGGCGAGGTAAGCCTGTCATACCTGCTTTACACGCTTCTAAGTGAACAATATAAATCAGCGCAATATAAGAAATTAAGGCCGGCAGAATGGCCGCTTTAATGACTTCAACGTAAGAAATACCAACGTATTCCACCATCAAGAAAGCTGCAGCCCCCATGATCGGCGGCGTTAATTGCCCATTGGTTGATGCTGCCACCTCGACGGCGCCAGCCTTTGTTCCTGGGAATCCAACCCGCTTCATTAAGGGAATCGTAAAGGTACCCGTGGTGACCACGTTGGCGATGGAAGAACCAGAAACAAGCCCTGATAAACCGGAGGCTACCACGGCCGCTTTGGCCGGCCCACCACGCATATGGCCGAGCAATGAGAAGGCCACTTTAATAAAGTATGCCCCCGCACCTGCGCGTTCCAGCATGGCACCAAAGAGTACAAACAAGAACACAAACGAGGTGGATACGCCAAGAGCAACGCCGAACACGCCTTCCGTGGTCAACCATAAATGGGACATCGCTTTGTTGATGCTTGCCCCTTTATGGGCAATGACATCCGGCATGTAGGGACCGGCAAAGGTATAAAAGAGAAAAAGAGCGGCCACGAGCATTAAAGGAGGGCCCAACGCTCTACGAGTGGCTTCAAGCAACAGCACCATGCCAGTGACTGCTACCACAACATCCATCGTCGTTGGAGCGCCTGAACGGCCAGCAAGCTCGGTGTAGAAGATGTAGATGTAGGAAGCAGAGAAACTGCCGAGTAAAGCCAATACCCAATCGAGGGCAGGGATGTGCTCTCTAGGTGAGCTTTTCAGTGCAGGGTAAGCAGTGAAAGCAAGAAAGATAGCAAAGGTTAAATGTACAGCTCGTGCCTGCGTGTCATTAAGAACGGCGAAATCGAAAATAAACGGCAGCGGTGAAGCGTACCATAATTGAAACAATGACCAGCAAAGAGGAACAAACCAAAGGATTCGTCCCTGTAACCCTGCCGGGTTACGTGCGCCAGTATCGGCTTGAGCCACCATTTCTTGCACATCTTGTGACGGAGTGGTATTCGTCGTCATGTACGTTTCCTTGTTATTGATGGTCTAGTTGATGCTGTCACCCTTCCAATTCTGAAGTCGGAGAGGGCAGTGAACTCAATGCTGTCTGAATTAATGAGATTGTAACGGCAAATCAGACAACAGAATGATTGAAGTCGGGATCAGGATTGAATCGCAGGCAGGAAGATGGCCTTCCTGCCTGAACCGTGGGGGTGCTTATTTCAGCAGACCCACTTCTTTGTAGTATTTCACTGCACCTGGGTGTAGTGGGATAGAAATACCAGCGCTCACCATATCCTCTTTCTTAAGGGTAGCAAACGCAGGGTGTAGACGTTTGAAGGTATCGAAGTTCTCGAATACCGCTTTCGCCACGTTGTAAGCCACGTCGTCAGACACATCGGCAGTGGTGACAAGCGTTGCCGCTACACCAAAGCTCTTCACGTCTTTATCAGTGCCACGGTACATACCAGCAGGCACGGTGCTGTAAGCATAGTATGGGTTGTCAGCAACAATTTTGTCGATCTGTGGACCTGTTGCGGACACCAGTTTGGCGTCACAAGACGTAGTCGCTTCTTTGATTGAGCCATTTGGGTGACCAACCATGTAAATGAACGCGTCGATCTTGTTGTCACATAGGGCTTGCGAACGCTCAGAACCTTTTAGCTCTGATGCTAGCTTGAAGCTGTCGTTGTTCCAACCCATAGCATCCATCACCACGCTCATCGTTGCGTGATCGCCCGAGCCAGGGTTACCGATGTTGACGCGCTTGCCTTTCAGATCTTCAAGCTTGTCGATGCCTGCGTCAGAGCGTGCAATGATGTTAAAAGGTTCGGTATGAAGAGAGAACATGGCACGCAGCTTAGTGTAAGGGCCTTGCTCTTCAAATTTACTAGTGCCTTTGTAGCCATGGTATTGCCAGTCAGACTGAACAATACCAAAGTCCAACTCGCCAGAGCGGATGGTATTGACGTTGTAGATCGAACCGCCCGTTGATTCTACAGAACAACGGATATTGTGATCTTTACGATCTTTGTTGACCAGTTTACAGATGGCGCCACCCGTAGGGTAGTAAACACCCGTCACTGAACCTGTACCAATCGTAATAAATTCTTGAGCGTGAACCGCACCTGCGCCCATAACGGCAGCAGCAATTGCACCCACTTTAATCAGCGTATTTAATGCCATGAATGTTCCTTCCTTTATCCATTATTAACCCAGAAGCATAACAAATTATCTTCAGGGGTTTCCTGTTTGGAAACGGCATCTTTTCCAATCCAATCGTTTGGAAAAGTGGCGGAATAATAACAAATAATTGGCAGATAATTATACAATTGTTAAAACTTATAGCGAAAAAATCTAAGGAAAGAGAATAGGAGTGACGTTTTTTTAGTGTTAGGTTCTTTTAGATCAATGAGTTAAATTGATGCTTATCTTGGTAGAGATTTGGTTGAATGCGTGAATTAGATCACGAACAATTAACGCGTATTTGAATGCATTTCAAACAAAATGCTCACCAAAGCATCGCTAAAGTGAGCATTGTTTGCCGTTAGTTAGCCCGCGTATTCAAACAATTCGCAGACCGATTTAAACAGTTGTTCTGTCGTGATTGTTAGGGTAGGGGTAATGAAGATGGTGTCATCACCCGCCACCACGCCAAGGATGCCTTCCGATTTACCAAGAGAATCGAGCATACGGGCAATAAGCTGTGCCGCACCAGGGCCAGTATGGATGACCACTAATGCTTGGTTATGATCAACATCTAAAACCAATTCACGCAAAGAACTGCTGACGGTCGGAACACCCAGTTCGGTGGGTAGGCAGTAAACCATTTCCATTTTCGCATTGCGGGTACGAACGGCACCAAACTTGGTCAGCATGCGAGAAACTTTAGATTGGTTAATGTTTTCAAAGCCTTCTTGTTTCAGGGCTTCAACAATTTCACCTTGAGAACCAAAGCGTTCTTCTTTCAATAAAGCTTTAAAAGCGCGTACTAGGTTGTCTTGTTTTTCTGATGGGCGCATAAAATCCACATTCCATTTCTTAACGTTTTGCATATTTTCGCATAGATATTCACTCAGTGCCAAAAGCTGATTGCAATCTGTTAGTTGTATCACTGTAAATTTTAAACAGATTACTGTCCGATTAGCGCAGTGAATGGCGAACAAAGCAAGAAATGTAGTCAATTTCTTTCATGCTTAAGCCTTTGTCATACCTACAATTTATGTGGATAATGGCCGAGGTGAATGTGGCACGCGATAATCGAGTTGCGCAAGGTCGCAAAGCGAGCGTTAATTGATTGTAATCAAGTTGTAATTGCTATAGCGTTCTACACAGTTGTTTACAAAATACCCTACTAAAACGTCTATAAGAGATCGCTCTCAAGGAGAACTACAATGAAAGTAGCTGTTATTGGTGCCGCTGGTGGCATCGGTCAAGCCCTAGCTCTTTTACTGAAAAACCGCCTTCCAGCGGGTTCTGATTTAGCCCTATATGATATTGCTCCGGTTACTCCGGGTGTTGCTGCAGACCTAAGCCACATCCCAACCCACGTTTCGATCAAAGGTTATGCCGGTGAAGATCCAACGCCAGCACTAGAAGGTGCTGATGTGGTTCTTATTTCTGCTGGTGTTGCGCGTAAGCCAGGTATGGATCGTGCGGATCTATTTAATGTCAATGCTGGTATCGTCAAATCACTTGCTGAGCGCATTGCCGTGGTTTGTCCAAATGCTTGTATTGGTATCATCACCAACCCGGTGAACACCACTGTGCCAATTGCAGCAGAAGTTCTGAAAAAAGCGGGCGTTTATGACAAGCGTAAACTTTTTGGTGTGACGACGTTGGATGTGATCCGTTCAGAAACGTTTGTTGCTGAGCTGAAAGGTCAAGATCCAGGTGAAGTCCGTGTACCAGTGATTGGTGGTCACTCTGGTGTGACGATTCTGCCTCTTCTTTCTCAAGTGGAAGGTGTCGAGTTTAGCGACGAAGAAATTGCAGCCCTAACCAAACGTATCCAAAATGCAGGTACTGAAGTGGTTGAAGCGAAAGCGGGTGGCGGTAGTGCAACACTTTCAATGGGTCAGGCTGCGTGTCGCTTTGGTCTTGCGCTCGTGAAAGCACTGCAGGGTGAAGAAGTGATCGAATACGCTTACGTTGAAGGTAACGGCGAGCATGCTAGCTTCTTTGCACAGCCAGTGAAACTTGGCAAAGAGGGTGTTGAAGAGATCCTACCTTACGGTGAGCTAAGTGATTTCGAAAAAGCAGCGCTAGATGGCATGCTAGAAACGCTTAACAGTGACATTCAAATTGGCGTGGACTTCGTAAAGTAAGTCAGCGAATGTGAGTGTTAGAAAAACAAAGCCGATCGTTGGATCGGCTTTTTTGTTTGTGGTTGATAGTATTCGAATCAACAAAGAAGAAAGGGAGCCATTGCTCCCTTTCTTTGCTCTTACTATTTGCTGCGCTTGACCGCCATATGTGCAAGTGCAATCAATGCTTGCTTGTATTCAGACTCAGGTAATACCTGTAATTCCGCAATGGCCTTATCGGCTTCTTCCATTGCTTTTGCTTCAGTATAGGTCAACGAACCTGCTTGTTGCATTACAGCCAGAATGTCATCTAGACGTTCCATCCCATTGGCATTCTCGATCGCTTCGCGGATCATCTGCGCATTCTCTGCATTGGTATGACGCATGGCATGTAACAAGGGCAGAGTAGGTTTGCCTTCAGCGAGATCATCCCCAACGTTTTTGCCCATTTCTTCGCCATCTGAGGTGTAATCCATCACATCATCGATCAACTGAAACGCGGTACCGAGATACTTGCCATAATTTTGCAGTGCGGTTTCGACTTCCGCCGGAGCATCATTGAGTATGGCACCAATCTGTGTTGCGGCTTCAAACAGGCGTGCGGTCTTAGAGTAGATCACCTGCATGTAGCTTTCTTCAGTGGTATCAGGATCGTTACAGTTCATTAACTGCAATACTTCCCCTTCTGCAATGATGTTAACGGCATCGCTCATGAGCTTCAGGATCTTCATGGATCCTAGCTCTGTCATCATCTGAAAGGAGCGTGTGTAGATGAAGTCGCCAACCAAAACGCTGGCAGCGTTGCCAAAGGCAGCGTTAGCGGTGGCTTTGCCACGACGCATATCAGACTCATCCACCACATCATCGTGCAGCAAGGTTGCGGTATGAATAAACTCGATGAAAGCGGCTGCGGTTGTGTGAGCATTACCCTGATAGCCTAACGCTCGCGCTGAAAGCACGGCCAAAAGAGGGCGAAGACGTTTGCCACCACCACTGATGATATAAAAACCAAGTTGATTGATTAAAGAGACATCAGAATTGAGTTGGGCTTGAATTGTTTCATTCACTTTTGCCATGTCATCGGCAGTAAGCGCTTGGATAGTTTTAAAATCCATCGTATATCCGGCTGAAGTTAGACCCTGCAAGGCTTAATCGATTTGTATAATTGTCGAATAATACACTAAAAAACATTGATTAATACATTACTAAAGGGCATGATTGCCGCACTTTTATTTGGCGATTAGCTTTTCGCCAATTTTTTCAAAATATGGCTTGTCATAGGGAGATCCTTTCTGTAGAATCTGCGCCCTATTGATGATTAGTTTAGCGCACACCCTTATTGCACAAAATATAGGCATAGGCTGTGCGGAAAGAGCGGAGTAAAATATGTACGCTGTTTTCCAATCTGGTGGTAAACAACACCGTGTAAGCGAAGGTCAAACTCTTCGTTTAGAGAAATTAGACGTTGAAACTGGTGCAACTGTTGAATTTGATAAAGTTCTTCTTGTTGCTAACGGCGAAGACATCAAAGTTGGTGCTCCTCTAGTAGAGGGCGGTAAAGTAGTTGCTGAAGTTGTACAACACGGTCGTGGCGATAAAGTTAAAATCGTTAAGTTCCGTCGTCGTAAGCACTCTCGTAAGCAACAAGGTCACCGTCAGTGGTTCACGGAAGTGAAAATCACTGGTATCAACGCGTAATCTATTAGGAGAGTTTAACAATGGCACACAAAAAAGCTGGTGGTTCTACTCGTAACGGCCGCGACTCAGAAAGCAAACGTCTGGGTGTAAAACGTTTTGGTGGTGAATCTGTTCTTGCAGGTAACATCATCGTTCGTCAACGCGGTACTCAGTTCCACGCTGGTAACAACGTTGGCCTAGGTAAAGACCACACTCTATTCGCTCTAACTGACGGTAAAGTTAAGTTCGAAGTGAAAGGTCCTAAAAACCGTAAATTCGTAAGCATCGAAGCTGAGTAATTTAGGTTTCTAGCAGAATCGAAAAACCCTGCCGTAATGGTGGGGTTTTTTATTGCAGTCGACATATTCAAAACACCCTCTCATGGTGTCTTCGATCTGTCATCTGCTAAAATGTAGTGATATTGATTTACGGGCGAAAGTAGCCGGAGTAAGAAATGAAATTCGTTGATGAAGCGGTAATTAAAGTTCAAGCTGGCGACGGCGGAAACGGTGTTGTAAGTTTCTGGCGTGAAAAATTCGTGACCAAAGGTGGCCCAGATGGTGGCGACGGTGGTGACGGTGGTGATGTATACATCCAAGCTGACGAAAACTTAAATACGCTGATTGACTACCGTTTTCAACGCTTCTATGAAGCGGAGCGTGGCCAAAACGGTAGTGGTGGTAACTGTACCGGTAAACGTGGTAAAGACATTACTTTACGCGTGCCAGTTGGTACACGTGCAGTCGATATTCATACCAATGAAATTGTGGCGGAAGTCGCTGAGCACGGAAAGAAAGTCATGGTCGCCAAAGGCGGCTGGCATGGTTTAGGTAACACGCGTTTTAAATCGTCAGTGAACCGCGCGCCACGTCAGAAAACCATGGGTACAAAAGGTGAGATTCGCGAACTGCGTTTGGAGCTATTGCTATTGGCTGATGTGGGTATGTTAGGTTTGCCGAATGCTGGTAAATCAACCTTTATCCGCGCTGTCTTTGCAGCGAAACCGAAAGTCGCGGATTACCCGTTTACTACCTTGATCCCAAGTCTCGGTGTTGTGAGTGTTGTTCCTGAGAAAAGCTTTGTTGTTGCTGATATTCCAGGGTTGATTGAAGGTGCAGCTGATGGCGCTGGTTTGGGGATTCGTTTCCTTAAACACTTAGAACGTTGTCGTGTACTGCTGCATATGATCGATATTTTCCCAATTGATCAATCGGATCCTGTACAAAATGCGCTGACCATCATTGATGAGTTAGAGCAATACAGCGAGAAATTGGCCAATAAACCTCGTTGGTTAGTATTTAACAAGGTGGATCTTGTTAGTGAAGAGCAAGCGGATGAGATCATTCAAGAAGTGATTGATGCGCTAGGCTGGGAAGAGCAATACTTCAAGATCTCAGCGGTGAATCGCCAGGGTACTAAAGAGCTTTGTTACAAACTCGCTGACTTTATGGAACAGTTGCCACGTGAAGAGCAAGAAGTCTCTGAAGAAGAGAAAGTGAACTTCATGTGGGATTACCACCCAGATGCAAATCAAGGCGAAGTTATCACTGAAGATGATGACGACGACTGGGATGACTGGGACGATGAAGAAGATGACGGTCACGTTATCTACGTTCGTGAGTAATCGAGATATTACAATTAAAAGCCGCAATATTATTTGCGGCTTTTTTGCATCTAAATCATGTTTAGTCCGATTTTTTTCGGGCAGAATATTTGTTTTTCGAGGCGCTTTTGCCTTTTGTTTCAATTAACAGGTCCGATTAAAAGGAATTAGGAAGTTGTTATGGCATCAACACAGCGAGCCATCTCTCGGCTGGTCGCACAAGCGGGGGCAGATGTTATTAGCGCATGGAGCGGAAAGTACCTTGGTGGGCGATATTATGCGCCGCATTGGTATTGCATCTGGCGTCAGTGAAGTCGAAGTGGCGCTCTCTGCCAACGCATTGGTTGTCACCACTGTGATGGATGGTCACTGCATTACCACCACGCGCAGCTGCGTCGATCGTGGTATCAATATGAAAGCGGTCACCGAGATTCAGCGGATTTGCATCATGATGGAAAAAGGGGTGCTTGATCCGATGATGGCTCAGAGAAAACTGAATAATATCAGTCCAGAGCGTTACAACCGCTGGTTGGTGGTGTTTATGATCGGCATCTCTTGCGCCTCTTTTGCTCGTTTAGCGGGGGGAGATTGGGCCGTGTTTGCTATGACATTTTTGGCTTCGGCTTGCGGCATGATCGTTCGTCAAGAAATCGGACATCGTCATTTCAACCCACTTTTGAACTTTGCTGCAACGGCGTTCGTGACCACCCTTATCTCTGCACAAGCGGTCATTCTTGAAATTGGCAACTTGCCGACGGTGGTGATGGCGTCTTCTGTGTTAATGCTGGTTCCTGGTTTTCCATTGATTAACTCGGTTGCTGATATGCTTAAAGGCCATATCAATATGGGGATTGCTCGCTTCGTTATGGCGAGTTTACTGACGTTGGCGACCAGCTTAGGGATTGTCGCGGCGATGAGTGTAACGGGTATTTGGGGATGGTCGAGCTAATGGAATTGCTAGTCGGTTTACTCAACGATATGTTTTTTGCCGCGATTCCTGCGGTTGGGTTTGAATTGGTGTTCAATGTGCCACCGAGAGCGTTAATTTATTGTGCGCTCGGCGGAGCCATTGGTCATGGCAGTCGATATTTAATGATGAAATTTGGCATTCCGATTGAATGGGCGACGTTTTTTGCGGCTACGTTAGTCGGGATGATTGGTGTGTACTGGTCACGGCGTTTGTTAGCGCACCCGAAGGTGTTTACTGTCGCGGCATTGATTCCAATGGTTCCCGGCGTATTCACTTTTAAAGCCATGATCGCAATGGTGGAGATCAATCATCTTGGCTATACCCCAGAGTTGGTGGCGGTTTGTATGGAAAACTTTTTAAAAGCGATGTTCATCATTGCGGGACTGGCGGTTGGCCTTGCCGTTCCTGGGCTGTTATTCTACCGCCGCAGACCAATAGTGTAAGGAAGAGAGATGATCATCAGTATGATTGCCGCGATGGCAAAGCAAAGAATCATTGGTAAAGATAACCAGATGCCTTGGCATCTTCCCGCAGATTTTGCTTGGTTCAAACGCTGCACGATGGGGAAACCGATCGTGATGGGGCGTAAAACGTATGATTCGATCGGACGTCCGTTGCCAGGGCGATTGAATATAGTGATTAGTCGTGACGAAAGCTTGGTTATTGAGGGGGTCACTATGGCCAACTCGATTGCGCATGCTTTAGCGTTAGCGGGGGATGCAGATGAAGTGATGATCATCGGTGGCGGTTCAATTTACGCTGAGTGTTTACCAAAAGCAGACAAACTCTATCTGACGTTTATCGATGCCACTATTGATGGCGATACTCAGTTTCCTGATTGGGGGGAGCAATGGTGCGAGAGCCATCGCGAACACTATTCTGCTGATGAGAAAAATCGCTACGCGATGGATTTTGTTATTTTAGAAAGAGTTAATTGCTAGTTTTCTAGTTTTCTAGTTTTCTAGTTTTCTAGTTTTCTAGTTTTCTAGTTTTCTAGTGCCTTCTGACTAAATACTTGTTTGTCTTCCCAGCGGATCATAGTCAGGCTGCCATTCCAAACGCAGCCTGTATCTAGTCCAATCACTTCTTCGCTGATATAGCCTTCTAAAGCCGCCCAATGACCAAATAAAACGGGTTTATCAAGTGCTCTACGCTGTGGCAGTGTAAACCAAGGCATCAGTTCGCTTTCTTTCACTTCTGATGGTGGCAGTTTGCAATCCATATCCAAACGCCCATCGGCAAAGCAAAAGCGCATGCGTGTAAAGGCATTGATGATGTAACGGTAGCGATCCAAACCGGAGAGATTGTCCTGCCAGAGATCGGGTTGGTTACAGTACATGTTCTCAATCAGCCAGCGGTAATTTTCGCTGCGCAGCAGGCTTTCTACTTCCTCGGCACACAAACGTGCTGTCGCAAGATCCCATTGAGGCGAGATGCCTGCGTGGCAAACGACAAATTCGGGATGTTCTGCAAGAAGCGGTTGCTGGCGCAGCCAGTGGAGGAGTTCATTACCATCTTCACTTGCAAAAATTGGCGCTGTTTTGTCTTTGGCTTTGTTATTGCGAATCCCCAGAGATACGGCCATGAGATGGAGATCGTGGTTACCCAGAACCACTTTGGCACTGTTGCCGAGTGATTTGATAAATCTCAGTGTTTCTAATGACTTTGGTCCGCGCGCGACCAAATCACCAGCGACCCAGAGTGTATCCTGGTTTTTATCGAACTGGCACTGCGCTAATAGCAGCATCAATTCATCAAAACAGCCTTGGATGTCTCCAACAATATAGTTTGCCAAATTATTGCCTCAAATCAGTTAAGAATGTTGGGAACCGCGAGGCGGAAAGGTTCAATTTCGACGACAAATTCTTTGCCTTGAGCGTCGTGCATGATGTATTGACCTTGCATGACGCCAACTGGGGTGTCTAATGCGGTGCCACTGCTGTAAGTGTACTCATCACCAGCGTCGATAAACGGTTGTTGGCCGACGACGCCATCGCCTTCGACAGAGATCTGTTTGCCATTGGCATCGGTGATCAACCAGCGTCGACTAAGCAGTTGCACGCTCTCTGAACTGTGGTTTTTAATGGTAATGATGTAAGCGAAGATATAGCGAGCAAGTTCAGGATTGGATTGTTCTTCGACGTATTTGGTGTGAACTTGAATTTGGATACGGGGTTGAGATACGTCCATGCTGACTCCGTGTTGGAAAAGCAGAGAGTGAGTCTATGCTCACTCTCATACCGATAGATTTATTTATGGTTAGCATCCAGCCAGTTTGCCATCGCCACAAATTGCTGCAGCGTCAGATTCTCTGGACGCATGCCAGGGTTTACCCCGAGTTCTTCAAGAACTTGCTCACTCATCAGCGACTTATAACAGTTACGCACGGTTTTGCGGCGTTGGTTAAAGCCTTCGCGGCAGACGCGTTCTAGCCATTGTAGGTTATTTGCTGGGTGAGGTAATGTCTCGTAAGGAACGAGGCGAACCACTGCTGAGTCGACTTTCGGTGGTGGTACAAAGGCGGTTGGTGGTACTTCCAACACGGGTACCACTTTACAGTAGTATTGTGCCATCACCGTTAGACGACCATAGGCTTTGCTACCCGGACCTGCAGCAAGGCGGTTCACCACTTCTTTTTGCAACATAAAGTGCATGTCTTGAATGTCTTTATGAAATTCAAATAGGTGGAACATCAGCGGTGTTGAAATGTTGTAAGGTAGGTTACCAAAAATACGTAACTTATTGTTTGGTTTCACTAATTGAGTGAAATCAAAACGCATCGCATCCCCTTCATGAATCGTCAGTTTGTCTGCCAATTCTGGATGAGTACGAAGGCGCTCCGCCAAATCTCGGTCAAGTTCGATAACGGTGAATTTGTCCACTTCGCGGCCAACTGGCTCGGTAATCGCGCCTAAACCAGGACCGATTTCAACCAGGTTTTGTCCCGGTCTTGGGTTAATGGCCGAGACGATACCATCAATAATGTATGGATCGTTAAGGAAGTTCTGACCAAAGCGTTTACGCGCTTTGTGCCCCATATGGACATCATTTCTCATTGTTTTTTCTCTACCAGTTCTATCGCATGCTGAAGTGCTGTTCGGAAGCTCCCTGTATCCGCTTGGCCAGTCCCGGCTAAATCGAGTGCAGTTCCGTGATCTACCGATGTTCTTATAAAGGGTAGACCAAGAGTAATGTTGACCGACTGACCAAATCCCTTGTATTTCAACACAGGCAAGACTTGGTCGTGATACATTCCTAGAACAGCATCGGCATCGTTTAAATATTTTTCATTGAAAATGGTGTCTGCTGGCAATGGGCCTAGCAGATGGATTCCTTTTTCTTGACGAATTTTTTCCAGCGTCGGCGTGATGGTTTCAATCTCTTCACGGCCTAAGCATCCGTCCTCTCCTGCGTGCGGGTTTAGTCCACACACGTAAATCTTAGGCTCGGCAATGGCGAATTTTTCTACTAAGTCGCGATGCAAAATATCGATGATCTTCAGCAATCGCTCTGCAGTGACCGCTTTCGACACATACGCCAATGGAATATGTGTCGTGACAAGCGCTACTCTTAAGCCTTCGGTGGCTAACATCATGACCACAAGAGGCGTGTTTGATAGCTCGGCAAAAAACTCGGTATGGCCGCTAAAAGCAACCCCAGCTCGGTTAATCACCCCCTTGTGAACAGGGCCGGTGACAATAGCATCAAATTCGCTTTTCATACAGCCTAAAGCGGCTCTTTCCAGCGTTTTTAATACATAATGACCATTCTCTTCATTGAGCTGCCCTGCCACACAAGTGCTCGGCATATCGATATGCTCGACCACTAATGTCCCCGCTTGTTGGGGGGAGGGGGCAGTTGAAGCATCATAATCAAGCAGGGTAACGTTAATCCCCAATTGCTCTGCACGTTGGGCGAGCATTTTTTTATCTGCACACACCACTAACTGGTGTGGCCAATGCTCTTTTGATAAAGCGAGAACAAGATCGGGACCAATGCCAGCGGGTTCTCCAGCTGTCACCACTAAGCGTTTAACCATCGTTTTCTTCCTCGTTGATGATTTCGACAAACGCACCTGCTCGAAGCTCTTGCATCCAAGCGCCGACTTCCTCGTTGAATTTACGATTAAAGAGGATGCGATAGGCCTTATTTTTCATCGCAGAGTCGGTGCGGTCGACTTCACGGCGGTCAAGCACTTCAACAATATGCCAGCCATGCACGGTCTTAAAGGGTTCACTGATGGTTCCTACCGGCAATGTTTCAACTTGGTGCTTAAACTCGGGCACATAGAGGTCGGGTGTTTGATAGCCCAACTCACCGTCTTGTGCTGCGGAACCTGGGTCTTGGCTGTATTGCTGCGCCAACTCACCAAAGGTTGCTTCACCTGCGCGAATTCGACGGATGAACTCATTCAGTTCGCGCTGAGCACCTTCATCGCTCAAAATGACCGTTGGTTTTAACAGAATATGTCGTGCATTCACCTCGGTGACCGCAACGGTTTCCAACCCTTTTACGTCTTCAATTTTTAAAATATGAAAACCAACACCACTGCGGAATGGACCAATGATGCTGCCTTTATTTTGCATCTTGATTTGGTCAGCAAAAATGGTTGGCATCTCTTCTTTACGCATCCAACCCCAATCACCGCCTTGCAGTGCTTTTGGTCCTTTGGAATAAGTGTAAGCCATGGTGCTGAAATCAGCCCCTTGCTTGAGCTTTTCAACTAGCTCTTTCGCTTGTGCTTCCAAGGCCGATTTGTCTTGCCCATCAGTAAAACGCAACTGAATGTGACCAATACGATACTCAACGCTAGCGTTGGTTTCTTTCGATAGCAGTTCAGCGAGGTTATCCACTTCTGCCGGCAAAATATTGATACGACGTCTCACCAAGGCATTTCGTGCTTCAGATGCCGCCATCTCTTTACGAATTTGTTCGCGAAACTCTGCGTAACTCACTCCTTCGCTGGCAATGGCCGCCGAGAGTTCGTCGATGGTTTGATTATTGTTGCGTGCGATTTCCTCAATTGCTTGATTGAGACGTGTATCATCAATGCGCACGCCAATGCGGTCGGCTTCTTGTGTTTGCAGTGTATCGATGATCAATTTATCGACGATTTGTTCGTTTAGCACGTCAGCATCGGGTAGGGCTTGTCCGCTTTTTTTCGCGTTAGCGCGCAAGGTTTTGGTCGCGGTATCAATATCACTTTGTAAGATCACACCATCGTTGACGATCACGGCGACCTTATCTAGCTCAACAGGAGCAGAAACGGCGCTGCCAGTGACCAGCATGCCAAGTAAAAGGGTTTTCCAAATGTTCATTTTGTAATCCATATAACGTTTTGTCTCTTTCGATAAGGTCATCAAAAGTACTAATTATTCAGATAGAAAGGGCGACCGTAGGTAATCGCGTTATCTGTGCTATCCAATTCTTTTGCAGCAGTTTCTGCTTTGTTCTTAGTAGCAAAACCTTGAATACCAAAGTTTACGCTAATGTTGGTATCGTAGACCGGATTGTTACTATCGCCGCCGACCACATCATTGCGCCATTTCACTAATTGGTTGGTGTAAGTAAAACCGATATACCAACAATCTGATTGGTAACGCAAACTAGCCATCCATTCCAAGTCGATCTCTTCGGTCAAATCGTAATAATACTGACCGCTCGCAGACCAATGGCGATTAATATTGTAGGCCCCAACAATCCCCGCTTGTGAAATGCCTTTGCGGGTAATCTTGTCTAACTCATCAAAGCTGATGGTATCTTCGATGTAATCTTTGGTGACATAGCGATAATTACCTTGAATAAAGCCATCGGTAAACTGGTATTCCAAGGTGCTGTTGGCCAACTGCATCGCATTGAGATCGATGTCGTATTGGATGCCTCCGTGATAGAACAAAAAGTCTTCGTAGTTGAAATCGGTCTCTACGGCCCAAGAGGAATAGTTTGACGTTTCTTCTTGGTTACCAGTCAATTTGGTTTTCTTGTCAATGTAGTAAATTTGACCGAAAGAGATGTTCAAACGCTCTTTGTACTCATCGTCAAAGAAGCGAGTACTGGCACCATAACTCAGTTGGTTTGCTGCGGCGATTTTGTCGATACTACTGTACTTACGACTGCGGAAGAGGCCGTAATAATCGGTTTGTAGCAGCGTCGTATCGTAGTTGTAGATATTGCCCTGTTCTTCTTCCGGTACATAGAGGTACTGAATTTGTGGCTCCAAACTTTGCGTGTAGCCTTCAAAGAGTTTCGCTTCACGCTCAAGATAAATACGAGCATGAGAGCGGTATTCAGGAATGACACGCGCAACGGTTTCATCCAACTGAGACTTCAGCGTTGGGTCGGTTAATCTATCAAGATCTTGCTGATAGTAGGTGGCTAAAAGACGTGCTTCGGTCGTCCATGTTGCCCAACTGGTCGAGAGGGGAATGGTTAAACCTGGCTCTACGTGCGCACGCAGTGCATTCGGTTTCGAGGCATCTTGAATGTCAAATTGCGTTAACTCACTTTTAACGTCAAAGTTGAGATAATTGCCAAGCAGTGGAGTGTAAAAGTTGAACTTCACCTGCGGCAGCAGTCGATAAGGTTGATTGTTATCTTGCAATAAGATTTGGAAATCTCGCACTTGCAGCGACATATCCCAAAAGTCTGAGCGGTAAGCCACTTTGCCTTGTTGCATCAGTTGACCGTCTTCTCGGTTACCTAGATCGGAGCTCAAGTCCCGGAAGTAATCGATATCACTGACTTGAGAGTAGTCGAGAGAAACCAACCACTGCTTATTGATGATGCCATCATGTTTGTACTGATAACCCCAACGATCTTCATCGTTGTATTTTTCATCCCCAGGTAAGTATTCACCTTTGAGTTCACCAGCCCCCCAGCCATCGCTTAGATAGCGGAAGTCAGCATCTTGCTTCACCCCACGCTGTTGCATGTAGAGTGTAGTGAGCGTTAAATCGTAGTTAGGTGCAATGTTCCAGTAGAAAGGAACTTCGATTTCTAAACCATCGCTAGAACCATAGTTCACTGATGGGAAAAGAAAACCCGTTTTACGAGTATTGCCGATCGGTAGAGTAAGGTAGGGAGCATAAAAAACCGGTACGTCGAGCACTTCAAACCGTGGGTGGTAGAACGTTGCGGTTTCTTCATTTTGATCAACTTCAATACTGGATGCGACCAAACGCCATGCGTTGTCATCCGCAGGACAAGAGGTGATAGAGCCATCTTCTAATTCGTAAACCGCTTGGCCTGTTTTTGCGATGTAGGCAGCTTGGCCTCGTCCTTGCTGGCAAAGAAACTGATATTCAGTATTTTCTAGCGAGAAGGTCTCTGACGTCATATTATTGGTGACTTTGCTAGAGCTTGCTTTGACTTCGCCATCATTGAAAGTGACATTACCTTCTGCCACAACAATGTTTTCTTGTTGATGCAAGGTGACCGATTCTGCCGTAATTTTTTTGTTGCCTTGAGTGACTTCAACATCGCCCGAGTAAATGGCTTTGTCACCATTGATGGCTTGCAGGTTATCCGCTTGAATCACGATTTCAGCATTCGCATCATTTTTTTCAGCGTCGACCAAGCATTGATCTGTAGTGGGCATTTCCTGCACACTGTTGTTTAATATCGCTTCAGCTTGAGCGTAGGGGGCAAACAGAGCGGTGGCAATTGAAGCCGCTAAAAATGTCCGGGAGAAATGTTGCATTAAAGGAACTATCCTATGTCACTGCTGCTCGATGGCTCTATGATGGCCATGGTGAAAAAATGATTGCCTTATCATAAAGGAAATCCGTGCTTCCAGCACTATATGACCGTCAATGACGGGAAAAATTCATAGATAGAGAACTCACAAATGCAGATTTTTGGCAAAATTCTTGGTGCCTTTTTTGGTTTTTTGTTCGGCGGGGTGTTTGGGGCGCTGTTCGGTTTATTTATTGGTCACCAGTTCGACAAAGCACGACGCTTGAGTCAAGCGGGCTTTAAAACCGCAGGTTTTGGCCAAGGACCAAGTCAAGCTCAGCGACAAGAGGAGTTTTTTAAGTCCGCTTTTGCTGTTATGGGGCATGTAGCTAAAGCAAAAGGCCAAGTCACCAAGGAAGAGATCCAACTTGCCAGTGCAATGATGGATCGAATGAGCTTGCATGGCGAACAGCGCAGAGCAGCGCAAGATGCGTTTCGTGAAGGTAAAGAACGTGATTTCCCTCTGGAACAAGTCTTAGAGAGAGTTAAAATTGCCACTAGTGGCCGTTTTGATTTATTGCAGTTCTTTTTGGAATTACAGATCTCTGCGGCTTTTGCCGATGGCGATGTGCATCCAAGTGAACGAAATGTATTGCACAAGATTGCGCGAGGTTTAGGATTTTCGTCTGAACAGCTCGAGCGTCGTTTGCAGATGCAAGAAGCGGCATTTCGTTTCCAACGTCAGGGCGGATTTGGGGGACAACAGCATCAATCTCATCACTCATCTTCTCACGGTGGCTGGCAGCAAGCGTCGCAAACTGACCGTCTCGCGGATGCCTATAAGATCTTGGGCATTGACGCCAATGCCGATGGCAAAGAGGTGAAGCGCGCTTATCGTAAGTTAATGAATGAGCACCACCCTGATAAATTGATGGCAAAAGGTCTACCGCCAGAAATGATGAATATGGCGAAAGAAAAATCGCAAGAAATTCAAAGTGCTTACGATCTTATTAAGAAAGAAAAAGGCTTCAAGTAGCCAACAAAAAAACAGGACGATGAGATCGCCTGTTTGTTCTCATTCATATAAAGAGAGAAAGGCCGTATATCGGCCTTTCTGCGTTTATTGGGCTTGGTTGAGATTCCAGTCATAGTCGTACTCGATTTGACCAGAAAAATCTTGATACTGTGGCGCATAGCGGCCAATGTGGGAAAATAATCCCGCTTTTCCACCAAAATCATCCGCAAACCAATCGTATATGGAAGAGAGCTGCGCTTTATTACCTTGTCGTGATACGCCTTTGGCACTATTGATAAACTCTTTCGCTGCCGCATCGAGCAAAGCTGGTGTGTTATCGGTTGTAAAGGCTTGTGGTTGCAGGTTAGGACAACCTAGGCTGGCGCAGTTGACCGCATAATGGGTGCGTGGATCATTCCAGATAGGGCGCAAGATACGATGTTCGATGTCGTTGAGCGTTAACGGCTTACTATTGATGGTGATGACTTCTTCATTCCACGGTCCAAAGCTAAACAAACCGCCTAACTTGGTAATAGACTTGAGCGGATAATTGTCGAGGATAAGATCAACGGTAATCGCATTGTAGAGATTCACCCAATAGGCATATTGCTCTGCGCGGTTGAGCGTCAGCGGATTTTGCTTAGCCAGCGTAGCAAGGTATTGCTTAAGGGCCTGATGGTCTTGTGTCGACACTTGGGCATAGCGAAAAAGTGTATTTTCGCCTTGGCGAATCAAATAGTGATCGAGTAGTGTTTGCCAAGCTTGATGAGACACTTTGATGGTGCTTTGCTCGTCGGATGGTTGCCAATATGGCCAAAGATCCGACTTTGGTGCCGCGTAACTCGCAACAGAAAATAAGGTGAAAATCAGCAGTAAATATCGTCGCATCGGGGAATATCCTCTACAAAGCATAGTGTTTTAGTTTGATATAGGACCGTGACAAACGACGATCAATTTCATCGCCAGCAAACAAAATGGGAATAGCATGCTATTCCCATTGTTATCTAACTCAATGCAGAAATTAGCGCAGAAACGCGGGAATATCTGCTTCAAAAGCGGCGATCTTGTCCTCATGTTGTAGGGTCAAACCAATGTGGTCTAAACCATTCAACAAACAGTGACGGCGAAAGTCATCGATCCCAAATGAGTATTCTTTGTCATTTGCGCGCACTTTCAACGCTTCAAGATCCACTTCGATTTGTGCCCCTTCCGTCGCTTGCACATATTGGAACAGTTCATCGACTTCTTGTTCGGTTAAACGAACAGGCACCATTTGGTTATTGATCGAGTTGCTGTAGAAAATATCGGCAAAACTCGGTGCAATCATCGCACGAATGCCATAGTCAGCCAGTGCCCAAGGGGCGTGCTCACGTGAAGAGCCACAACCGAAGTTCTCTCGTGCCAGCAGGATAGAGGCACCTTGGTAACGCGCGTGGTTCATGACAAATTCTGGATTGGGTTGTTCGCCCGCATCATCAAGAAAACGCCAATCATGGAAGAGGTGTTTGCCAAAACCTAAGCGAGAGACTTTTTGTAGAAACTGCTTGGGAATGATCGCATCGGTATCCACGTTCGCCGCATCAAGAGGAACCACCAAACCGGTGTGTTGTTTAAAACCTTGCATGTGTGTTCCCCTTATTTCCAATCTCGAATATCAACAAAATGACCAGCAATTGCCGCCGCGGCAGCCATGGCTGGACTGACTAGATGCGTACGACCATCACGACCTTGGCGGCCTTCAAAGTTACGGTTTGACGTTGACGCACAGCGCTCATGTGGCCCTAGACGATCATTGTTCATTGCCAGGCACATAGAGCAACCAGGTAGGCGCCATTCAAAACCCGCTTCTTTGAAAATGACATCCAAACCTTCGGCTTCGGCTTGCGCTTTGACTTGCTCAGACCCCGGAACAATCAGCGCTTGAACGTGTGATGCCACTTTGCGCCCTTTGGCGACGACAGCGGCGGCGCGCATATCTTCGATACGTGAGTTTGTGCAAGAGCCGACAAAGACTTTGTCGACTTTGTATTCGGACAGCGATTTACCTGCTTCCAGTCCCATGTACGCCAGTGCTTTTTCAGCGGACGCTTTTTCAACGGGATCGCTGAAGCTTTCTGGTGCTGGAATGGGCTCATCCACGGCAATCACCTGGCCTGGGTTCGTGCCCCAAGTCACTTGAGGTTTGATATCGGCAGCGTTTAGCGTCACCACGGCATCAAATTTAGCGTCTTCATCGGTTTTGAGTGTTTTCCAGTATTCAACCGCCGCATCCCAATCTGCGCCAGTTGGCGCGAATTTACGACCTTTGATGTAGTCGAAGGTGGTCTGGTCTGGTGCGATCAAGCCTGCTTTGGCACCCAACTCAATTGCCATATTGCACACGGTCATGCGGCCTTCCATGGAAAGGTCTGTAATTGCTTCACCACAGAACTCCACCACATAGCCCGTTCCACCCGCTGCGGTGGTTTTGCCAATGATGGCAAGGACGATGTCCTTGGCGGTGATACCGTCAGCGACTTTGCCTTGAACTTCGATTTTCATGGTTTTGGCGCGCGCTTGCTTAAGGGTTTGTGTTGCCAGCACGTGCTCGACTTCAGAAGTACCAATACCAAATGCCAGCGAACCAAACGCACCGTGTGTTGCGGTGTGAGAATCACCACAGACAATGGTCATGCCTGGTAAAGTGATGCCCAATTCTGGCCCCATAACATGCACAATGCCTTGATATTTATGGTTGATGTCGTACAAGGTGACGCCGAATTCCTGACAGTTTTTGATCAGGGTTTCCATCTGAATACGGGCCATTTCACCAGACGCATTTATGTCTTTGGTGGTGGTGGATACGTTATGATCCATGGTCGCGAACGTTTTGCTCACTTGACGCACTTGGCGCCCCTTTTCACGTAAGCCATCAAACGCTTGTGGAGAAGTCACTTCATGCACTAAATGACGGTCGATATATAGGATCGGCGTCTCACCTTCTGCGGCAACCGCGACGTGTGCTTCATAAACTTTTTCGTATAGTGTTTTGCCCATTGCTCGAACTTCCGTGTTTTTATGAATTTAGAATGTATTGTGCGATCTTATCGCCCATTTCAGCGGTCGATAGTGCTGGTTTGTCACCGGCAAGATCGGCAGTCAGTTCACCGGCGGCTAGCGCTTGAGAAACCGCGTTTTCAATGTCTTGTGCTGCGGCCTCTTCACCAAGGCTATAACGTAGCATGAGAGCGGCTGAAAGGATTTGCGCGACCGGGTTAGCGATGTTTTTCCCTGCGATGTCAGGCGCACTGCCACCTGCAGGTTCATACAGGCCGAATTTGCTTTCGTTTAGGCTTGCTGATGGCAACATGCCCATGGAACCCGTGATCATTGCACACTCGTCCGAAATAATGTCGCCAAAGATGTTAGAACAAAGCATGACGTCAAACTGCGCAGGATCTTTGATCAACTGCATCGTTGCGTTGTCGATGTACATATGCGATAGCTCAACATCTGGGTAGTCTTTAGCGAGCTCTTCGACGACTTCACGCCATAAGATAGAACTTTGCAGTACATTGGCTTTGTCGATAGAGCACACTTTCTTGCGGCGTAGGCGAGCCGACTCGAAGGCAATCTTCGCAATGCGTTCAATTTCAAAGCGGTGATAAATTTCTGTGTCGTACGCTTTTTCGTTGGCGCCTTCACCTTCACGGCCTTTGGGTTGACCGAAATAGATACCACCCGTTAGCTCACGCACGACGACAATATCAAAACCACGGCCCGAGATGTCGGCACGCAATGGTGAAAATGCTTCTAAGCCACTGTGAATTTGAGCAGGGCGAAGGTTGCAAAACAGCTGGAAGTGCTTACGTAGCGGTAGGAGCGCGCCACGCTCTGGTTGGTCGTTAGGTGGCAAATGTTCCCACTTAGGGCCGCCTACTGAACCAAACAGCACCGCGTCTGACTCTTCACATGCGGTCACCGTGCTTTGGGGGAGTGGGCAGCCATGATTATCTATCGCAATACCACCAACGTCGTGCTCTTCACGTTCGAAGTGAATCGCGTGTTTTTTCTCAATCGCATCCAGCACTTTGTGTGCTTGAGCCATTACTTCTGGGCCAATACCATCGCCAGGTAAAACGGCGATTTTGTAAGTTTTGTCTGTCATGTTAATCCTTTAATTATTGAATTTTATTGTGCTGTGTTGCAGTGAATTATGGGCGTTCCAAGCACAATGAAGTGCTCGGAATACAGTTATACGGTTGCGATCTTTTTCTGTTTCATTTCGGCAATTTCGTCGGCACGATGAATGCTGTTGATAACGTGCAGCAATGCCTGACCTGATGCTTCAACGATATCCGTTGAGATACCCGTACCGTGGTACTTACGGCCTTTGTAATTGGCGATAATGTCTGCTTGGCCTAAGCCGTCTTCACCTTCCCCTTTGGCAGTGAGATCGAACTTGTCCAATACGATGTCGTAGCCCGTCAGACGGTAGATACATTGGTATAACGCATCGACAGGACCATTACCAACGGCTGCTTCGCATTTCTCTTCATCGCCACACAACAGTTTAATGCTGGTGGTCGCCATCACGCTGCCTGATTGCACGCTTAGGTAGTTCAGCTTGTAATAATCATCTTCTTCGCGCAGGTTAGAGAAGTGCATCAGTGCTTCTAGGTCATAGTCGAAGACTTGTCCTTTGCGATCCGCTAGTTTTAGGAAATCTTGGTATAGCGCATCTAAGTTGTACTCATCTTCCTTATAGCCCATGGCATCCATGTGGCTCTTCACCGCAGCACGGCCACTGCGACTGGTTAGGTTCAGCGCTTGGTTCTTCAGGCCAATCGACTCAGGCGTCATGATTTCGTAAGTGTTCTTATTCTTTAGCATGCCATCTTGGTGGATACCGGAAGAGTGGCTAAAGGCATTGGCACCGACAATGGCTTTATTGGCTTGGATTGGCATGTTGCAAAGTTGGCTGACCAACTTACTGGTACGATGGATTTCTTCGTGGTTGATGCCTGTTCGAACCCCTAGTAACTCTTGACGAGTTTTGATGATCATGGCGATCTCTTCTAGAGAGCAGTTACCCGCTCGTTCACCAATGCCATTGATTGTCCCTTCGACCTGACGAGCTCCAGCTTGAACAGCAGCAATGGAGTTGGCGACAGACATGCCTAAATCATCGTGACAGTGAACTGAAATGATCGCTTTGTCGATGTTCGGTACGCGGTTAAATAGGGTTTGGATAATGCCGCCAAATTCGCTTGGTACGGTGTAGCCCACGGTGTCTGGGATATTGATGGTACGCGCGCCCGCATTTATCGCGGCTTCTACCATGCGGCAAAGATTGTCGATAGGCGTACGTCCGGCATCTTCGCAAGAAAATTCCACATCGTCCGTGTATTTGCGAGCATGTTTTACTGCTCTAACGCCCATTTCAACGACATCATCGTAGCTACGACGTAATTTGTCTTGCACGTGAATGGTCGAGGTGGAAATAAAAGTGTGGATACGAAATGCTTCTGCCACTTTCAAGGCTTCAGCGGCGGCATCAATGTCTTTTTCTACGGCGCGAGAAAGGGCACATACGCGGCTGTTTTTAATATTACGAGCGATGGTTTGTACGGACTCAAAATCACCAGGAGAAGAAACCGGGAAGCCTGCTTCGATCACATCAACGCCAAGTCGTTCAAGCGCATAAGCAATCTGCAACTTCTCTTTTACCGTTAGGCTCGCTGATAACGCTTGTTCGCCATCACGTAACGTGGTGTCGAATATAATTACCTGATCGTTCATGTTCGCTTCCTTTTCTCGATAGTTAATCGATTTCTTCTGGTCAATGTTGTGTTTGGATATAAAAAAGCCCGCATCGATGTGCGGGCTAGTTGTTATTCTGTGTGGTTTATTTTTCTTCCACAGCCTACCCGCGCGATCTTGTCACGATGAGGAGGAGGTTCAGTAGGAAAGAAAAATGTGCTGTCATCTTGTTAAGCATTCCACAAAATTAAGTTAACAGATTAGTACCGCACTCAGTGTGGCGCGTCAACCCTAAAGTTGATTTTTTATTCATATCCGATCAGTTGAGCGATAAAAATACGATTTGTTGGAAAAAACAACGTCAGAGCCCTCTAGTGACGTCGTTGTCTGTGGCATTTCTGCTCTCGGCGATTATTGGATAGCAAAGATTAAGTGAGAGAGTTAACGAGTTGTCGCTACGTAATGTGACATCACTGCTAAAGCGTTTGCTTTCATACTTTTCTAATACTTGCCCGAAACGGTGTTCGCCTAGCACTATTGGGCACTAAGAAAATGAAGGTGTACCGATTATTCCGGGTTGGCTGGCGCTTAGCGCTCGATGGAACAAGAGTTTAAGTGATGAAGAGAAGGGAGAAGATAATGTCTAATAAATCGGCTTGGTATGCAGTGTTAACATTGAGCTGCTGGACGTTACTTGGCTGTCAATCAACCAGTACCGAAAGAAAAGTAAGCAGTGTCTCTTCGGCACAATTATCTAAAAATGCAGAAGTATTACAACAGCAGCTTGAGTTGACGTTGAGCTCTCAGGAACAGAAAACCTTCCTAACCGCAATGGCGACTTTGTTGGAAAGCGAGAGTTCTGAAATGGCTGGTGGGGAGGAGAAAGAAGGGTTGAAGGCGTCACAATGGCGTATTGCTTCTTCTGATCCTAAAACCAAAACGTTTCTTGTCGGGACTGACGTTTACCCCGGAGTAACATTAAAAGGGGAACTGTCTCTACTGGATTTGCCATTCAGTGCCACCACGGTGGTTAACCTACGCTCAGCTCCATCTGCGAAATCAAATAAAGTAGGGCAGCTGCAAACGGGAGATGTCTTCATCGCGTTGGCAAAAGTCCCCGGCGCACCTTGGTTGTTAGTCGAGAGACAGGGAATGATTGAAGGCTATGTACATCAAGGTTATGTGCAAAGCCGTATCGAACCGCGTGACATTTTATCGGTGAAGCCCAATGCAGCATTAACGCCGAAAACCCGATCAGCAAGCCAAAAAATATTGTGGACAGGCAGTTATCAATGTCGTGATTTACAGTATCAGCTCAATGGTGCCAATCAGGCTCGCTCAGGCAATTTGATGGCATGTCGAAAAGACAAAAACATTTGGTATATACAGTCAATCGATCCCAGTTAATTTTCGCGATGGCGATTTCTTCTCTTTATTGATCGCAAAGAGAGCACTCTGTTCGTGCTCTCTTCGTTCTTCTCCTCTTCCTTTGTCCCTCTCGCTATCTTCTTGATCGCCCAAGCCTTATCAAGGATTCTGGGCGTTGTCACTAAATCGCCAAATTCCTTTCATGGGATTGTCACTCTGGTTTCCTAGCTTAGTAGCAGGAGAACGACATTCAGGATGGCAACAATGAAATCGATCAACACGCTGCGTCTGCCGATACAACGTATTGCAGACTTTGACTTTGCGCTTTCTAGCTTTTGCTTAAAACATAGATTCAATTACCAAGTGGCAACCATCAGCAAAGCGATTTCCCACAGTGGCGATGGGCACCTTTACGCCTTGATTGGACTGGCCGCATGGCTGGCTATTCCTTCACTAGGAACGTGGTTTTTGCTCTGTGGTTTGCTGGCCTTTGTCATCGAGTTGCCCATTTATTGGGGGCTCAAAAACAGTTTCAAGCGCCGTCGCCCAGAAGAGTACAGTGCCTATTTGCCCGCTTTTATCACCCCTTCAGATCGCTACAGTTTGCCCTCTGGTCACACCGCCGCAGGGTTTGTCATGGCCACCATCACAAGTTACTTCTTCCCAGAGTTGACATGGTTTGCGTTTAGCTGGGCGACCCTGATCGGGTTGTCACGCATTTTACTGGGCGTGCATTTTTTTAGTGACATTGTGATTGGTGCTCTGCTCGGTCATGCCTGTGCCACTTTGGCCTTGATTCTTGTGATGGAGTGAGCCTATGAAAATTCTGTATGGCGTACAAGGCACGGGGAATGGTCATATCGCCCGTGCTCGGGCAATGGCAAACGCTTTTGCGGCGCAGCATTGCCAAGTGGATTTTCTTTTTTCTGGTCGAGACCCGAAGCGCTATTTCTCCATGGAAGCCTTTGGCCAGTACAAAACGTGTCGAGGGCTCACCTTTGCGACGAAAAATGGCCGTGTGGATTATTGGCAAACTGCGCTCGAAAACAGTTTATTGACTCTGAAGCAAGAAGTGCAGCAGCAAGATCTTAGTCAGTATGATTTGGTGATCAGTGACTTCGAGCCCGTTTCGGCGTGGGCTGCTAAACGACAAAACAAGCCCTGCATTGGGCTTAGTCATCAAAATGCGTTTCGTTATTCTGTGCCATTGCGGGGGGCATCATGGCTCGATAAGCAAGTACTGCGTCATTTTGCTCCTGCTAACATTCATTTAGGTTTGCATTGGTACCATTTTGATCAACCGATCTTACCGCCGATTGTTCACACGCTTTGTTACCAAACCGAGCAAATCGATGCGATTCTGGTTTATTTACCCTTTGAACAGTTGGAATCCATTTGCGAGTTGTTGTGGCGTTTTAAATCGCAGTCATTCATCTGTTATCACCCAGATGTACTCGCGGAAGAAATGGAAGGCAATATTTCACTCCGTGCGCTCGATCATCATTCATTTCAATTAGATTTACATCGTTGTAAAGGGGTGATCGCGAATGGTGGTTTTGAGCTTCCTTCAGAAGCGTTGACCTTAGGTAAAAAATTATTAGTGAAACCACTTGAAGGGCAATTTGAGCAACAAAGCAACGTGGCGACCTTAGAAACTCTTGGCTTAGCGACGGTGATGGACACCTTGGACAGTCAGGTTGTGCGGCGTTGGTTGCAAGACGCGTTGGCGGAAAAAGTCACTTATCCTCAAGTAGCGCCAGCGATCGTCGAATGGATACTCAAAGGAGACTGGTCATGTCATCAATCGCTGTGTGAGCAACTATGGCAACAAGTCGACTTTCCCAGTTACGTGTCAATTTCATAGCGCTAATATTGACGAGATTGTTGGGTTTTGTGGTCAAACAATAGTTGCAGCAAATGCTTTAAGGGGGTTAAGTGATGAGACATCACTTAGCTCAATAATTGCTACTTATGAGGGTATTTCTGTTTTTTATAGTTTTTTAGGTTTTACTTAAATATATGTTTTTAATCAACAAAAATGATAATTGGCTAAAATATTGTGATTAATTATCAATCTAGTTGCTAAACATCAATGAATTCAATGATAGTGAGCTGCGCCCTGAGAGTGATGAGGGCGATAAATATAAGAAATACAGGTTATCTATTCCTGACTATCAAATTCAAATTTGTTGACCGTTACACGAGAGGCGCACTAGATGTTAGATAAAAAAGATGCGATGAGCGCGATTGCCAGCTATCGAATGGAAAGTACTTTACGCGGAGTGGATCTCAACCTACTGACGGTATTTGATGCCGTTATGCAAGAGCAAAATATTACTCGCGCAGCACATAATTTAGGCATGTCACAGCCTGCAGTGAGCAACGCGGTTGCTCGCTTAAAAGTGATGTTTAATGATGAGCTTTTCATGCGTCAAGGGCGTGGTATTCAACCGACCCAGCGTGCTCGTCAATTATTTGGTCCAGTCCGCCAAGCGCTGCAATTGATCCGCAATGAATTACCAAGTTCTGTATTCCAGCCTGAGTCTTCAACTCGTCTGTTCAAACTGGCGATTTGCAGCCCATGTGATATGCGTTTTGCACCACGCATTATGGCAGACATTCATAACAAAGCGCCTAATGTACAATTGCATTTGGATGCAGAGTTTGATCGCATGCTCTCTGAGCGTATGCGCTATCAAGAAATCGACTTTGTGATTGATTACGCACGTTTTGACGAGCAAGGCTTCTCAAGCACAGAGATCTTCAAAGATGAACTCGTGGTTGTGACGTCTAAGCAGCATCCTCGTATTCAAGGTAAAGTGACAGAAGCGCAGTTGATGCAAGAGCGTCACGCGAAACTGTCTCGCATTCACGGCCAACGCAGCTTCTCTGAGCAAGCGTATCGCGATCTGGATGTGGCAGCGTATTTCGAAGGCACAAGCTTGAGCAACGTTCTGTATGTGGTTGGTCAATCTGAGCTTGTGACGATCGCTCCTCGCTGGATTGTGGAAAATGCGGCAAACAACGCGCAGCTACAGATTCTTGACTTCCCATTTGAAAATCGTGAAATCAGCGGTTTCTTAAGCTGGCACGAATCATCAGAAAAAGACAAAGGCCACATTTGGCTGCGTGATCTGCTGATGGTGACATGTGGCGAAGTGGTTGCTGCGGTATAACCGACACGGCCTGTTACAAATTGGATGCCCTCATTGAGCCTTGGCCATGAGGGCATTTTTTTATCTTGTTATTGATGATTCTCTCTAATTGAGCATAAGTTTGACCCTCATCAGTTGCGTTTTTTGTTCCCACCGCTACACTGTGCCCGCAAATAGAGCTTACATGTGTAAGCCAAAGGTAAGAGACATGGCCAATTTAGATTTTCACATCGTAAAACGAATTCGTAAGCAGATTGCACAAGGTGCGGAGCGAGTTGCGCTCAAGCATAAAGTTGGTGCAGTTTGGCAAGGTATTAGCTGGAAGCAATTTGGTCAGCAAATTGATGAATTATCCCTAGCGTTGCTTGCGCAGGGCATTGAAGTCCAAGATAAGATCGCTATCTTTTCTAATAACATGCCGCAGTGGACGGTGGCCGATTTTGCGGCCCTACAATTACGTGCTGTCACGGTCCCGATTTATCCAACCAATACGGCAGCTCAAGCGGCTTATATTCTGCAAAATGCCGACGTTAAAGTTCTGTTTGTGGGTGAACAGCCACAATTTGACGCCGCAGTGAAAATCTTCGATGAGTGTGAGCAACTGAACCTGATTGTCGCCATGTCAGACGATATTGATTTAGGCGAACATCACTTTGCGATCCATTGGAAAGCCTTCATTCAACAAGGTCAACAAGAGGCCCGTGCTGAGCTCGAACGACGTTTAGAACAGGCAAATTTTGAGGATTTGCTGACGCTAATCTATACCTCTGGCACCACGGGGCAGCCGAAAGGGGTGATGTTAGATTATGCCAACATTGCCGCTCAATTAGAGGGACATGATCGACGCTTAAGCCTGACAGAAAACGACGTTTCGCTTTGTTTCTTGCCGTTATCACACGTTTTTGAGCGCGCTTGGACCTTTTACGTTCTTTATAAAGGCGGTACGAACTGTTATTTGCAAGATACCATGCAAGTTCGTGACGCTCTGAGTGATATCAAGCCAACAGTGATGTGCGCCGTGCCGCGCTTTTACGAGAAGATCTTCTCTGCCATCCATGAGAAAGTCTCTCGTGCGCCGCTGATGCGCAAAATCATGTTTACCTGGGCGGTGAACATGGGCGCGAAGATGTCCGTGTGTCACCAAGAAGGTCGCCAGCCTTCATTGATGCTGAAAAAAGCCCATGCGTTGGCGGATAAGCTGGTGTTGTCAAAACTGCGTGCCCTGCTGGGTGGCAACATCAACTTTATGCCATGTGGTGGTGCAAAACTGGATGAAACCATTGGTCGTTTCTTCCATGCGATTGGTATCAACGTGAAGCTGGGCTACGGCATGACCGAAACCACAGCAACGATTTCATGCTGGGATGACAAGTGCTTTAACCCTGATTCTATCGGCATGTCGATGCCGGGCGCACAAGTAAAGATTGGCGAAAACAACGAAATTTTGGTTCGTGGTCCGATGGTGATGCGTGGTTACTACAAGCTCCCAGAAGAAACGGAGAAAACGTTTGATGAACACGGTTTCCTTAAAACGGGCGACGCGGGTCACATTGATGAGCACGGCAACCTGTTCATTACCGATCGTATCAAAGAGCTGATGAAAACGTCTGGAGGAAAATACATTGCCCCGCAGATGATTGAAGGTGCGATTGGTAAAGATCATTTTATTGAGCAAATCGCGGTGATTGCTGATACACGCAAATTCGTTTCAGCGTTGATAGTGCCTTGTTTTGACTCTTTGGAAGAGTACGCCAAAGAGCTCAATATTAAGTATCACGATCGCGTTGAACTGATTAAGCATCACCAAGTTGTTGAAATGCTGGAGAAGCGCGTTAACGATCTGCAGAAAGAGCTGGCGAAATTTGAACAAGTGAAGAAGTTCAAGTTGCTACCAAAAGCGTTTTCTATGGATGAAGGTGAGTTGACGCCAACGCAGAAATTGCGCCGTAAGGTGATCAACGACAAGTATCAAGACGAAATCGAAGAAATGTATTCAGAAAAGAAAGAAAAATAAGCTTTTCTGTCGAACATTGACGTCACATTGATCCTTGATGAACCTCACTGAGTGTGAAACACCAGTGAGGTTTTTCCGTCTTTGACGCCTGTAGGCAAGCGTTGCTTTGTATTGTCTAAAACAGCATTCTCACCGTTAGAATTAGATGAGGTGTGAATTTTAGTTCTTTTTTTAACGAAGCAATATGGTGATCATCCTGATTAACGACCTCTATCCGCGATTTATTCCTTATTAAGTGCTAATAAATAGCATCTTGTTTAAATTTCGATCTATCTCTCATTAGACCTGCTGATAATAAAAAGTTACATTTGTTGCGTTACCTTGCTCTTTGTTATGACAAAGGCAGGACATAGCAAAAATGAAGTTTTTTCGAATTAGGCTACAAATAAGCCCTAAACTATGTAAAACCAGCCCATTAGATTGACCTTATTTAATGGAAACTGGCTAAGGAGAAGCACTATGACAGCAATGTTGTCAGGCGCAGAGATGGTTGTTCAATCTCTGATCGAAGAAAACGTAGAGCAAATTTTTGGTTATCCCGGTGGTTCAGTACTGGATATTTATGATGCTCTTCACGCCAAAACTGAACAAATCAAGCATGTATTAGTTCGTCATGAACAAGCCGCGACCCACATGGCTGATGGTTATGCTCGTGCCACAGGCAAACCTGGCGTTGTCCTAGTTTGTTCAGGACCAGGCGCAACGAACACCATCACCGGAATTGCCACGGCTTACATGGATTCCATCCCGATGATCGTTATTTCAGGAAACGTACCCAATAGCTTAATTGGTAATGATGCTTTCCAAGAGTGCGATATCGTTGGTGTTTCTCGCCCTGTGGTTAAACATAGTTTCCTCGTTAAGCGTGCGGAAGACATTCCTGAGACCATCAAGAAAGCATTTTACATTGCCACGACAGGCCGCCCTGGCCCTGTGGTGATTGACTTACCAAAAGATGTGATGAACCCGCTGATCAAACTGCCTTATGAATATCCTAAGTCAATCAGCATGCGGTCATACAAACCAACCACTTCGGGCCATAAAGGTCAAATAAAGAAAGCGCTAAAGGCATTACTTGAAGCGAAGAAGCCCGTTCTTTATATCGGTGGTGGTGCGATTATCTCAGGTGCGCATGAGTCGATCCTCAAGCTGGCTGAAACATTAAATTTGCCCGTTGTAAGCACACTAATGGGGCTCGGTGCTTTCCCGGGGACCCACAAAAACGCTCTAGGCATGCTCGGCATGCATGGTAAATATGAAGCCAATATGGCGATGCATAACGCCGATCTTATTTTTGGTGTTGGGGTACGTTTTGATGACCGTACCACCAACAACTTAGAAAAATACTGCCCTAATGCGAAGATCATGCACATCGACATCGACCCTTCTTCGATCTCGAAAAACGTCAAAGTTGACCTACCCATCGTGGGGTCAGCGGAGCAAGTGCTTGAGACCATGGTGACACTTCTTGAAGAGCAAGGCGCTGAAAACGATACGCAAGCCTTAGCGAGCTGGTGGGATGAAATTGAAGGCTGGAAAGCACGAGATTGCCTCGCCTACGACACCTCTTCGGAGCGCATTAAGCCACAGCAAGTGATCGAGACACTGCATAAGCTGACCAATGGGGATGCTTACGTTGCATCAGATGTTGGCCAGCATCAAATGTTTGCTGCGCTTTACTACCCGTTCAACAAACCGCGCCGTTGGATCAATTCTGGTGGTCTAGGCACGATGGGCTTTGGTCTGCCCGCTGGTATGGGGGTGAAATTCGCCATGCCAGAAGAAGAAGTGGTGGTGGTGACGGGGGATGGCAGTATCCAAATGAACATTCAAGAACTGTCGACTGCGATGCAATATGACATTCCGGTCAAAATTATTAACTTGAATAACCGTTTCCTTGGAATGGTGAAGCAGTGGCAAGACATTATCTATCAAGGTCGCCACTCTAACTCATACATGAGTTCTGTTCCTGATTTTGCAGCCATTGCAGAAGCTTATGGCCATGTAGGTATTCGCATTGAAACCCCCGATCAACTCGAGTCAGAGCTTAAACGCGCCCTCGACATGAAAGATCGCTTGGTGTTTGTCGATATCAATGTGGATGAAACTGAGCACGTCTACCCGATGCAAATCAAAGGCGAAGGCATGGACAAAATGTGGCTAAGCAAAACGGAGAGAACTTAATATGAGACACATTATTTCGTTGTTAATGGAAAACCAACCGGGTGCCTTGTCTCGTGTGGTAGGGCTGTTCTCTCAGCGTGGCTATAACATTGAATCGTTGACCGTTTCACCAACGGACGATGAAACCTTGTCTCGTTTGAACATTACCACGATGACCGACGAGATGCAGTTAGAGCAGATTCAAAAGCAGTTACATAAACTGATTGATGTGCTGAAAGTCCAAGAGGTGACGGAGTTCGATCATATCGAACGTGAACTGATGATGGTGAAAGTGAAAGCCAGTGGTTTTGCTCGTGCAGAAGTGAAACGTACTGCGGATATTTTCCGAGGTCAGATTGTCGACGTTACGGCCTCGCAGTACACGGTGCAACTTGCAGGTACCAGCGAAAAACTGGATGCTTTCATTCAGGCCATTTCTGAAGTCACGGAAGTGATTGAAGTTGCGCGCAGCGGTGTGGTCGGCATTGCTCGCGGAGAAAGAGCGCTAAAAGCGTAAGCTATCTCTCATCATGATGTAATGGCCACCGATAGGTGGTCATTATTATTGTGATTCTACAATCAATCTGTAGTGCCTGATGGCGATTAAATTGACTACTATCTATGCTATACTCCCGCGGTATTCTTCTCCCTGATAGGTAAAATTTACGAGTGAAAATCAGAAAGTTACTCGGCATTCTCATTTTGACCAGCGCTTTTTTCGCTGCACTCATTGCTATCTACTATCAGGATAAATACCAAGATCTGCTCGACGCCAATATTGAAAACACCGCGAAAGAAGCTCTTAATCAGCTCTCCTACACCGAGCGCGAATACAACAACCTGTATGATCAAGTTGCCTCGGTATTACAACTACTGACTTATAACCAAACCTTGACGGATTTCGTCGTTGATCCCAACCCTCAATCGGAAAGGGCGTTAATGTCTTTGTGGGAATCTGTGGTGGTCAATCAAAAGTGGTATACCGAAATCCGCTTGTTGGACACGGAAGGGATGGAGCAGTTGCGCCTCAATTACGACGTAAGCCGTAATTACTTTTTCCCTGCGGCGAAGATGCAAAACGATGCAAGCGAAGCCTATTTTGTCTATGCCAAGACACTCGAAAATAGCGAGATCGGGGCATGGGGAATCACGTTAGACACGCGAGATGAGCAATTAATTAAACCTTATGTGCCGGTTATTTCTATTTTTACTCCAGTCACGATACGTGGTGAGCGCGAAGGGTATTTGGCGCTAAATCTGAATGTGGATTACATCGCCGATCGGTTGAATTACTCACCCGTAAAAGATTTTGACATTGAGATCGTCAATGATCGTGGCTACTTCGTCATCAGTGAGGAAGAAGAAAAGCAGTTTGGTGACTTGCTGCCAGAGCGCGCGGCCTTTCGTTTCAGTGATCAATATCCGCAAGCTTGGCTGCAGTTTAGACACCAGAAAGCGGGTTACAGCTACGATGAGCAGGATTTAGTGGTTCATAACAGTGTTAGCTTTGGCCAAGACAGGGATCTCTACTTGCTGATCGATATGGATCAGCAGCAGTTAATGGAACGCTCGAAAATTGCCGTGAATGATCTTACGCGTGAAGCACTCTTTGTGTTGTGTTTGATCCTAGTTGTCGCACTGCCTTCTCTGACGATTGTACTGCACTATCGCCAGCGCAATTTGGAAAGTAAATTGGCCAGGGCGGCTTTGAATGGCATGACCGCCGTGATGATTTCAGACACTTCTCACCGCATCATTCTTGTGAATCATGAATTCGAAGTGATGTTTGGTCATCAGGGAGATAAGATTGAAGGGAAAAGTGCTCAACAACTGATCTTTTTGAATGACGAATTAGAAACCGTGATCAAAGCATGGAGCGAGTTACAAAAGAACGAGGTATGGGAAGGGGAGATCCGTTGCCAAACCAAGCTCAACCACATCATCACAGTGATCATGCGTATTCAGGCGGTGAAAAACTCTCTCAATCAAGTGAGCTACTACATTACTTCGCTGGTGGATATCAGTGCGCGCAAAGAACTTGAGGAACGTTTGAGAAACTTAAGTGAGCGTGATGAACTGACACAAATCTGGAACCGACGTAAATTTGAACAGCAGCTTGCTCAACATACCAGCTTGATCGAGCGCTATCCAGCGACGCCTATGGCATGTTTAGCCTTAGTCGATATAGATTATTTTAAGCGAGTGAATGATGAGCAAGGCCATGATGAAGGTGATCGTGTGATACGCGAAGTGGCTAAGATTCTTCAAAATGGCTTGAGAAACACCGATGTCTTAGCGCGCGTTGGTGGTGAAGAGTTTGCCATCATCATGCCACATACCACCGTTTCCGCCGCGGAAGTGGTGTTAAATCGTCTGCGTGTCGCAGTGTCGATTTCCAAACAAGTCGATGTCACGATTAGCGTGGGCTATACCGAACTCACCTCCAACAGCACCCTCAGTTATAAGTGTGCTGATATTGCCTTGTACGACTCTAAAAGCTCTGGTCGCAACAAAGTCTCCCTCTGCTACAACGATGAAGATCTCGCTTAATCCGCTACGATGGAATTGTAACGAGATATATACAGTTAGACTAAAGTCTAATATGTGAGCAAAATTGAACTAAAATGGTTATTAAGTAAACTGTCACCCCTAAGTGAGTTTGCTGTGATTACTGTCATATTTGGTGGTGATAAACAGTAAGATCGGTCCAGTGCAGTTTGCCCTTGTCTTGAACGGAAACGTCGCGCGTTGCGTGTTTATAAGGAAATATTCAGTTCGGGCGCTAGAGGCAGAGTATGTTAAACCATTTTTTAGTTAGATTGACCATTGGAACCCTAGTGGTACTTGGATTTAAATTGAGCGCAATTTACTTCTTATTGTTGATCCTTTTGCTCAACACACATCACAAAGAGTTTTTTGGTTGGTAGATGCAAACGCAGCAGCTTGAAGCTGTCACTTCAAGTCGTTTGGGTATCACTCAAATAAAAAATCGGGGAATATCCCCGATTTTTTTGTTTCTGCAAAATGAAATTAAGCGGCTTGGATAGCGGATTCAATCATTTTCATCGAACTATCAAGATGGCTGTCTAAAAGGCGTGCCGCTTCTTCGGAATTTTTTGCCAAAGCAAGTTTCATGATCATCTCATGCTCTTCAATATCAAACAGAGAGTGCTTATTACCTTGATGTTGAGAGAGAGCAAAATAGCGGTAGCGTTTAATCTGATTGGCGAGATCTCTAAAGAAATCAAACATGTTTCTTGCTTCAGCGCCTGCAAGTAACGTGGTGTGGAAATGGTTGTGGCGCTCTTCCCATTCTGCCCAATCTGGTGTGGTGTCTAAATTCTGAGCACGAGAAAGTTTGTGATAAGCCGTTAGTACTTCAAGTTCCCAGTTTTCATTTCCGCAAGCGATTGCTTTTTTCAGCAAAACAGGAGCCACGACGCGTAGGCTTTCATAAAGATCGCGCAGTTCGTTTTCGCAGACTGGGGCAACCCAACAGCCTTTTTGTGGTTCAAGCTTGACGTATTTGCTCCAAGAGAGCTGCACGAGTGCTTCGCGGATTGGTGATGCCCCAACGTTGTACTTGTCTTTTAGATCCGCAACGACTAATTTTTGTCCTGGTTTCAGCTCGCCATGAAGAATATCCTGGCAGATCATTTTTGATACTTTGTCAGTTAGGGTCGGGCTAGACACAAGAAAACCTCATTGATAACAATATATTTTATTTAGTAAGAATGTGATTATTTTAACGGTACGCAATTCTGGTTGATAATATAGCGTACTGATTGTTATCGCAAGCCGTTTCATAAAAAAAGAGGGCCGAGGCCCTCTTTTTATTTTTTACAAATTGTAACGAATTCTTATAGTACGTGTACTGACGCAGTATTCGTTGTACCAGATGCAACAAGAGCACCAGATACCATCACAACGATGTCGCCTTTGCTACCTAGGCCAGATTCAAGAGCAAGCTCTTTACCGGTTACGTAGAACGCATCCGTGTTGTCGATTGAATCAACAACAACAGGTGTAACACCTTTAGTCAGTACAAGTTGAGCTGCTGTCTTCTTGTTCGTCGTTAGCGCAAGAATGTTTGCAGTTGGGAAGTACTTACGTACAGAGCGTGCAGACTTACCACCTTCAGTTGCAACGATGATCAGTGGTGCTGCTAGTTTCTCAGCTGTGTCTACTGCACCTTTACATACCGCTTCAGTGATACGTAGGCGTGGGCTGTCTAGACGAGAGCCTAGCTCTGCTTTTAGTACAGAATCAGTACGGTTAGCGATTTGCGCCATGATAGTTACCGCTTCAACAGGGTATTTACCTTTCGCTGTTTCGCCAGAAAGCATGACTGCATCAGTACCATCCATGATTGCGTTCGCAACGTCACCCGCTTCAGCACGAGTTGGACGTGGGTTCTTGATCATAGAATCTAGCATTTGAGTTGCAGTGATAACCACTTTACGTGCGCGGTTACATTTTTCGATCATCATCTTCTGTGCGAAGATAACTTCTTCTGCAGGGATTTCTACACCTAGGTCACCACGAGCAACCATGATACCGTCAGAAAGCTCTAGGATTTCGTCGAAGTTATCAACACCTTCTTGGTTTTCAATCTTAGAAATGATCTGAATGTTCGCGCCGCCGTTTGCTGCTAGAACTTCACGGATTTCTTTTACGTCAGATGCTTTACGGATGAAAGATGCTGCAACGAAGTCAACGCCTTGCTCACAACCAAATTTAAGGTCGTTTTTGTCTTTTTCAGATAGTGCAGGTAGGTTTACAGAAACGCCTGGTAGGTTAACACCTTTGTTTTCGCCTAGAGCACCGTTGTTCAGTACTTTACACTTAACTTCAGTCGCAGTCGTTGCGATAACTTCCATCTCGATTAGACCATCGTCAACTAGGATAGTGTTACCAGCAGATAGATCCGCAGCAAAACCTGGGTAAGTTACTGCTACGATGTCTTTGTTACCAACAACAGAAGTATCAGTCGTGAAAGTGAATTCTTGACCAGCTACTAGATCAACGTCGTCGCCGTTTTCTAGTTTGATAGTGCGGATTTCTGGACCTTTAGTGTCTAGTAAGATAGCAAGTTGCTTACCTGTGTTTTCCATTACTTGGCGGAAGTTCGCGATACGAGTGCCGTGCTCTACGTAGTCACCGTGAGAAAAGTTCAGGCGCATTACGTTCATACCTGAGTTGACTAGTTCAGTCAGTTTCTCTACAGACTCAGTTTTTGGGCCAATCGTACATACGATTTTGGTCTTTTTCATGGAAGATACTCTCCGGTCAATATAGTTACAATTTGAAAGTCGGTGTTTGTAGCCTAATGCCTTTACATGTCCCACTTTTTTTAGCTTCTCAGCGGGCCTATCTACAAAAAACTTAATGACATCAGGGTTGAAAGTCTTTCATCAAGTTTAGTCATTTTATGACCAACTCAATAATTCAAAATTCTCTATTTTTGTGACTTTATCCACTTTATATGAAGAAAGTTGCAAAAAAATAACGGTCAATTCTGTAATAAATTTTCTTTTCGGAGGCGAATTCTACCACTGAATTCAGTCAATATCACTGTCTAAGAATTGTCTTAGGACAAGGTTTCAGCGCTATTTATTAATTTTTTGGATCGAAATAAATGGACTAAAAAGTTTCACTTCAACTATAATTTCTTTCAATTCGAAACTTAAAGTTAAAAGTTAAATGTCGAAACGAAACACTCAGCTGAGAAGACACAGTATTTCTAAACTGGTTAATGAGAAAGGAGAGGTCAGTGTTGACGAGCTCGCTCATAAATTTGACACCTCAGAAGTCACGATTCGAAAGGATTTGGCGTCATTAGAAAAGAATGGCCAATTGTTGCGCCGCTACGGTGGCGCGATTGCGATCCCCAAAGAAGTGATTCATGAAGAAATGAGTCAAAACGTTTCGGATCGAAAGCTAAAACTCGCAGAGAAAGCGGCGGAGCTGATTCGAGACCACAACCGTATCGTGATCGACAGCGGTAGCACAACCGGGGCGCTTATTCAGCAACTCAACAGCAAACGCGGTTTGGTGGTGATGACCAACTCATTGCACGTAGCCAACGCGTTGAACGAGCTGGAAAGTGAACCTACGCTTTTAATGACTGGCGGAACTTGGGACAACCATTCTGAATCCTTCCAAGGAAAAGTGGCCGAATCGGTGTTGCGATCGTACGACTTTGATCAGCTCTTCATCGGCGCAGATGGTGTTGACCTGACCCGTGGGACCACCACATTTAATGAACTTGTCGGCCTGAGCAAAGTGATGGCGGAAGTCTCACGAGAAGTGATCGTCATGGTTGAGTCCGATAAGGTGGGGCGCAAAATCCCGAATCTCGAACTGGCGTGGGAGATGATCGATATTCTGATCACCAACAATGACTTGCTGCCAGAACACAAAGCCGAAATGGAAGCCAATGGCGTGCGCGTCATCTGTGCCTAATCTTTTTCCTCGTAACGACTTTTGCTTGCGAAGTACGAGGAAGCAAAAAATAAAAATGGAGATAAAACATGTGTGGAATCGTTGGTGCTGTTGCACAGCGTGATGTCGCAGAGATCTTGGTTGAAGGTCTACGTCGTTTAGAATACCGCGGTTATGACTCTGCGGGTGTTGCAGTGGTTGATAGCCAATCCAACCTAACTCGAATTCGTCGCTTGGGTAAAGTACAAGAATTGGCGGATGCTGTGGATCAAGCCGAGGTCGTTGGTGGGACGGGGATCGCGCACACGCGTTGGGCGACTCATGGTGAGCCTTCTGAGATCAACGCGCACCCACATCAGTCGGGCGACATCAGCGTGGTACATAACGGCATTATTGAAAACCATGAAACGCTACGTGAGTTGTTGCAATCTCGTGGCTATGTGTTTGAATCTCAAACGGATACTGAAGTGATTGCTCACTTGGTTGAGTGGGAATTGCGTACCGCAGCGTCATTACTTGAAGCCGTACAAAAAACCGTTAAACAATTGGAAGGTGCTTACGGCACGGTTGTCTTGGATCGTAACGATCCTTCGCGCATCGTGGTGGCTCGTTCTGGTAGTCCGATTGTGATTGGTTTTGGTGTGGGTGAAAACTTCCTTGCTTCCGACCAACTGGCACTGCTTAACGTAACTCGCCGCTTTATGTACCTAGAAGAAGGGGACGTTGCAGAAATTACGCGCCGTGAGGTTGCGGTATATGATGCATCGGGTGAGCGTGTTGAGCGTGAGATTGCCGAATCAAACGCTGAGCATGATGCGGGTGATAAAGGTCAATACCGTCACTTCATGCAAAAAGAAATTTACGAGCAGCCGACGGCACTGATCAACACCATGGAAGGGCGTATTACCGCAGATTCCGTGGTGACTGAAGCCATTGGTGTTAATGCAGCTGAGATCCTAAGCAAAGTTGAGCACGTTCAGATCGTCGCATGTGGTACCTCTTACAATGCGGGCATGACAGCGCGTTACTGGTTCGAAGACATTGCTGGTGTGAGCTGTGATGTGGAAATTGCTTCGGAATTTCGCTACCGCAAGTTTGTGACTCGTCCAAACAGCCTGCTTATTACGTTATCTCAATCGGGTGAAACGGCGGATACTCTTGCAGCTTTGCGACTAGCAAAAGAAAAAGGGTATATGGCGGCCATGACCATCTGTAACGTGGCGGGGTCATCTTTGGTCCGTGAATCTGACTTTGCCTTTATGACTCGTGCAGGGGTGGAGATTGGTGTCGCTTCTACCAAGGCGTTTACAACCCAATTGGCCGCTCTACTTATGCTGGTGACGGCGCTGGGTAAACAACAAGGCCGTATCAGTAAAGAAAAGGAAAAAGAGATCGTAGAAGCGTTGCACGCGTTACCTAAGCAAATCAACGCAGCACTCTCTTTTGAAAAAGACATTGAAGCCTTGGCGACAGATTTTGCAGATAAGCACCACACCTTGTTCCTTGGTCGTGGTGAGTTCTATCCCATTGCAATGGAAGCGTCTTTGAAACTGAAAGAAATCTCTTACATTCACGCTGAAGCGTACGCGGCGGGTGAGCTTAAACACGGTCCTCTTGCGTTGATTGATGCAGACATGCCTGTGGTGGTAGTCGCGCCAAGTAACGATCTTCTCGAGAAGTTAAAATCTAACGTTGAAGAAGTGCGTGCACGCGGTGGTCTTTTGTATGTATTTGCGGATGCGGACGCAGGGTTCGAGGGCGATGAAACCATGAAGATCATCACTATGCCTCACGTGAGTGAAATCACTGCAGCAATCTACTACACCATTCCAATGCAATTGCTCTCGTACTACGTGGCGTTGATCAAAGGAACGGACGTTGACCAACCTCGTAACCTAGCGAAAGCGGTCACGGTAGAATAATCGTTTTGAAAGAATGCGATGAGCCGAGGTGTTGTCACCTCGGCTTTTTTGTTTTAACGCAGAGGTGCAGAGGAAAGGGAAGTCGGTTTAAAAGAGATAAGACTAAAATGGGCTGTCCTTGCCCAATTCATGACAGATTTCGACAATGGCGAGTGAGAGACCAGAGCGGATGATTTGTTGCTTTCTTTGCAGTTGAAGCTGATAAAAACTCAGCTCGATATCGTCATCAGGGTCATCGACTTCAAGTTGCACCATGCCCATTTTCTGCACGAGATGAAGTTTCTTAATCGGTTCGAGTATTTGGGGATCGGTAAACTCGTATTCTGTGCTATCACTGTTGAGTTTGTTTTTGAGCTTAATGATGTCTTCAATATCGTGATAGTGATGATCTGATAACACGCCTAAACCAAAGAGCAGTTTTAAGCGTACAGAAACATCACCTAATGGACCAGAGTCCTGCAAAAGCGGCCCAACGACAGATTGCACCGCAAAATTATCTTTGCGAAAAATTCGTTGTACCAAGCCATCGACGGCCTCGGTAAGGATGTCGACGGTCTCAACAAAAAAACCGCGTACACTGGGGGCGTGATTTAATCGTTCAATGATGTCACTTTCGTTTGTATGCTCTGCCATAAACTGAATCAATATATCTTTTTTATATTTGAGGGGAGCATAGCTCCCCCTACTGATTAAAGTTGGTTGTAAAGAGTTTCAATCTTTGCAACCTCAACACTGTCCTCTGCAAGGCTTGTGTATTTTGCCAACGTTTTTTTCACGCCAACTTGCTGCAGTGAGCGCTGTAATTCCACGGCCTGTGGATCACTGTCATTTTGATATTTTAACGCGGCAGCGATGCCTTTTAAGAGATGCTGATTTGCCGTGCCGAACTCAATTGTACCCAGTAATGGTTTGATTAATCTATCATTCATACCAAGTTTGCGAATAGGTTGGCGACCAACGCGGTCCACTTCATCCACTAAGAATGGATTGGCAAAACGCGCCAAGATCTTCTCGATGTAGGCTTGGTGCATCTCACGATCAAAACCGTAGCGACGAATCAGCACTTCACCACTTTCCATCATTGCCTGTTTGACTTGGTCACGAATGGCTGGATTTTCAATCGCTTCTCGAATAGTTCGGTGGCCTTGTAAGCAACCTAAGTACGCAGTAATGCAATGGCCAGTATTTAAGGTAAACAGTTTGCGTTCAACAAAAGCCATGAGGTTATGGGTCTTTTCCATCCCGGCAATGGATGGCACTTCGCCTTTAAATTGCTGCTCATCGACAATCCATTCACTGAAGCTTTCAACGGTGACTTCCAGAGGATCATCGTTAGCGGCTTCTGCTGGGGGCACAATGCGATCCACTGCGGAGTCAACAAAGCCAACAAGCTCGTCAGCTTGGGCGTGTAAGGATGCATCGAGATGTTTGTACACTTCCCCTTTTAAGTGAGTTGTGCCACGAACCATATTCTCGCAAGCAATAATATTAAGTGGTGCCAGATTGCCAGCGGCAAAGCGTTTTGCAATCCCTTGGGCAATGGTTTTGGCTATGATATCCAACACATTCGGTCCCACTGCGGTGGTGACTAAATCCGTCTGGACGATGCGATCAATCACCTCTTCACTGGCCGAATTAACAGCGGTGACATGGGTAACGGTATCAATTTGGCATTCACTGCCGACCACTTTGACTTTGTACTCTTGCTTGTGGCTCAACTGATCAACCAAAGGAGCATCGACATCAGCGAACGTCACTGCAACATTGGCATCAGCCAACAATTTACCAATAAAGCCGCGACCAATGTTACCGGCACCAAAATGTACTGCGTTTTTCATAATACTTACCTACCAATTTAAAATGCATGATGAACTTAGGGTGAGGCCAACCGTATAGGGGAGCAGTTGACCTCGATTTTGCTCAGGAGCAAAAAGTTGAACGAATTAAGCGGCTTGTTTTCCACCGAGGATGTCTAGAATTTCTTCGATATCTTCAGTGCTGGTGAGCCTCTCAATCGCTTCTGGTTCATCAAGGGCGTTGGTAATAGTGGTAATCACTTGGATGTGTTCATCGTTCTTGGCTGCAATACCAATCACAAGTTTGGCCACATCGTCTTTGTCGTCAGTAAATTGGATACCCGATGGGTATTGGCAAATGACAATGCCTGTTTTTTTCACGCGATCTTTCGCTTCCACGGTGCCATGTGGCACGGCAATGGATTCGCCAAGATAGGTGGGGACGAGGGCTTCGCGTTCAAACATCGCCTCTATATATTCAGGTTCTGCGTAGCCAAGCTCAACCAGTTTGTTGCCAGCGAAACGAATGGCTTCTTCTTTGCTATTCGCTTTCAGGCCTAGGTGAATGTTTTCACGCTGGATTTGAAAGACTGAGGGTGGTTGCGCTTCAAATGTATCGTCGTTGGCAGCTAATACAGACACTTTGACGACGTTGTCATCATTTGCTGCTGACAGCTGTTGCGCTGCAAACAGCTTGGTCACGAGTTGATTGTACATTTC